>NZ_JBIWLX010000001.1:532503-597282 GCF_044766405.1 Streptomyces sp. NPDC102270 | reverse complement strand
GGCAGGTGCGGGACGGTGCCCTGGCCGCCCGCAGGCACCCCCGCCTCGCATCCCCGCCTCCACGCCCCGTGGCAGCGGTCCGCCCGGCGAGGCCGGCTGGCGCGCTCGCCTGTACTACCGGCAGGTGCGGGACGGTGCCCTGGCCGCCCGCAGGCACCCCCGCCTCGCATCCCCGCCTCCACGCCCCGTGGCAGCGGTCCGCCCGGCGAGGCCGGCCGGTGCACTCGCCGGTACTACCGGCAGGGGCACCCCGATGCCCCCAGCCGCCCCCAGGCATCTCCCCCTCACGTCCCCACCCCCAACCCCCGTGGCCGCACCAGCAGTTCCGCCAGTGAGGCCAGCCAGTCGAGCAGTAGGGCGAGCGTCACCGTGAGGATCGAGCCCAGCATCAGGACCGGCATGCGCTGGTCGGTGATGCCGGTCGTGATCAGGACGCCGAGTCCGCCGCCTCCGCCGAAGGTCGCCAGGGTCGCCGTACCGACGGTGAGGACCAGGGCCGTGCGGACGCCCGCGAGGATCAGGGGGACGGCCAGCGGGAGTTCGACGCGGGTCAGGACTCCCAGCGGGGTCATGCCGATGCCCCGTGCCACCTCCAGCAGGGTCGGGTCGTTGCCCCTCAGGCCCGCGATCGTGTTCGACAGGACCGGCAGGACGGCGTAGGCGATCATGCCGATCAGGACGGCCTTCGTGCCCGTGCCCAGCCAGATCACCAGCAGGGCCAACAGGCCGATCACCGGGGTCGCCCGGCCTGTGCTGGTGACTGCCATCACCACCGGACTCGCCTTCCGGAAGGCCCCGCGGGTCAGCACGATCCCCAGCGGGATCGCGATGAGCAGCACGAAGAACGTCGAGATCACCGTCAGCTTCACGTGCTGCCACAGGGCCTCGGACACCTGCCCGTTCGACAGCGCGTTCGCCGAGAGCGGGTCCAGGTCGGCCTGCTCGAACCACAGCCAGGTCGCGAGCAGGACGGCGATGAGGAACGCGGGCAGGAAGGTCAGCTTCTGCCAGGTCACGTGAGGCCGGGGCGGGGTAGCCGGTGGAAGAGCCGCCGTCTCAGTCGCACCCGGAGTCGCCGCAGACTCCAGAGTCTCCGCCTGCTCAGCAGTCTCCTCCCACTCCGGAGTCTCCTCCAGCTCCGGCGTCTCCTCCCGCCCCAGAGCCTCCTCCAGCTCCGTAGTCTCAGAAGCCGTCACGCTTTCCGCACCCCTTCGCCGGCACCCGCCCGCTCGGCGTGCGGCTGCGCGGCCCGGATCTCCTCCCGCTCGTGCCGGTGCTCCGCGGCCTCGAAACGGTCGGCTTCCAACAGCTCGTGCACGCAGTTCATGAGCGTCTCCATGTCGACGACCCCCGTGTACTCACCGTGCCGCCCGGTCACCGCGACCCGTCCCGCGCTGTCGGTCAGCACGGCCCCCAACGCGTCCCGCAAGGTCGCGTCCCCGGTCACCGTGTCGCTCACCGGCGTCCCGGCCCGGGCCAGCGACCCCTTCGCCCGCATCATGTCGCCGCGCCTGAGCCACTTGTAGGGCCGTCCGCGCCTGTCGAGCAGCAGGATCTCGTTCGTCCCGCTGCCCCGGAGCCTGTTGAAGATCTCCTGGAGGGGGTCGTCGACGCTCACCGTCGGATAGTCCGTGATCACCACATCCCGCACCCGGGTGAGGTTCAGCCGCTTCAGCGCCGCCCCGGCGCCGACGAACCCGGACACGAAGTCGTCGGCCGGGTTGGCCAGGATCGCCTCGGGGGTGTCGAACTGGGCGATGTGGGAGCATTCGCGCAGCACGACGATCCGGTCACCCAGCTTGATCGCCTCGTCGAAGTCATGGGTGACGAAGACGATCGTCTTGCGCAGCTCGCGCTGGAGCCGGAGCAGCTCGTCCTGGAGATGGTCACGGGTGATCGGGTCGACCGCGCCGAACGGCTCGTCCATCAGCAGGACCGGCGGATCGGCGGCGAGCGCCCTCGCCACGCCCACCCGCTGCTGCTGGCCGCCGGAGAGCTGGTGCGGATAGCGGCCGTGGAACTCGCCGGGGTCCAGCCCGACGAGGTCGAGCAGTTCCTCCACCCGGTCCTTGATCCGGCTCTTCCCCCAGCCGATCATCCTCGGCACGAGCGCGATGTTCTGCGCGACCGTCATGTGCGGGAAGAGCCCGGCCGACTGGACGGCGTAGCCCACCTTGCGGCGCAGCTTGACCGGGTCGATGTCGGTCACGTCCTCACCGTTCATCCGGATGCGTCCACCGGTCGGCTCGATCAACCTGTTGATCATCTTCAGCGTCGTCGACTTACCGCATCCGGACGGCCCCACGAAGACGACGGTCTCGCCCGCCTTGATGTCCAGCGTGACGTTGTCGACGGCGGGCTGCGGGCTGCCGGGGTACCTCTTGGTCAGGTTCTCCAGCTCGATGGACGCACCCGAGGTGCCGGAAGACTCAGACACGGATCCCCCTCGGAATCGTCAGCCGTCCGATCAGGACGTACACGGCGTCGAACAGCAGGGCGAGGACGATGATCCCGAGCGTGCCCGCGAGCACCTGGTTCAGCGCGTTCTCGCTGCCCAGCGAGGCGATGCCGCGGAAGATCTCCTTGCCGAGGCCGGGCCCGGAGGCGTACGCGGCGATCGCGGCGATGCCCATCAGCATCTGCGTCGAGACCCGGATCCCGGTCAGGATCGGCGGCCAGGCGAGCGGCAGCTCGACCCGCGCCAGGCGCGTCACCCGGGACATCCCGATGCCCTTGGCCGCGTCCACCAGGGACGGATCGACCCCGCGCAGGCCCACGATCGCGTTGCGGACGATGGGCAGCAGCCCGTACAGGGTCAGGGCGATCACCGTGGGTGGCACACCCAGCCCCACGAGCGGGACGAGCAGGCCGATCATGGCGAGCGACGGGACGGTCAGGATCGTCGAGGTGGCCGTCGTGGCGAGGTTGCCCGCCCACTCACTGCGGTAGGTCACGACCCCGATCAGCACCCCGATCACGGTCGCCACGACCATGCACTGGAAGACCGCGCTCGCGTGTTGGTAGGCGTCCGCGAGCAGTTGCTGGTGCCGGTTGCCGAGGTACTCCCAGAAGGTCACGCACGTCACCTCGCTCGCTGGTGCCGGATGAGACAGCTGCGGCTGGGGGTCCGGGGGTGTCCCCCGGGAATTGCTGTCACCCGTTCACCCCAGTGGTTCGGTCACTCCCGAAGGGCCGGATCCTCCGCCGCCTGCTCCACCAGCGGGATGATCCGCAGCGGAACGGGGTTCTCCATGACGATCGCGGTGGCGGCCCGGACGATCCCATCGAAACCGACAACCCGGTCGATCACACGTTGGAGATCGGCGTTGGAGCGGGCCACGAGGCGGCACAGCATGTCCCCGCTGCCGGTGGTGGTGTGCAGCTCGAGGACCTCCGGCACGGTCGCCAAGTGCGCCCGTACGTCGGCCCCTTGCCCCTGCCGGATCTGGAGCGTGGCGAAGGCGGTCACCGGGTAGCCGAGCGCCGCCGGATCGACCTGCGGACCGAACCCCCGGATGACTCCGTTCGACTGAAGCCGGTCCAGGCGCGCCTGCACGGTCCCCCGCGCCACCCCCAGCCGCCGGGACATCTCGAGGACCCCGATCCGCGGCTCGCGCGCGAGGAGCACGATGATCCGCCCGTCCAGTGCGTCGATCCCCACAGCAGCCTCCCGGAGACATGGTCATCCTGTACAGAAAGGCCGCCGATGCGGCCCTACTGCTGAACACATTGCCCAGTGAATGCGTGAACTATTGCGCACCTTGCGGTGCGGAGCCAGGCTTCGCACATGACGCAGACCACACACCACACTCCCGACACCGCCCGGCAGGCCGATCCCTTCCCGGTCAAGGGAATGGACGCGGTCGTCTTCGCCGTCGGCAACGCCAAGCAGGCGGCGCACTACTACTCGACCGCCTTCGGCATGCGACTCGTGGCCTACTCCGGACCGGAGAACGGCAGCCGCGAGACCGCGAGCTATGTGCTGGAGAACGGCTCCGCCCGGTTCGTGTTCACCTCGGTCATCAAGCCCGCCACTCCCTGGGGCCACTTCCTCGCCCAACATGTGGCCGAGCACGGCGACGGCGTGATCGACCTCGCCATCGAGGTCCCGGACGCCCGCCGCGCCTACGACTACGCCCTCGAACACGGCGCCCGCTCGGTGGCCGAGCCGTACGAGCTGAAGGACGAGCACGGCACGGTCGTCCTCGCCGCGATCGCCACCTACGGCGAGACCCGCCACACCCTGGTCGAGCGCACCGGCTACGACGGCCCGTACCTGCCCGGCTTCGCCGCGGCCGCCCCGATCGTCGAGCCGCCCGCCCACCGCACCTTCCAGGCCGTCGACCACTGCGTCGGCAACGTCGAGCTCGGCCGGATGAACGAGTGGGTCGGCTTCTACAACAAGGTCATGGGCTTCACGAACATGAAGGAGTTCGTGGGCGACGACATCGCCACCGAGTACAGCGCGCTGATGTCGAAGGTGGTGGCCGACGGCACGCTCAAGGTGAAGTTCCCGATCAACGAGCCCGCCATCGCCAAGAAGAAGTCCCAGATCGACGAGTACCTGGAGTTCTACGGCGGCGCCGGCGTCCAGCACATCGCGCTGAACACCAACGACATCGTGCAGACCGTACGGACCATGCGGGCGGCCGGAGTCCAGTTCCTCGACACCCCCGACTCCTACTACGACACCCTCGGCGAGTGGGTCGGCGACACCCGGGTGCCGGTCGACACGCTCCGCGAGCTGAAGATCCTCGCCGACCGCGACGAGGACGGCTATCTGCTGCAGATCTTCACCAAGCCGGTCCAGGACAAGCCGACCGTGTTCTTCGAGATCATCGAGCGGCACGGTTCCATGGGCTTCGGCAAGGGCAACTTCAAGGCCCTGTTCGAGGCCATCGAGCGGGAGCAGGAGAAGCGGGGCAACCTCTAGCAAGCCCCCCTTTCCGCGTAACGCTCGTAGGCTGGCCCCATGGCCAGGATCAACGACGTGGGCGGCACGCAGGGGTTCGGCGCGATCGACACCACCGACGACGCCGAGCCCTTCCACGCCGACTGGGAGGCCCGGGTCGTCGGGCTCTACAACACCCTGCGCGCGCAAGGGGTGTTCAACACGAACGAGTTCCGGGACGCGATCGAGTCGATGCCGCCGGCGGAGTACCTGGCGGCCTCGTACTACGAGCGCTGGTTCACCGCGATCCGCGTCCTGCTCGAACGCAAGGGCGTGATCGAGCCGGGTGAGCTCGATGACTGAGGCGCCCCCCGACCGCTTCCCGCCCGGCACCCGGGTCCGCACCTACCGCCACGACCCGCCGCACCACACCCGCCTGCCCCGGTACGCGCGCGGCAAGCGGGGCGTGGTCGTCGAGCCGGAGGGCCCCGAGGAACTGGCCGACGTCAGCGCGCAGGGGCGGGGGGACGCGCCCGTCGAGCAGATCTACGCGGTCCGCTTCGAGGCCCGCGACCTCTGGGGCGAGGGCGACCACCACGTCGTACTGGACCTGTGGGAGAGCTACCTGGAGGAGGACCGCGATGACGAGCGGTGACCACCACACCGACGCGACGATCGCCCGGCGGGTACGGCGCCTGGAGACCCTCCTGGAGGAGAAGGGGCTGATCACCGGCGAACGCCTTGACGAGGCGATCGACGCGTTCCTCGCCGAGTCCTCGCCGGCGAACGGGGCACGGGTCGTGGCCCGCGCCTGGACCGACGACGCCTACCGGGCCCGGCTCCTCGCGGACGGCACGGCCGCCGTGCGGGAACTCGGCTACCTGGAGGGCTCGTTCCAGCGCCTGCGGGTCGTGGAGAACACCGAGTCGCTCCACAACGTCGTCGTCTGCACCCTCTGCTCCTGCTACCCGCTCCGGCTCCTGGGCCCGTCTCCCAGCTGGTACAAGTCCGAGGCCTACCGCTCCCGCGTGGTCCGTGAACCGCGGGAGGTACTGCGGGAGTTCGGCCTGACCCTGCCCGACTCGACTCAGATCACGGTGTGGGACTCCAGCGCGGAGACCCGCTACCTGGTCCTGCCCCGCAGGCCCGAGGGCACGGAAGGACTCGGCGAGCAGGAGCTGGCGGCGCTGGTGACGAGGAACGCCCTCATCGGTACGGCCGCGGTGTGACCGCCTTCGCGTCCACCGCCTTGGCGTCCACCCCCTTCGCGTCCACCGCCCGCACATCCGCATCCGGCACCCCCTCGTCCGGCACCTCCCCCAGCGCCGCCAACGCCTCCCGCGCCGCCCGCACCCGCGAGGGCGAGAACCAGGGGTTGATCTGGAGCGCCTCTCTCAGATGCCGGCGCGCCGGGGCGTACTGTCCCGTCTCCCGCTCGATCATGCCCAGGTGATAGGCGTACAGCGCGCTGCGCACCCCGCCGCCGTGCACCTTGTCCGTCGCGATCCGGGCGTACCGCAGGGCCTCCTTGGCCTGGCCCGCCCGGTGCAGCGCCCACCCCAGCGCGTCGGCCACCGCGATCCCCGGCTGCCGCAGCCACTCGGCCCGCAGGCGCCGTACCGCGGACGCCGGGTCACCGTGGTCCGCCTCGAACTGCCCGAGCACCAGCTCCTCGTCGGCCCCGTCCGCCGCGGCGCGTTCCACCACCGCCCGCAGCAGGTCGTACTGCACCCGGGCCGCCTGCCCGAGCCCAAGCCATTCGTACAACTCGCCCAGCTCCAGGGCGTACTGCGGAAGCGGCTGCTTCGCGAGGGCCATCCGGTAGGCGTTCAGGGCCTCCGTCGTGCGGCCCAGCGCCGCGAGGACCCGCCCCTGCCCGGCCTGCGCGGCCCGCTGGTCCGGGTCGATCCGGACGGCCTCCTGGAAGTGCCGCAGCGCGTCCTCGCGGTCACCGCGCTCCCAGGCGAGCTGCCCGGCCCGCTCCAGATACGCGGCCCGCTCGGCCGGCGCCCGCGCCCCGGCCGCCGCGTCGGAGAGCTGGGCCGCCGCGTCCTCGCGCCAGCCCCGGTCCCGGTACACGGCCGCCGCCCGGGCCATCACCGCCGGCCCCGACCGCAGCTCCGTCAGCCGCTCCAGCGCCGCACGCGCCGCCTTGTAGTCGCCGAGTCCCGTGTACGCGTCGATCAGCGCCGGATACGTCGTCCACCGCTTCGGCTCCAGCTTCCGCGCCGCCTCGCCCCAGGTCCGGGCGGTCCGGAAGTCCCGGCGCGCGTTGGCGAGGGCGGCCAGACCACCGAGGGCCGCCGCGTTCGCCCGTACCTTCAGGGACGTCTGCAGGCTGACGTCGGCCTTGGCGTAGAACGTCGTGTCGGCCGTCCGCCGCCCCTGCTCGGCATACGCCGTCCCGAGCACCGCCCACGACTCGGCGTCCTCGGGATGCCGGCGCAGATGGCTCTCCCGTTCACCGATCAGGGCCGCCAGATCGGGCAGCGCGGCCGGCACCCCGGCGGCGACCGCCGTCAGCGCCTGGGCCCCGGGCGCGGGCGCGGGAGCGCGGGTCGCCGTCCGCTCCGCGGGCAGCAGCGCCAGCACCGTACCGAGCACCGCGCAGCCGGCGACCGCGGCGATCACCAGACGCCCGTGCAGCCGGGCCCGCCGCTCCTCCGGGCGAACCCGCCGCCGCTCCTCCGGCCGGTCCTTGGTGGCTTGGTTCTCCATGGCGCTCACTGTGCGCCAGTACGACGAGCACACCCCGGCATGCGGCGGTTGCCGCTGGTGGGGTTCACACCGATGGCCCCCGGTGCGACGCTGTGATCATGAGCCGTATCGAAGCCCGTCGCGATGAAGACACAGCGGTCACCGGCAACCTGGTGGGCCGCCTGCTCACCGGTCTGCCCGCCGACGCCGTTCTCACCGACCCGGACGTCACGGTCTCCTACGCCAACGACATGGCGAGCTTCTGCCCGGCCGGCACCCCCGCGGTGGTCGTCCTGCCGCGTACGGCCGAACAGGTCCAGCACGTCATGCGCATCGCCACCGAACTGCGCGTCCCGGTCGTCCCCCAGGGCGCCCGCACGGGCCTGTCGGGCGCGGCCAACGCCTCCGACGGCTGCATCGTGCTCTCCCTGACGAAGATGGACCGGATCCTGGAGATCAACCCGGTCGACCGCATCGCCGTCGTCGAACCCGGAGTCGTCAACGCGACCCTCTCCCGCGCGGTCAACGAACTCGGCCTCTACTACCCGCCGGACCCCTCCAGCTGGGAGATGTGCACGATCGGCGGCAACATCGGCACCGCGTCCGGCGGACTGTGCTGTGTGAAGTACGGGGTCACGGCCGAGTACGTCCTCGGACTGGACGTCGTCCTCGCGGACGGGCGGCTCATGTCCACCGGCCGCCGTACCGCCAAGGGGGTCGCCGGCTACGACCTGACCCGCCTGTTCGTGGGCTCCGAGGGCTCGCTCGGTATCGTCGTCCGGGCAGTCCTGGGCCTGCGGCCGAAGCCGCCCGAGCAGCTGGTGCTGGCCGCCGAGTTCTCCTCCGGGGCCGCCGCCTGCGACGCGGTGTGCCGGATCATGGAGGGCGGGCACGTGCCGTCCCTCCTCGAACTGATGGACCGTACGACGGTCAAGGCCGTCAACGACCTGGCGCACATGGGACTCCCGGAGACCACCGAGGCCCTGCTCCTCGCCGCCTTCGACACCAGCGACCCGGCCGCCGACCTCGCCGCCGTCGGCGCGCTGTGCGAGGCGGCCGGTGCCACCCAGGTCGTCCCGGCCGACGACGCGGCCGAGTCGGAACTGCTGCTCCAGGCCCGCAGGCTCTCCCTCACCGCCCTCGAGGCCGTCAAGGGCACCACGATGATCGACGACGTGTGCGTGCCCCGCTCCCGGCTCGGCGAGCTGATCGAGGGGACCGAGCGGATCGCCGACAAGCACCGGCTCACCATCGGTGTCGTCGCCCACGCGGGCGACGGCAACACCCACCCCACGGTCTGTTTCGACGCCGCCGACCCCGACGAGTCCCGGCGGGCCCGCGAGTCCTTCGACGAGATCATGGCACTCGGCCTGGAACTCGGCGGCACGATCACCGGGGAGCACGGGGTGGGCGTACTGAAGAAGGAGTGGCTGGCGCGCGAGATCGGCTCGGTGGGCGTGGAGATGCAGCGGGCCGTGAAGGGCGTCTTCGACCCGCTGGGGATCCTGAACCCGGGCAAGCTCTTCTGACTGTTCTTTGCGGCTGAACCGCCGCCGCTCTCGCGGACCTGGCTGGTCGCCGTTGTGGTTCGTCAATTGATGGTTGCGGTCGCTCACTCCCCTTCGTCCGCCGATGCGTCGCCTGGCCAGGGGTCGCCCAGCCAGAGGTCGTCGGCCGGGGTCGGGGCCAGCAGCTCGGCGAGGCCGTCGTCGATGCCGAGCTGCTCCGCCTCGGAGCCCGGCGGGACCGCTCTGAGCGTGCGCTCCAGCCAGGCCGAGACCTGCGCAGCCGGGGCCTCCAGGAGGGCGTCGCCGTCGGGGGAGCTCAGCGCCATCAGCACGACACTGCGCCCCGCGACCTTCGTCGGCCACACCCGCACGTCCCCGTGCCCGCAGGGGCGGAACACCCCCTCCACGAGGAGTTCACGGGCGAAGGTCCAGTGGACGGGGTGGTCCGAGCCGATGTGGAAGGTGACGTGGACGGCGAAGGGGTCGTCGCTGCGGTAGCCCAGCCGGGCCGGGACGGGGATGCTGCGCTCGGGCGACAGGATGAGTTGGAGCTCCAGTTCGCGCTCCACCACCGTGTGATGCATGTCGTTCGTTCCTCTCTCGGCTCTCGTCCGGGTCCCGCGGTGGGCCCGTACGAGTGGAGAGGGGTGGGGGGAGGGATCATTACGCGGGTTCGGCGAACTTTTTTCCGCCGGTACCACGCCCGCTGTCACGGCCGGTGTCGGTCGTGCTCAAAAGGGGTGGGTCCGGTGGGACTGGCGGTGGGCCTTGCGCCGGTCTGATAGATGTGGAGCCCCCTCTATTGACCCCCGAGCAGATACGGGACGACGGACATGAGCGCCCCAACCCCGGCACCCGGTGACGACAGGCCCCGCGAGGGCTACTACCCGGACCCGTCCATTCCTGGATATGTCCGTTACTGGAACGGTGCCTCCTGGGTGCCGGGCACCAGCCGTCCCGCCCCGGCGGCCGGTGAACCGCTCGCACCGCCGGCCGGCGCGGGCTCCGAGCCGGGCCCGTCCCCGGTGGAGGAGACGGGCCCGCACTTCTTCGACGAGGACCCGGCCGAGGAACCCCCGCACCCCGACACCCAGCACGGCAGCCGCCCCGAACCCGCGTCGGCGTGGGCCGCCGACCGGGCCCACCAGGGGGGCTTCGGCGGCGAGCAGGACCGCCGGGTGTCGTGGGGGTCCCCGCAGGCGGCCGCGCAGGCTCAGGGGATTCCGCACCAAGGGGCTCAGCAGGGGCCGCAGGGCGCTCAGCACGGCGCGCCGCAGACTCCGCGGGGCGCCGACCCGAGAGTGCCCGGTCCTGGGCGGCCGGAGGGCCACGCGGCCCGTACCGACGGCACGGCCACGATCCCGCCCGTCGAGCCGGACGAGGACGGCGGCACACGGGTCTTCCGCAGGCCCACGGCCGGGTCCGGGGGAGCGGGGGCGGCGGGCGCCGCTGGGGCTGCCCGGCAGTCCGACGACGACGGCACCATGAAGTTCCGCGCGGTCTCGCCGCGCACGGCGCAGCAGGGCGGGGGGCCCGGGGCGCAGAGCGGAAGCACACCCGGACCCGCGTACGCCGGCCCCGTCGCACAGGGCGGCCAGGGCGCCGGCGTCCAGCCCTCCACAGCCGGTGTCTCCGCCGCCGCCGAGGCCCCGGGTTTCGGTGCCGGCAAGGCCGCCGCCGAGCGCGCCGCGGCGGCCGGAAGCGCGGGCCCCCAGGGCCCCGCCTCCGCCCCGGCCCCGTCGCCGCAGGGCGTCCCGCAGCAGGGCGGCGGCCCCCAGCAGGCCGTCGGAGGCCAACCCGTCGGAGGCCGACCCGTCGGAGTTCAGCCCGCAGCCACTCCCATGAGCCCCGGCCCCGGTGGCGGTCAGCCCTCCTGGGCCCAGCAGGTGCACCGGCTCGCCGGGCCCGACGAGGAGCAGCCCGTCCCCTGGAAGCCGCCGGTCGAGGACATCTTCCAGGCGGCTGCCCGCCGCCAGGCCTCGGCCAGACCCGCGGGTCTCGGCAAGCGCCTGGCTGCGCGTCTGCTCGACACCCTCGTCGTCGGCGCGGTCACGGCCGTGGCCGCCGTCCCCCTCGGCGCCAAGGCGGCCGACCACATCAACGAGAAGATCGACGCGGCCAAGCTCTCCGGCGAGACCGTGACGGTCTGGCTGCTGGACGGCACCACGTCGGTGTATCTCGGCATCGTGGTCGCCGTGCTCCTCGTCGCCGGGATCCTGTACGAGGCGCTGCCCACCGCCAAGTGGGGGCGCACGCTCGGCAAGAAGCTGTTCGGCCTGGAGGTGCGGGACATCGAGGGCCACGAGCCCCCGTCCTTCTCCGGTGCCCTGCGCCGCTGGTTGGTCTACAGCGTGCCGGGTCTGCTCGGCATCGGTCTCGTGGGCGTCGCCTGGTGCCTGTTCGACCGGCCGTGGCGCCAGTGCTGGCACGACAAGGCGGCGCATACGTTCGTGGCGGGCTGAGCGGGTCCCGCGGACGACGTACGGGATTCGGTACTCCGGACGGCCGCGCGCCGGATGCGGAGTCGGGGGGTTCGCGGTCGACTCGGGCCATGAGCAGTGAACCGCCCCCCGGCTCCGGCCAGCAGCCGCCGGATGACGACCCGCTGAGGAAGCAGCCCCCGCCCGCCGAGGGCTCGGGATCGCCGTACAGCACACCGCCGCCGTACGGCGGAAGTCCCTACGGCGGCGGTGACCCGTACGGCGGTGGCCCCGCCGACCCGTTGGCCGGCATGCCCCCGCTGGCACCCAGCGGCCGGCGCACGCTCGCCCGGATCATCGACATGATCATGGTGGGTATCGTCGTCTGGCTCCTCACCTGGGGCTTCGGAGTGAGCGAGTTCGACGTGAACAGCGACGGCATGCAGTACGGCAAGTCGCTCGCCCAGTCGGCGCTCGCCGCGGTGCTCTACATCGCCTACGACACGATCCTGATCACCCGGTCCGGGCAGACGCTCGGCAAGAAGTGGCTCGGGATGCGGGTGGCGAACCTCGACAACGGCTCCACGCCCACCGTACAGACCACGCTGATCCGCTCGGCGGTGCTGTGGATCCCGTTCGCGTTCTGCTGCGCCTGCGTCTGGACCGCCATCTCCGGCGGCTGGAGCTACTTCGACAAGCCGTACAAGCAGGGCCTGCACGACAAGGCGGCGAAGACGGTGGTGGTCAGCACGGGCTGAACCGGGCGGGCGGCCCGCCCTCCTCCTGAGAGGCATGCGGCACGCTGAGGACGGAGTGTGCGGTCTGTCCTCGCGGGCAGCGTGGTTGGGGGTGCCGGAGCGGTCGGTCGCCGTTGGTGTGTCCGGGCGTGTCCGGGCGGCGTTGCTGCGAGCGCCGAGCCGTGGGCCCTAATTGGCGCGGCCGGGCCGTGCGGCGTGTCCGGGGTGTGCGTGACCGGAGTGCCGAGCCGACGGTCACTGTGGTGAACGTGATCGGTGCCCAGGTCCACCTCGGTGATCCCCGGGGCTGAGTGAACGCGATGTTCAGGCGGCTGTCTTGGACGGTCCTGGCCACGGCCCCGGGCGGTCGACGGGCTTGCTCTCCGCGACGACGCCGGGTTTCGGCCGGTGAACGCGGCTGGTACTCGGGCCGCCCAGACGATCCCGGAGGCAGAGAGGCACCCGGCTCGGCGGGCGGGGTCGGGGCCCTGGCCCGCTCCGACGAACCCGGGAGGGGACGCGTAGCGCCCTGCTGGGTGAACGCAGTGTTCAGGCGGCTGCCTTGGACGGTCCTGGCCACGGCCCCGGGCGGTCGACGGGCTTGCTCTCCGCGACGACGCCGGGTTTCGGTCGGTGAACGCGGCTGGTACTCGGGCCGCCCCGACGAACCCGGGGTCGAGAAGAAGCCCTCGCCCCGACGAACCCGGGAGGCGGCGCGGAACCCCTGCTCGGGGAACGCAGTGTTCAGGCGGCTGTCTTGGAGCTCGTGGCTGCCGCGGGGACCTGTTCCTGCGCCGGGTGTTCGGCGGGCCTGTTCATCGCGACCACGCGGGGCTTCGGCTGGGGCACCGTCATGGCGACCAGCAGGCCGAGGGCGAGCGCCGAGACCGCGACGACCGCGGTCCCCACGGCCGAACTCGTCTGTGACAGCAGCAGCATGGCGAGCGTCGAGAAGATGACGGTGATCGAACCGTAGGCGATCTGTGCGGCAGTCGGACGAGGCATGGCAATCGTGTCCTCGGAATCGGGGGTCCACGGGGTGTGTCGGCCTGGCATTCCGCCGACATCCGGGCGTTCCGCCGATCGACTCTAATCGCCTGTTTGCCCGAGTGGAACGAACAGTAAGCGTGACCTAACCAACAGTGCCGGAGCACAGGGGGCGCACGGAGTCATGACGTCCATCAAGTGGACGGCCGTGCGCGCCTGTCGTGTTGCAGTCGCGTGTCCGCAATACGAACACCGGCTCCCAATAATGCACTTGTCGGGTCCAAGTCAAGATCTGTCTTTTCTCCCCAACCTTTAGTCAAATACGGGTCACTTGCCTGATAGGGGAGAGGTACAAGTGACGGACAGATCCTGGACGTTCAGGACGGCAGCGACAGTCGTGGCGATAGCCGCGGCCTCGGCCACGTTCTCCACGTTCGCCGTGGCGCAGGCCGCGGACAGCTCCGCGAAGACTTCCGCGGCCGACCGGCGGGACCCGCAGCCGGCGAAGGCCAGGGAGCACGACTTCGACGGCCCGCTGACCAAGACCCAGGAGGCGCAGCGGAAGGAGGCGCTCGACCAGGTCATATCCGGTGACGCCGCGGTCAGGAACCGCAACGGCTCCCAGGTGGTCGAGCTCAAGAGCCGCAAGGGCGACAGCAAGTACGTCGAACTCGGCCGGGAGAAGACCGACAAGATCTTCACCATCCTGGTGGAGTTCGGCGACCAGGTCGACCCCCGCTACGGCGGCACGGCCGGCCCGCTGCACAACCGGATAGCCAAGCCGGACCGCAAGCAGAACAACAGCACGGCCTGGCAGGCGGACTACAACCAGGCGCACTTCCAGGACCTGTACTTCGGCACCGGCAAGAAGACCGAGTCGCTGAAGAAGTACTACGAGAAGCAGTCCTCGGGCCGCTACTCGGTCGAGGGCGAAGTGACCGACTGGGTCAAGGTCCCCTACAACGAGGCCCGTTACGGCTCCAACAAGGCGTCCACCGGCGCCTGGTACGCCGTGCAGGACGGCGTCAACGCCTGGGTCGCCCAGCGCGAGGCCGCCGGCGACACCGCCGCCGAGATCGCCGCGGAACTGGCCGAGTTCGACCAGTGGGACCGCTACGACTTCGACGGCGACGGCAACTTCAACGAGCCCGACGGCTACATCGACCACTTCCAGATCGTGCACGCCGGCGAGGACGAGTCCGCGGGCGGCGGCGCCCAGGGCGAGGACGCCATCTGGGCCCACCGCTGGTACGCCTTCGGCACCGACGCCGGCTCCACCGGCCCGGACACCAACAAGCTCGGCGGCACCCAGATCGGCGACACCGGCATCTGGGTCGGCGACTACACCATCCAGCCGGAGAACGGCGGACTCGGCGTCTTCGCCCACGAGTACGGCCACGACCTGGGCCTGCCCGACGAGTACGACACCTCCGGCGCCGGTGAGAACTCCACCGGCTTCTGGACGCTGATGTCCTCCGGCTCCTGGCTCGGCACCGGCAAGGACTCCATCGGCGACCTGCCCGGCGACATGAACGCCTGGGACAAGCTCCAACTGGGCTGGCTCGACTACGACGTGGCCAACGCGGGCAAGCGGTCCAGCCACAAGCTGGGCGTCGCGGAGTACAACACCAAGAACCCGCAGGCGCTCGTGGTCCAGCTGCCCAAGAAGACGGTCAGCACCCCGGTGGTCACCCCGGCACAGGGCACCACCCAGTGGTGGAGCGGCAGCGGCAACGACCTGCGCAACACCCTGAGCCGCCCGCTCGACCTGACCGGCAAGTCCTCGGCGGCGCTGACCCTCGACGGCTGGTGGGACATCGAGCAGGACTACGACTACCTCTACACCGAGGTCTCCACCGACGGCTCCAACTGGACGCCGATCGACGGCACCCTGGCCGACGGCACCGCCATCCCGCGCGACGGCAGCGGCAAGCCGGCCCTCACCGGCTCGGTCGACGCCTACCAGAAGCTGACCTTCCCGCTGAACGCCTACGCGGGCCAGAAGGTCCAGCTGCGCTTCCGCTACCAGACCGACGGCGGGGCCGCCCTGAAGGGCTTCGCGGCCGACGAGATCACGGTGACCGCCGACGGCGCGACCCTGTTCTCCGACAACGCCGAGACGGCGGACGCCGCCTGGACCGCGAACGGCTTCTCGCGCATCGGCGCCTCGATCACGGACGAGTACGCGCAGTACTACCTCGCCGAGAACCGCCAATACGTGTCGTACGACAAGGTGTTGAAGGTCGGCCCGTACAACTACGGCTTCTCGACGACCCGTCCGGACTGGGTGGAGCACTACGCCTACCAGAACGGCCTGTTGATCTGGAAGTGGGACACCTCCCAGGCGGACGACAACACCAGCCAGCACCCGGGTACGGGTCTGATCCTCCCGGTCGACTCCCACCCGACCCCCCTCAAGTGGTCCGACGGCACGCTGATGCGCAACCGCATCCAGGCCTACGACTCCACCTTCAGCTGGTACCCGACGGACTCGGTCACGCTGCACAACGCCGACGTCCCGACGAAGATCAAGTCCAAGCCCGGCGTCCCGGTCTTCGACGACGGCACGTCGAGCTACTACGACCCGTCGAACCCGTTCGCGGGCGTCAACATCACTGACACCGACACCCGGATCAAGATCGTCAAGGAGCCCCTGAACGGCTCGACGATCACGCTCCAGGTCGGACCTTCGGCCAAGAAGAAGTAAAATCGCAGGTCACAAGCGTATCGGCGGCAACCCCTGGCGGGTTGCCGCCGATCGTGTTTAGGTGCGTCCTGTGGCTTCCTTATTGACACCGACGCACACGGGGGTGTGACCCGCATGGCCGCAGGAGGTTTCTGCAAGCTGCCGAACGGCAGGGTGGTGGTGGCGCTGAACCTGCCCCGCCCGCCCGCCGACGGCTACGGCAGTGTGCGGGTACTCGTCCACGCCCACAACCGGGCGCGCGCCCTGACCAGGCTGCGCAACCTGGGACTGCGCGCGGTGTACCTGCGCGGCAACGGCGCGCCCCCGACCCCGGACGAGATCACCGCCGTACTGCACCATCCGGACGGGCTGATATGGCGTACCGCCCCTGACAACGCTGTCGTGGGCGGCCCCGAGCTGGCCCAGGAGCTGTGGCATCCGATCAGGTCACTGCTGAGGAGGCCGACAGCACCGGCCTGAGGCCGTGCCTGTTCCTAGACGACCGGCTTACCGGACAGCTCCACGCCCGCCGCGCGCAGCTCCTCGATCGCCCGCTCGGTCGTCGCCTCGGCGACCCCGGCCGTGAGGTCGAGGAGGACCTGCGTACGGAAGCCCTCCCGGGCCGCGTCCAGCGCGGTGGCCCGTACGCAGTGGTCCGTGGCGATTCCCACCACGTCCACCTCCGAGACCTCGCGCGCCCGCAGCCAGTCGGCCAGCGTCACGCCGTTCTCGTCGGCCCCCTCGAACCCGCTGTACGCCGCCGCGTACGCCCCCTTGTCGAAGACCGCGTCGATCGCCCCGGAGGCGACGGCCGGCGCGAAGTTCGGGTGGAACCCCACCCCCTCGGTCCCGGCGACGCAGTGCGCGGGCCAGGAGTGCACGAAGTCGGGGTTGTCGGCGAAGTGGCCGCCCGGCGCGATGTGGTGGTCGCGGGTGGCCACCACGTGCTGGTAGCCGGAGCCCGCCGCCTGCCCGATCAGCTCGGTGACGGCGGCGGCCACATCGGCCCCGCCGGCCACCGCGAGACTGCCTCCCTCGCAGAAGTCGTTCTGCACGTCGACGACGATCAAGGCGCGGCGCATGGTGGGTGTCCTTCGACTAAGAGTGAACTTACGAGCCTAGAGACTTCGGGGACCGGGCGGGAGGGGGCGTGGGCGGGCGCGTTCGGGACGACACCCGCCGGACAAGGCCTAGCTACCCGTGCGCCCGTGGACATACTCCGTCGGAATGACCGGCTCCCCGCGCGAGAGCTGTGTCGCCGACAGCGGCAGATTGGCCCGGGCGGCGGCATGCCGGTCCCGTACGACGTCCAGCGGCTCGCGGGCCACGACCGCGCCGCCCTTGACCAGCTCCACCAGCAGCTGCCGGTCCGTGAGCCCCGCCGGAACCGGTCCGGTGCCCACCACCTCGGCCTCCGCGAACCCCTCCGCGTCCAGCCGCCGGGCCGCCCACTTGCGCCCGCCGACCGAGGTCTTGCCCCCGGACGACTTCTTTGCGACCGGGATCAGCGGCGCCTTCGGATCGTCGGACTCGGCCCGCGCGACCAGCTTGTAGACCATCGAGGCCGTCGGGTGCCCGGAGCCGGTCACCAGCTGGGTGCCGACGCCGTACGCGTCCACCGGGGCCACCGCCAGCGAGGCGATGGCGTACTCGTCCAGGTCGGAGGTGACGATGATCCGCGTCCGCTTCGCGCCCAGCTCGTCCAGCTGCTGCCGCACCCGGTGGGCGACCAGGAGCAGGTCGCCGGAGTCGATGCGCACGGCCCCCAGCTCGGGCCCGGCGACCTCGACGGCCAGGCGGACGGCCTCCGTCACGTCGTAGGTGTCGACGAGCAGGGTGGTGCCCCGGCCCAGCGACTCCACCTGGGCCCGGAAGGCGTCCCGCTCGTGGTCGTGCAGCAGGGTGAAGGCGTGGGCGGAGGTGCCCACCGTGGGGATGCCGTAGCGGAAACCGGCCGCGAGGTCGGAGGTGGTGGCGAAACCGCCCACGTAGGCGGCGCGGGCGGCGGCCACGGCGGAGAGCTCGTGGGTGCGGCGGGCGCCCATCTCGATCAGCGGCCGGTCACCCGCGGCCGAGGACATCCGGGAGGCGGCCGCGGCTATCGCGGAGTCGTGGTTGAGGATCGACAGGATCACGGTCTCCAGCAGCACGCACTCGGCGAAGGAGCCCTCCACCCGCAGGATCGGCGAGCCCGGGAAGTACACCTCGCCCTCCGGGTAGCCCCAGATGTCGCCGCCGAAGCGGTAGGTGGCGAGCCAGTCGAGGGTCTCCTCGTCGACGATGGAGCGTTCGCGCAGGAAGCCGAGGACATCGGCGTCGAAGCGGAAGTTCTCCACCGCGTCCAGCACCCGGCCGGTGCCCGCGACGACGCCGTAGCGCCGCCCCTCCGGCAGCCGACGGGTGAAGACCTCGAAGACGCTGCGCCGTTCGGCGGTACCCGCCTTCAGCGCGGCCTGCAGCATGGTCAGCTCGTACTGGTCCGTGAAGAGCGCCGTCGAGGGAACGTCCACCGGCAGCCCAAGGTCCGCTGTGTTCATAGCAACGGATGCTACCCCACTTCGCGTCAGTGTGACGATTTGTGGGGTGCGTGGCAGCATGGGCCGTGTGACGTCACCCGCTCCCGTAGAGATCGAACGCACCGAGTCGGCGGAAGAGGTCTTCGCCGTCCCCGAGCCGGACGTCCCCTGGGTCACCATCGTCCACAACGACCCGGTCAACCTCATGAGCTACGTGACCTACGTCTTCCAGACCTACTTCGGCTACTCGAAGGACAAGGCCACCAAACTGATGCTCGACGTCCACCACAAGGGCCGGGCGGTCGTCTCCAGCGGATCCCGCGAGGAGATGGAACGCGATGTGCAGGCCATGCACGGCTACGGTCTGTGGGCCACCCTCCAGCAGGACCGGAAATGACCCGCCCCCGCCCGCAGGACCGGAAGTAGCGACAGACCCTGATGCCCGGAACCTTCGAACCGCTCCCCGGCGGCGGCGCGGCCGTCGCGCTCGACGACGTCGAGATCTCCATCATCCGGTCGCTGGCCGTCCAGCTCCTGGAACTCATCGGCCCGGGACCCGCCGAGGACGCCTCCGACGACCCGCTCGCCGAGCTCTTCGCGGACGGCCCGAGCGAGCCGCCCTCCGACCCGGTGCTCAAGCGGCTCTTCCCGGACGCCTACAGCGATCCGGAGGGCGCTCCCCGGGCCGAGAAGGCCGAGGAGCAGCGGGCGTACTCCTCGGAGTTCCGCCGCTACACCGAGAACGACCTGCGGGCCGGCAAGCGCGACAACGCCCTCGCGGTCGTCCGCTCCCTGGACGCCCTGCGCTCCGGAGGCGACGGCGGGGCGGTCCTCAAGCTGTCGGCCGGTGAGTCCCAGCAGTGGCTCGGCACCCTCAACGACCTGCGCCTCGCGATCGGCTCCCGCCTCGACATCACCGACGAGGAGGACACCGACCTCCTCTACCGGCTCCCGGACGAGGACCCCCGTAAGCCGATGGTGATGGCGTATCTGTGGCTGGGCGGTCTCCAGGAGACCCTCGTGACCACCCTTATGCCATGAGATGTGGCGGTTCTGTGTTCGCTCAGAGGACGCTCAAATCCGGATAACGATCACGTCACCGCGCTGACGGCTTTCGTTCCATCCACAGGTCCTTTGTCCGCTTCTTCCTGTGCTCTGCGCCACACAGCGCCCGGGTGATCAATGCTGCGGCCGTGATAAATCTTCACGACCGCCCGGCGAACACCACCCGTATGTTCGGCCGGGTGCGCCACCGAGCCGGTAACCGCCGGCCAGGCACGACTCCATCAATCCGGGGGGATCGAGAACCGGTCCGAGGCCGACGAGAGGCCCGGTCCGGTATGGAGAAAGGCGCACCACCACATGACCTCCGCTCAGGTCGAAGACAAAGACTCAGGCCCGGAGAAGGCCCCGAACGCGTCCGAAGAGGGGTACGAGCGCGGACTCGGCAGCCGCCAGGTCCAGATGATCGCGATCGGCGGCGCCATCGGCGTCGGCCTCTTCCTCAACGCCGGGGCGAACATCGCCAAGGCCGGTCCGAGCCTCATCCTGATGTACGCCGTCGCCGGCGTGATCATCTTCTTCATCATGCGGGCACTGGGCGAGCTGCTGCTCTACCGCCCGGTCTCCGGCTCGTTCGCGGAGTACTCCCGCGAGTTCCTCGGCCCGTTCTTCGGCTACTTCACCGGCTGGACGTACTGGCTGCTGTGGGTCGTCACCGGCATGGCGGAACTCACCGCCGCCGCGATCTACGTCAACTACTGGTTCCCCGCCGTCCCGCAGTGGACGACGGCCCTGGTCTTCCTGGTCGTCCTGTTCGTGGCGAACCTGATCTCGGTGAAGCTGTTCGGCGAGATCGAGTTCTGGTTCTCGATGATCAAGGTCACCGCCCTGATCGGCATGATCGTGATCGGCCTCGGCGTGCTGACCTTCGGCTTCAGCGCGGCCGGCGACACCGCCGCGGTCTCCAACCTCTGGGCCTTCGACGGCTTCTTCCCCAAGGGCGTCGGCTCGTCCCTGATGACCCTGCAGGGCGTGATGTTCGCCTACCTCGCCGTCGAACTGGTCGGCGTCACCGCCGGTGAGTCCGAGAACCCCGAGAAGACCCTCCCCAAGGCGATCAACACCCTGCCCTGGCGCATCGGCCTCTTCTACGTCGGTGCCCTCACCGTCATCCTGTGCGTGGTCAAGTGGACCGAGTTCGCGGCCGGCGTCAGCCCCTTCGTGAAGGCCTTCGCCGTGATCGGCATCCCCGCGGGCGCCGGCATCGTGAACTTCGTCGTCCTCACCGCGGCCCTGTCCTCCTGCAACTCCGGCATGTACTCCACGGGCCGCATGCTGCGCACCCTGGCCGACAGCGGAGAGGCGCCGCAGGCCTTCAACAAGCTCTCCGTCACCCGCACGCCGGCGCTGGCCATCACGGTCTCCGTGCTCTTCATGGGCATCGGCGTGGTGCTGAACTACGTCGTGCCGGAGAAGGCCTTCGGATACGTCGTCTCGGTCGCGACCGCCGCGGGCATCTGGACCTGGCTGATGATCCTGCTCAGCCATGTGCGCTACCGCCGCGAGGTCGTGGCAGGGCGGCTGCCCGCCTCCTCCTTCCCGGCACCGGGCGGCTCGGTCGGCAGCTGGATCGCCATCGTCTTCCTGCTCTTCGTGACCGGCCTGATCGCGTACGACGCGGACTCGCGGGTGTGTCTGTACGTGATGGCGGGCTGGGCCGCGGCGCTGGGCGTGGGCTGGTTCGTGCTGAAGTCCCGTCACCCGCAGATCGCTGACCGGCGGGAGCCGGAGTTCGAGAAGGTCTCCGGATAGAACGTCCGGCATCTGGGCTGCCCCGTACCACTCCTCGGTACCGGGCAGCCCTTCTGCTTATCCTGACCACCATGCTGACCATCACCCAGGCCCTCGTCGACCAGATCGTCGCGCACGCGCGCAAGGACCACCCCGACGAGGCGTGCGGAGTCGTCGCGGGACCGGCCGGGTCGGACCGCCCCGAGCGCTTCATCCCCATGCTCAACGCCGCGATGTCGCCGACGTTCTACGAGTTCGACTCCGGCGACCTGCTCAAGCTGTACCGCGAGATGGACGACCGCGACGAGGAGCCGGTGGTCATCTACCACTCCCACACCGCGACCGAGGCCTACCCCTCCCGCACGGACATCTCCTACGCCAACGAGCCCGGCGCCCACTACGTCCTCGTCTCCACCGCCGACACCGACGGCCTCGGCGACTTCCAGTTCCGCTCCTACCGGATCCTCGACGGCGAGGTCACCGAGGAGGAGGTCACGGTCGTCGAGGCCTACTGATCTCGCGATCCGGTCGGGAACCATCCAGTATGCGAGATCACACTCCGGGATCCGGACCGGGAATCGATACGATGAGCCCATGGTTCTGAACGACGTGAGCGAGAAGACGCCGGGCATCCTGCTCGTGGCGCGGCTGCACGTCGACCTGTGCAGGCTGAACAGCGCCATCTGTTGACCTTCCCTGCCGCCGTACGGCCGTGAGCCGCGGCGCGCGTTCGCCGTGCGCCCACCGACCAGACCACTTTCCGACAGGAGCCCGCCACCATGGCCATCGAGGTCCGCATCCCGACCATCCTCCGCACCTACACCGACGGCCAGAAGGCGGTGGAGGGCAACGGGAACACCCTCGCCGAGCTCTTCGCCGACCTGGAGACCCGGCACGCGGGCGTCCAGGCGCGCATCGTGGACGGCGGCGAGCTGCGCCGCTTCGTCAACGTCTACCTCAACGACGAGGACGTCCGCTTCCTCGACGGCATCAACACCAAGCTCACCGACGGCGACAACGTCACGATCCTGCCGGCCGTGGCCGGCGGCATGGCCTGATCGTCGATGCGTTACGACTCCCCGCTGGCCGCGGTGGGCAACACCCCCCTGGTGCGCCTGCCGCGGCTCTCGCCGTCCGCCGACGTCCGCATCTGGGCGAAGCTCGAGGACCGCAACCCGACCGGCTCGGTCAAGGACCGCCCCGCGCTGCACATGATCGAGCAGGCGGAGAAGGACGGCCGCCTCACGCCCGGCTGCACCATCCTGGAGCCCACCTCCGGCAACACCGGCATCTCTCTCGCGATGGCCGCCAAGCTCAAGGGCTACCGCATGGTGTGCGTGATGCCCGAGAACACCTCGCAGGAACGCCGCGAACTGCTCGCCATGTGGGGCGCCGAGATCATCCCGTCCCCGGCCGCGGGCGGCTCCAACACCGCCGTGCGGGTCGCCAAGGAGCTGTCCGCCGAGCACCCCGACTGGGTGATGCTCTACCAGTACGGCAACCCCGACAACGCGGGCGCCCACTACGCGACCACCGGCCCGGAGATCCTCGCCGACCTCCCCTCGGTCACCCACTTCGTCGCGGGCCTCGGCACCACCGGCACCCTGATGGGCGTCGGCCGCTACCTGCGCGAGCACAAGCCGGACGTGAAGATCGTCGCCGCCGAGCCGCGCTACGACGACCTGGTCTACGGGCTCAGGAACCTCGACGAGGGCTTCGTACCGGAGCTGTACGACGCGTCGGTGCTGACCACCCGCTTCTCGGTGGGCTCCGCCGACGCGGTCACCCGCACCCGCGAGCTCCTCCAGCAGGAGGGCATCTTCGCGGGCGTCTCCACGGGCGCCGCCCTGCACGCGGCGATCGGCGTCGGCACCAAGGCACTGAAGGCGGGGGAGTCCGCCGACATCGTGTTCGTCGTGGCCGACGGCGGCTGGAAGTACCTCTCGACCGGCGTCTACACGGCGGCGACGACGGAGGAAGCGATCGAGACGCTCCAGGGCCAGCTCTGGGCGTGACGTTCTACGTCGCGCTCTGGGTGTGACGATCTACGTCGCCAGGTGACGGACCTGATCCCACAGGACCGGGTCCATCACCCCCGCCCTCCGCCGGAAGTCCCCCACCGGAACCTGCCGCAGCTCGTCCGTCTCCAGGAAGCTCGCGCGCCCCTGGGCATCGCCCACCGAGCCCGGCGGCAACGGGATGACGCCGCCCCGCTCGTGATGGTACTTGCTGGTGATCTTCGCGACGGTGACCCGCCCGCCGCGCACCGCCAGCACGAGACACGGCCGGTCCTTGCCCCCCGGACCGTCCTCGTACGGCACCTGCGCCCACCAGATCTCGGCGGGCCGCGGCCGCACCCCCGTCGTACGCCCGGACGGCCGAGTCGTCCGGTCCGCGCGCCCGCGAGGCCGATGCCCCCGCCCCCAGCCGTCCACCAGGGTGGCGACCAGCGCGAGCAGCACCACCGCCACGAGCGCGAGCCACCAGGACGTGTCCATGAGGACGACGGTACCGGCGCGCGAACTGCCCCGCGCGCCCTCTGCGGAACCCGTGATCCCTCTCTCACTCCCCACGCGCTGCTGGTCCAGCCGAACCGGTGACAGCACAGGTGAGTTCGCCCACAACAGCCCTTGGCGGAGGAGCGACCGGGGGTTTTGCGCCTTACGCTCGACGGACCGCACGACCCCCGTCTCCATCCCAGAAAAGTTCCCGCCAGCGGAGGTTTCTGTTTTATGAAGCTCACCGTCGTCGGCTGCTCGGGGTCGTTCCCGTCCGCGGAATCGGCCTGCTCGAGCTACCTCGTCGAGGCCGACGGCTACCGGCTGCTTCTCGACATGGGCAACGGTGCCCTTGGCGAGCTGCAGCGCCACTGCGGTCTCTACGACCTCGACGCGATCTTCCTCAGCCATCTGCACGCCGACCACTGCATCGACATGTGCGCGTACTTCGTCGCGCGCTACTACCGCCACGACGGCGGCCGCTGCGACCCCCTCCCGGTCTACGGCCCCGAGGGCACCGAGCACCGCCTCACCACGGCCTACGCCGACACCCCCACCGCCTCCTCCATGAGCGAGGTCTTCGACTTCCACACGGTCAAGCCGTCCACCTTCGACATCGGCCCGTTCACGGTGCACACCGAGCGAGTGGCACACCCGGTGGAGGCGTACGGCATCCGCGTCGAGCACGGCGGCAAGTCCCTGACCTACTCCGGCGACACCGGTCTGAGCCCCGCCCTGACCGAACTCGCCCGCGACACCGACCTGTTCCTGTGCGAGGCCGCCTTCACGCACGGCAAGGAAGACATCCCCGACCTGCACCTCAACGGCCGCGAGGCGGGTGAGACGGCGACCCGGGCAGGCGCCCGCCGCCTGGTCCTCACCCACATCCCCCCGTGGACCGACCCTCAGGTCAACCTCGCCGACGCGCGCGCGACGTTCGACGGCCCGGTGTCCCTGGCGACGCCGAGGGTGACGTACGAGATCTAGCACCACGGCATCGCCCACGGCATGACGAAGGCCCCCGGAGAGGTTCAGGACTCCGGGGGCCTTCGTCGTACGTCAGCCGGGCATCAGGCCTTCGTGAGGTCCTCGACCTCCTCCTCGGGCTCGCGGCCGGGGGTGGGGAGGTTCCACTTGACGATGGCGAAGCGGAAGACGGCGTAGTAGATCGCGCCGAAGACCAGGCCGACCGGGATCAGCAGCCAGGGCTTGGTGGAGATGCCCCAGTTGATGAAGACGTCGATGAAGCCGGCCGAGAAGCTGAAGCCCATGTGCATGCCCAGCGCCCACGTCACCGCCATCGAGACCGCGGTGAGGACCGCGTGGATGGCGTAGAGCACCGGGGCGATGAACATGAACGTGAACTCGATCGGCTCGGTGACACCCGTGACGAACGAGGTCAGCGCCATCGACATCATCATGCCCATCACGGCCTTGCGGCGCTCCGGACGGGCCGAGTGGGCGATCGCCAGGGCGGCGGCGGGCAGGCCGAACATCATGATCGGGAAGAAGCCGGTCATGAACATACCGGCGCTCGGGTCGCCGCCGAAGAAGCGCGGAAGGTCGCCGTGGAAGACAGTGCCGGAGGAGTTGGTGAACTCGCCGATCTGGAACCAGGCCACGGAGTTGACGAACTGGTGCATGCCGATCGGGATCAGCGCGCGGTTGATGAGACCGAAGAGCGCCGAACCGAATGAGCCGAGACTCGTCATCCACTCGCCGAAGTTGGTGATGACCTCACCGATGGGCTCCCAGCCCAGCACGACCAGGACACCGAGGACGGTGCCGACGGCGGCCGTGATGATCGGGACGAGCCGGCGGCCGTTGAAGAAGCCGAGCCAGTCGACGAGCCTCTTGCGGTGGTAGCGCTGCCACAGCACGGCGGTCAGCAGGCCGAGGATGATGCCGCCGAGCACGCCCGGGTTCTGGAAGCTCGCGGTCTGCGCGGCCTCGGTGCCCTTCTGCCAGAAGCCGCCGCCGAGGCCGGTCGGCGTGTACGTGGCACCCTCGTGCCCGTCCTTGATCGGGTACTGGTGGATCACCGCGTAGTAGGCGAGGAAACCGACCACCGCGGCCAGCGCCGTCGAGCCGTCGGCCTTCTTCGCGAAGCCGATGGCCACACCGATGCAGAACAGCAGGGGCAGACCGAAGGAGCTGTCCAGCAGAGCGCCACCGGCCCCGGCGAACACCTTGGCCACGTCGGCGGGTATGTGGAACTTCTTCTGGGAGTCCGCTTGACCGAGCCGGAGCAGCAGGCCCGCCGCCGGCAGCACGGCGATCGGGAGCTGCAGGCTGCGGCCTACCTTTTGGAGGCCCTGAAAAAGGCCTGATCCCCGCTTCTTCGGGGGCGCCGCCGAGGGCGCAGTGGCGGTGCTCATAACGCTTCCTCCATCGGGTGGTGGTCTACACCACTCAGTGGTGTAGACCTGTTGTACACGATGGGCGCGTTATAAGGAACCCGTCAGTTCCGCAACCGGAGGACTACACCTTGGTGACGTCCTCGACCTCCTCCTCGGGCTCCCGGCCCGGCGTCTTGAGGTCGAACTTCGTGATCGCGAACCGGAAGATCACGTAATAGAGGACCGCGAAACACAGGCCGATCGGCATGATCGCCCACGGTCTCGTCGCGAGGTTCCAGTTGATGACGTAGTCGATGAGACCGGCCGAGAAGCTGAAACCGTCATGCACCCCCAGCCCCCACGTCACCGCCATCGACACCCCCGTCAGCACCGCGTGCACCACGTACAGCAACGGCGCGACGAACAGGAACGAGTACTCGATCGGCTCGGTGATCCCCGTCACGAAGGACGTCAGGGCCACGGAGAGCATCAGGCCGCCGATCTCCTTGCGCCGCCCCGGCCTCGCACAGTGCGTGATCGCCAGCGCCGCCGCCGGCAGCGCGAACATCATGATCGGGAAGAACCCCGAGGTGAACTGCCCCGCGTTCGGATCCCCCGCCAGGAACATGTTGATGTCGCCGTGCACCTCGGTGCCGTCCGGCTTGGTGTACGTCCCGAACTGGAACCAGATGGGCACGTTCAGGAACTGGTGCAACCCGATCACCAGCAACGCCCGGTTCGCGACACCGAACAGCCCCGCACCCCACGCCCCCGCGTCCTTCAGCCAGTCACTGAAGTTCTCCAGCCCGTCACCGATCGGCGGCCACACCCACAGACACAGCGCGGCGAACACGATTGCCACGAACGCCATGATGATCGGCACCAGCCGCCGCCCGTTGAAGAAGCCGAGCCAGTCCACCAGCTTCGTGCGGTGGTACCGCTGCCAGAAGAACGCCGTCAGCAGCCCCATCACGATGCCGCCGAACACTCCCGGGTTCTGGTAGGTGAACGCCACCACCGTCTGGTCCACCGTCGCCTGGCACCCGATGCCCTGCACGGCCTTCGCCCCGCTCGGACAGTCCTCCGGGAACTGCCTCAACACCGAGAAGTAGACGAGGAATCCGGCCACCGCGGCCAGCGCCGTCGACCCGTCCGACTTCTTCGCCATCCCGATCGACACACCCACGCAGAACAGCAGCGGCAGCCCGAGCTGACCGTCGAGCAGCGCTCCACCCGCACCCGCCATCACCTTCGAGACGTTCGTCCACCCCAGCCCCTCGTCCCCGAACACGTCCGGCTGACCGAGCCGGTTGAGGATGCCCGCGGCCGGCAGTACGGCGATGGGCAGCTGAAGACTGCGACCCATCTTCTGCAGCCCCTGGAACGCCGACTGCCAACGCCGGCGCACGGATGAGATGTCGGTCTCTGAACTCATCAGTTGGCGACCGCCTGTCGGGTGGTGTAGACCAGTCACGGACGATTGAGCAGCTGTGACGTCATCTTTCGGTACACACGGCGCAATCGCTCCCGAAGTTGGGCCAACTGTGCATGAGGAGACCGACATGGCCACCAAGGCAGAGAAGATCGTCGCCGGGCTCGGCGGCATCGAGAACATCGAAGAGGTCGAGGGCTGCATCACCCGCCTGCGCACCGAGGTCGTCGACGCGGGCAAGGTCGACGAAGCCGCCCTCAAGGCCGCCGGCGCCCACGGCGTCGTCAAGATGGGCACCGCGATCCAGGTCGTCATCGGCACGGACGCCGACCCGATCGCAGCGGAGATCGAGGACATGATGTGAGCTGAGCACCCACCCGGGAGGCCGATAGGCTCAACGCCATGTCTCGAATCGACGGCCGCACCCCCGAACAACTCCGCCCGGTCACCATCGAACGCGGCTGGAGCAAGCACGCCGAGGGCTCCGTCCTCGTCTCCTTCGGCGACACCAAGGTCTTCTGCACCGCCTCCGTCACCGAAGGAGTCCCCCGCTGGCGCAAGGGCAGCGGCGAGGGCTGGGTGACCGCCGAGTACTCCATGCTGCCCCGCGCCACCAACACCCGCGGCGACCGCGAATCCGTCCGCGGCAAGATCGGCGGCCGTACGCACGAGATCAGCCGGCTCATCGGCCGCTCCCTGCGCGCGGTCATCGACTACAAGGCGCTCGGCGAGAACACCATCGTCCTCGACTGTGACGTCCTCCAGGCCGACGGCGGCACCCGCACCGCCGCGATCACCGGCGCCTACGTCGCCCTCGCCGACGCCATCGCCTGGGCCCAGGGCAAGAAACTGATCAAGGCCGGCCGCCGACCGCTGACCGGAACCGTGAGCGCGGTCTCCGTCGGCATCGTGGGAGGCGTCCCCCTCCTCGACCTCCGCTACGAGGAGGACGTGAAGGCCGACACCGACATGAACGTCGTCTGCACCGGCGACGGCCGCTTCGTCGAGGTCCAGGGCACCGCCGAGGCCGAGCCCTTCGCCCGCGACGAGCTCAACTCCCTCCTCGACCTCGCGGTCCTGGGCTGCTCGGAACTCGCCGTCCTGCAGAACAAGGCGCTCGACACGGTCCTCGAAAGGTAAAGGGACCGCCAAGAATGGTGGCCGGCGCGCGCAACCCGACCGACCGTACCGGCGTCTTCGGGAGTACGGGCGCCCGCTTGTGCGCAACGGGCGCCCGGCCAGTCAACGGGGGCCTCCTGAGGCCTGCCACAGGGAGGAAACAGATCCATGGCCGCGAGCCGACGCCGCCGTAGTCGCCGTATCACCATCGCCGCCGCGGTGGCCGCCGTAGGACTCACGGTCGGCCTTACCACCGGCTGCGACGCCGTCAGCAAGGCACTGGACTGCGTCCAGACCGCCGAGGCCGTCGCCGACAGCGTCACCGACCTCCAGCAGGCCGTGGAGAACGCGTCCAACGACCCCACCCAGATCGACGAGGCCCTCGCCTCCATCGACCAGAACCTCGACGAGATCGGCGACAAGACCGACAACGCCGACGTCAACAAGGCGGTCGACCACCTCAACTCCGCCGTGGCCAACGTCCGTACGGCGGTCAAGAACGGCGACGAGACCCCGGACCTGAGCCCGATCACCGACGCGGCCGGCGAACTGACCAAGGTCTGCACGCCGTAATACTGGTGGCATGACCCGCCTGATCCTCGCCACCCGCAACGCCGGCAAAATCACCGAGCTCCACGCGATCCTCGCCGACGCAGGTCTGCCCTTCGACCTCGTCGGCGCGGACGCGTACCCCGAGATCCCCGACGTCAAGGAAACCGGCGTCACCTTCGCCGAGAACGCCCTCCTGAAGGCCCACGCCCTCGCTCAGGCAACGGGCCTCCCCGCGGTCGCGGACGACTCGGGCCTGTGCGTGGACGTCCTGAACGGCGCCCCGGGAATCTTCTCGGCCCGCTGGTCGGGACGCCACGGCGACGACCGCGCGAACCTGGAGTTGCTGCTGGCCCAGCTCTCGGACATCGCCGACGAACACCGAGGCGCCCACTTCGCCTGCGCGGCGGCCCTCGCCCTGCCGGACGGCACGGAGAGGGTGGTCGAGGGCCGCCTGAAGGGCGTGTTGCGCCACACCCCGGTAGGCACGAACGGCTTCGGCTACGACCCGATCCTCCAGCCGGAGGGCGAGACCCGGAGCTGCGCCGAACTGAGCGCCGAGGAGAAGAACGCGATCAGTCACCGGGGGCAGGCGTTCCGGGCGCTGGTGCCGGTGGTGCGGGAGCTGTTGGGCTGACAAGGGCGAGGGCCCACCCGGTGCTGGGTGGACCTTCGAATCAAAGGTTGTGCGGCCGGAGGGACTCGAACCCTCAAGGGATTTCTCCCACAACATCCTAAGTGTTGCGCGTAGGCCAGTTCCGCCACGGCCGCCCGCGCTCATGCTACCCGGCGAGGCGACATCGTAGTCGAGGACCTCTAGAGGGCCCTCCGGCCGCCTCGACACCAGGTCGTCGTGGTCGCGTGGCAGTTGGGGCACAGCAGCCGCAGGTTCTCGCGCCGGTCGTCGCTCCAGTCCCCGTTGATGTGATCGACCTCCAAAGTCATGGGCTTGCCGAGCCATTCGGGGCCTGTTCCGCACTCGGCGCACTCCTCAGGCACGCCCACTTCGGCGAGCGCTCGGCGGAGCAGGTGGGTTCTGGTCCGTCGGCTGCCGTCACGCTCGACCAGGATGTCTTCGGCGCGCCTGAGCGGTGTGGTGCCCGGGCCACCGCGTTGATGTGCCTGCCCCAGGAAGTGGGACGTATCGAGACCCTCCTCGGCGACCCAGCGGCGGAACTGAGCACGCGACCTGTTGTTGTAGGGCTCCAGGCCCAGAGCCCGGAGCGCATCCGCGATGGAGGTTGCTCCTTCGACCGCCTGATGCAGCTCGTCCGTGGCGGGTCTGTCGGGCGCTTCCTTCGCTCGCCGCTGACGGGGCATGTGCGAGACGTCGATCCCGAAGTGGTCGAAGCGCCGGAAGAGATGGCCGCGTAGTTGACCGTATGGGCGGGTGCCGAAGAAGGCGACGACCTCATCGATGTTCGAACACCGCGAGGCGGCCTCCGCCAGCTGTTCCTGTGTGTACCGCACGCCGTTGCTCATGAGGTCCTGGCCTTGCCCCGGCCTCGGTAACGGTCCGTCGTCGAATGGCAGTTGGGACACAGGAACCGCAGATTCTCGATGCGGTTGTCGCGCCAGTCGCCATTGATGTGGTCGACTTCCAGAGGGAGCGGATGTCCTCGCCAGACCGCCTCTGTGCCGCACAGGGCGCAGCGCTCCCGTACGCCTGTCTCGTTCATCGCCCACCGGAGACGATCACTGGGGATGCGTCGAGCCTGCCCGTGCGGCTGCTCGACGAGCAGGTTTTCCGGCGTTCGAGGCCTCCAGATCTTGCCCCGCTGGGTGGGTGCCTGGAAGTGCGATACGTCGATGCCGTACGCCTTGATCCGCCGACTGATGTGTGTGTGGTGCCCGCCGACGACCTCGAGTCCTAGCCGGCGCAGCACCTCACACATGTTCGTCGACGCCGAGACGGCTTCCTGGAGGATCTCCCGCGTCCACTTCACCCCTTCCTGCTCGAAGTGCGAGACGTCAACGCCCAGCTTCTTCATCCGCTCGAAGACGTACCGCCGAGTCGAACTCCGCGGATCCACCCCGAGCCTCTGCAGGGCTTCGGACAACGTCCGAGCCCCCCGAGCCGCCTCCTCCAGCCGCTCCTTGGTGTACGCACTGGCCCCCACCGAACGCCCTCCGTTCTCGACCGCATGTTCGCGACCTCGTACGGAGTAACGAACCGCTTATCGGTCAGTCACGCCCGAAACGTAAAGCGGCCCACACCGGGCATTCCGGTGCGAGCCGCTCGGCAGGGGGAACGCGGAGGCTCAGATACCCAGGTCCTTGATGATCTTCGCCACGTGCCCCGTCGCGCGGACGTTGTACAGGGCCCGTTCGACCTTGCCCTCCTCGTCCACGACGATCGTGGAGCGGATGACGCCCATGTACGTCTTGCCGTAGTTCTTCTTCTCGCCGTAGGCGCCGTAGGCCTCGGTGACGGTCTTCTCCGGGTCGGCCAGGAGGGTGACCTTCAGGGATTCCTTGTCGCGGAACTTCGCCAGCTTCTCCGGGGCGTCGGGGGAGATGCCGATGACGTCGTAGCCCGCGCCGGCCAGCACCTCCAGGTTGTCGGTGAAGTCGCAGGCCTGCTTCGTGCAGCCGGGGGTCAGGGCGGCCGGGTAGAAGTAGACGATGACCTTGCGGCCCTTGTGGGCGGAGAGGGACACGTCGTTGCCGTCGGCGTCGGGCAGGGTGAAGGCGGGGGCCACGTCCCCGGGCTGGAGTCGCTCGCTCATTGGGTCAGCGTAACCGGGGGTCCTGACCGTGCGGTCGCGGGCGGAACTGACACACTGTCCAGGACAAGTAGCAGCGACACCGGAGGCTCTACCGTGGCGGACACGTCGGACATCAGAACCCCGGCGCAGATCGAGGCGGACATCAAGCGCCGCCGCGAGGTGCTGGCAGAGACGCTCGACGAGATCGGGGTGCGGGTGCACCCCAAGACGATCGTCGGCGACGCCAAGGCCAAGGTCGTCTCCACCATCGACCACACGCTCGGGCGGGCGTACGTCTCCGTCAACAAGGCCGTCACCGATGTGAAGGCCCAGTTCGTGGACGAGGAGGGCGCGCCCCGGCTGGAGCGTGTCGTGCCGGTCGCCCTCGTCGCCGTGGGACTCGTGGGGCTGCTCGCCCTGGGCACCCGGCGCCGCAAGCGCTGACCCGGCCGCGTACACGGGCGCCGAAGACAGGTAGGTTCAGTGGCGTGAGCGCCAAGAGAAACGACACCCCGCACGACAAGCTGCCCATCCGGATGCTGCACGACCGCGTACTCGTGCGGCAGGAGAACGGTGAGGGCGAGCGGCGGTCGGGTGGTGGCATCCTGATTCCCGCCACCGCGGCCGTCGGGCGCCGGCTGGCCTGGGCCGAGGTCGTCGCCGTGGGGCAGAACGTACGGACCGTGGAGCCCGGGGACCGGGTGCTGTACGACCCGGAGGACCGGGCCGAGGTCGAGGTGCGCGGGACCGGTTACGTCCTCATGCGTGAGCGTGATCTGCACGCCGTGGCGGCCGACCGGTTCGAGGGCTCCGAGGACTCGACGGGCCTGTACCTGTAGAACGACTACCTGTAGATCGACTACCTGTAGATCGACGCGAGAGGGGCCGGTGACCTACGTCACCGGCCCCTCTCGTCGTGCCGTGGGACGGTCAGTCCCGTCGGGCCGAGCTCAACAGGCCCGCGCCCTCCGTCGTCGCCCCGCCGCTCGGGCTGTCTCCGGTGGTGCCTCCGGTCGTGCCGCCCGTCGTGCCGCCGTCGCCCGTGGTGCCGCCGTTCGTCGGGCCGCCCGTGGTCCCGCCCGTCGTGGTGCCGCCGCCGTCCGTGGTGCCGCCGGTCGTGCCTCCGGTGGTGCCGCCCGTCGTGGTGTCGCCGCCGGTCGTGGTCGTACCGCCGTTGTCCTGGCCCTGGGTCTGCCCCTCGGTCTGGCCCTGGGTGTCCTGGCCGCCGGTGGTGTCGCCCGTGGTGCCGCCGTTGTCCTGGCCGCCCGTGGTCGGGTCGACGGGGGCCTGGCTGCTGGGGGCCTGCTCCTCGGCGCCCGCCTGGAGTTCGAGGTCGAAGTCGCTGTCCGAGGTGCCCTTGAGGGCGGCCTTGGTGTACTGCGCCCAGATCTCGGCGGGCGGTCCGCCGCCGTTGACGCGCTGCAGGCCCATCGCGCCGTACAGCGACTTGTGCGCGGCGGTCACCGGGTCCTGGCCCATGACGGAGACGACCGTGGCCAGTTCGGGGGTGTAGCCGGCGAACCAGGCCGCGGTGTCCTCCTCGGCGGTGCCGGTCTTGCCGGCGGCGGGGCGGTCCGCGCCCTGGGCGGCGGTGGCGGTGCCGTTCTCGACGACGCTCTGCAGGATCGAGGTGGTGGTGTCGGCGGCCTCGCGGCTGACGGCCTGTTCGGTTTTCTTCCGGGGCAGCTCGACGGTCTGCTCACCGTCCTTGGTGATCTTGTCGATCATCGTGTACGTGCCGTGACGGCCGTGGTTGGCGAGGGTGGCGTAGGCCTCCGCCATGTCGAGGACGCTCGCGGTGTTCACGCCGAGCGCGATGGACGGGGAGGCCGTCAGGTCCGGGGTGTCGGAGGGGATGCCCAGGTCGATCGCGGTCTGCTTGACCTTGTCGGAGCCGACATCGACGGCCATCTGCGCGTACACCGAGTTGACGGACTTGTCGGTGGCCGCGCGGACGGTGATCTCGCCGTAGGAGCCCTGGTCCTCGTTCTCGGGGGCGTAGCTGCCGCCGTTCCACCCGACGACGGGGCGCTTGTTGGTGCCGTCGTAGTAGGTGTTGGGCGTGATGAGCTGGCCGTCCTGGGTCTCGGAGTGGTTCTGGACGGCCGAGGCGAACACGATGGGCTTGAAGATGGAGCCGACCTGGAAGTCGCCGCGGGTCGCGCCGTTCGTGTACTGCTTGACGTAGTCGATGCCGCCGTACATCGCGACGACCTTGCCGGTCTTCGGGTCGACGGAGGCGCCGCCCGCGCGGACGTAGTTGTCGACCTTGTTGTTCTTCTTGTCGAGCTTCTTGATCACCTGGTCGTCGACGGCCTTCACGAAGGCGTCCTGCTTGCTCTTGTCCAGGGTGGTGGTGATGCGGTAGCCGCCCGCCTCCAGCTGGTCCCTGGTGAGGATCTTGTTGTCGATGATGTAGTCCTCGACCGCGTTCTTGATGTAGCCGCGCTGCCCGGACAGGCCGGTGGAGAGGGTCTGTTCCTTCGGCATCGGGAACTTCAGTCCGGTGCGCGCGGACTGGGCCAGCCAGCCCTTCTTGACCATGCCGTCCAGGACGTAGTTCCAGCGGGCCTCGGCCGCCGCCCTGTTCTGGGGGTGTGCGACGACGTCGTACTCGCTCGGCGCGTTGACCAGCGCGGCGAGGTAGGCGGCGTGGGCCGGGTCGAGGTCGACGGCGTCCATGCCGTAGTAGGCCTGGGCGGCGGCCTGGATGCCGTAGGCGTTGCGGCCGAAGTAGCTGGTGTTGAGGTAGCCCTCGAGGATCTGGTCCTTGGACTTCTCGCGGTCCAGCTTGATCGAGATGAAGAACTCCTTGGCCTTGCGGGTGACGGTCTGTTCCTGGGCCAGGTAGTAGTTCTTCACGTACTGCTGGGTGATCGTGGAGCCGGACTGCTTGCCCTTGCCGGTGGCGGTGTTCCAGCCGGCGCGGAGCATGGCCTTGGGGTCGATCGCGGACTCGGTGTAGAAGTCGCGGTCCTCGGCGGCGAGTACGGCGTGCTGGGCGTCCTTGGAGACCTGGGCGAGGGAGACGTTCTCGCGGTTGACCTCGCCGTCGCGGGCGAGCTGGCTGCCGTCGGCGTAGAGGTAGACGTTGGACTGCTTCATGGCGAGCGCGTTGGCCGACGGGATGTTGACCATGGAGTAGCCGAGGAAGAACAGGCCGGCCAGGGCGATCAGACCGAGGACGAGGGTGCCCAGCACCATGCGCCAGGTCGGGATCACCCGTCGCCAGCCGGTGCGCCTGGGCCGCTTGGCCTTCTTCTTTTCGCCGGGCTCTTCGGGCGTCTGCGGTTCGCTCGGTGCCCAGCCCTTGGTCGGCTGCTGCGGCTGGTCGCTCATCTCGTGCACGGACTCCTGTTTCGCGTCGTACGTTCCCGTACGACCTCGTACGCCTTCTGCGTCCCCTGTTGAAGACTCTCGCACCCCGCGTTCCGTTCCCGGATATGGCGCGCGTCTCGCCGGGAAAATGGGTGGCCCGCCCTGTCACCTGCGCACTAGGCTCCTGCGCTTTGGTGCCGGCGGGCCGAGGAGGGCTGTGGATGTGGGTTCCTGGCGGTTGTACGCGGCCGTCGCGGCAGGGGGATTCAGACGATACGCGACATATCGCGCGGCCACGTTCGCGGGGGTGTTCACCAACACCGTTTTCGGTGTGATCCTCGTCTACACGTATCTCGCGCTGTGGGACGAGAAGCCTCATCTGGGGGGCTACGACCAGGCGCAGGCGGTCACCTACGTATGGCTGGGGCAGTGTCTCTACTCGACGCTGGCGATCCAGGGCGGCGGCGCCGAGAAGGACGTGATCGAGCGGATCCGCACGGGGGAGATCGCGGTCGATCTGTACCGTCCGGCCGACCTCCAACTGTGGTGGCTGGCGAGCGACTTGGGCAGGTCCTTGTTCCAGCTGCTGGGCCGCGGTGTGATCCCCTTCACCTTCGGCGCGCTGTTCTTCCCGATGGCGCTGCCCACGGACGTCATGTCCTGGGCGGCCCTGCTGGTGGCGCTGCTGCTCGCGATGCTGGTCAGTTTCGGGATCCGCTATCTGGCCGCCCTGAGCGTGTTCTGGCTGATGGACGGCATGGGCATCATGCAGGCCGTGATGATCACGGGGGTCTTCTGCTCGGGCATCGTGTTCCCGCTCAACGCCTTCCCCGGGGTGCTGGGCGACATCGTGCGGGCGCTGCCGTGGGCGGCGCAGCTGCAGATGCCGGCGGACGTACTGATGGGGGAGACCGACCCGCTCGGCGCGTACGCCTTCCAGGCGACCTGGGCGGTGGTGCTGCTGACGGCAGGGCGGCTGCTGCAGTCGGCGGCGACCCGGCGGGTGGTGGTGCAGGGTGGCTGAGACCGGGACGTCCCGCCTGGGCGAGGGTGTGCGGGCCTACTGGCTGATCGCGGGCATGTGGGTGCGGTCCGCCATGACCTACCGCACCTCCTTCGTCGTCACGATGTGCGGCAACCTGCTGATGACCTGCCTGGACTTCGTCGGGATCCTGCTGATGTTCTCGCAGGTCGACTCGCTGGGCGGCTGGGGCCTGCCCGAGATCGCCTTCCTCTACGGCCTCTCGGTGACCGCCTTCGGGATCGCCGACCTGGTGCTCGGCTCGATGGACGTGCTGGGCGCCCGGATCCGTGACGGCTCCTTCGACATCCTGCTGGTGCGGCCGGCACCGGTGCTCGCGCAGATCGGGGCGGACCACTTCGCGGTGCGCCGCCTGGGCCGGATCATCCAGGGCACGGTGGTGCTGGTGTGGGCGCTGGCTTCGGTGGACGTCGACTGGAGCGCGGCGAAGGTGCTGCTGGTGCCGGTGATGGTGGTCAGCGGCGCGGTGCTCTTCAGCGCGGTGTTCGTGGCGGGCGCGGCCTTTCAGATCTTCGCGCAGGACGCCTCCGAGGTGCAGAACGCGTTCACGTACGGCGGTACGACCCTGCTGCAGTACCCGCCGACGGTGTTCGGGAAGGACTTCGTGCGCGGGGTGACGTTCGTGCTGCCCCTCGCCTTCGTCAACTGGGTGCCGGCCTCCTATGTGCTGGGCAGGCCGTATCCGCTGGATCTGCCGCACTGGGCGGCCTTCACGCCGCCGCTGGTGGCGCTGGCGTGCTGTGCGCTGGCCGGGCTCGCGTGGCGGGCGGGGCTCGGGTCGTATCGGAGTACCGGGAGTTAGCGATGGACACGTTCATTGAACTGGACCATGTCGAGAAGGTCTTCGACGTGCGCAAGAAGACCGGCTTCCTGAAACGGGAGCGGCGCCAGGTGCGGGCGGTCGACTCGATCTCCTTCACCGTGGCCCGCGGTGAGATGGTCGGGTACATCGGCCCGAACGGCGCCGGCAAGTCGACCACGATCAAGATGCTCACGGGCATCCTGACACCGAGCGGTGGCCGGCTGCGGGTGGCGGGGATCGACCCGTCCCGGGAGCGGACGAAGCTCGCCCACCGCATCGGCGTGGTCTTCGGCCAGCGCACGACCCTGTGGTGGGACCTCCCGCTGATCGACTCCTACAAGCTGATGCACCGCATGTACCGCATCCCGGACGCCCGTTACCGCGAGAACCTCGACCGCTGCGTCGAACTCCTCGAACTGGCCGACCTGTTGGACGTCCCGGTACGCCAACTGTCCCTGGGCCAACGGATGCGGGGGGATATCGCGGCAGCACTCCTGCACGACCCCGAGGTGCTGTACCTGGACGAGCCGACCATCGGACTCGACGTCATCTCCAAGGCCAAGGTGCGGGGATTCCTGCGGGAGTTGAACACCGAGCGCGGCACGACGGTCCTGCTGACCACCCACGACCTCCAGGACATCGAGCAGCTCTGCTCGCGCGTGATGGTCATCGACCACGGGCGCCTGATGTACGACGGTCCCCTCGCCGGCCTCCACGAGGTGGGCGAGAGCGAGCGCACCCTTGTGGTGGACCTGGAGCGGGAGTTGCCGCCGATCCAGGCCCCGGGTGCGCGCGTGGTGAAGGTGCAGGGGCCGCGGCAGTGGCTGGCGTTCCCGGCGTCCGAGTCGGCGGCGGCGCTGGTGGCGCGGGTCGCGGCGGAGTACCCGCTGGTGGATCTATCGGTGCGGGAGCCGGACATCGAGGCGGTGATCGCCAAGATGCTGCATTCATTGGGGGATGCCCCCAAACCCCCGTCGGGAGAAGCCGAGAAAGCGGTGTCGTAGCCATGGGATGAGCCAACTCGTAGGCTGATTCCATGACGGACGCTGTGTCTTCCGGGGGGACACCCCCCAGGCCCCCCGGGCCGGAGCTGCGTGCCTCCGACGCCGATCGTGAGCGAGTCTCCGAGGTCCTGCGGGACGCCCTCGCGGAAGGGCGGCTCGACATGGAGGAGTTCGAGGAGCGACTGGACGCGACGTACAAGGCGCGGACGTACGGGGAGCTCGCGCCGATCACCCGTGACCTGCCGGTCGGCGGCGTGGCCGTTCCCAAGGTCGACATGCTGAAGCGGCCCGAACCGGACGGGAGTTGGGCGTCCCGGATCGTCGGCGGCGAGGGTTCGTCCACGTGGGCCGTCGCCGTGATGTCCGGGTTCCAGCGCAAGGGGCGGTGGACCGTGCCCCGGCGGTTCAACTGCTTCGCCTTCTGGGGCGGCGGGGAGATCGATCTGCGGGAGGCGAACTTCGCCGACGGCGAGGTCGAGATCAACTGTGTCGCGATCATGGGCGGGATGCAGGTCGTCGTGCCGCCGGGGGTCGAGGTCGTGGTGCGCGGGATCGGGATCATGGGCGGGTTCGACCACCGCGAGGAGGGGGTCCCGGGGGAGCCGGGGGCACCTCGGGTGGTCGTGACCGGGTTCGCGTTCTGGGGCGGCGTCGGCGTCGAGCGGAAGGTGACGAGGGCCGAGCGCCAGCGGCTCCGGGACGAGCGGCGGCAGCAGCGGCTGGATCGCCGGGAGGCCGTCCGGGAGCTGAGGGAGTCGGTCCGGGACGATGTGCGCGACGCGCATCGGCGGCTGATCGGGGATCACCACGGCCTGATGCGGGAACGACGCCGGCGACGCGAGGACTGATCGGTCGGTGGGGTCCGTTGCGGCGACCGGCCCCACCGGCCCGCAGCTACAGCCGTGCCGCCGTGGACCCCTTCAGGTAGGCCAGGTCGAAGGTGTCCGCCATCCGCTCGTACCCCTTGTCGTTGGGGTGGAGGCGGTCCCCCGAGTCGTACATCGCGCGGAGCCCGAGGGGGTTGTACGGATCCCTCAGCGCCTTGTCGAAGTCGACCACCGCGTCGTAGACCCTGCCCGCACGGATCTCCGCGTTGACGGTCTGGCGGACCCCTTCGCGGGCCTCGTTCCATGTGGTGCGCTTGCCGACGGGCATGAGGGTCGCGCCGACGACCTTGATGCCGCGGGCGTGGGCCTGGCGGACCAGGTCGCGCAGGCCGGCCAGGAGCTTGCCGGCATCGACGGTGCCCGGGGTGCGGAGGATGTCGTTGATGCCGAGGTCGATGACGACGATCTTGACGTTGGGGCGGTCGAGCACGTCCCGCCGGAAGCGGCGGATGCCGGCCTGGTTCTCCAGGGGGCGGCCCCGGGCGTCCGCGAGGACCCGGTTGCCGCCGATCCCGGCGTTGACGACGCTGTAGCGGGGCAGATCCCGGCCGGCGGCGAGCGCGGTGCGCAGGCGCCGGTTCAGGAAGTCCGGCCAGCGGGCGTTCGCGTCGAGGGTGGAGTTCTTGCCGTCGGTCAGCGAGTCACCGAAGGCGACCACCGTCCCGTCGGCCTCGTCGCCGAGCACGTCCAGCGCGGTGAGGTACCGCCAGTGGTCGACCTGCTCGGTGTACCCCGTCCCGGTCTCGTCCTCGGTGAGGTCGCCCGGGCCGGCGTACGAGGTCTGGCGGGCCGTCGGGTGGTAGGTGACCGGGCCGGACAGGGTGGGCGAGTAGGTGGTGACGAGGACGTCGCCGCCCGTCGGGACGGCCAGGGCGACGGCGTCGCTGAGCACCTGTCCGCCCGCCGCGATGACGACCGTGGTGGTGCCGGCGAACGTGAGCCGCCGCGTGGTCCCCGGCTGCGCCGCGGCGGTCCGCGGGCCGGCGGCGAGCGCGAGGGAGGCGTGCGTGATGGCCAGCGGGGTCCGGCCGTAGAGATTGGACAGCGTGATACGGGCACTCGTACCGCCGACGCCGGCGTGGACGACGTTGCGGACGGAGCGGCCGGTCATGCCCTCGGCCTGGGTGCCGGGCTCGGCGCCGACCGGGGAGGCGGACCAGCTGCCGACCCAGACCCCGGCGGACACGGGCGCGGCGGAGGGACGTACGGGTGAGCCGGACAGCGCGGTCCGGTCCGAGGTACCGGTGTCGGCCGCCACTCCGACGTAGACGGCGGTGGACAGGGCCACGATCAGGGCGACGATCGCGGTCAGCAGGGCGTAACCATGACGCCGAGTCATGCGGACTTGTTCTCCTAGGGCGATGGGAGCCCGGGGCTCCGATCTGATCAACTCATGATGAGGCATAAACCGGGGGAGAAGTGACGAGACCCCCTACCGGTTCCCTCATCCGGACTGACGCCGGGAACTCCTGTTCTGTTCCATGAGTCGGTCAGGAAGGGACAATGTGTGGGGGATCACCGAACGGGTGGAGCGGATGGAACGCACGAAATCTGAGGAAGCGGAACCGTCTGACGTGGAGCGGCCGGCCCGAGGGGGCGGGGGCGTGACGTCCCCGGGCCGTGCCGCGCCCGCTGCGGCCGTACGTGCGATGACCACCTTCAGCGCGGCGGACGAGGAGAAACAGCGCGGTGTGCGCCAGATGAAGCTCATCGCGGCCGGGCTGCTGCTCTTCGTGGCGCTGGTGTACGTGCTGGCCAAGTGGGCGTCTCATGAGGGTGCCGGTGCCTGGGCCGGCTATGTCGCCGCGGCCGCCGAGGCCGGCATGGTGGGCGCGCTCGCCGACTGGTTCGCGGTCACCGCCCTGTTCCGTCACCCCCTCGGCCTGCCCATCCCGCACACCGCGATCATCCCCACCAAGAAGGACCAGCTGGGGGTGTCACTGGGCGAGTTCGTCGGCGAGAACTTCCTCTCGGAGGATGTCGTACGACAGCGGCTGCGGGCCGTGGGCATCGGCAGCCGGCTGGGCACCTGGCTGGCCGCTCCCGAGCACGCCGACCGGGTCACCGCGGAGCTGTCGGCCGCGCTCCGGGGTGCCCTGACCGTCCTGCGGGACTCCGACGTCCAGGCCGTGGTCGGCGAGGCGATCACCCGGCGGGCCGACGCCCAGGAGATCGCGCCCGGCATCGGGAAGATGCTGGACAAGGTCGTCGCCGACGGCGGGCACCGGCGGGTCGTCGACCTGGTGGTGGCGCGGGCCCACGACTGGCTCGTGCTCCATGACGAGCAGGTCATGGACGCGGTGCAGGGGGGCGCGCCCGGCTGGACCCCCCGCTTCGTCGACAAGAAGGTCGGCGAGCGGGTCTACAAGGAGCTGCTGCGGTTCGTGACCGAGATGCGGGACATGCCGTCGCATCCGGCGCGCGGGGCTCTCGACCGGTTCCTGACGGACTTCGCAGGCGACCTCCAGTCCGACACGGACACCCGCGCGCGTGTCGAGCGGCTCAAGGGCGAGGTGCTGGGGCGCGGCGAGGTCCAGGACCTGATCGCGTCCGCCTGGACCGCCGTACGGTCGATGATCGTCTCCGCCGCCGAGGACGAGCGCAGTGAGCTGCGGCTGCGGGTGCGGGCGTCGCTGCTGTCGCTGGGGGCGCGGATGGCCGTCGACCCCAAGGTGCAGGCGAAGGTCGACGGGTGGGTGGAAGGGGCCGCGGTGTACGTGGTCACCACCTACCGGCGCGAGATCACCTCCCTGATCACGGACACGGTGGCCGGCTGGGACGCCGAGCACACGACCCGGAAGATCGAGGCGAACATCGGCCGCGACCTTCAGTTCATCCGGATCAACGGCACGGTGGTGGGGTCGCTCGCGGGCTTGTTGATCTATACGGTGTCGCGGGCGCTGGGGGCGTAGCCGGGCTGGTCGCGGGCACCCGATCGGGGTTCGTTCGACGATCGCCCGCCGATCGCCCGAGGGGGAGGGAGCCCTTCCGTGACCACAGCCCAGGCCGATACCGGCCGCACCCTGACGACCGACATCCCTGCCAGACTCGACCGGCTTCCCTGGTCCCGCTGGCACTGGACGATCGTCATCGGACTCGGCACCGTGTGGATCCTCGACGGCCTCGAGGTCACGGTCGTCGGCAACATCGCGAGCCGGCTCTCGGAGCCGGGGAGCGGGCTGTCCATCTCCTCCGGGCAGGTCACCGGTGTCGCGGCGGCGCTGTATGTGGCCGGGGCGTGCGTGGGGGCGCTGTTCTGGGGGCGGCTGACGGACAAATGGGGCCGCAAGAAGCTGTTCATGATCACGCTGGCGGTGTATCTGGCGGCCACGGCGCTGACGGCGGTGTCCTTCGACTCCTGGTGGTTCTTCCTGTTCCGGTTCCTGACCGGGTTCGGGATCGGCGGTGAGTACGCGGCGATCAACTCCGCGATCGACGAGCTGATCCCGGCGCAGTACCGGGGCCGGGTCGACCTGATGATCAACGGGAGTTTCTGGCTGGGAGCGGTGGGCGGCTCCCTGCTGTCGATCGTCGCGCTGAACACGGACATCTTCGCGAAGGACGTGGGGTGGCGGCTGACGTTCGCGCTGGGGGCGGTGCTGGCCTTTGTGATCCTGCTGGTGCGGCGGCATGTGCCGGAGAGTCCGCGGTGGCTGCTGATCCACGGGCGGGACGAGGAAGCGGAACGGATCGTCTCGTCGATCGAGGAGCGGGTCGAGGAGGAGAGGGGCGGCGAGCGGTTGCCGCGGCCCGAGGGTGAGATCACGATCCGTCAGCGGCGGAGCGTGACGTTCGTGGAGATCGCGCGGACGGTGTTCTCGGACTACCGGCGCCGGTCGATCCTTGGGTTCTCGCTCTTCATCGGCCAGGCCTTCCTCTACAACGCGATCACGTTCGGGTTCGGGGCGATCCTCACGACGTTCTTCGACGTGCCGACGGGGGACACCGGGTACTACTTCGCGGTCATCGCGATCGGCAACTTCTTCGGGCCGCTGCTGCTGGGCAAGCTGTTCGACACGGTGGGGCGGCGGGTGATGATCTCGTCGACCTACCTGCTCTCGGGGCTGCTGCTGTTCGCGACGGCCTGGCTGTTCGACCGGGGGTCGCTGAGCGCGAACACGATGACGGCGTGCTGGTGTGCGGTGCTGTTCTTCGCGTCGGCGGGTGCGTCGAGTGCCTACCTCACGGTGTCCGAGGTGTTCCCGATGGAGACGCGGGCGATGTCGATCGCGTTCTTCTACGCGCTGGGTACGGCGGCGGGCGGCATCAGCGGACCGCTGCTGTTCGCCGACCTGACGAGCACGGGCAAGGTCGGCGACACGGTGCTCGCCTTCCAGATCGGCGCGGGGCTGATGTGTGCGGCGGGTCTGGTGGCGGCGTTCCTGGCGGTGCGGGCGGAGGGACGGTCGCTGGAGGACATCGCTAAGCCGCTGACGGCGATGTGAGGTGTGGGTCGTATGCCTGCGGGTTCGGTTTCGCGTGCGGGTTCGGTGGGGGCGGGCGTTGTGCGCAGTTCCCCGCGCCCCTGGATGCCTGCGGCGGCCTGTTCCGGTCCGGTGGGGGCGGGTGTAGCGCGCGAGGTCGGCGGCCGGTCCTTCCTGATGCAGGGTGCCTGCAACCCCCTAGGGGCGCGGGGAACTGCGCGACCAGCCCCCACGGCCCCGCACCCGCCCGACAACCTCACCCGGCACCCCCTCAGGCGCCCCGGCCAGGCTCAGCGCAGCGGCACCGCGGGGAACTGCGCGACCGGCCCCGCCGGCCGGTGGCCGCCCGTCAACCGGACTCGGCATCCGATAGGCGCCCCGGCCAGGCTCAGCGCAGCGGCACCGCGGGGAACTGCGCGACCGGCCCCACCGGTCGGTGGCCGCCCGTCAACCGGACTCGGCACCCCGATAGGCGCTCGGTCCAGGCCCAGCGCAGCGGCACCGCACCCGCCCGACAACCTCACCCACGTGGGCGCGGGGCGCCGCTGACCTCTCAGGTGTCGCGGTCCGCGACCGCCCACGACGCGAGGGCCACCGCGCCCGCCACGCCGAACACCGCGGGCCACGCCCCCACCTTCTTGGCCAGCGGGTGGGACCCAGCGAAGGCGGCCACGTACGCGGCCGACAGTGCTCCGGCCGCCTTCCCGCCGGCCCGCTCCCGCCACTGCCGGGCCGCCACGGCCCCGGCGACGGCCAGTACCGCCCCGCCCAGCGGCCGCTTCTTCGTCCAGCGGGCCACGCCGTACCCGCCGACAATCCCGCCCGCAGCGATCGCCGCGCTGGGAACCTTCGCCATATGTGCCTCCTCGTCGATGTGTCCCGAGGCTAACTCCGGACCGGCGCCCCGAAACTAACCTGAGTCGGGGCTTGTCAAGTTTCCTGGTCGCGAGCTATATAAGAAGGCGTAGGGCATCGCACCCACGGAGTCTGTGGAAAGGAGATGGACTGTGATGCTCATGCGTACCGACCCCTTCCGCGAGTTCGACCGGCTCGCGCAGCAGGTTCTCGGTTCCACCGCCCGTCCCGCCGCGATGGCGATGGACGCGTACCGGTCGGGGGACGAGTTCGTCGTCCACTTCGACCTCCCCGGTGTCGACCCCGAGACGATCGAGCTGGACGTCGAACGCAACGTCCTGAACGTCCGCGCCGAGCGCCGCATCCCCGCCCCTGAGGGCGCGGAGATGATCGTCGCCGAACGCCCCACGGGCTCGTTCACCCGTCAGCTCTTCCTCGGTGACACCCTCGACACGGAACGTATCGACGCCTCGTACGACGCCGGCGTCCTCACCCTGCGCATCCCGGTGGCCGAGCAGGCCAAGCCGCGCCGGATCCAGATCACGGGCGGCGACAGCGGCCGCAAGGAGATCAGCCGCTGAGCGCGGCGGCTCGAAGAACAGGCAAGGCCTCGAAGAACAGGCAAGGCAGTGGCGCTCCCGCGGAGCGGCAGGTCCGCCCGCGGGGCGCAACGACCCCCAGGAGACCCGTACATGAGCGCACTCAGCGCGGATCGAGCGACCAGAACGGCACGGTGGAGCGACCTCGTCGACGCCGTGCGCGAGGCCGGACAGTACGCGACCACGGCGGAGGCGGAACGTGTCGTCCGCGTCGTCCTGTCCACCCTCGGCGGCCATGTCACCGGCGACGAACGTGTCGACCTCGCCCGGGCCCTGCCCGAGGAGGCCGCCAGGCTTGTCGCCTCCCGGATCCCGCTCAACAGGCCCCTGACGGCACCGGAGTTCGTGGACGCCGTGGCCGGCCGCATCGAGGGTGCGACCCCGGCGACGGCCCGCTGGGACGTCAGCTCGGTCCTGAGCGTGCTGCCGGAGCTGGTGGGCGACGAGCTCGTGGACCGCGTTCTGGACCGGCTGCCTTCCGGTTACGCCCTGTTGTTCGGCAAGGCGGAACTGACCCCCGCGGCGGCCTGACGCCCCCGCCCGCCCCGCCTAGAGGGCTTCGCCCTTCCGCGCCTCGGCCCGCAGCCGCAGCTCCGTCACATACCCGGCGGAGACGACACAGCCGACGGCGGCGAGGGCGAGGCCCACGGCGGCGGGATTGACGTAGCCGGGAATCACGTCGGCGGTGTAGCTGCCGCCGCCCGTCATCTTGCAGTCGAACGAGAGGGGGAAGAAGCCCACCGAGTAGTCGATGACATGGACGACCCGGTCGTCCCCACGGCACGGGGGGATCGGCGCAGAGCCCGTGCCGCCGTCTTCCGCCTCCAGGAACGCCCCGGCCAGATGCAACAGCCCCCACACGTACGCGGCGACCGCCCCGCTCATCGCGAGCACGGCGGTGCCGCGCAGACGCGGAATCAACGACGACGACATCCCGGCCCCTGACTGCCTCGTTTCCGGGTCCGCCGAGTTCAGCAGCACGGGAGGTGTACGGCTGTGACGGAGCCCACACCTCCGGCAACAGGGCTGTCACAGACAGAACGTGGAAAACGGCTGGCGCGAAGGGCGCGGGCGGGCGAGTCTTCCCTCACACGACGAGGAGGGCCCGATGGCGTACGTCTTCCTGGAGACCGAACGGCTGCGGCTGCGGGCCTTCGCCGAGGCCGACCTCGACCACCTCGTGGCCCTGGACGGCGACCCCGAGGTGATGCGCTACCTCACCGGCGGCGAGCAGCCGTGAACGCCGGCCGTGCTCTCCTCTACCTGGACGTCGACGGCCCCCTGAACCCCTACGCCGCCCGGCCCGAACGCCGCCCCGAGGGCTACACCACCCACCGCATGAAGCCCGAGGGCTGGATCGCCCAGCATCCCGGCCTGCCCCCGCCCGCCGTCAAGCCCCTGCGGGTCTGGCTCAACCCCGACCACGGACCCGCGCTGCTGGCCCTGGCGGACCGCTACGAACTCGTCTGGGCAACCATGTGGCGCCACGAGGCGAACACCTTCATCGCCCCGGTCCTCGGCCTCCCGGATCTCCCCGTCGTCGACTGGCCCACGACCCTCACCCCCGGCCCGACCGGCACGTTCTGGAAGACCCACCACCTCGTCACCCACGCCGACGGCCGCCCCTTCGCCTGGCTCGACGACGAACTCGACGACCGGGACCGGGAGTTCGTGGCCGCTCACCATGACGGTCCGGCTCTGCTGCATCGGGTGGATCCCCGGGTGGGGCTGCGCGAAGGGGACTTCGAGACGGTGGCGGAGTTCGCGCGAGGGCTGTGACGCGGTGACGCTGTGGGGGGGTGCTGCGGTGACGCGGTCCGGCCGACCGCCGTTACCCACGGCCCCTCACACCTCGTCGAGCAGCGTCGCCAGACCGTGGTCGAGGCCCGGGCCCAGGTTCTCGGCGCCCATCTCGACGACGTCGTAGGAGCGCAGCAGGAAGCGGCGGAGGCCGGCCGTGCCGAAGCGGATCACGGCGAGGCCCAGCGGTGAGCGGAACTCGATGACGGTCCGGGCCCAGCCGGACGGCCGTATCCGTACGTCCCCCTCCCCGGCGGGTCTCCCGAGCCCCTCCTCCAGCAGCGTCCGCGCGAACATCCACGTCACGCCCTGGCCGTCGGCCGAGACCTGCGCGGGGAAGTCGATGTGCACGGCGAACGGATCGGCGGAGTCGTAGCGCAGCGTGGGGCGCAGCGGGAGTTCGGGGTGGCCCGGAGTGATCAGGCGGGCGCGGACGGTCTGTTGCAGGGTGGTGAGGCGCATGAGCGGGGTCTCCGGATCGGCTGCGAGGCGGGGGCGGTTGTGTATCAATTGCCCCCTCGAGCCGCGGAAGTGCCCACTGATGACGCGAAGGCCGGAGTTCAATGCTGTGATCTGCGTCACGGTCGCACGGCCGGAGTGAATGGGCCGCGAAAGACCCCGCCCACACCGGACGCCGGGAGCCTCTCAGCACCGGCGACGACTGCGGCCCCGAGGAGATCGACATCGACACCAAGCGCTTCGTCGATGGCTTCGAGCTCATCGATCCGGGCGTGGCCCAGGTCCCGTCAGGCGCCCGGACACACCCCCGCCGCCCCGCTCGCAGGGGATCGGCTTCTACGGCGGGGTGGCCCGCAAGCCCGCCTGAACCCTTGCCGCCCTACTGCCTTACTGGTGGTACGGCTGCTGCGGGGCCTGTCCGCCGGACACCTGGCCCCCCTGCCCGCCCCCGGCGGCCGCCTGCGCCTGAAGCTGCTCCGCCTCCTGCGAGGTCACCTTGTTCTCCGCACCGCAGAAGGTGCACTGCGTCGCGTACTTGGTGGAGATCGGGAACAGCGGCACGAAGAACAGCGTGAACTTCGTGACGCGCTTGCGCAGGGTGTGCGCCGCCGGGTTCCCGCAGCGCCCGCACACCATGGTGAGTATCGCGAGCTGGTACAGGTATCCCTTGGTGCCAAAGAGGATGAGCATGGTGTCGTCGCCTTCCGGGGTCGTTGCTTGAGACGCAGTATCCCCGTAGTCCATGACATGCCTGGTCGCGCGGTCCAAGAAGGTCGGCTGGAGCGACCGGCCAAGCAGGGCATCCGGATCCGGATCCGGACCTGCGGTTCAGGCCCCCTCGCCCCCCAGCCGGCTCAGCGCCTCCAGGGCCTCACGCTCGATGCGTGACAGTTCGAGGAGCGTGGCGCCCGCCTGTACGAGGTACTGCTCCTCGCCCGACTCACCGGCCCGGGTGATCAGCGCCGAGACCTGCGTCCACAGGGCGGCCGCCTCGGCGTACAGCCGGTGTCCGGTGCGCAGGTGGTCACTGTCGAGCAGTTCGGCGCACTCCGCGAGGAAGTCGCGGTAGAGATTACGGAACAGAGCGCCGCCCGTACCGGCCTGCTCCATCAGGAGGGCGGCCTGCGGCAGGTCCCGCCGCGGGTCCTCGCTCCGCCGCAGCCAGGTGCGGACCAGCTTGCCGCTCTTCTCGATGCCACGGCGACCGAGGTTGGCGATGGGCGGGTTGAGAAAAGCGCCCGCGCAGGCGGTGATGGCGGGAACGACCCTCTCGAACTGCGGGCAGGCCCTGGGGCGCGGTGAGGGTGAAGGACCGGTGCCTGGCGGTCATCGGCCCACGCGCGGCCCGAGCCTGAGCGAGACCGCCGAGACTCGTGGACACCGCTCCGCCCTGCTGCTCGGTGTCCACCAGGTAGGCCACGTGGTCGTCGTAGCCGTACATGGCGACGACATGACCACCGAAGTGCACCTTCGACCCGAAGTAGTCCAGGTGATAACTGTCGAGCTGCAGCCCCAGGGGCCAGCCGCCCTCGACGACCTCCACCACGTTCGCCCGGGCCTTCCGCGGCGAGGTGGTCTCCTGCACCACGAGATCCAGCCCCAGCGCGTCGGCCAGATTCCGAGTGAGCTCGAACGGCTTGACCCGCCCCCCGAGGAAGGGGAATTCCATGCTCTTGCTGTCCCAGTAGACGAAGGAGAGCCCGCGGCCCAGGCCGAAGAGCATGGGTTCGGAGAGATCGATGCCCTGGTGGCGTAGCAGTACGCCGAGGGTGGTCGTCTCGCAGTGCTGCATGGCGCGGACGTCGATGCCGTTCACGGTGGTCACGCGGTGCTCTCCTGGATGGGGTGATCGGCCGGGACATCAGTCCTTCATGCGTGCTGGGTCATGACTACTACGCCCAGGGAGACAGCCAACATGCCCGACTCGGACAGCCAGGTCCATACTGCGCCGCGGCCGCGAGACATTCACCCACCCCGCTGGCAATGCCCCACCCGTGCCCTTCGACGCTCCTTGGCCATGGAGCAGCGCGTCAGCTGTAGACCCAGAAGGCCAGGGCATTGCTGATCAGCTCCTTGGCCGGGTCTCCGAAACACCCCGCCTGGCTGGGACCGTCGAACGCCTTCTCGTGGAGGGCGAGTTCGTCGCCTTCTCGTGGAGGGCGAGTTCGTCCGGGTCGGTGATGTCCACGCCAGTTGATACGAGCTCGTAGTGGGCTCGGCTGTTGTCGTACATGTTGAAGCCGGGCATAGGGACCACACCCACCTCGGCGACGGTGTTAGCGGGTAGATTGCACTGAGCCTCCTGGCTTCCGGCTGGCCAGTGAATCAACGAGAGCGGGAACGCATGCGTGGGAGCACTCCTCAGCACTACACGATCGCAGACTTCCTGAAGTGGGATGATGACAAAGAACTCATACTCAACCCCAAGTTTCAGCGAGGTCCTGTTTGGCCATCCCCGGCTCGCAGCTATCTTATTGACTCCATCTTGCGCGGGTACCCCATTCCGAAACTCTTGCTGCGCACAACTGTGGATCGGGATACTCGACGGACTATCCGTGACGTAGTAGATGGACAGCAGCGACTCAGGGCAATCATAGACTTCGCGTCAGGAAAATTTGCTCTGGGTCCAAAGGCTGGAGACCTGAAAGGGCTGCGTTACGCGAATCTTGACGATGACCTGAAGGATTCGTTCCTCGAGTATAAACTTACGTGTGAGCAGCTAATCAACGCCACGGATGAGGATGTTCTTGAGGTCTTCGTTCGTATCAACTCGTACGCAATTCCGGTAAACGAGGCAGAGTTGCGCAATGCGCGATTTGATAATGATTTCAGTGCCCTGGTGAAATCGATTGTTCGCCGCGTTAAGCCCCTCTGGGACCTGGGTGTGATCTCGAACAGGGATCGGGTTCGAATGTCGGACCAATCGTTCGTTGCTGAGATTCTAGGTTTTTGGCTCGAAGGTGTTACAGACGGCGGCGAGCCGCGAATTACCCGTCTATATGAAACTTGCAAAGAGTCCACTCCTGATGAACTCCCAGTCGAAGATGAGGTCGTAGCAATACTTCTTGAGGCGGCAGGCCTTCTTGAGGACTTTGCCAAAGAACCCATTGTGCAACGCCCCCACTCGCTGATGATCATCGCGGCGCTGATGTATGTTCACAAAAAGCTTCCTGCTGGCCGTCTATCCTTCGATAAGGTTCCCGAGCCAGGTAAACTGCTAACATCCAAGGAAAAGGCAGTCGAGTCTCTGGGTGCGCTGAACGTAGTTCTCGGCAGTCCGGCTGAAGACGTGTCGGGCTTTGTGGCCCTTGTGGAGTCCAAGACGAGCACACAGCGAATCCGTAGCCGCCAGATTCGATTCGAGTACTTCTGCCGAGCCCTCGCCGGACAGTATGCTGAGTAGGGCTAACGGTGTCTGTGATATCGAGCAAGCTGCAGGATGTTGTAGACGCATTTGCAGCCGAAGCCTCAGCTATTGAGGCTGTCTTTCATGCGTCTACTGGCTCAGTAACTGTATCCAGCCAAGTAATCGACTATGATCCCATTGATGATGGATGTGTCGTTTCCCTTTGGGATTCATGGAACCGCTTCATGCGAGGGCTGCTCCTATCGTCGTGTTCCTCGATCCAGGTCACGGGTACGTCTGGAAGTCTCTATTCTCCTGCGGCGGCCCTGGCTGAAAGGCAAGCGGTAGACCTTTTAGTCCGAGCGTCGAGATCGCGATCCAATAGTGTTCGGGCAATGGCCGGCGAGCCATCTTGGTACGATCAGAACGCGATATCTGACATGACGCAGGAGTTGCAGCTAAATAATTCTCAGCAAATAATAACGGCAGTTACTTCGTCATCGGTTTCGCTCGGCGCCGGATTCGTCTCTAGTAATCCAATTGAAGAAATAAGAGTAATTAGAAATTTCATTGCCCATAAGGGTAGTAATTCTCTACTGAGGGCTCGCCGTTACATGAGTGGCCATGTCACCGCTCATACTCATGACCTCCAGCTTGGTGGGGTCACACGCTTCAGACAGTGGATAGATTCCCTAACGGCGATTGCTGAAGCGGCGGCCGTCTGACAAAGATGCGTCCCCCCTCTGAAAGAGGGGGGACGAAAATCTAAGCCTTGTCTCAGTGAACCGTGGCTTCGATCGCCGAGGGGAGATAGGGCTGAATTCTCTCGCCGTGGCTTAGATCTCGATGCGATTCTCCACCTTGCGGCCCTTGTTCCAGGCGTTTCCAACCATCCGGTAGGCAGTGCTGACGCGAGAGCCGGTGCCGCTGTTGTTGAAGCCGCCACGGGACGACTGGCTGAGGATCTCGGAGCGCCACTTGGCAGCCGAGCCCATCCGCTCTATCTTCCTGGCAAGCTCTTTGTCCTCGACGAGGTCACCATGGCGGCCAAGGAACATGCCTATGCCGCCGAGGAGCATGCCGTCCCACGATTCCGCGGCGCGCCCCCAGGCATCCTCGGCGATGGAAAGCGTCCGATCGAAAATGGGAGCTCCGTAGCGATCGGTGATCTGAAGCACCCCTGACACGGCGCCGACGCTGTTCGTGGATGAGGAGCCCAAGGCCAGGCCGTGCTTCTTCAGGATGCGATCGGTGTCGACGAAGAGCGGCACGCCACCGGTGAGACCCACGTGGTATTCGTCGATAGGGCGGGGCTTGTGCGATTCACGGTTTTTGATCAGGAAGAGAATGGCTTCCTGGGCTTGCGTTAGGCCATGATGGATGTCGGCCCGGATGGTGGGGATCCCTGCGAGGGCGCATGCGCGCCAACGGTGCTGGCCGTCAACGATGTAGAGGTCACCGTCAACCCGCTGAGAGACGACGATGGAGCCGATGGCTTCTCGAACCAGGTGATTCGCGATGTTCTGCGCGCGCTTTTCGTTCAGAGTGCGCTGCGCTTGGGGGTCGATGCTGAGGGCACTGATCGCGACCTCCTTCCCGTAGTCCACTTCGTGGACCGGGAGTTCGAACGTGTACCGAGCCTTAGGCATGAATGTGCCCTTCTGCACCACGTTTCGGGGATGGTCGGCGATGCCGGATTTTGGGAAGCGGTGCACAAGGGATGTTAATAGTGTGGTTCTTCTGCTTCAAGTAGTTTGAGGCGTAAGGGGGGTGAGGTGCCCGCCCATCCTTGTCAGGTGCGAAACGCCCTACGGTTCAAGCCCTGTATGAAGGCTTGCCAGGCGTGACCCGTGAAGGTCACGATCGGGCTGTCCGCTTGCTTTGAGTCGCGTACTAGGGCGTCGCTGCCGACGTGGGTGGCTTCGACGCATTCGGTCCCACTCCCACCGCTGTAGGAGGACTTGAACCACTGGTGCGTCGAGGTCGCCGTCATCTGGACTCCTTGCTCATGCGGTGGACGATCTCTGCCGAGGACTCGAGATCCAGTGCCTGTGCGCTGAGATACTCGAACGCCAATCTATAACGCTCAAGTTCGGGCCGCTTCTCCATGAACAATCCACCGCCGAGGAGATCCAGGTACACCACATCCAGTTCTGGAGTAGGGCCCCGCAAGACAGCGAAGCTGCCAACGGCTGCGGCGTGAGCCCCTGTTGAGAAGGGGAGCACCTGCACCGTGATGTGGGGTTGGCGTGACATGGTGAGAAGGTGCTGGAGCTGGACCCGCATAACGTCGCGGCCGCCTACTTGACGCCGAAGCGCGGCCTCATCGATCACGCACCAGATGTGTGGTGGGTCTTCGCGGTCGAGGAGCTCTTGGCGCTTCATGCGGATGTCGACCATGTGCTGCACTTCCCGCTCTGGACAGTGCACTTCAGATGCTCGATGAACGGCCTCGGCGTAGGCCCGGGTCTGAAGTAGGCCGGGGATGTACATGCACGCGTAGTGATCCTCGCGTACGACTTCGTTCTCAAGCGTGAGCATCAGGTTCATCGACTCAGGGATGGGGTCGGCGAGAGATCGCCACCACCCCTGGATCTTGGCGCCCTTCGCAAGCTCCACTAGAGCGAGGCGTTCCTCATCGGAAGCGTCGTACTCGCGACAAAGGGCGTCGACAGCCGGCCACTTGACCGTGCCCTCCTTGGTCTCGTAACGGCTGAGAGTCGCCTTCGAGATGCCTACGCGGGCGCCTGCCTCTTCGAGGGTCAGCCCCTTTCGTTCGCGGAGACGGCGGAGGTCGGCGCCGAGTTGGCGCCTTCGTGTCGTGGGTCCAACTGCCATTCCTACGGCCCTTCGTGTCGATCAGCAGATCGTCCTGGTTGTCCCAAGTGGACGGCAAGGTGGCGTGCGCCGGGGGCGCTCGCTGGGCACCTGCACCACCAGAGGCGAGAAGTGAGAGTTCCATTTTGAGAGTTCCAATGCAACTCTCTGTATGCGGGTGGATGTACTCCGCATCTCGACTCGAAGGTAGAGGTGTTGATGGATGGACTGCATCGCTGGTGTCTCAAGGAAGCCCTGGAGCCTTCCCTTCACGGCAGAACCGCAGGAGGTCGCGGCGCTACGGCGGATCATGCGGCTTCACTTGGGGCTGTGGGGCCTTCACGGAGTCATCGATGCTGCTCAGCTCTGTGTGAGCGAGCTCGTGTCGAACGTCATCAGTCATGTGGGCACCGGTACGCCCGGCACCCTCGTCGTGTCTATGAGTGGAACCCGTGTACGGATCGAGGTTCACGACTCCGACACCCGTGCCCTGCCGGTGCTCCTCGATGCCGAGCTGGATGCCGAGTCCGGCAGAGGAATGGCGCTGGTCAGCGCTGTCACCGACCGTTGGGGCGTTCAGCTCCAGGCTGACCACAAAGTGACATGGTGTGAGCTGCCGACAGAGTTGCCTTCAGCCGAGGGGCACTCAGGGGGTGCTCGGGTGAACCGAGTGGAGTCTTTGCTGAGAGGCTACGGCTGCGAGCGGGAGCACCTGTGGCTGGCAGGAACCGGAGCGGTGGCGGTGGTCGAAGAAGCGGCGATCGATGTGATGGTCGACGTCCTTCACTGGTTGAGGGCTCACGGACGCGACGCCGACGAGGCTCTTGACCGCGCACAGACCCGCTTCGAGGTGGAGGCTGAAGAGACTGAAGTCCTCACCACCTGAAGGAATTGAGTGAGGGATCGGGCCACGGACGGCGCTGAAAGGCCTGATCACGTCTGCCGATGGTGGCCCGAATCCTCCGTGACTATCCGGCCGCAATGGTCGAGTAAGTCCAGACATCGGCCGGGAGCTCGTGATGGAGGTCCCACGTGATCGCCATCGGCTTGCTGCCGGCGTGATCCACGTACGTAGCCGGGCCCAGGAACATCCACGGCTCCGACTTGCCGATCGCGTTGCGCTTGTAGCGGCGGAGGAACAACAGGATGTGGCTCCCTTGCTGCTTGTGTCGCTGGTAGCGCAGACCTGTCGGGGAATTCTCCGGAGTGTTGCCCTGCGACTCCCAGTGGAAGCGGGTGGGACTGATCGCGTAGTCCTTGTAACGGACGCTGGGAGAGAAGTCCCGCTCGTTCTTCTCCAAGGTGATCAGCAGGGCATCCGTCTTGATCTCCTCGATCCAGCTCACGCCTTGGCTGAAGACTCCGGGCATCTGTCCACCCAGGCGGGCAACCCCCAACGCGGCCAAGACCTCGGAACGGTTGTACGCGCTGTGGATCTTCAGGGGGAGGTGGCTGAGCGGTCCATCAAGGGCGATGGGGAAGTGGTCGGTGCGGTCGAGGACATACGACAGCACCTGCTGGAGTTCGTCCCGGAGCAGGCGCTGGGCCCGAAGGGATTCAAGGCCATCCCGATAGCCGGAGAAGCCGCCCGCCTTGTCCCACAGGTTGAAGAAGAGCATGCGGGCGTATGCCTGTTCGGCGTGGGTGAGGGAGTCGTAATCAGGGGCGTCGTCGGCGAGTAGGCGCAAATACATCTGAGCCCGTTCGGGATCGTCGACGTGGAGAAAAGCGTGGACGCGCTTGAGGAGGTCCTCTTCGCCGGGCGGCGGGGCCTCCTTCACGACGCCCGCCTTACGCAAGACCTTGGTCCACGAGTTGTCGCTCTTGTAGAGCTCCTTGATGTCCCGCCTGCTCTCGCGCAGATAGGCATCGAGCGTGGGCGTGCTGTAGTCCCTGACTTCCTTGGCGAGCGTGTTGATGGTGGCGTTGAGCTGCGTGCGGATGTTGTCGAGCACGAGCTTCTTGGACTTCCCCTCCAAGATGATCTGGCAGCCGGATGGGAGGTGGGGGAAGTCACGCTCGATGCTGTCGACCAGTCGGTTGCGAGACAGGTTCGTCAGCGCGCGGAACTGCTCCTCGAAGCGGAACTCGGCCCGGTGCTGGCCGATGAAGTCAAGAACCGTCAGCACCGGTTTGTTCGGCGTACGGCGAAGGCCGCGCCCCAGTTGCTGCAAGAAGACGGTCGCGCTGTTCGTGGGGCGCAGGAGAAGGAGGGTGTCGACGTCGGGGATGTCCAGGCCCTCGTTGAACAAGTCCACCGAGAAGATGACTTGGATCTTGCCGTCTTTGAGATCCGTCAGTGTCCGCTCGCGCTCTGCGGCAGTCGAGTCACTGTCGAGAGCTGCAGCCTGGAAGCCGACCTTCTCGAACTGCCTCGCCATGAAATGCGCGTGTGCTTTGGTCACGCAGAAACCCAGGGCCCGCATGGCCGCAGGGTTGGCGATCTTGTCTTTGACCTGCTTGATGACGATGTGAGCCCGAGCGTCACTGGCCGTGTAGACATTGCCGAGTTCGTCCCGGTCGTAGGAACCCGCACGCCAATTCAACTGAGTCAGATCCGTGCCATCCGGGATTCCGAAGTAGTGGAAAGGACACAGCAGGTCGGCTTCGAGCGCCTCCCACAGGCGCATTTCGGCAGCGATCCGGCCGTCGAAGAATTCGTCTTGGACGTTGAGCCCGTCCATCCTCTCGGGCGTCGCGGTGAGACCGAGCAGCTCCGTCGGCTTGAAGTGGTCCAGGACGCGGCGGTATGTGCTCGCCATGGCGTGGTGGAACTCGTCGATGACGATCACGTCGAAGTGGTCCGGTGCGAGCTGTTCCAGGCGCTGGAGGTTGAGGGACTGGACGCTGGCGAAGACGTGAGTCCATTCGCTGGGCTCCTGGCCGTTGAAGAGCAACTCGCCGAAGGAAGCGTTGGCGAGTACCTCTTGGTAGGTGCGCAGAGATTGCTTCAGGATCTCCTTGCGATGTGCGACGAAAAGGAGCCGGGGGAGCTGCCCCGCTTGCTGGTCACGCATGGTGCGGTAGTCCAGAGCCGCCATGACGGTCTTGCCGGTGCCCGTCGCCGCGACCAGGAGGTTCTCGTGGTGGCCGCGAATCACGCGTTCGACGCGAAGGCGTTCCAGCATGTCCCGCTGGTGCGGGAACGGCTGTACTTCGAGTCCGGAAAGGTTGATCTTGAGGTCGTCGCCTGACCCGCCTCCGCCCGCCCGGGCCAGGGCGTCGGTGAGTCGCTCGCCGTCCTCATCGGGGTCGTACGACTCGAAGGAGGAGTCGTTCCAGTACGCGTCGAATGTCGCCTCGAACTTGTCGAGCACTCGGGGCGTAGCGACCGACGACAGCCTTACGTTCCACTCCAGACCGTCCAGCAGCGCGGCCTTGGACAGGTTGGAGCTGCCCACGTAGGCCGTATTGAAGCCGGTATTACGACGGAACAACCAGGCCTTCGCATGAAGTCGCGTCGATCGGATCTCGTAATTGACCTTGACCTCGGCGCCGAATTCTCGCACCAGCCGGTCCACGGCGTGGCGGTCCGTGGCTCCGATGTAGGTGGTCGTGATGACCCGGATTTTGGCTCCCCGCTCCGTCGCCGCGCGGAGCGAATCTTCGAGCACTCTTATGCCATGCCACTTGACGAATGCACACAGCAAGTCGATGCGGTTGGCCGTCGCGAGTTCCGCACGCAGTTCGGCGCCCAGATTGGGGTCGTCCGGAGCGTTGGTGATCAGAGCCGTCTCGGAGAGGGGTGTCAGCGGACGGATCGCGTATACGCCAGGGGCCTCCGGTTCGGCGACGGCTAGCAACTGGCGAGGACCATCGGCGATGCTGCTGCTGATCCCGTCCTCGTCCGGGTCGGGCGCGCTGGCTGCCAACGACTGCATGATGCGGTTGGCGACGGCCACCGCCTCCTTCTGGGAGAGCTGGGCCAGCCTGCGTCCCACCGCCTCGCCGATGTGTCGGGCCAGTACGTGGGGCGTGGACTCCTTGCTCACCTCCGCGTCGATGGCCTTCCATCCTGCGGCTTCGAGGTCCACCATCTGATCCTGAAGATCCTGCGTGACGAGCCTTTCGTAGACGCCCTCGCCCAACTGTGTCGGGTCCCCCGCATCCGCCACGACTGCTCCTTCGATCTCTCCCACCGATAGGGATCAGTTCTAACAGCAACCACTGACAATCGAAGGCGTCGTGTAGACAAGCGATCATTTTCAGGCAGTCGAGACCTGGTCAGATCGCGCCACAGGTGCTGGCCTGGCCGGCGACCTCCTCCTTCGCCAAGAAGGGGCTGACCACCAAGGACATGGCCGCCGCGGAACCGGCGGTCTGCAAGCCTCGGGGGCGCACACCGTGCGCTGCACCTATGAAGTCGCCGTCACCCGCGCCGAAGCCGACGGTTCCCCGCGGGGTCTTGCCGGGGACGGCGGCACGACGCTAAACACGTAGGCGGCGGACTTCACCGCTGGGTGATCCGCACACACGCGTGATTGTGGCGCGCGTGCAGTCGAGGCGACGTGCGCCCTTCTGCCCCGAGCGCCGTGAAGTTGGCCCCCGGAGCGGGTTCGGAGAAAAGGTGTTCCGGTAGCGCCGGATCCCCGACAGTGGTGCGGCCGAGGAGCTGACGGCCGAGGTCTTCCGGACCGCGTGGGAGCGCGTGCTCAAGGGCGGCGAGGTGGGCTCCGGCTGGCTGACGCAGGTGGGGGCCATTGTCAGCAAAGACTCAACGCGTGAACGGCCCTGCAACACAGCGAGCATGCGCCAACTTCAAAACCACTGGTCAGGAGGTCTTCCGTCACGTTCGTTCGGGGTGCTCGTGCTGGTCGTGGGCAGCTGTCTGCGCTGTAGATCGTCTGGCAGGGCGGCTTCGCCGGTTCCTGCCCGCCGCTGCCGGTACGCCTTCTACGATCCGGTCCATGGTGGACCCCGAGACGCTGGAACGGATCGCGGTCCCGAGCGCGGGCCGGCTGCGCCGTCTCACCGGCTTTAGTTGAGGACGGCATTGATCCTTGAGAGGGCGGTGGTGAGGTCGGTCAGGCCGTGTTGGATCGTGGCCATCCCCTGGGACGCGCGGGCCGTGTTCTTCTTCTGCACCCCGTCGGAGCAGATGTAGCCGCCCTGCTGCAGCTGCGTCAGGGCCTTGCTCCACGACGCCTGGGCCTGGGTGTCAGGGATGGGCGGGTAAACCTGAGCAGCGCCGGCCTTCTGGGCCACGCTGAGGCAGCCCAAGGATTGCATGACGGGATCGTTGGCGCTCTTGGCGGTCTTGCGCGCCGAGTCGCTGAGCGCTGTGATCTTCGCCCGGCCGCCCTGCTCGTACCAACTGGCGACCTGTCGGGCTGCGTCGGCAGTGGGGGTGGACGTGGGCGTCGCGGTGGCCGTGGTTGCCGAGGCGGGCGGGCTGGGCGGCGCGCTGGTGGCGGTGGTACTGCCCTGATTGCTCCCGCAGCCGCTGAGCAGCACTGCGGCGGCCATGACGGTCACGGTGATCGCGGCGGTCGAGGTAAAAGGTGACGGGACGCGGTCGCGCATGGGAGCCCCTTGATTGACGAGCGATCAGGTTTTCACGGACTGGACGTGCGTGGTCCGACCGTGATCGATTTGTTGCGTGCCCCGAGCATGCCGCAGGGACGGTGAAGGCGGGGTCGGCTGATCTGTTCGGCCCAGCTCACCAAACTCCGCACCGACCCCACCCGCGCCACCCACCTCCTGCGCGCCCTGGTTACCTGACGTCGACGAAGTCGCCGGGCGCAGTCGCTGCGGCGGTGGTCGGGGTGCCCGCGAAGACGTAGCGGTAGAAGCCGTCGACCGTGGCCTTGGTGGTGGTCTTCAGGACGCCGGTGCTGTTGGTCTTGACCGTCTTGAGGGTGGTGTAGGTGTTGCTGCCCTTCTTGCGGAACTGAAGCTTCGCGGGCTGGGAGACGTAGCCCGCGTACTTGCCCGTCGACCAGTTCGCGCGGGCGAGCTTGCCCGTGACCGTGATGGTCTTGCCCTTCTTGACCGGCTCGGGCGTGGCGTTGGCGGTCAGTGTGGAGGCCTTCTTGATCGCGACGGTGGCGACGTCGTCGTTGTAGCTGGCGTTCGCGTACAGGTCCCAGGCGCCCAGGAACAGCTTCCAGGTCCCGGCCACGCCGTTGTCCTTCATGTCGGTGGCGGGGTGGATGTTGAAGACGGCCTTGCAGGTGTAGGTGCCCTGGGTCGCCGTCTCCGTGCAAACGGGGTCGTCGTCCGTCCCCAGGCCACCGGTGATGCCGTCCGTGGTCGAACTGTCGGTGCCCTGCCACAGGAAGGCCTCGGTGAGGGCGACGCCGTTCTGGTCCTTGGCGGTGTATGTGACGGTGACGGACTTCGTGCCGGTGGTGCCGAGGACGATGTCCTTGCCGCCGTTGATGACGGCGTTCGAGAACTTGGTGTTGCCCAACGAGTCTCTCGGCTGAACGGACTTCGAGGTGAAGGAACCGAGCTTCGCCGCCGCACCCGTCCGCTCCGCCGCCTGGGCGGCCACCGGAACAGCGAGCGCGGACAGAACGACGGTGCCCGAGATGACGGCGGCCGCAACGCGTATACGCATGAATCCCCCACGGGAATCTGAGAGGCCCGTCCAAGTCCCCCCTTGGCTGGGCCTGTTGATCTCCGCATCATAGGAACTCGGTTCGGGATCAGTGAAGATCCTTTGGGTAAATAGTGTGTCTTTCCCGGCGTAGGTGGGGGCGGCGCCCAGGGACCTGTCGGTGTCGAGCCGGTCCGCTGGACGCAGGCAGGCGGAGATTTCGTGAAAAAGCCGGGTGTTGACTCCGCGACAGGCGGAACATTCCGAGTGCTTCGTGTCATGTACCGGATTAGCGACATCTCACCACAGGAGTTGCGGATGAAGCGCTTACGGAGAACACAGCTGCTCGGCCTCGGTGTCATGGCTCTGATGCTTGGTCTGGTCGCCGCCCCGACCGCGCAGGCGGCACCGGCCGAGTCAGCAACTGCCGCCGCTCCTGCTGCTGTTGAGTGCAGCGGCAGTTGGGACGGCAAGTCCTACTGGGCCAAGAGCCCTTCGGGGAGCAACGGGGGCGGCTACGCGCGCACCTACTGGAACGCCTCGACCAAGCGGAACTGCGCGAAGTTCTTCTCCAGCCCCTACGACGGTCTGGCGTCCAACATCACGCTGTACCTCCACGACGAGAGCGGTGACTACGCCGCCGACCCGCCGCCGGAGCACCCGGCGAACTACCACTACTACGCCGGGCCGCTCTATACCTGGTTCGACGCGACCAATGAGTGCATCCACCTGAGCGGGTCACTGATCCGGGGCGGGGTGAAGTACACCCTCAGCACTCCGGACATCCGGTGCGGCTGATCCAGGGGCGTTGAACCGTCCAGCGGCACCGCTCACTTCACAGGTGCCGTCGGGCCGCCCGCTTCTTTGCAGTGTCGTGCTTCCGCGGACTGCCTCAAGGGGGCTCCCTGCGGTCGCGTCGCCTTCGGCGATCGGCCTGCGGCCGACCCTTGACCCAGTCCGCTCCAGCACGGGGAAGAAGCGAGCGGGCGGCCTGGAGGATGGGTGGCCCCGGTGGGTGGGGGAGGGGTTGGCTGCCCTGTGAGCAGAGTTGGATTTGCGCGTTCGCGCCTCGGCGGCACGCCCGGTTTGCTTAGCGACTTGCGGCCGGTGGGAGCGCGGGTGTGCCTCGGGTGGGGTGAAGGCGGAACACCAACTGCGCCGTGGAACAGCGAGGGGCCGAGAGCCGACCCGGCCCCTCCCCGCGTCACTCCCCGTGGCACTCCCCATAAACCCGCCCCGACCCGCACCAACACGCCGTCCCCCGCTGCGGCGGCCACTCCACCGCACGCCCACGCGCCGCCAGGGTCGTCGCGTACTGGGGGAGGAGTGAGGGCTCCGCCGGGGACGTGCCCTCCGAGGCTGCGAAGGCCTCGTACGACGGGACCGTGCCTGTCACGATGCCCAGGTTCGCCGTGCCGGAGGCCGACAGTTCGCGCAGGGACGCCTCTATCGTCGCCAGGTGCTCCTCGTGGGAGGGGTACTCCGCGGAGAGGGAAGGGTAGGCGTCGACCAGCTCCGTGAGTTCGGAGGCGGGCCAGTGCAGGACCGCTACCGGGAAGGGGCGGGACAGCGCCTGCCTGAACGTGCCGAGTTCCGCGCGCAGGCGGGAGATCTCCGCCTCCAGTTCCGCCGGGTTCTCCGAGCCGAGCGACCAGACGCGTTTCGGGTCGTGCAGTTCGTCCAGGGAGACCGGGGAGGTGTGGAGGGTGTCCGCCAGGACGTCCCAGTCGTCGTGGGGCAGGCCCAGCATGCGGCGGACGCGGTGGCGGCCGAACAGCAGCGGATGCGTGGAGTACGGCGGCTCCGCTACGTCTGTGAGGAGCACCCTGGCTCCCTCCGTGAACGTCTCCTGCGCCTGCTCCAGCTCGTCGTGGGACTCCAGGGCCTCCGCGACGATCACCCAGGGGGCCGGGTCCCGGGGTGATGCCACGCGGACGCCCTCGATGATCGCGCGGGCCTCGGCCTCATGGCCGTACTCCCAGAGGTTCGCGGCCTTCAGGGCGCGGACGAGAAACGGGTTCTCCAGGCTCCCCTGCGTGGCCAGCAGGCGGTCGTAGAGGGAGGACGCGGCAGGGCGGTCGCCGGCCAGTTCCAGATGGGCCGCGGCCTGCAGGAGCAGGGCTTCGGCGTCCTCGGGATACCGGTCGGCGGTCCGCTCCAGGCGCGCCGCTTCGGCGGTGTGGTCGACGTTCTCGGCAGGCGTGTCGGGGCGCATGGGTGACACCGTACTGCCGATCAGTGACAAAGAAGAGGGAGGTGCAGGCCAGGGCCCGGTTAACAGGAGAAGAGCCTCGGGCCCGGCCCGCACCCCCCGCCCCTTCACGTGTCACCTCAGATCGTCACGCCGTCGATCTGCAGCGTCTGCACGGCCTTCGCGGCGAACGGCACCGCCACCGACTTCCCGCTCAGGAAGGTGTTGGAGTACGACACGTACTTGTCGCCGCCCGTCGTCACCGTGTTCCAGCGCGGGACCAGGCCGCCGGAGCCGCCCGTCACCGTCGTGAACTTCGACAGGTCGAAGGTCAGGGTCTGGGCCGAGGTGGAGGTGTTCAGGGCCACGATGACCAGGCGCTTGGCCGAGGAGTCGTAGGCCGCGACCGCGTTGCTCACGCCCGTGTCGATGATCTTCATGCCGGGGCGGATGTGCCGGGCGAACTGGGCCATGACGTAGTACTTCGTCTGGACCGCGGTCGGCTGGAGGGTGCTCTGGTCGTACGCGATCATCGCCCAGCCCGTCGACGGGTCCATGACCTGCCAGTAGACCCAGGCCGTGGGGTGCAGCCAGCGGTAGTCGTAGAGCAGGTTGAAGGCCATGGTGTAGCCGGTGCCGTCGCTGTCACCGGTCTCGGAGTTCCACAGCTTCTTGCCGGCCGTGGTGACCACGTCCGTGTAGAGGAGGTCCCTGCGGCCGTTCGCGCCCTGGTAGCCGTGCACGTTGACCTGGTTGACGTACCCCTTCGTGGTCGAGCTGAAGGAGTTCCAGGTGGTGCGGGCGAGGTCGTAACTCGTCTCGTCGGAGGCCGAGATCTTCACGCCGGTCAGGCCACGGTTGTTCAACTCGCTGCGCAGGTACGGCAGTACGGCCGACTGGACCGTCGCGTCCATGTGGCAGCCCTCCTGCGTGCCGGTCGCCGTCCACCAGGACGAGGAGGGCTCGTTGAAGGCGTCGACCGTCGAGAAGTTCACACCCCAGTTGTTCTTGGCGTACAGGGCGGTCGCGGCCAGGTGGGAGGCGTGCTGGCGGTAGTTCCAGGTTTGCAGGTTGTTGCCCCCGCCCGAGGCGCCCGACGGGTTGTGATTGCTGCACATCCACCACAGCGGGGAGTTGGCGAAGAGCTCGGAGGTCGCGCCCCTCGACGTCGCCTTCACCAGCATCGCCCGCTGGTTCGCGTCGGCCGTCCAGTCCCACGCCGAGGACGTCGGGTCCTCGTTGTTCCAGTCCTGCCAGTAGCCCTCGATCTGCTTGAAGGCGGGGATGTTCGGCGAGGCGGTCATCGACGTGCCGCCCACGGAGTTCCAGCTGGACGCGCCCAGGTTGTAGCGGGCGATGTTGAGGCCGAGGCCGGGGAGCGAAGTGCCGTTGTAGGACGTCGACTTGGTGGTGAAGAAGATGTCGGCGAAGTCGTCCCGGGCGCCGAACACGTTGGCCCACCAGGCCAGGGAGGTGCCCCAGCCCTCCCAGGTGCCGTACGACGTCCCCGGGCTGACCGCGATCGTTGCGTCCGCACGGGCGGTACCGGTGGCCAGCGCGCTGCCGAGGAGGGTGCCTCCTGCGGCTGTCAGCAGCGTTCTGCGTCGGATCATGGCTACTCCGAACTCCGATGGATCGGCGCGGCCTTCTGACCCGCGCCGTGGCCTGCCCCGTTCATGCCACGACGAAGCATCGGGTGCGGCCAATGGGGTTGTCGAGAGTTCTGACAGCCCTTCCTAAAACCTGTGGAGGAAGTTCGGTATGCCGGACGCGCCGACCGCTGCGCCGGGCGCACGGCGACCGCTCCGACCTCTCCACCCGCTCTACGAGGTTCGGCACTGGTGAGTTGGAGGCCCGGCCCTTATCGTGCGGGCGGCCCCGTCCGAGGAGGCGTGAGGTATGCAGCAGCGCGTCATGCACCACGGAGCCCGGCGCCGGCGCGAGCGGCGCCGACGCGCGGTGTGGACCGGTGGGGAGCTCCTGGTCACCGCAGGGATGGTCCTGCTGCTGCTCGTCGTGCACCAATTGTGGTGGACCAACCGGGAGGCCAAGGAGGGCGCTCAGCGGAAGGTCGAGGCGCTGGAGCGGCAGTGGGACCAGGAGGGGGGATCGGGTGCGGCGGGCGACGATCCCGGCGCGGCCTCCGACACGGCCTCCGACCCGAGCGCCGTTGCGGATTCCGGTACGGCCGTCCCGCCCTCTTCCTCGCCCGCTTCTCCGGCCGATGGCTCCGCGACCCCCGACCTGTCCAAGGCGTACGCCATCCTCGACATCCCCCGCCTCCACCTGCGCGTCCCCGTCGCCCAGGGCGTCGGCAAGCAGAGCGTTCTCAACAAGGGGTACGTCGGCCACTATCCCGGCACCGGGCAGCCGGGCGGCGCCGGGAACTTCGCGCTCGCCGGGCACCGCAACACCCACGGCGAGCCCTTCCGGTACATCAACCGCCTCACGCCCGGGGACACCGTCCGGGTGGAGACGCGGAGCGCGGTCTACACGTACGCCGTGGACAGGATCCTGCGCCAGACCTCGGCCCGCGACTCGGGAGTGCTCCGCCCCGTCCCGCGCTCGACGGTCCGTCCGAACTACGGCTACACCGTGCCCGGTCACTTCCTCACCCTCACCACGTGCACCCCGGAGTACACGTCCCGGTACCGGCTGGTGGTGTGGGGCAAGCTCGTGTCGAAGCGGCCGCGTTGAGGAGCTCAGTGCTCTCGCAGCTCCGTCACGCTCGCCGCCGCCACCAGTGCCAGGGCCGCCGAGACCAGCATCGCGAGGTCCGCGCCGTGGGCGAGGTCGCCGGCGGAGGAGGTGGCG
>NZ_JBIWLX010000001.1:39117-532405 GCF_044766405.1 Streptomyces sp. NPDC102270 | reverse complement strand
CGATGGCGATGGTCAGGGCGACTCCGGCGCAGGAGCCGATGTAGCGGAAGGTCTGCTGGGCGCCCGATCCCATCGCCGCCCGCGCGGCCGGGACGGGCTCCTCCGCGAGCAGTGGCGTGGCCGCGGTGAGGTGGCTCACTGTTCCCGCAGTGCCACCACGCTCGCCGCCGCCACCAGTGCCAGGGCCGCCGAGACCAGCATCGCGAGGTCCGCGCCGTGGGCGAGGTCGCCGGCGGAGGAGGTGGCGATGGCGATGGTCAGGGCGACTCCGGCGCAGGAGCCGATGTAGCGGAAGGTCTGCTGGGCGCCCGATCCCATCGCCGCCCGCGCGGCCGGGACGGATTCCACGGCGAGCAGTGGGAGCGCCGCGTTGAGCAGGCCGCTGCCGACGCCGGCCACCACGAGGCCGGGGAGCAGCCGTACCCAGGAACCCGCGTCCAGTGAGCCCAGCATGGTCAGCACGCCGGCCGAGTGCAGCAGGAAGCCGATCGCGAGCTGCCAGCGCGGCGGCACCCGGCCCGCGAGGCGCCGGACCTGGAGGGCCACCGCGAAGGACAGGCCGGACCAGAGGAGGAAGAGCCAGGCCGTGTCCATGGCGGACAGGCCGACTGTCTGCTGGAGGAGGGCCGGGAGGAAGCTGAACAGGCCGATCACCGCGAGACCCGTGAACAGGCCGCCGGCGGAGGAGGCCAGGAAACGGCGGTGGCGCAGCAGGTCCAGGTCGATCATCGGGGTGTCCGAGCGGCGTTCCACCGCCGCGAACACGGCGAGCAGGGCCACGGACGCCAGCAGCAACAGCCCGACCGGTGCCCGCAGCCAGCCGTCCCGGCCCAGGGTCAGCGCCGCCACCAGGGCGACCAGGGCGAGCCCGAAGGTCACCGCTCCGGCGAGGTCGGGGCGGCCGCCGCGCGGGGCCCGGGACTCCGTCAGGAGCCGTGCGGACAGGGCGGCCACGAGCACGGCGGCGACGCCGAGAACCCCGTACGACACTCTCCAGTTCGGCAGCGCGCCGCTCAGCAGGGGGCCGACCGCGATGCCGCCGCTCACGAACGCGCCCCACACGCCGGTCGCGTGCAGGCGGCCCCTGGGTGAGGGGAAGGCGTGCACGATCAGGCCCAGGCTGCTCGCGAGGAGCGCCGCGCTGGCCGCGCCCTGGGCGATTCGGGCCAGGGTGAACAGCCAGGTGGACGAGGTCAGCGCGCCGAGGGCGGTGGTGAGGCCCAGCGCGAGGGTGCCCGCGACGAAGATCCGGCGGCGGCCGTAGTCGTCGGCGAGGCTGCCGGCGACCAGAAGGAGGGCGGCGAGGCCGAGCGGGGTCCCGTTCAGGAGCCAGGCCTGGGCGGACAGTGGGGTGTGCAGGTCGGCGGCGACCTCGGGCAGCGTGACCATCGGCGCGGTGTACGTCATGAGGGCCACGGCGGTGGCGGCGCTGGTCAGGGCCAGGGTCGCGGAAGGGCGCGGGGGCGCTTCCGAGGGGGCGGGCGAGACCTGCGCCTCAGTCAAAGTTCGTTCACTGAACCTAGTCATGCGGGAAACCGTAGCAGAGTAGGTTCGGTCATTGAACCTACTGCGGGAAAATGGTTACAGTGGGCGTCATGGCACTGGGCAAGGACTACGCGACACAGGAATGCTCGATCGCCCGCGCGCTGGAGATCGTCGGCGAGCGCTGGACCCTGCTCGTCGTCCGCGACGCCCTCTACGGCGTCCGGCGGTACAACGACTTCCTCGTCCACCTCGGCATCCCGCGCGCGGTCCTCGCCGCCCGCCTCCAGATGCTCACCGAGGAGGGGATCCTCGAGAAGCGCCGGTACCAGGAGTCCCCGCCACGCGAGGAGTACGTCGTCACCGACCGTGCCATCGCCCTGTGGCCCACCCTGCGTGCCCTCGGCCGCTGGGGGCGCGAGCACCACGGCGAGACGGTGCTGCGAATCTTCCAGCACGCCGAGTGCGGTACCGAGATCGGCTCCTACGGCGAATGCCCCGCCTGCGCGCGGGTCGTACCGCTCGAGGAGGTGCTGATGCTGCCGGGCCCCGGACTCGACCCGGACCCGGCGGATCCGGTCAGCCGGGCGCTGCTCAGGCCGAAGAGGCTCTTGCAGCCGGTCGCGGTCGATCAGGTATAACCGGGGGAGGACCGACGACAGGGAGAGGGGGAGTGCCGTGATCCGCAGCTGGGCCGGCATGCGTCCCGCCGCCGCCCTCCTGCTCCTCCTCCTCGACGTCGTCCTTCTCGATGCCGGCAGCCTCTCCGCCGCCGTCGCCCTCGCCGCGACCGCCGCGGCCGGCTCCGCGTTCGCCGCCTGCTCGCTGCTCGCCTCGCGCTGCGCACCCGCCGTACCGCCCACCCGGGTTCGCACGGCCATCCGCGACCGCGACCGCCGTACGGCCTTCCTGCCGCAACGCGACCCCGACGCCAAGGGCCGCCCCCGCCCCCGAGCGCCCGGTCACGCCCTCCCGGCGACCACCGCGTAGGGGCTCACTCCCGTAGGGACACCCCACGCGGGTCGTCATGCCGCCTTGCTCACTTCCGGCACGACGAGACCCCCGGAGGGCTCACCCATGTCCGTCTTCGCTGATCTGGTCCAGCATCTCGCCGACCTGCTCCACCCCCTCTTCGGCGCCACCGCGGCCGCCGCCGCGATCGTCCTGTTCACCGCTTTCGTACGACTGCTCGTGCACCCCCTGTCCCGCGCCGCCGCCCGCGGCCAGAAGGCCCGCACCAGGCTCCAGCCGAAGATCGCCGAACTGCGCGCGACGCACAAGGACAGCCCCGACAAGCTCCAGAAGGCGGTGCTGGCCCTGCACGCCGAGGAGAAGATCTCACCGCTGTCCGGCTGCCTGCCCGGACTGTTCCAGCTGCCCGCGTTCTTCCTGCTGTACCACCTCTTCTCCAACACCACGATCGGCGGGAAGGCGAACGAACTGCTCGGCCACGAGCTGTTCGCCGCGCCGCTCGACGGACGCTGGGCGGACGCGCTCGGGCACGGCGGGGCGTTCGGGGGAGCCGGGCTCGTGTACGTCTGCCTGTTCGCGTTCGTGGCCGTGGTGGCGATCTTCAACTACCGCCGCACCAAGCGCATGATGGCCGCGAACCCGGTCGTGCCGGTCACGGACGGGCAGCCGGTCCCCGGCGCGGGCGCTATGAGCAAGGTCATGCCGTACCTGTCCTTCTTCACCCTCTTCACCGTCGCGGTGGTGCCGCTGGCGGCCGCGCTGTACGTGGTGACCAGTTCGACCTGGGCGGCGGTGGAGCGGGCGGTTCTCTACCGCTGACCGGTCCAGTCCGTGAACCGGGTATTGCGGAGCGGACATCGACCTTGGACGATCGACCAGTCATCCGATGGCTGCACCCGTCGGTGGACACCCCGCGATAGAGGGAGACTGTGATCATGAAGCTGCTGCGAGTCGGTACGGCGGGAACGGAGACGCCCGCGCTGCTCGACGCCGACGGGGTCCTGCGGGACCTGTCCGGTGTCGTGGACGACATCGACGGGACGCTGCTCGCCGACGACGCGGCACTGGGCCGGGTCCGCGCGGCCGCGGAGGCCGGGGACCTGCCTGCGCTGGACACCACGGGGCTCCGGGTCGGGCCACCGATCGCCCGGATCGGGAAGATCGTCTGCATCGGCCTGAACTACCACGACCACGCACGCGAGACGGGGGCCGAGCCGCCCGCCGAGCCGGTGATCTTCTTCAAGGCCGCGGACACGGTGGTGGGTCCTTATGACACGGTGCTGGTGCCCCGGCGGTCGGTGAAGACCGACTGGGAGGTCGAGCTGGCGGTCGTCATCGGGCGTACGGCCCGCTACCTGGAGTCCGTGGAGGACGCGCTCGCCCATGTCGCCGGGTACGCGGTGGCGCACGACGTGTCCGAGCGGGAGTTCCAGATCGAGCGCGGGGGGACCTGGGACAAGGGGAAGAACTGCGAGACGTTCAACCCCCTGGGGCCCTGGCTGGTGACGGCGGACGAGGTGCCGGATCCGCAGAACCTGTCCCTGAAGCTGTGGGTCAACGGGGATCTGAAGCAGAACGGCACGACCGCTGAGCAGATCTTCCCGGTGGGTGAAGTGGTGCGCTACGTCAGCCAGTTCATGACCCTGTACCCCGGGGATGTGATCAACACGGGCACGCCGGCCGGGGTCGCCATGGGAGAGCCCGAGCCCAAGCCCTATCTCCGGTCCGGGGACGTGGTGGAGCTGGAGATCTCGGGGCTCGGGCGTCAGCGCCAGGAGTTCAAGGACGCGTAGACGCTCCGCTGGGAGAACCGGGGACTGCGCGTTGTCCGGCGACTGCGGGCCGCCGGTGGCTTGTCGCCCACGCGGCGGAGCCGCAGATCGACACAGTCCCGCGCCCTTTGAAAGCCGCACCTCACCCAAGTAGCGATGCGAGCTCGCGCCATGCCTCCCTCGGGAGGCTGTAGCGCGGTCCTCCGTCCACGATCTGCAGGGCCACGTGATCCGCGCCCGCGTCGATGAACTCGTCCACGCGGGCGCGGATCTGCTCGTCCGTGCCCCAGGCGAAGACCGCGTCGACCAGGCGGTCGCTGCCGCCGTCCCTCAGGTCGTCCTCCGTGAAGCCGTTGCGGAGGAAGTTGTTGGTGTAGTTGGGCAGGCCCAGGTAGATGGCCAGGTAGTCGCGGGCCACGGTGCGGGCCCGCGCGGGGTCGGTTTCGAGGACGACCTTCAGCTCCGGGGCCAACAGGGGCTTCTCGCCCAGGAGTTCGCGGGATCGTGCCGTCTGGTCCGCGGTGATCAGGTACGGGATCGAGCCGGCCGAGCGGTCCCGGGCCAGCTCGATGGTTTTGGGGCCCAGTGCGGCCAGCACCCGGCCCTCGGCAGGGACTCCCGCCTCGTCCAGGGCGTCCAGGTAGGCCACCAGGGCCGAGTACGGGCGCCGGTACCGGTCGGCGATCTTGGCGTGGCTGACGCCCAGGCCAAGGACGAAACGGCCGGAGTGGGTGGCGTTCAGTTCGGTGAAGCTCGCGGCGGCGGCCTCCGGTTCGTGGTCCCAGATGCTCTGGATGCTGGTGCCGACGGCGATCCGCGAGGTCGCATCGAGGAGCGGGGCGGCGTTGGCGGCGGAGCTGCTGCCGCCCAGCCAGATCGCGCCGAACCCGAGTTCCTCCAGCTCGGCGGCGGCCTCGGCCCGTTCGCCTTGCTGGGCCGGGTCCTCCCCGCGCAGGCCGCCGCCGTTCCAGATGCCGTACTTGCCGATGATCTGCTTCATGGCAGGTGCCAACGCGCAAGGACCCGGCGGTCATTCCTGTCCCGGACTACCGGTCCTTGCTCAAGAACTCCTCCAGCGCCTCGACCACGAACCGGTGGTCCTGCAACTGGGGCAGACCCGAGACCGTCACCGTGCCGACGACGCCCACGCCCTCCACCGTGATCGGGAAGGAGCCGCCGTGGGCCGCGTACTCGTCCGGATCCAGGCGCGAGGACTCCTCGAAGGTGCTGCCCTTGGCGCGGAAGCGGGCGCCGACCAGGTAGGAGGCGGAGCCGTAGCGCTCCACGACCCGGCGCTTGCGGTCGATCCAGGCGTCGTTGTCCGGGGCGGAGCCCGGCAGGGCCGCGTGGAAGAGCTGCTGGCCGCCGGGGTGGATGTCGATCGCCACCGGCGCCTGCCGCTCCCGGGCCATCTCCACCAGCAGGGAGCCCAGCGCCCACGCGTCGTCGTACGTGAACTGCCGGAAGACCAGGCGGCGTTCCTGCGCCTCCAGCTCCTCCAGCGGCGGGGTGAGTTCCGGCTGGAACTTCGGGGTCAGCTCGGTGTTGTGCGTCACAGCTTCACCGCCACTCCGTCGAGGGCCGAACGGCGCGCCGCCTCCAGTACGTCGAGGGCGGCGGCCGCCTCCAGCGCGGTCACCGGGTTGGTGCCGCCGTCGGTCAGGGCCCTGGCCACGGCCGCATAGTAAGCCGGGTAGTCGCCGGGGAGGGTGGGGACGGGGCTGCCGCCGCCCGTCACGGGGGACTCACCCGAGCCCAGCCGGCCCCACAGCGACTCGGGCTCCCGGCCCCAGCCGGCCGCGGCGCCGGGCCGCTCACCCTCGCGCAGGGCCGCCTCCTGCGGGTCCAGGCCGTACTTCACATAGCCCGCCTTGGAGCCCAGCACTCGGAAACGGGGGCCGAGTTGAGCGGTGGTGGCGGAGACGTAGAGGTGGGAGCGGACGCCGCTCGCGTGGGTGATCGCGAGGAACGTGTCGTCGTCGATCTCGGCGCCCGGGCGGCGGACGTCCGCCTCGGCGTACACGGAGGCGGCGGGTCCGAAGAGGGTCAGGGCCTGGTCGACGACATGGCTGCCGAGGTCGTAGAGCAGACCTCCGATCTCTGCGGGGTCGCCGGACTCGCGCCAGCCGCCCTTGGGCTGCGGCCGCCACCGCTCGAAACGGGACTCGAAGCGCCATACGTCGCCCAGCTCGCCCTCGTCGAGGAGCTTGCGGAGCGTCAGGAAGTCGTTGTCCCAGCGCCGGTTCTGGAAGACGGAGAGCAGCAGGCCGCGCTCCTCGGCCAGCGCCGCCAGCTGTCGCGCCTCGGCCGCGGTCCCCGCGATCGGCTTGTCGACCACGACCGGCAGGCCGGCCTTCAGGGCGGTGGTGGCGAGCGGGACGTGCGTCCTGTTCGGAGACGCGATGACGATCAGGTCCAGCTCGCCGGCGCGGGCGAACAGCTCGTCGGCGCCCTGGACCGTACGGACGTCCGGGTACTCGGCGCGGGCCTGTGCCTGCCGCTCGGGGTTCGAGGTGACCACCGTGTCGAGGGTGAGGCCCTCGGTGGCGGCGATCAGCGGGGCGTGGAAGACGGAGCCCGCGAGGCCGTAGCCGACGAGGCCCACGCGGAGGTCAGCAGCAGCAGTCATGCCCTCCACTTTCGCAACGCTGTTGCCAAAGTGCAAGTGTGGCGGACAATGGCAGGCGTGAACAGGACGAACGGCGGCGTCAACCTCCCGGCCCTGCGCAGCCACAACACCGCGCTCCTGCTCGACCTGCTGCGGGGCGCGGGCGCCGGGGGAATCAGCCGACTCGAACTCGCCGACCGCACGGGCCTCACCCCGCAGGCCGTCAGCAAGATCACCGCCCGGCTGCGGGAGGAGGGCCTCGCGGCGGAGGCGGGCCACCGCGCCTCGACGGGCGGCAAGCGGCGGACGGTACTGCGTCTCGTACCCGGGGCGGGCCACGCGGCGGGCGTCCACCTGGACCGCGACGCGCTGCGGACGGTGCTGGTGGATCTCGCGGGCACGGTGGTGCGGGAACGACGCGCCGAGCTGGACCTGGGTGCGGGGGCGGAGGCTGTCGTGGCGGCGGTCGGGGGGGAGGTGGAGGCGCTGGTGGCGGGGGTGGCCGGTGCGGACACAGGGGCCACCGGTCCGCCGGAGCTCCCCGCCGACCGTCTCTCTGCCCTCCTCGGCGTCGGCGTCGCCCTCCCCGGCCCCCTCGACCACACCCGAGGTGTGCTGCACCGCGTCACCGGCTTCCCCGAGTGGGACGGCTTCCCTCTGCGGGACGCCCTCGCGCGGCGGCTCGGGGTGCCCGTCGTGGTCGACAAGGACACCAACGCGGCCGCGCTGGGGCTCGCGGTCGCGGGGGAGCGCGGGTCGTTCGCGTATCTGCATCTCGGTACGGGTCTCGGTGCCGGGCTCGTCATCGGCGGCACCGTGCACCGCGGTGCACGGACCGGGGCCGGGGAGTTCGGACACCAGGTCGTCCAGCTCGACGGACCGCTCTGCGGCTGCGGCGACAGGGGCTGCGTAGAGGCGCTGTGCCTGGCGGCGGTGGCCCGGGGCGACCTCACCGAAGCGGCCCGGGTCCTCGGCATCGCGGCCGGCAACCTCGTCGCCCTCCTCGACATCGACCTGGTCCTGCTGGGCGGCCGTACCGTCACCTCCGCCCCGGACGCGTTCCTACGAGGCGTCGAAGCCGTCCTCGACGAACGCGCCCGGCGCACCGGCGAGGAACCGGTCCTCGTCCGAGCCGCGGCCGACGAGGTCGCCGAAGGCGCGGCCCAGCTCGTACTGGCCCCACTCTTCGGCCGCGCCGACGCCTGACGGCCGGGCCTAGCAGGCACCCCGACCCGACCCGACCCGACCCGACCGGTCCGCCTCCGTTCCGCGCGCCCGAGCCGGCACGGAGTGCACCGATCCACGCTCGCCCTGCGATGGGGCGCGCCCGCGTCGAGCACCGCGCGGGCCGTGCGACCGGCACGCGGGCTGACGTCGTGCGCCGGGCGGGCCGTGAGTCCGGGATGCCGGGGACGCCTTCGCCGGGCGCACGGCCGATCCGTGCGGGTGAGCGCTCGGGCGGCGTGCCGTCCCGTATCGGGTCGGGTCCGGGCCGTCGAGCCCGGCGGCGTCCGCGTCCCGCGCTTGATGCCGGCCCCGTCGCGCCGCCGGTCGCCGAACCCGCGCAGCGCGACGCCCTCGCCCTGGACCCCGCCCCGCGTCCGCTGATCGAGGGGACTTCACGGGGTGTACGGAGCGGCATCCCCCGTTGGGCGTCGCCGCCCGGCATGGTCATGTGTTCATGCGACGGTATGTACGTGGTGACACGCCCGCCCTCCTCGGCCTCGCGGCGGCAGCTGCCCTGACCCCTGCGGCCTCTGCTCACGCTGCCCTCACTCCGGCGGCCCCTGCTGCACCCGCCCGGATTCCCGCGACCCCTGCTGCAGTCAACCCCGCCCCCGTAGGTGGCTCCTGCGCGCCCGCCGGACGCGACTTCCCCCTCACCACCCGTATTCACGGCGGTCCCGCCGTGTACGAGGCCGGTGGGGACTTCGGGACCTGGTATCTGGATCTCGTCAACACGACCCGGCACACCTGTGGCGGGATCCACCCGGTCGTCGTCCTCGTCGACGAGCGGCACGTCCTGAAGCCGTCCCAGCCCCGTCTGGAGTTCTACGACGGCCCCCGCCCCCGCGCCGTCCGGTTCGAGACCACCGACGAGGACGAACTCGTCGGGGCCTTCGGAGGTGCCGGGCTCACCGTCGGCCCCGGAAAGACCCTCACCGTGAAGGTACGGCTCGCGGTCGCCGCGGACGCCGTACCCAACGAGGTCACCGTCAACGCGGCCGTCGTCCAGCGGCACGGCGACGACGGCGACTGGGTGGGGCAGTCCAACGACTACCGCTTCAACATCGGCTCCGCCGCGGACACACCGTCCGACACCCCCACCACCCCCACCCCTGACGGCCTCCCCTTCGCGGACGCGGCCGAAGAACTCGCCAGCACCGGCCCCGTCGTGGCCGCCGCCGTCCTCGGCGGGGCCGCCCTCCTCCTGGTCACCGCGGGCGCGATCCTCCGAGCCCGGGGCCGCCGCTGACCCCGGACCGTCCGGGACCTGCCCCCAACCGGCCATTCCCCCAAGATCCGGCCAGTGTCTAGGCTGGGGCCGACGCAGCACGGCGTACACGCGTACGGCAGGAGATCCCGCACATGGCAGACCGCAAGCCCATCGATTCGTGGCTCACCGACATGGACGGTGTGCTCATCCACGAGGGCGTACCGATCCCCGGTGCCGACGCCTTCCTCAAGAAGCTCCGGGAGTCCGGCAAGCCGTTCCTGGTGCTGACCAACAACTCCATCTACACCCCGCGCGACCTGCACGCCCGCCTGCGCCGCATGGGCCTGGACGTGCCGATCGAGAACATCTGGACCTCCGCCCTGGCCACCGCACAGTTCCTGGACGACCAGCGGCCCGAGGGGACGGCGTACGTCATCGGCGAGGCGGGTCTGACCACCGCCCTGCACGACATCGGCTACATCCTCACCGACCACGAGCCCGACTACGTCGTCCTCGGAGAGACCCGCACCTACTCCTTCGAGGCCATGACCAAGGCGGTCCGGCTCATCAACGACGGCGCCCGTTTCATCTGCACCAACCCCGACGAGACCGGCCCCTCCGCCGAGGGCGCGCTGCCGGCCACCGGTGCCGTCGCCGCCCTGATCACCAAGGCGACCGGCAAGCAGCCGTACTTCGCGGGCAAGCCCAACCCGCTGATGATGCGCACCGGGCTCAACACCATCGGCGCGCACTCCGAGACCAGCGCGATGATCGGCGACCGCATGGACACCGACGTCCTGGCCGGCATGGAGGCCGGCATGCAGACCTTCCTGGTGCTCACCGGCCTGACCCGGCCCGAGCAGGTCGAGGCCTTCCCGTACCGGCCCTCCAAGGTCGTGGACTCGATCGCGGACCTCGTCGACCGGATCTGAGGACCTGCAGACCTGCAGACCTGCAGACCTGAGAAGTCAATTCCAACCGAGCAACAGGAGGCCCCCGAACGCCTGGTACGTCGCGGTCAACCGCAACAGCGGCAAGGCACTGGACGTGGCGGGCGGGAGCTCCGCGGACGGCGCCGCGGTCACGCAGTGAGCCCGGCACGACGGGACCAACCAGCCGGTTGAAGGCGAGGCACTCCGGCAAGCTGCTGGACGTCTCCAGCCGGTCGACGGCCGACAACGCCGCCATCCACACGTGGAGCGACCACGGTGGCGCGAATCAGCAGTTCCGGTTGGCGGACTCACCGGACGGATACGTCCGGTTGATCAACCGCAACAGCGGGAAGGCCGTCGAGGTACCGGGCTTCTCCTCCGCCGACGGGACCGGCATCGTCCAGTACTCGGACTGGGGCGGCGTGCACCAGCAGTGGAAGCTCGTCCGCGCCGGCTTCGCGGGCTTGCCGACCTGCTGACAAGTCACTGCGTTCGGTGGACGGACTCGAACTCGTCCGGTCCGTGGCCGAGCGGATGCTCCAGGAGCTGATCTGCCGCTTGTTCGTTTTCTGACCGCCGACGCCGGCGCGGAGGCCGACGGCCCGGCGCGTACGCCACGGGTGGGTGGCGTCGCTGCCGGGCCGTCAGTCACTCACGCGGTCTCACTTCCCGTGCAAACCCCTGCGGCGATGTCCGCGAAGCACCAGCACGCCGCCGCCGGCGATGACCAGAAGGCCACCGAGGGCGCTGTACGTGACAGCGTTGCTCACCCCGGTGGAAGCCAGGTCGCCGGACGTGCCGCTCGGGCTCGGCTGGCCGACGGGTGCGCCGATCTCCCCCTGCGCACGGGTGCCGGTAGTGCCGGGGGCGGAGACAACCGGCGTGACGGCGGTCGGCGTGGCGGCGGGCGTCGGCTTGTCAGCGCCGGCTGTCCCCGACGCGGGCTTCAGCTGAAGAGTCGTGATCGAGTACGGCGGCAGCGTCTGCGCGACCGCTGTGCCCCGCTTCGCCGTCGTCAGGGCCGTGCCTCCCTTGGCATACGAAACGGTCGTGACCGCCCCTGCGGCCGGGGTGAATCCGGCGTACGAGAGCGACACCTGCGCCGCGTTCTGCGGGCTCTTGTTGGTCAGCATGACGTTCAGACCGCCGTTGCTGCTCCGCACCGCGTGCACAGTGACCGACGAGTTGCGCGAGGACGACTTGACCATGGTGTCGCCAGGCTTCGCCAGTGCGGTCAGTGAGCGGATGCCCCAGTAGGTGGGGAAGGGCGTGTCGCGCGGCGGTTGGCACTTCCCCCCGGCGCAGGATCCGGCGGAGAGGATGCCCCCGTCCTGGTAGTCGGTCTGGCCGTTGACGGTGGAGGGTGCCTGGTCCGTGCCGTTGTGCAGGTTCCACCAGTCCACGTGGGTGGCGCCTTGCTCGAACCAGGTCATGTAGGTGTCCGGCGCGAACAGGGCTGCGGCCTGGCTGGTCAGGGCGGGTGAGAACGCGGCGTCCGTCTCGGTGACCGCGATCTCCACCGAAGCAGCGCGCGAGCCCGCGTACTTGGCGATCAGCGAGCGCAGCGAGGACCTGACACCGGAGATCCGGGAGGGGGTCTTCAGCAGGTCGGCCGTGGTTTTGCCGCCCGGATACCAGTGGACGATGACGAAGTCGATCGAGGTTCCCGCGATGGAGAGCACCGTGTTGTTCCAGTCGGCGCTGTCACCGGGAGCCTTCTCCGCATCCGGCCAGAAGCCGGGGGTGGTGAGCACCGCTCCGATCTTCACCTTCGGGTCCACGGCCTTCATCGCCTTCGCGTAGGCGACCAGGTTCTTCCCGTACTCCTTCGGGCTCTTGTCGGCGTGCGTGTCGGTTTCCCAGCCCTTGCCGTTGCCGTAGTGCCCGTTGCCGTAGACCTCGTTGCCGATCTCCCAGTACTTCACGCCGTAACCTTTGTCGACGTTGGCGTACTTGACCCAGTCGGCGGCCTCCTGGGGGGTGCCGGAACCGTAGTTCGCGGTCAGGATCGGCTGGGCGCCGACCTTCTTCGCGGTGGCCATGAAGCTGTCGAAGTCGGTGTTGGGCACGATCCAGCCGCCGTTGCCCATGGTGTGGGTCTTCCAGTGGAAGTCGTCCGCGCCGGAGCCGCCGGGATAGCGAAGCTGCCGAACTCCCGCGGCCTTCATCAGCGATGTCACCTTGGCGTCCCCCATGCGGTCGTCGCCGACGCCCGTGTTGAGGCCGACACCACTGCTGGGCACCGTGCCCAAGGAGGTACCGGCATCCACACTGATGCCGACGGTCGTCGCGGCGCCCGCGCTGGGCGCCAGGGCGCCGACACCGGCCGAGGCGGCGAGCACCGCCACCGCTCCCACGACCAGATGCCGGCGCATCCGGCTACGGCGGGGCGTGCGCCCCCGAGGCATCGGCTGCTCGGCGGGTCTCGGGTCGTCTGATGACACGTAATGCTCCGATCAGGGTCTTGACACACAGAGGGCGTAGCGCCGCTGACCACGGCTCGCCCTCGTCGGTACACCCCTAAGTGGCCACTCAGAGCGGAAAGGTTGCCGTCTCAATCATTTTTCGCCGAGACGCGGTCACACCGTCTCGCTGGACCCGGTGCCCCGATGACACGCCCGGGCCGCTCGCTGCTCATGATCGTTCTCAGCGCCATCGGCCTGGATGCCCTCGGTCATCACGACCGCCTGCCGAACTGCCGGTTGTGCACCCGGAGGCGGCGTACCGGTCCGGGGTCGGGATGGCGCGTGCCGTGTCCTGGGTCCGGCCTCCGGACCAACGCCGCCGTCCCCAGCCGGGTGGCGCCGTGGTCGGACAGCCGCGGCCCGTAGGCGATCAGCTGGTCAAGGTCGAGCGGCACCGCCAGGTCGGCGGCCTGTCCCGTGCCCAGGTCGAGCACCAGGTCAGGTCTGATCCGCGGCGCGCAGGGCCCGCGCCAGCCATTCCAGCTCCTCGGTCGCGTCGGGCGAGGAATTCTGCCCGCGCACACGGGCGACGAGCCTGCGGTAGTGCTCCGCTCCCGCCTCGATCCCGGCCTCCAGGCTGCGCAGCACGGCGGCCCGATCGGCGTCACCGAACAGCTCGGACAGCACCTCGGCCGCTGCCGGCCCCTCGGGAGCAACCCCGCCTTCTCTGACCTCCGTGACGGTCTGCACGATCTGCCTGGCCCACCAGATGGACGCCCCGGGGGGACGGCCCTGCCCCGGTATGGGGGTGTTGAGCTCCATCCATGTGCGCAACCGGGCACGGAACCCAGGGTCCCGAACCAATTCGGCCAATTCGATCCAGGCGTCGACCTGCTCAGGTGTGGGGTCGTCGGGCAATTCGATGCTGAAGGCGCGCATGCGGTCGAGCAGGCGCGGGTCGTCGAGGCCGCCGAACACCTCCTCCTTGAACTCGTCGATGATCTGCTTGCGCTCGGCGGCGGAAAGCCGCGCCAACCGGTTCATCAGTGCTGTCTCCTCAACGGTCGAACCCCGTTTCGCCACGGTGGACAGGACGGCCCGGCTCACCTTGAGGGAGCGGATCTGCGCGTCGAGCGCGGCCACATGCGCGTCGGCGACCGCGGCGACCGTGGTGCGGCCGCTCAGGACACGGCACACGTCGTCGAGCCCGAGGCCCAGCTCCCGCAGGGTGCGGACCAGCTCGACGCGGGCCACGGACTCGGCGTCGTACAACCGGTAGCCGCCCGCGGAACGGCCCACAGGCGGCACCGCGCCCTCGTCCGACCAGAAGCGCAGGGTACGTACCGGAAGTCCGGTGCGGTGCGCGAGCCGGCCAATGGTGAGCACGTCGGGGCGTTCGTCGTCCATGAGTAAGATCCTGAACCCTCCGGCGGCTGGAGACTCAAGCGCCTGACCGGCCGATCAGGTGAACGAGAGAGACACGCGTTGCTCGCCCCGGACAGGCCGGTCCACTTCTGGTTGGCACCGCCGTGGCACGACCAGAGCCGCACCTCCGTGCCGTTGGCCTTGCCCCAGCCCGAGACCTCCAGGCACAGGATCTGCGGCCTGACCCGAACGGAGCAACGCAGCGCTTCCCGGGGTGCGGGCCCTGGGCCCCCGGGAGACCCTCCAGACATCTGGAGGTTCACGATGCGTTCCCTACGCCTCACTCTCTGTACCGCGACCCTGGCTCTCGCCGCCTTCGTCCCGCCCGCGCAGGCGGCGGACGGCGGCAGCGTCTCGGTGACCCCGTCGACCCCCGCCGCCGGTGCCGACCTCACGCTGCGGGTGACCGGCTGCGCGGGGAGGACGGCCACCGCCGCCTCGGCCGCGTTCGTCGCCGACGCCCGGCTGACGGGGGCCGGCGGCAGCCTCGCCGGTGAGACCCGTGTCCGCTCCTCGGCCGAGCCCGGCCCCTACGACGTGCGGATCACCTGCGCCGACCTAGAGGTGAAGGGCAGGATCACCGTCGCAGCGGCGAAGGGCGGCACCGCCCCGGCGTCCCCCGCCGCCCCCGTCGACGCCGGCGGCGGCTGGACCGCCACCCACCTGTCCTCCATGGCGCCCCAGGCCACCGGGCCCGGCACCGGGCAGGCGGTGACGGGCCTGGTGCTCACCGGAGCCGCGGCGCTGGCCGTCGTGCTGCGCCGCAGCCGCCGGAGCCGTGGGACGGGCTGACCGGTGACGTACCCACGGCTGCTGACCGGCGTGACCTGGGCGGTGCTGCTCCTCGGGCTGTGGCTGTGGGGCAGCGAGCTCACCGACGTACGGCACGGCAGGTCCGCGTCGGCCATCGGTGACGTGGCCGCGCTCGGGCGCCCGCTCGAGGCCGTCGAACTGCCGCCCGCCGCACGGCCGTTGACGAAAGCACGGCCCCTGCGCCTCGACATCCCGGACCTCGGGGTGCAGGCGCCCGTGGTGGCCCGTGGCCTGGACGTCCGGGGTGCCCCCGACCCGCCGCCCTTCGACCAGCCCGGCGTCGTCGGCTGGTACGCGGCCGGCGCGCAACCCGGGGCCGCCGGGACCGCGCTCATGGTGGGACACGTCGACACCGAGACCCGGCCCGCCGTCTTCCACCGGATCAGCGCCCTCGAACCGGGCGAGAGGGTCCGGGTGATCCGCGACGACGGCAGGGTCGCCGAGTTCACCGTGGACGACGTGCGGGTCCTCGGCCGCGAGCACTTCGACGCCCACCAGGCCTACGGTCCCCGTGTGCCGGGCCGCGCGGAACTGCGCCTGATCACCTGCGGCGGCACCTTCGACCGGGCGAGCCGCAGCTACACGGCGAACGTGATCGTCTCGGCGTATCTGACGGGCACCGGCCTGTAGGACTCCCGCAGGCTGACCCGGCCCGGTCGGCGACCCGCTCCCCCTGAAGTCGCCGACCGGGCTGGTCCTCGACCACGCGCGCACGGGTTGCGGGAGTAACCCGGCGGGCGCGGGAGGTCTGGAAGCTCGGTGGTGATGACTGCGGCCAGGGGCTGGGGCCGTCACTCATGAGAAGACTCTAGAACGGATGAGCGCCCGGGCCTAGAGGCTGACTGACGCCAAGTCCCGTACTCGTGGCTCTCCGTCATCCGCCCTGGTGGTCAGCGCTCTACGCGGGGTCCGCCGGCGCCTGCGTCGATCTCCCGGAGCAGTTCGGCGTCGTCCGCGGCGCCCTCGATGACCGCGCTCGCCACCTGGTCCAGGGGCAGCCGGTGCCGTCGCGCGTACTGCCGTAGCGCCATGAACGCCTGGTCGGCGGCGACGCCCCAGCGCTCGGCGAGCATCCCCTTGGCCTGCTCGACGCGGACCCTGCTGGACAGGGCTTGCTGCAACTGACCGGACAGAGTGCGGTACCGGGCGTAGGTGTGACGGTTCTGCAGACCGAGGGCGGCGGCGTCGGCGAGAGCCTGGGCGACATGGAGCTCGGAGGTGACGTCGTCGTCCGGACCGGTGCCGGGCAGTGTCGGCGCGAACACGTTGAGGGCGCCCAGCAGGTTCTCGCGGCAGCGCAGCGGAACCGCGAACGTGGTCACGATGTCGTGCCCGAGGGCCCGTTCGGTGAAGTCGGGCCAGCGGGCGGCCGCGTGGGCGACCCGTATGGAGACCGGGGGTACGGGTTTTCCCGAGCCGTAGCTGTCCAGACAGGGCCCGCCGCCGCGCTGCGCCTCCAGCAGGTCAAGCGCCACCTGCTCGTGCCGGCTGCCGGCGGCCAGCGACACCGGCCGGCCGCCGTCGATGAGCATCACCCCGGCCGCCCGCGCGTCCAGCAGCTCCACGCAGCGGTCGGAGACCTGTTGTAAGTACCGGGTGGCCTCGAAGTCCTCGGCCAGAGTGTCCGCCGCCTCCACCAGCGCCGAAGCCAGCCGGATCTCCCAGTTGGCGTACCGCATCGCTGAGCACTCCCCTCATCGACGAGCGCCCCCGTACGGCGCGCCCCTACCCCGACCTTCGGGGCTGTAACAGCTCATGGACAAGGCTTCGGCGAGCTCGTGGGCGGCGCGACCGGTGTGTCACGATTGAGACTTGCCACGGTGCACCCAGGGGGGAATTGGATGTACGTCAGCAGGGGGGCCAGGAGGGCGGCCCGCGCACGGGCGTCCGCGGCGGTGCTGGGGGCGGCACTGCTGCTCGCCGCGTGTTCGTCGTCGGGGGAACCGGAGAAGGAGGGCGGGGGCGACAAGCCCGGTGCCGGGATCACCCAGCAGCCCAAGGAGGCCGACCCGTTCTGGGTCAACCCGGACGGCAACGCGGCCAAGCAGGTCGCGGCGTACGTGAAGAGCGGCAAGGACGACGAGGCCGAACAGATCCGCAAGATCGCCCAGCAGCCGACCGGCGAGTGGATCGGCACGGAGAACCCGGAGCAGGAGGCGCGCGGCTTCACCGAGGCCGCGGACCGGGCCGGCCGTACGGCCCTGCTCGTCCTCTACAACATCCCGCACCGCGACTGCGGCCAGTACTCCCAGGGCGGCGCCGCCGACGGCAACGCCTACCGGACCTGGCTCGACGGCGTGGCCGCGGGCATCGGCGACCGGTCGGCGACCGTGATCCTCGAACCGGACGCCGTCCTGCACCTGGTCGACGGCTGCACCAAGGACGAGTTCCACGAGGAGCGCTACGACCTGCTCACCGGCGCCATCGAGAAGCTCGGCGCCCTGAAGAACACGAAGGTCTACCTCGACGCGGGCAACGCGGGCTGGGGCCACCCCGACCAGATCTTCGAACCCCTGAAGTGGGCCGGTATCGCCAAGGCCGACGGCTTCTCGGTGAACGTCTCCAACTTCTACTCCACCGAGGACTCCATCGCCTACGGCAAGCAGCTCTCCGCCAAGGTCGGCAACAAACACTTCGTCATCGACACCAGCCGCAACGGCAACGGCCCCTACAAGGCCGGCGACGAGAACGAACGCTGGTGCAACCCACCGGGCAGGACCCTGGGGGAGACCCCGACCATCAAGACAGCGGACCCGCTGGTGGACGCCTACCTGTGGGTCAAGCGCCCGGGCGAGTCGGACGGCGAGTGCAAGGGCGGCCCGAAGGCGGGCAAGTGGTGGCCGGCCTACGCGTTGAAACTGGCGCAGGCTTCAGGTAGTTAGCCAGACAGAACGCTCCCGCACCCGAAAGCAAAGGTGCGGGAGCGTTCTTGGTACTACGGCACCCGAACCCACTGAGCCTTCGACGGCGTCCCCTGGTCATCGTCGACGAACAGCATGTACCACCCCGACTGAACCAAGTTCTTGTTCCCCGGCACCGTCACCTTCACCTTGTCCCCGGACACCGTGAACTTCAGCTCGATCGACCGCTGATCCACATCCGTCACATGAGTGGACGCGCTGGGCCGAATCAACCGCACCTTCTTGATCACAGAAGCCTGCGGAGACGTGAAGATCCCCGAAGCCCCCCGAGCGATCGTCTGCGGCCCCCCGGACAGCGACGGCCGAGAATCCCGGTACAGATACGGCGGCGTATAGATCTCGATCCGCTGCTCGAAGACACCCGGCTTCGTGTTCGCCTTGTCCCCGTACAGCGAGTCCGACCCGAAGAACATCACCCGCCCGTCCGGCAACAGCAGCGACCCGGAGTGGTAGTTGCGCCCCACCAACGGATCGGCCACCGACGTGAACGTGTTCGTGTCCGGGTGGTACAGCCGGGCCTGGAGGATGTTGGAGTCACCGCGCCCGCGGTAGTCCTCCGACCCCCCGGACACCAGCACGCTGTCGTCGGGCAGGATCGACGTCTGCGGATACCGCGTCCCCTTCTCCAGTGTCGGCCCGTCCACGAACTTCGGGCTGTCCGCCTTCATGTCCACGATCCGCGTCCTGTTGCTGGACAGCTTGGACTCTCCGACGCCGCCGCCCCCGATCACCATGAACTTCTCGTCCTGCGCCGGCGGCAGCAGCACGGTCCCGGAGGTCTCCATCCTGTTGGCGTCGGTGAGCCCCGGGATCTTCGTGAACTTGTTGGTGTCCACGTCCCAGATGCCCGGCACCCGGCCCACGTTGTCCGGCCCGTACCCCGCGTTCGACCCCGAGTAGAAGACCTTGCCGTTCTGCAGGAGGAACAGCGCCGGATACGTCGGGAACTGGCGGACCTTCGGCAGGTACGTCCACTTCTTGGTCTTCGGGTCGAACACCTCGTTCTTGCCCGGCACCAGCTGCCCGATGTCGTCGAGCCCGGAGACGCTGAGGACCTTCCCGTCGCTCAGGGTGGTGAGCGTCGGATACCAGCGGGCCTCCTTCATCGGGTCGACCTTGATGTACTTCTCGGCGACCGGATCGAACTCGAAGGCGTCCCGGATCCCCTGGAAGTCCTTCTTGTCGAGCGCGAGCTTCTGCGCGATGCCGTAGGTGTTACGGGCATCGGTCCCGGTCAGCCCCTGGATCCGGTAGTTGTCCTGGGTACCCGTCTCGTACTTGGCGCCGCTCTTCTGCGCCTCGACATAGATACGCCCGAGCCCGGGGTCGTTGCGCAGGAACTGCCCGGTCTGCTTGTCGAAGACCTTCGTGGCCCGCTCGACGACGACAGGGTCCCTCGACACGAACGTCTTGCCGTTCTCCTTGCCGGTGAACTTGGTCCCGGCCGGCAGGGTGATCGGCTGGTCCGGGTTCTCGTTGTGGACGATCATCAGGCCGCCGGCCTTGGTGACGTCACCCTTGAGCTTCTCGTACCGCTTGGTGCCACCGGCGATCAGCAGATTGCCGTTCGCCAGCTGGGTGTGCCCAGTGCAGAACAGGTCCTTGGGCGTCGGCACCTTCTTGATCGTGCCATTGACCGGGTCCCAGATCCGGGTGTCGAACTTCTTCGCGTCGAAGTTGTCCTGGTTGTTGCCCGAGCCCGCCACCAGCAGCACCTTCCCGGTGCGCAGCAGCGCCGCGTGGATGGTGTTCTGCCGGTACTCCTCGGGGAAATCGACGATCTCCCACTTGCCGTTCTCGGCTTTGTACTCGGGCTTGTTGATCTGGTACTGGTGGTATTTCGCCGTCCCGAAGCGGTACAGCCACGGGCCGTTCATCCCGGCCAGCGCGAGCACCACCGCCGTACCAATCGCGAGTCGACGGGCGCGGCGGCGGCCTGCACGGTCGTTCATTCCTTACGTCCCCCAAGTCCACCGAGGGCGATCTGCATGGTCTGGTCGTTGCCCTCGTCGTGCGTGTTCGAGTCGGCCCAGCTCGGCTTGCTCGCCGGTGCGTGCTGGGCGGGAGCGTGCTGAGCGGCCGGCAGCGGCTGCGGCTGGTACTGCTGGTGTGCCGGAACCTGGGCCGGAACCACCGTCTCCTGCGGTGCGGTGGCGGGCTTCTTCTTCGCCTGTCGCAGCATGTGCCGCCAGGTGAAGATCGGTGTCGCGGTGATCAGCATGGCGAACGTCGCCCAGGTGATCATCGCGGGGTGGGAGTGCCCGAGGGCGACACCCGCACCGATCGAGCCACCGAAGATCGCGATGAAGTACCAGTGGTAGCGGAAGGTCGCGAACCACCGGTCGGGGCTGGCCGAGTCGCCCTTGGGCGTCACCACGAACTTGCTCTTGCGCCGCAACAGCGAGTCGACCAGTGCCTTCGCGTACAGCGGGGCGGACAGCGCCGACATCACCATGCCGGCCACACCACCGGAGCCCTCCGGCTCGTGCGGGGAGACGTTGTGGCGGCGGTTCCAGATGTACAGGCCGATCTGGAGCGCGGAGGCGTTGCCGTAGAGCATCAGCCACACGGTCGGGTCGATGTTCACACCCGAGGCGCCCAGGCCCAGGAACAGCGCGCAACTCAGGGCCGCGAGGATCCAGTTGAGGGCGGACATCGGGTAGAAGATGATCATCATCGTGTAGTTGAAGAGCTTGCTCGGCGGCAGCGAGTACCAACCCTTCCAGTACTGCTTGAGGATCGTCTCGTACGTCCCGCGCGACCAGCGCATCTGCTGGGTGAAGAAGTCCGTCCAGGCACTCGGACCCTCGCCGACCGCGAGCACGTCCGGGGTGTAGACCGAGCGCCACTTCCTGCCGGTCGCCGGGTTCTTGGCGCGGTGGATCTCGAAGCCGGTGGCCATGTCCTCGGTGATCGAGTCGTACAGCCCGCCGATCTGCTTCAGCGTCTTGATCCGTACGGCGTTGGAGGTCCCCACGAACATCGGGGAGCCGTACTTGTTGCCGGCGCGCTGGATCAGCGCGTGGAAGAGGAACTGCTGGGACTCGGCGGCCTTGGTGACGAAGTTGTCGTAGTTGCCGTAGACCTGTGGGCCGATCACGAAGCCGACGTCCGGGTCGCGGAAGAAGCCGAGCATCCGCTCCAGGTAGTTGGGCAGCGGCACGTGGTCGGTGTCCACGGAGGCGAAGAAGTCGTACTGGTCGCCGTGCGCGTCCAGCCAGGCGTTGTAGTTGCCGTGCTTGGTCTTGGCGCGGTGCGGGCCCTTGGGCTGGTTCCACTTCTCGACGCCCTTGCGGGAGAAGTGGTGCACGCCGAGCCGGGCGCACACCTCCTTGACCTCCGGGTCGTCGCCCTCGTCCAGGAGCCAGACATGCATGAGGCCGCGGTGGCGGATCTTCACCGCGGCTTCGAGTGTCCGGGTCACCATCTCCAGCGGCTCCTTGCCGGGCACGAAGGAGGTGAGGAAGGCCACTCTGGTGCCGGTCTCGGGCACCACCGGGATCGGGTCACGGGCGACCAGGGTGGCGTGCGCGTTGGACAGGACGTTCATGCAGCGGAAGAACTCGATCAGGCCGATCGAGACGAGCATGACGATGTCCAGGGCCGGCAGCCACGAGAAGGCCGGGTAGTCGCGCTCGGTCCAGTGCTCGGGCTGCAGCAGCCAGGCCAGCAGGACCAGTGAGAGCAGCGGGGCCGCGGCGAGCATCAGGGCGACCCGGATGCGGTGCGGTTCCTGCGAGATCAGTGAGCGGTACTGCACCTTGTAGGGCTGGCCCGGGTCGGGCTGCGTCAGGGGACCGGCCAGTCTGCTGTAGTGCTCGTAGTCGTACTTCGGAAGCGTCTTCTTTATCCGGCGCAGTGTGCCGGTCCGGTGCGAAGGCAGCCTGAGCTGAGTGGTGTCGGACGGGTCGAAATTCTGCCGGGCGCCCGTCGGCGTCGACGTCATGAGTCATCCCCCCACACGCGGACAGGCCGCGTGTCGTCGGTTCCTTACGGCTGAGCTGGTCCCCCTCGACCTTTTCAGACGTATCAGTGGTGGGCCGCAGTCACCGCAGTCTTCACAGCATGAGACAGGTAACAGCGACCTTCCGGTTGCAGACGCCCCCTCCGGCATCATCGTCAGCGGCGGGGCCCCTTTCCCCGCAACACCGGCAACCGTCTCCTTGCCCCCCAACTGCCGCGTATACGCAGCATCTTGAAAACCAGGGTTCTACGGTGCTCATCATGATCGCAAGATGCGAAACACGGTGTTTACCGGTCATACGCGTTCATTGTGGCTCCTGTGGGTGCCATGCGGAGGTCGTTGCGGACATCCATACGGCCCCCGGACCGGTCCGGTTCACCCCCCTTTCACGCAGGAAGGCCCCCCGCCGGAGCGAGGGGCCTTCCATGTCGGTGCGCCGCCAGGGACTCGAACCCCGGACCCGCTGATGCTGCATCTTCCGGGGGCAACCCCCGGACCCCCGGCCGTCCTGCCGTCAAGCATTGAAGGCCCCCCGCTTTCACGGGAAGCCTTCAATCGTCTGTGCGCCGCCAGGGACTCGAACCCCGGACCCGCTGATTAAGAGTCAGCTGCTCTAACCAACTGAGCTAGCGGCGCCTGCTGACCTGCACAACTCTACCCGACGGGTGAGGGTGCTCCGGACTCGCCGTACATCATTCGGACCGTCAGCGTGCGCGTGCGGGCGACAGTTGAGAAACTGACGAATGTGCACAGTTGCGGACATTTCTATCTGGAGTGTGAGGGGCGTCGCATGGAGACTCCGGTATTCGAGGAAATCGATCCCGCGAGCGACTGCGACTGCCCCGGATGCGTCCACTGGCGGCGCGTGCTCCCCCGCTCGACGGGTGGCGGCGGCCACCCCGCCGCCACCCGGGCCCTGATCCTCGCCGCCGCGGCCTCCACCGCCCTCGGCGTGGTCCACGCGGCCCCGGCCTTCGCGGCCTCCCACGTCCCGGCTCGTCCGGGGATCCCGGGGGTCGACGGGCCCGACACCCCCCAGGGCCACAGGGCCCCGCTGCATGGCTCCGGCGGTCGGCCCGCGGCCGTCAAGGCGCCGACCACCACCCGCGCCGACATCATCCGACGGGCCAAGAGCTGGGTCGCCGCGAGGGTGCCGTACAGCATGTCCGCCTACTGGAGCGACGGCTACCGGCAGGACTGCTCGGGCTTCGTGTCCATGGCCTGGAACCTGCCGGGCAACGAGTGGACCGGCAGCCTCGGCCAGTACGGGATCAGGATCGCCAAGGACGACCTCCAGCCCGGCGACATCCTGCTCTTCCACAGCCCGGACAACCCCGAGCAGGGCTCGCACGTCGTCATCTTCGGCGGCTGGACGGACTACACGCGCACCTACTACCTCGCCTACGAGGAGACCCGCCCGTACGCCCGCAAGCAGGCCACCCCGTACGCCTACTGGAGCAACTCGGACCGTTACGTCGCCTACCGCTACAAGGGGCTCGCGGGTGCCGCCGCGGGCGCCGAGCCGGACAGCGCCAAGCCGCAGGCGCCGGACGTGACGCCCTACCCGGGGCCCGCCTACTTCGGTCCCGGGGCCAACAACAAGTACGTCACCCAGCTCGGCCGGATGCTCGTGGAGCGCGGCGCCGGGCGCTACTACACCTCCGGCCCCGGCCCTCGCTGGACGGACACGGACCGCAGGGCCACCCAGGCGTTCCAGCTGGCGCAGGGCCGGCGGGGCGGCGACGCGGACGGGCTGCCCGGGGAGCAGACCTGGAAGCTGCTGGTCACCGGCGGCGGCAAGGACATCGGGGCGGGCGGTGGGACGGGGACGGGGACGGCGGGCCCGCCCGTATCCTCCTCGCCCTCCTCGCCCTCCTCGCCCTCCTCGCACGGGGTCCCCGGCTACCCGGGACGCGCGATGTTCCGGCCCGGCGCGACCAACACCTACGTCACCCAGCTCGGCAGGCAGCTGGTGAGGAAAGGGTTCGGCAAGTACTACACGACCGGTCCGGGGCCGCGCTGGGGCGAGCCGGACCGGCGGGGCGTCGAGGCCTTCCAGCGCGCCCAGGGCTGGCGGGGCGGCGCGGCGGACGGCTACCCGGGGCCGGAGACCTGGCGGCGGCTCTTCTCGTAATCACCCGGCGCGACATCACCGAGGCGCGTCTCACCCGGTTCGTCATCGCCCGGCGCGCCCTCTCGTCATCACCTGGTCCGTCATCACCTGTCCCGTCATCACCTGTCCCGTCATCACCCGTTGTGACGCATCTGGCGCGGAGGCTGGAGGCACTCATGAGCACGACCACTTCACACACGCCCGAGTCCGAGGGACCGTTCCGGCCCTCCCGGCTCATCCAGAACGAGGCGACCACCGAGATCCCGGTCCATCTGCTCTTCCGTGACGACCCCGACCCCGTGTCGGTACCCCTGAGACCCGCGGTGGTGGCGCGCCGGCAGGGCACCGGAGAACAGCCCCGCCTGCGCAGGCCCCACCAGGTCACCCCGCGACCCGCCCCCGACGTCGACCCCGAGCTGGCCGAACGTCCCGCCCGGGTGCTGCCGGGCTCGGTGGGCGTCCTCGCCGGCGTCTGCGGGCTGGCCGGGTGCGCGGTCACCTCCTGGTGGGCCGGGATGCTGCCACCGCTCGCCCTGAAGGCTCTCCGGCTCCCGGAGTTCGCGGGCGCGGGTCTCGGTCCGGCGCAGTGGGCGGCGTACGCCGGAGCCGGTGCCCTCGCCCTGTTCGGCTTCGGCGGTCTGGCCCGGGGCCGCACCGGACGCGCCTGGGTGCTCGGTCTGTTCGGCCGCTACCGGGGAACCGTCCGGCGCACCGGCCTGATGTGGGTCAACCCGCTGCTGCTGCGCCGCCGGGTCGACGTGCGGCTGCGGCACTGGCGCGGCGAGCCGATGCCGGCAGCCGACGCGAGCGGGGTCGGGCTGCGGGTCGTCGTCCTCGTGGTGTGGCGGGTGCGGGACACCGCGCGGGCCACGCTCGGCGTCGACGACCACGAGACGTACCTGCGCGAGTGCGTCGAGGCCGCGCTCGCCCGGATCCCGGTGGAGGCGCCGGGCTCCGGACGCGGCTCGGTCGACGCGGCGGGGGAGGCGCTGACCCGGCTGGTGGCCGCGGAGACCGCGCCCGTCGGCGTCGAGGTCTTCTCGGTCCAGCCGCTGCGCATCGAGTACGCCCCCGAGGTCGCCGCCGCGATGCACCGCCGCCGGATCGCCGCGCTGGACGCCCAGCACCGGTCGAGCGTGCTGACCTCGGTCGTGGACTCGGTGGAGGACACGGTGACCCGGCTGACCATGCGGGGCCTGGTGGAACTGGACGACTACGAACGCAAGGCGCTGGTGAAGGACTTGACGGTGGCGTTCTGCGCGGGGCGAACGGAACAGGGCGCGTAGTTGGTATGGACATGGTCAACGTGCGGTAATAATCTGGGACTTGGTCTAGACCTGCAAGCTCACTGAACCTCCCCACGTTCTCCAGGAGCGGCAGCATGCGCAAAAAGACCAAGTGGTACGCCGCCGTGGTGGGCCTCGCCACCACCGGGGCCCTCGTGCTCTCCTCCGGCGGCGCCAGCGGCCACGGCTACACCGACCTCCCCATCAGCAGGCAGAAGCTCTGCCAGAACGGCACGGTGACGAACTGCGGCGACATCCAGTGGGAGCCGCAGAGCGTCGAGGGCCCCAAGGGCTTCCCGGCCGGCGGGCCCGCCGACGGCCAGATATGCAACGGCGGCGTGAGCCGCTTCAGCCAGCTCAGCGCGCCGAGGACACCCTCGGGGAGTGCCTGGCCGGCGACCAAGGTGACGGGCGGCCAGAGCTACACCTTCCGCTGGCAGTTCACCGCCATGCACGCCACGACCGACTTCAAGTACTACGTCACGAAGGCGGGCTGGAACCAGAACCACAACCTGACCCGCTCCGACCTCAACCTCACCCCGTTCCTGACCGTCCCCTACAACGGCCAGCGACCCCCCTCGACCCTCTCGCACAGCGGCACCCTGCCGTCCGGGCTCAGCGGACGGCATGTGATCGTCGCGGTGTGGACGATCGCCGACACGACGAACGCGTTCTACGCCTGCTCGGACATCACGTTCTGAGCATCGCTTGAGGCAGTCCAGGCTTCCCCCGGGGTAGGTTCCCCCACACGAGCAGTACCTGACCTCGGGGGATGCGCCATGGATGCCTTCTTCTACATCATTCCCGGCCTGATCATGGCCGGAGCCCTCTTCGCCGCCTACAGCGTGGTGCGGCGCTGGCTCCAGATGCGCAGTGCCTGGAACAGCGGACTGACGGCCGAGGCACGCTGTCTGCGGATGTACACGACGACCCACGGCGGCAGCGGGGACACCCGGGTGCGCACGACCCTGCACCACGTGTACGAGTTCACCACCCGCGACGGCCAGGTCGTCCGCTTCGAGGAGGAGGACGGCCCGGGGACCACGGTCGAGGGTGACATCGTCACCGTCCACCACACCGCCGGACCCGAGGTCGTCGCCACGGCCCACGCGCCGGCCCCCGCCAAGCACGCCGCGGGCGCGTTCGCCATGGTCGCGTTCCTCGGCGTCGTCGTGGCGTTCTGCGTCGGCTTCATGGTCACCTTCACCGAGATGAACTCGACTCTCCACATCTGACGGTCCGTCAACTACCGTGCGCCTCCATGGACTCCAGGAGGCGTACGGTCGCGGAGCTCGTCGCCGGGCGGTGGGGTGACCACCGGCCCGGGCTGTGGTTCGAGGAGCGGGTGCTCACCCACCACGAGGTCGCCGCGGGCGCCGCCGCCCGGGCGGCACTGCTCACCGATCTACTGCCGGGCGCCGGAGCCCACATCGGTGTGCTGCTCGACAACACCCCCGAGTACCCGCTGTGGCTGGGCGCCGCCGCGCTCGCCCGAGTCGCCGTCGCCGGGGTCAACCCCACCCGGCGGGGCGCCGAACTGGCCCGTGACATCGTGCACACCGAGTGCCGCCTGCTGATCACCGAACCGTCCCAACTCCCGTTGCTGCGGGGCCTCGACCTCCCCGGCGTCCGACTGCTGGTGACCGGCACCGAGGAGTACGACACCCTGCTCGCGCCCTACGCCGGCGCCGAACCGGACGCCTCGCGTGCCGCCCCCGACGACCGGCTGCTCCTCTACTTCACCTCGGGTTCGACCGGCGCCCCCAAGGCGGCCCTGTGCTCCCAGGGCCGCCTGGCCGCGGCCGGGAGGTCTCTGGCCGACCAGTTCCGACTCGGGCCCGACGGGGTGCACTACATCTGCATGCCGATGTTCCACGGCAACGCGGTGATCGCCGACTGGGCGCCCGCGCTGGCGACCGGGGCGGGGGTGGCGCTGAGGCGGCGGTTCTCGGCGTCGGGGTTCCTGGCGGACGTGCGTGCGTACGGGGCGACGTACTTCACCTATGTCGGCCGGGCGATCCAGTACGTCCTGGCCACCGAGGAGCGCGCGGACGACCGGGACAACCCGCTGCGGCTCGGCTTCGGCACCGAGGCGGGGGCGGTGGACGCGGCGGCCTTCGAGCGGCGGTTCGGGGTGCGGCTGGTCGAGGGGTACGGCTCCTCCGAGGGCGGCGCGGCGATCCAGTGGGCGCCGGGGACTCCCGAGGGCGCGGTCGGGCGGGCGGGGCCCGGGCTCGTCGTACTCGACCAGGAGACGGGGCGGGAGTGCCCGACCGCGCGGTTCGACGCGGCCGGGCGGCTGCTGAACGGGGACGAGGCGATAGGGGAACTGGTGAACCGGGCCCCGAACCCCTTCGAGGGGTACTGGCGTAATCCGGAGGCGGAGGCCGAGCGCCGCCGGGGAGGCTGGTACTGGACCGGCGACCTCTTCTACCGGGACACCGACGGCTACCTCTACTTCGCGGGCCGCACCGACGACCGGCTCCGCGTGGACGGCGAGAACCTGGCCGCCGCCATGATCGAGAACATCCTCGCGCGCTACGAGGGGGCGGTGGCCGTCGCCGTGTACGCGGTGCCGGATCCGGTCACCGGGGACCAGGTGATGGCGACGATCGCGGGGACCTTCGATCCGCTGTCCTTCGCGGAGTTCCTGGAAACCCAGCCCGATCTCGGCACGAAGATGGCACCCCGGTTCGTGCGGGTGGTGGAGCGGATGCCGGTCACGGCCACGAACAAGATCCACCGAGCGCTGCTCAGGAAAGAGGGCGTGCGGTGCGCGGACCCGGTGTGGTGGCGGCCGCCGGGGACGCGGACGTACCGGCGCCTGGAAGACGCGGACGTACGAGGGGGCGCATCGTCACGTCCTACTCATCCGGGTCCCAGGCGCTGAGCTGGTCGAAGAGACGTCGGTCGCCGTCGAGCTTCAGGGCTTCGAACGGGATACGGCCGTGCAGGATGAGGACCAGTTCGTTGGCCGTGCCCCAGGCGGAGGCGTTGGCCGTGTCCTGGCCGGCAGCGGTGGCCGATATGGTGCCGGGCCCGGGGAGACGGGCGGTCCGTGCGCCGTCGGCGGAGAGTGAGAGGCGCCAGGGGCGGCCCTCGGAGGCATGGAAGTCGATGGCAGCGCCGACGCTATCGCCGTGCCCCGGCGGAAGACGGGAATTCTGAGAGGCTTGCCTGGGCGGTCGAGCCCAGCCGTTCGTGGCGAGAGCCGCTGCAGGCCATGGCTCGGCCGATCCCTTCCAGTTCCCCCTTCTGGAAACGACCAAAGGCACCCTTCCGGTGAGAAGGGTGCCCTTGGTCGCACTGTGCGCCGCCAGGGACTCGAACCCCGGACCCGCTGATTAAGAGTCAGCTGCTCTAACCAACTGAGCTAGCGGCGCATGACCCTCGCCGTCCGCCTCTCGGCGGCTGGCGACGAGAAAATACTACCCGGTCCCCAGGGGTGCTCATGACCACCGACCGACCACCTTCTGCCCCGCTCCTAGATCGCCAGGGACAGGAGGACCGGTGCCGCCCCCCTGTTCAGTCGGTCCGTCGCCTGGCGCAGGCGATGTGCCTGGTCGAGCGGCAGGGACAGCGCGAGGCATCCCACCGACGAGCCCGCCGTGATCGGTACCGCCGCGCACACCGTGCCCACCGCGTACTCCTGGAGGTCGAGGTGGGGGACCGTCGGCGGCTGGGCCTCCAGGCGGGAGAGGAGCAGCTTGTCGCTGGTGATGGTCCGCGAGGTGAGCCGGGTCATGCGGTGCCGGGAGAGATGGTCGCGGCGGCCGTTGTGGTCGAGCTGGCTGAGCAGGCTCTTGCCGAGGGCGGTGGCGTGGGCCGAGGAGCGGAAGTCCACCCACTCGTTGACCGCCGGGGTCGAGGGACCGTCGGCGTACTGGGAGATGGTGACCTCGCCGTCGACGTACCGGCTGATGTAGACGGCCGCGCCGATGGAGTCGCGCAGTTCGTCGAGGGTGCGCTGGAGCTTGTCGCGCACGGCCTGCTCGCGTTCGTGGGTGGAGCTGAGCCTGGTCAGGGCCTCGCCCGTCACATACGCGCCGTCGGTGACCTGCTCGACGTATCCCTCGCGGCGCAGCATCCTCAGGAGCGCGGTCAGTCGCTCCGGGGCGAGGCCGGTGGTTCGGGCGAGTTCGGTGTCGGTGACTCCGGTGGTGTGCCGTGCCACGGTCTCCAGGACGCGCAGTGCGTCCTGGGCGGAGTGGTACGGCGCGGTCGGTTCGTGCTTCAGCGCCACGGTGTTCCCCCTGCGCTCGCTCGGTCGCACTACTACTGGGCCGTAATCCAGACAGCGATCCCTTCCACGATAACCGGCAAAAGGCTTGTAGTGAGCGGCGGTTGACGAGATTCCGTCCCCGGACGGGGCCCTCTCAGCAGGGGCGCTGGCACACTGGCATATGCCAGTGACATGACCCGGGTCCGGGACCTCGAAGGTTGAACTCTGTTCACCTCTTGGAGTCAGAGAACCGCGCTCAGAAATTCCCGGGTGCGGTCCCGCTCGGGGTCGCTGAAGATCTTCTCCGGCGCGCCCGACTCGATGATGCGGCCCGAGTCGAACATCAGGACCTGGTCGGAGATGTCCCGGGCGAAGTTCATCTCGTGGGTCACACAGAGCATCGTGATGTCGGTGGTGCGGGCGATGTCCCGCAGCACGTCGAGAACGCCCGCGACCAGCTCCGGGTCGAGCGCCGAGGTCACCTCGTCGAGCAGCAGCACCCGCGGCCGCATGGCCAGCGCCCGCGCGATCGCCACCCGCTGCTGCTGTCCGCCGGACAACTGCGTCGGCCGGGCGCCGGCCTTGTCGGCGAGCCCCACCAGGTCGAGCAGCTCACGCGCGCGTGCCTCCGCCTCGTCCTTGGACAGGCCGAGCACGGTGACGGGCGCCTCGGTGATGTTCCTGAGGACCGACATGTTCGGGAACAGGTTGAACTGCTGGAAGACCATCCCGATCTTCTTGCGCACCTCGCGCAGCTGCTTCTCCGGCGCCGGGAACAACTTCTCCCCGCCCACGCTGACCGTGCCCTCGTCGGGCTTGGTCAGCGTCATCAGCATCCGCAGGATCGTGGTCTTGCCGGACCCGGACGGCCCGATCAGCGTCACGTGCTTCCCGGAGTCCACGGAGAAGTTCAGCCGGTCCAGGACCGTGTTCGACCCGAAGCGCTTGGTCACGTCCTCGAAGCGGATCAGCTCACTGCCGTCGACCGGCGGGTTGGTGTTCGCGTCGGGTTCTGCCGTCAAAGGGGTGTCAGCGGACAAGACGTCGCTCCAGGGATCGCAGAAGAAGGGAGGCCAGATAGGAGATGACGATGAAGGCCACGCCGATCACGGTCAGCGGCTCGGTGAACTGGAAGTGCTCCTGCGCGAACAGCCGCGCCTCACCGAGCATCTCCAGCACCGTGATGACCATCAGCATGGGTGTGTCCTTGAGCATCGAGATCACGTAGTTGCCGAGGGCCGGCACGACCCGGCGGATCGCCTGCGGCAGGATCACCACCTGCCAGGTCCTGATCCGCGGCAGGTTCAGCGCCGTCGCCGCCTCCCACTGGCCGGCCGGCACCGCCTCGATACCGGCCCGGTAGACCTGCATGGTGTACGTCGAGTAGTGCAGCCCGATCCCGATGACACCGGTGGCCAGGGCCGAGAGGGTCACGCCCCACTCGGGCAGCACGTAGAAGAGGAAGAACAGCTGGACCAGCAGCGGGGTGTTGCGCACGAACTCCGTGACCACCCCGACCGGCCAGCGCACGAACCGTGAGGGCGCGCGCATCAGCAGCGCCCACACCAGGCCGAGCGCGAAGGAGATCAGCGAGCCGAGCGCGAGGGCCTGCAGGGTGACCAGCAGACCGTCCCAGAACTGCGGCATGAAGTCGCTCACGGCACTCCAGTCCCACGTCATCCGACACCACCTCCGACGGGCTGGGGCACCTGCACCTCACGCGCGGGCTCCTTGCCGACCCCCGCCTTGAGCTTCTTCTCCAGGCCCCGCATCAGCCGGGTGAGCAGGAAGGCGATCACGAAGTAGATGAGCAGCAGGTACGTGTAGATCCCGGCGCTCTCCTGGAGCGCGAGCCGCACCAGGTTGCCGCTGAACGCCAGGTCGCCCATGCCCATCACGGACACCAGCGCGGTGCCCTTGAGCAGCTCGATCAGCAGGTTGGAGAACGGCGGGATCATCTCCGGCACCGCCTGCGGCAGCAGGATCAGCCGCAGCCGCTGCCAGGGCGTGAAGCTCAGCGCGATCCCGCCCTCCTGCTGGGCCGGGTCGACCGCCTTGAGCGCCCCGCGCACGATCTCGGAGCCGTACGCCCCGTAGGTCAGTCCGAGCGCGAGCGTGCCCGCCCACATCGGCACCAGCTGCCAGCCGAAGGCCGGGGGCAGCACGAAGAAGACCCAGAAGATCATCACCAGCGCGGAGGTCCCGCGGAACACCTCGGTGTAGAAGCCCGCGAGGAAGCGGACGATCCACACCCGGTGGGTGCGCGCGACGCCGACCACGAAGGACACGGCGGCGGCGAGCAGTGAGCTGAACACCAGCAGCTGGACGGTCGTCCAGATGCCCCTGAGGACGAGTTCCCACAGCCCCGAGGTCATACGGCGCCACCTCCCGCGCACAGCTCCTTCGCGGTGAGGTTCGTCATCTCCGTCTCGGTGAACCCGAAGCGCTTCAGGATCCGGAGCACCTCCCCGCTCTTCTTCAGCGCGCGCAGTTCGACGTTGAAGGCGTCCCGCAGATTCGTCTCGGCCGGCCGGAAGGCGAACGCGCCGCCGTCAATGTGCGGTTTGCCGTCGACGATCGCGGAGAACGGCTTCGTCGCCTCGGCTTTTCGGGACTTCTTCACCACGGCACGGGTGGTGACCGCGGTGCCGGCGAACACGTCGGCCCGCCCCGCCTCCACGGCGTTCAGGCCTGCTACCTGGTCGGGGACCAGCAGGATGTCGCTCCTCCGGTACCCCGCGTCGACGACGTACCCGATCTGCGCGTTCCCGGTCGAGGTGCAGAACCTCGCCTTCTTCCGTACGACGTCCTCGTAGTTGTGCAGGCCCAGCGGATTCCCCTTCTTCACGACGAAGGAGTCCTGGATCTGATAGTCGGGGTCGGCGAAGATGACCTGTTGGCAGCGCTCGGGTGTCACATACATTCCGGCGGCCACGACATCGAACTGCTGCGATTTCAGCCCCGGGATGAGTGAGCCGAAGTCCGTCGGCACGGGCTGCACCCTGTCCACCCCGAGCCGCTTGAAGATGGCCGAGGCCAATTCGGGTGCCTCGCCCGTCAGTTCACCGTTCCTGTCGATATATCCGAAGGGAATCTCACCGGCGATTCCCAGCCGAACGACACCGGCCGCCCTCAGCCGGTCGAGGAGGTCGCCGCCTCTCTCGGTCGAAGCCGTGGCCACGCGTGAGCAGCCTGCGGCGCCCAGCGCACCGAGCGCCGCCACCCCCGCGAGCAGCGACCGGCGGGAGGTCCCGGATATGTGTTCGCCATGTTCCCGTGGTGGAGCCATGGCGGCGCGGCTACCCGACCGGATGCGACTTATGCGGACCGATTCGAGCCCCTTTTTCGCACCGAGGCCCTCTTGACCGCCGGGGGACCATGGAATGCATGGCTGACCGCTATATCGAAGTCACGCTGGTCGAGCGGGAGATCACCGCGACGGCAAAGCTCCTTGACGACCGGGCGCCGATCACCTGCGCGGCCGTATGGGACGCTCTCCCGCTCGCTGGTGACGTCTATCACGCCAAGTATGCGCGCAACGAGATCTACGCCCTTTTCCCACCCTTCGCGGAATCGGAACCACCCCTGGAAAATCCGACAGTTACCCCGATTCCCGGAGATCTCTGCTATTTCTCCTTCGCGGGTACGCACCTGGGCACCGCTTCTTACGGTTACGACCGCGAGGTCCGCGCGGACACGACACTGGTGGACCTGGCCCTGTTCTACGAACGCAACAACCTGCTCCTGAACGGTGACGTGGGCTGGGTGCCGGGCATCGTCTGGGGGCAGGTGGTGGAGGGGCTGGACGCCCTCGCCGAGGGCTGCAACGATCTCTGGCGATCAGGCGCACTCGGCGAGAGCCTCCGCTTCCGCCGGGCGTAGCGACGGCTCGGGCGCCGGACGGGAGCGGTTCCTGCCCTGCAGTCCTTCGCCACTGCCTCTACATCAGCGACACCAAGGTCGACATGCTGCCGCGGCTCGACCCGTCGTTCGAGGCGAGCAGGACCGACGAGATCGGGGGATCCTGCGTGTGGAGCTGGTCGCCCGCCGCCTCGCGGAGGGCGGTCACGTGGGCACGGTCGACGCACCGGGGAGGTACTTCCGCGGCCGACTCCCCGTCCAGTGGGGGCCGTTGGCCGAAGGCGGCCGCGACGACAGTTCGACGGTGTTCTTCGGCGGCCGGGACGGACGCACCGTGGTCGGCCTGGGCGGCTCCGCGACCCATCTCCTCGGCTCACCCGCCGACTCGGGGAACGCGCCGCTCCACTCGCCCTCCCTCCCGCCGGCGCTCGTCGACGCACTGCGGCGCAACCCCGACATCGGCGACCCGTCATGCCGTCGGCCTCCTGCGGGGGCCCGCGCAGACGGTCGAGTTCGTCGCCCAGAAACTCCTGCAGGGCCCCTCCCCGCTGGGCTCACCCCTGTACGTGGCCCTCGTGGGCTGAGACTGGCGGCGCGATCCCGGCGACCCCCGCCTCGTACAGCGCGTGCGCCGCCCGCAGCACCAGGTCGTCCCGGTGCCGGGCCGCCACGATCTGCAGTCCCACCGGCAGTCCGTCGCCGTCCGTGCCGACGGGCACGCTCGCCGCCGGCTGCTGCGTCATGTTGAAGGGGTACGTGAACGGCGTCCACCCCGTCCAGCGGCGATGCCCCGAGCCCTTGGGGACCTCCGTCCCCGCCTCGAACGCCGTGATCGGCAGGGCCGGGGTCACCAGCAGGTCGTACGAGTCGTGGAAGCGGCCCATCCGCCGCCCGAGTTCCATCCGCGCGTCCACCGCGGCGAGATAGTCGAGCGCGCTCATGCGTGCCCCGAGGTCACGGATCTCGCGGAGCCCCGGGTCCAGCAACTCCCGCTGACGCGGCCCGAGATGCTGGGTCACGCGGGCCGCCCCGCTGAACCACAGGGTGTGGAAGGCGTCCACCGGGTCGGCGAAGTCGGGGTCGGTCTCGGTGACGTACGCGCCGAGTCCGGCGAGGCGTTCCACGGCACGGCGCACCGCGGCCGCGACGCCGGGCTGTACGGCCACCTGGCCGCCGAGGGAGGGGGAGTACGCGACCCGCAGCCCGCGCACCCCGCCCGACAGGGCCGCCGTGTACGGGCCGGCCGCCGGGCCCAGCGCCGACCAGTCACGGGAGTCCGGCACCCCGATGACGTCGAGGAGCAGTGCCGCGTCAGCCGCGTCACGGGTCATCGGGCCGACGTGCGCGAGGGTGCCGAAGGCGCTCGCCGGGTACAGCGGCACCCGGCCGTACGTCGGCTTGAGGCCGAAGATCCCGCAGAACGCGGCCGGGATACGGACACTGCCCCCGCCGTCCGTGCCCAGCGCGAGCGGCCCCGCACCGAGCGCCACGGCCGCCGCGGCACCCCCGCTGGAGCCGCCCGCGGTGCGCGACGGGTCGTGGGGATTGCGGGTCACGCCCGTCAGCGGCGAGTCCGTGACGCCCTTCCAGCCGAACTCCGGGGTGGTCGTCCTGCCGAGGAACACGGCACCCTGTTCGCGCAGTCGGGCCACGGACGGCGCGTCCTCGTCCCAACTGCCGCTCTCCGAGATGGTCCTGGAGCCCTTCAGCGTCGGGACGCCGCGCATCAGCAGGATGTCCTTCACCGTGACCGGGACGCCGTCCACCGCGCCGGACGGCTCCCCGCGCCGCCAGCGGTCCGCCGACGCGCGGGCCTGCGCCAGGGCCTCCTCGCCGGTCACGCGCACGAACGCGTTCACCTCCGGCTGGATCCGCTCGGCCCGGTCGAGCGCCGCCCGGGTCGCCTCCACGGGGCTGAACTCGCCCTTGCGGTAGCCCTCGACGAGTTGTACGGCGGTCAGTTCGGTGAGGTCTCGCATGTGCCCCTCCGCTCGACGTTCAGTGCCCCGGCACGTACCCGCGTTGCTTGTCGACCACGTTGGTGAGTGATCTGCCCGCCTCCCAGCGGTCGTACATCTCCACGAACTGCGCGCCGAGTTCATCGCGCCAGCCGACGGTGTCACCGCTCATGTGCGGGGACACGATCAGGCCCGGCACCCGCCACAACGGGCTCTCCGGCGGCAGGGGTTCGGTGGCGAAGACGTCGAGGGCGGCCCCGGCGATCCACCGCTTGGCGAGCGCCTCCACCAGCGCTTCCTCCACGACGAGTCGGCCCCGTCCGATGTTGATGAACCGGGCCGAGGGCTGCATCATCCCGAAGCGGCGGGCGTCGAACATGCCGTGCGTCTCCGCGGTGAGCGGGGCGGCCGCGATCACCCAGTCGGCGCGGGCCATCAGCCGGTCGAGGTCGTCGGGACCGTGGATCCCGGTACGGGAACGGCGGCCGACCAGGGCGGTGGTGACGCCGAGCGCCTTCAGGGTGGCGACGATCGCCCGCCCGATGGGCCCGGAACCCACCACGCACGCGCGTGTGCCGGCCACCCGCTGGGACTCCCGGTGCCGCCACACGCCCTCCCGCTGGAGCTCCAGGGTCCGGGGCAGGTCCTTGGCCATCGTCAGGACCAGCGCGGCGACGTACTCGGCGATCGGCCGGTCGAAGACACCGCGCGCGTTGGTCACCCTCGTGTCGGAGGCGACGAGTTCGGGGCACATCAGGTGGTCCACACCCGCGCTCGCCGTGTGCACCCAGCGCGGCCGGGGCCCCTCGCCCGGCCAGGCGTCGCGCACCGCGGTCGAGGTGAAGTCCCAGACCAGCAGCACGTCGGCGAACGGCAGCCGCTCGGCGAGCGTGGACGCGTCCGCGTGCACGATCCGGGCCCGGCCGGTGAGGCTGCCGAGCCTGGGCGGGGGATCGGCGTCCAGGACCAGAAGGGTGGGGACGGACATCCAGGCACCGTTTCTCCGGGGACGGCCCAGTGTCTGACGTGGGCGGATTGACCACGCTCGCACCCGAACCTACCTTCGTCAACACAGGCGTTGTGCACGTTCCGCTGTCCTTCCGTCTCTCACCGTGAGGCCGGTTCTGCCATGGACGTTTCCTTTCTGGGTGGTCCGCGCCCGCAACGCGGTGTCGGTGTCGTCGCCCCCTTCGACTTCGCGCTCGATCGCGAGCTGTGGCGCTGGGTCCCCGACGGCATCTCGCTCCATCTGACCCGCACCCCGTACGTCCCCGTCGAGGTCGGCCTCGACCTGGCCCGCCTGGTCAGCGAGCACGAGACCCTGCACGAGGCCGTGCGCACGCTCAACGCCATCGCCCCCGAGGTCGTCGCCTACGCCTGCACCTCGGGCAGCTTCGTCGGCGGGATCGCCGGGGAGCGGGCCATGTGCGCGGCCATGACCAGGGCGGGCGCGGTCCCGTCCCTGACCACGTCCGGCGCCCTCCTGGACGCCCTCGCCGAACTCGGGATGAGCCGGGTGGCGCTGGTGACGCCGTACACGGTGTCGGTGACCAGGTCGCTGGAGGAGTACGTCGCCGAGGCGGGTGTCCAGGTCACCGGGTGCGCCTACATGGGCCTGACCCGGCACATCTGGAAGGTGCCCTACCGCCAGGTCTCCGAGATGGCCCACCGGGCCGTACGGGCCGACGCCCAGGCGCTGTTCATCAGCTGCACCAACCTGCCGACGTACGACGTCATCCCGCAACTGGAGGCGGAACTGCGCATACCGGTGATCTCGGCCAACCAGGTGACCATGTGGGCGGCGTTGCGCCGACTGGGTACCCGAGCCGTGGGACCGTACCAGGCGCTGATCGACCCGGCGGCGAGGACGGGGCCCGTGCGCCCGGAGATTCCGGGTCTGCCGGAAGTCCGGGGCCTGCCGGACGAAGAACAGCAGCAGGAAGGCTGGACATGACCGCACTCGGATTCCTCTACCCGGGCCATGCCGCAGAGGACGACTATCCGCGCATCGAACAGCTCCTGGGCAGTGACATCCGCCTGGACGTGGTCCACACCGACATCGGCACGGACGCCCACCGCGTGGACGCCCTCCTGGAGATGGGCACCGCCGAGCGGCTCGCCGCGGGTGTGGAGGAACTGCGCCTGTCGGGTTCCGAGTCCGTCGTCTGGGCCTGCACCAGCGGCAGTTTCGTGCACGGCTGGGAGGGCGCCCAGGAGCAGGTCCGCACCCTGGCCCGCACGGCCGGCCTGCCCGCCTCCTCCACCTCGTTCGCCTTCGTGCACGCGGCCCAGGAGATCGAGGCCGGGCGGGTGGCGGTCGCGGCGACCTACCCGGACGACGTGGCGGGTCTGTTCGCCGAGTTCCTGCGGGCGGGCGGCGTCGAGGTCCTCCAGGTCCACGGCGCCGGGATCGTCACCGCCGCGGAGGTCGGCACCTGGGGTGAGGAGGAGATCTTCGCGCTGGCCCGGGAGGCCGACTCCCCGGACGCCGAGGCGGTGCTCCTCCCGGACACCGCCCTCCACACGGCCACCCACATCCCGGCCCTGGAGAAGGAGCTGGGCAAGCCGGTCCTCACCGCGAACCAGGTCACCGTCTGGGAGGCCCTGAGGCTGACGAACCGCCGGGTGAACGCGCCGGCGATGGGGACGCTGTTCACGCGGGAGCCGATCGTCCAGGTGTGACGCGGCCGGCTTCAGGTGCTCACCGGCGACGCTCCTGCGGGGTGTCGCCGGTGAGCTCCGCGCGCATGGTGCGCAGCCGGCGGTGCTGGAGGTTGCCGTGGAGGACGAGCCAGCCGAGGAAGACCAGGGCGAACAGCGCCATACCGAGGGTCTGCGGCAGGCTCGCGGTCAGGGCCGTCGCCACCACGACCGCGCAGCACATACGTGACGGCGAGGCCGACCTGGGCCGCGACCCGGTGACGGCCGCGGCGCAGGCGGTCCTCGACCAGGTCGCGCATGGCCTGCCGCTCCTGCGGGACCGCGGGGACCTCGCCCCGGCGCAGCTTCCGGTCCAACGACACGAGATCGTCGACCGAGCCTCCGGCGGCCCGCTTCTCCCCGCGCCGTACGGCGAGCACGACGCCGAATCCGCCGATCGAGCCGAACACCACGTACAGCAGGGCCGAGGCGACCGAGCGCCCCGGGGACAGCAGCTGGACCACGGCGAACGCGACCAGGAGGGACAGGCCGACCTGGACCCAGAGATGCCTGCCGAGAAACGAGTTGACCCGTTCCACAGCCGACCCCCCTGTCACATCCGGTCCCGGCGGCGGACGGCCCGCAACCGCATCGTCAGGCCGATGGCCAGCAGGACCAGGGCCACCGTGGAGTAGGCCCACGAGCCCGAGCCGCGCACGGCGTCGACGGTGGCCAGGATCACCCACAGGGCGGCGACGACACTCAGGGCGGTCCACGCGATGTCGGCGATCCGGACGGACAGCTGGGCGCGCTGCGCGGTACCGGGTTCGAGCGGTCCGAGCTCCGACGACGGCGGCCGCGGGTTGTTCTCCTGCGTCATGGGCGATCCCTCCGGTCCGTGAGGCGGTGCGCTCTGGGTACCCGGGGGCCCGTGCGGCAAGCGGTCAACTGCCGTACGGGATACGGAAGACGGGGCTCCGGGGACATGCGTGACCGCACTCGGGAACAACCGGGGACACTCTCCTGTTGTTGTCAGGACGACAGCGCACGGCTCATGAGCAGGAGGCACCCCACCGTGGCGGAAGACGAGATCCGAGGTACCGCACAGGGCACCGCCCCCGTACCTCTCTCGGTGCTCGACCTGGTCACCGTCGGCGCCGGACGCACGGCCACCGACGCCCTGCGCACCAGCGTCGCCATCGCCAGGCTCGCCGAGTCCCGCGGCTTCCACCGCTACTGGGTCGCCGAGCACCACTCCATGCCGGGCGTGGCGTCCTCCTCGCCCGCGGTGATCCTCGCCCACCTCGCCGCCCACACCACCCGCATCCGGCTCGGCTCGGGCGGCGTCATGCTCCCCAACCACGCCCCGCTGGTGATCGCCGAGCAGTTCGGCACGCTGGAGGCGATGGCCCCCGGCCGCGTCGACCTGGGCCTCGGCCGGGCCCCGGGCACGGACGGCGCCACCGCGGCCGCCCTGCGCCGCACGGACCGGCTCAACGAGGGCGCCGACGACTTCCCCCAGCAGCTCGCCGAGCTCACCCGCTTCCTGGACGACGACTTCCCGGACGGCCACCCCTACCGCCGTATCCACGCGGTACCCGGTCCCGTCCAGGCCACCTCGCCCGGCGGCGTCCAGTCCCCGCACCGCCCGCCGCTCTGGCTGCTCGGCTCCTCCGGCTTCAGCGCCCAGCTGGCCGGCTCCCTCGGTCTGCCCTTCGCCTTCGCGCACCACTTCTCGGCGCAGAACACCATCCCGGCCCTGGACCTGTACCGCGAGTCCTTCCGGCCCTCCGCGGTCCTCGCCGAGCCCTACGCCCTCATCGGCGTCTCCGCCCTCGCCACGGACGACGAGAAGGAGGCCCGCCGCCAGGTCCGCGCCGCCGCGCTCAACATGATCCGGCTGCGCACCGGCCGCCCCGGTCTGGTCCCCACCCCCGAGGAGGCGGAGGCCTACGAGTTCAGCCCGATGGAGGAGGAGTTCGCGAACTCCTGGAACGCGAACGTCATCCACGGCACCGCCGACGAGGTCCGCTCCGGTCTCGACGACCTCCACAAGCGCACCGGCGCCGACGAACTGATGATCACGGGCAACGCCCACAGCGGCGACGTACGCCTGCGCTCGTACGAGCTCGTCGCGGACGCCTACGGGCTGCCCGCGGCCCCTGCGGTCTCCTAGGCCTGTCGGCTAGGCCTTCACACGCATCAGCCCGGAGATACGATCCGGCGACACCGGCCGTGAGTACAGCCAGCCCTGGCCGGTGTCGCAGCCGATGCGGCGCAGCCGGCTGGCCTGGGCCGAGGTCTCGACGCACTCCGCCGTCACGGTGAGGCCCAGGCGGTGGGCGAGCTGGATCATCGCCTCGACGACGATCTCGTCGGCCGGGTTCGGGGGGACGCCCTCACCCTCGTACTGGAAGCCTCGGACGAAGGAGCCGTCCAGTTTCAGGACGGAGACCGGGAGCCGGCTGAGGTAGGCGAGGTTCGAGTAGCCGGTGCCGAAGTCGTCGATCGCGATGCCGACGCCCATGTCGTTCAGCGCCTGCAGGGCCTGGAGCGGGCGGCCCGCCGAGCCCATCACCGCCGACTCGGTGAGTTCGAGCTGGAGCAGGTGCGGGGCCAGGCCGGTCTCCGCGAGGGTCTGCGCCACGTCCGCGACCAGGTCGGAGTCCCAGACCTGACGGACCGCCACATTGACGCTGACGAAGATCGGCGGCTCGTCGGGGCGGTCCAGCTGCCACTGCCGGGCCTGACGGCAGGCGGTGGCCAGGATCCAGCGGCCCAGCGGGACGATCGAGCCGTCCTCCTCGGCCAGTGCGATGAACCGATTCGGCGTCAGCATCCCGAACTGCGGATGGTTCCAGCGCACCAGCGCCTCGACCCCGCGCAGCCGGCCGTCCTCCATGCCCACCAGCGGCTGGTACTCCAGCTGGAACTCGCCGCGCTCGATGGCCGGGCGCAGGGTGGAGGCGAGGGCTTGGCGGGTCATGCGGTGGGCGTTGCGCTCCGGATCGAACAGCGTCCAGCGGTCCCGGCCGTCGGCCTTGGCCCAGTACAGCGTGGTGTCGGCGGCCTGCATCAGCCCCGTCGCGGAGGTGCCCTCGGCCCGCCGCTCGACGACTCCGATCGACGCCGACACCGACATCCGGTGGCCGGAGAGGTCGAAGGGTGCCTGGATCGCCTTCAGCAGGGACTCGGCGAGGTCGGCGAGCTGCTCCGTACCGGTGGAGTCCTCGACGAGCAGCGCGAACTCGTCGCCGCCCAGCCGCGCCACCAGGGGAGCGGTCGCCCGGCCGTGACCGGCCTCGTCCGAGCAGCGCGTCAGGCGCTCGGCGACGGCGGCCAGCAGCCGGTCGCCGACCCGGTGGCCCAGGGTGTCGTTGACGGCCTGGAACCCGTCGAGGTCCAGGTAGCACAGTCCGATCCGGCCCGTGCCGCCCTGCTCGTACGACTCCGGCTCCAGCGCGGCCGTCAGCCGCTCGAAGAACAGCGTGCGGTTGGGCAGCCGGGTCACCGGGTCGTGCATCTGCAAGTGCCGCAGCCGGGCCTGGAGTTCACGGCGGGCGGTGATGTCGGCGACGGAGAGCAGGACACCGGGTGAGCCGTGGGAGTCCGCGGCCAACGGGGTGACCGTGATCTGCGCCCACATGGAGTGCCCGTCGGGATGCTTGAGCCGGCGCTTGCAGCGCAGTTTCGCCTGACGGCCGCGCAGCACCTCGCGGTAGGAGTGCCAGGTGCGCGCGTCCGAGGCCAGGTCCACCAGGTCCGCGGCCTGGGTCCCGGCCAGCTCCTCCGGTACGGCGCCGAGCAGCTCGCCGAAGGCGGGGTTGGCGTCGACGACCGTGCCCTCGCGGTCCACCACGGCCATGGCCAGCGGCGCCGCCGCGAACGCCGCGCGGTGCGACGGCGGCTCGGTACGAAAAGGTGTCGCGATATCACTCTCTGTAACGGCTGACCCGTCGAGGTCTGCCGCGGGCGCCGGCCCTTCGGACGTTCCGTTCACCGCTAGCTCCCGCAGTGCACTCGATCGCTGTCCGCGCAGGAAAGTGTGCCGATCATAGAGGCTGCCCCCGGGCCCTTCCAGCCATTGCCCGGTCCGAGGCACCGGCAACCCCTTCTGGCAGATCGTTTCTGCCCGCAGCTGGACGGGTTCTTGAGGCTCGAGACCGGTTGTGACGTTCCGTGAGTGATTCGGGGGTGTCGGCCGCTTCGGCAGGTCACGCCGCCTCACTCGTCCGGTGCAGATAAACAGGGCGTACTACCCCAAACTCACACAGGCTGGGTGCGGTGTCCCGTGAACCGCTCCCGGAGGTCCCGTTGCCGCGCCCGTTTCCGCGCACTGTGCCGCGCCCGCGACTGCGCAGCACCGCCGCCGTGTTCACCACCATGGCTGCCCTCGCCGCCACCTCCCTCATCACCGGCCCCTCGGTCGCCGGACCCTTCTCCTCGGCGCCCTGCACCCTGGAACGCACCGGGGCCCACCACTCGGAGGGCCTGGACACCTGGAACACCGCCTATCCGCGTCCCGCCCGTGCCCTCGACGCGGTGATGGTCTTCCTGTCCTTCCCGGACGCCCCGCCGCTGACGACCCCCGCCCAGCTGACCGCCGATCACTTCCCGGCCACCACCCGCTTCTTCGAACGCGCTTCCTACGGCCGCTTCACGCTGCGCCCGCACCCGCTGCGGCACTGGATCCGGATGCCGCGTCCGTCGACGGCGTACGTCATGCAGCGCGACTGGAGTGCCGAGCACCGGGGCGCCTATCTGCGGGACGCGCTCGCCGCGGCGGACGGCCAGGTCGACTTCTCGCGCTACGACGTCGTCTACTTCGTCGCCGACCCGGACGCGCCCGGCGTCGACTCGGACGCCACGAAGGTCGTCAACCTGGATGTGCCGCTGCGGGCCGACCGCACGGACATCCGCCGGGTCGTCACGGTCTTCGAGAAGCACCCGCCGGACCGTCTGGTGCTGGCCCACGAGACCGGCCACGTCTTCGACCTGCCGGACCTCTACCACCGGCCGATGGACGGCAAGGGCGACTGGGACACCTACGTCGGCGACTGGGACCTGATGGGCAGCCAGTTCGGACTGGCCCCCGATCTGTTCGCCTGGCACAAGTGGAAGCTGGGCTGGCTGGAGCGGCGGCAGGTGGTGTGCGTACGGGGGCCGAAGCCGGTGCGGCTGACGCTGGAGCCGGTGGCGGTCGGGCCCGACCGCGCCGGGATCTTCGGGCTCGGGCGCGGCACGAAGCTCGCGGTCGTGCGCACCGGGGCCGACAGCGCGCTCGCCTTCGAGGCGCGCGCGGCGGTGGGCAACGACGCGGCGGTCTGCCGGCAGGGCGTGCTCATCTACCGCGTCCACAGCGGCGCGGCGTCCGGCGGCGGCCCGATCGAGGTGATCGACGCCCACCCCCGCACGGAGGCCTGCTGGGAGAACTCGGTCTACCCACCCCTCGCAGACGCCCCCGTCGACGTCGGCGAGAGTTTCAGGGTGCCGGGGGAGAACGTCCGGCTGACGGTGACGGGACGGACGACGACGGGGGCGTGGGGCGTGGAGATCGGGGTCGGATAACCGGCGGACACGCGAAAGGCTCCTCGCTGCTGCGAGGGGCCTTACCGTGTCGTGCGCCGCCAGGGACTCGAACCCCGGACCCGCTGATGCTGTGTCTCCCGGGGGCAACCCCCGGACCCCCGGCCGCGCTGCCGTGCCGTCGTCAAAAGAGAAGGCCCCCCGCACTCGCGAGAGGCCTTCACTGTCTGTGCGCCGCCAGGGACTCGAACCCCGGACCCGCTGATTAAGAGTCAGCTGCTCTAACCAACTGAGCTAGCGGCGCCTGCTGACGTCGTAGACCTTAGCATCCTGATCGGCTGGGGGAAAAATCGATATCCGTACGGCGGTGCGGGCCGCGCGGACGGCTGCCCAGAGCAGGATTTCCGGGCCCGGCAGCCAGGGGTGACGGGTGTCCGGGGCGACCAGCCAGCGGGAGGTCAGTGCCGATTTCGCGGCGCTCAGCGGGGGCGGCACGGTCACCGCATCGCCGGCGCCGTGGCACAGCAGCGGCGGAATCGCCGCCGTACGGCCGCACTCCTCCCACCGCAGCAGGGACGGCAGCCGCTGTGCCGTGCCCGGGGCCGCGAAGAGCAGCATCCGGCCCCGGAGCGTCGCCACCGGGCCCGAGCCCGGTCCCTCGTCCCACAGCCGGTCGAGCATCCGGCGTCCGAACATCGTGGGGGCGCTGACCACGTCGAAGGCGGTGCCGCAGGGCAGGACGACCGGGGCGGCGGGCCGCTCGTCCCACAACGACAGGGTGCTGCGCGGGTACGCCCCCGCCGAGGCGAGCCAGGCCGCGCCGTCCGCGGTGACGCCGGAGACGTCGAAGCGGTCCGAGAAGGGTTCGTCGCGAGTGCTCATGCCGCCTACATCTACCGGCTGTGAGCGGGCCGTTCCGCAGGGTTGCGGGAAATCGGGACAGGAGTGGGCGGGGAGGGGTATCTTGCCCGCCTGGCATATGCCAGGGATCGTTTACGGGCTCACACGGGGTCGGCGTGCCCCGCTCCGCCCTCCGCGCCGCGCAGCAGATCCCGGCCGAACTCGACCATCTTCTTCGCGTAGTCCTCGGTCCACTCGGCACGCTCGGCGATGTCCGCCGTCGTGAGCCGGTCGAAGCGCCGGGGGTCGGCCAGCTGGGCCGCCGCCATCGCCTGGAACTCCACGGCGCGGTCCGCCGCCGCGCGGAAGGCGTGCGCCAGCTCGGTGGACCGGGTCAGCAGCGCCCGCGGGTCGTCGATCGACTCCAGATCGAAGAAGTGCTCCGGGTCCTCGGCCACCTGTGTGGGCTCGAACAGCAGGGGCGCGGGGCGCAGCCGCGGCTCGTTCCGACGCGGCGTGGGCTCCGCCATGTCTTCATCCTCCTCGTACCTCGTCCGTACCGACGGCCCGCCGATGCATGGGCCACCGTCCATTGTCCCGCGCCCGTGCAAGAGGGCGGGACGCCTGCGGCCGTACCAAGGTCTACGGCCCGCGCGATGTTCCCGCTCACGGTCTCCCGCGACCGCGCAGGACACCGGTCAGGGTCGCCACGGCACGCGATGCTCCGCCAGCCGCGCCAGTACCGGGTGGTTGGCCTCCCAGCCGTCCGGGGCTGTAGCCATCGGCCGCCTCCGCGGCGTGGCGGACTCCGTCCGGCGGTGGGGCGGTGCTGAGCGGGCGCCTGTTGGTCAGGGGGCCGGGCGCGTCGATCACGGTCGCCACGCGACGCGATGCTCCGCCAGTCGCGCCAGTACCGCGTGGTTGGCCTCCCAGCCGTCCGGGAACTTCACCAGGGTGCCCAGCTGGACCGGTTCCGTGGACGGGTAGTCGTCCAGCAGGTCGCTCACGCCCGCCCGGCACACCACGACGCACGCGTGGCGGTGGCGGGAGGTCAGGACGCACAGGCGGCCCGTCTCCAGGTGGAAGGCGGTGGCGTCGGGGCGGCCGGAGAGCGGGTGGAGGATCACCGTGACGTCGTACTCGCGGCCCTGGAGACGGTTCGCCGTGTCGACGGTGACCTGGGTGACGCCGAGGTCGGTCAGCGCCGCGCGGACCGCAGCCGCCTGGTCCCGGTGCGCCGTGCCCACCGCGATACGGTCGGCGGTCAGCGGCGCGGGATCCGGTGAGCGCTCCGACGTGGCCGCCCCACCCCGGTCCAGCAGCCGCCGTACGACGGCCGCGACGGCCCGCACCGCCTCGGGGTCCGTGCGGGGAGTGTGCCGTGCGGGCAGCTCCAGCAGGCCCCAGCCGGACTCCGCCGCGGCGTCGATCACCCGGTCGGGGCCCGAGCCGTCCGAGGGGACGCCGAAGGTGAGCCTGCGGTCGTCGTGGCCGGTGCCGCTGCGGAAGGGTGTGTACGGGTAGAAGGCGTCCGAGACCAGGGGCGCGGCCGAGGCGGGGAGCCGCCAGGACACCGGCAGGCGGTGCTGCGGCAGCTCGGGGTTGTGGGCCAGCAGGGTCGTCACCGCCGAGGCCGAGGGGTCGTACGACAGCCCCGCCCACTGCTCGCTGCCCACGATCGCGAACGGATCCAGCTGCCCCGGGTCGCCCACGAACAGCGCCCGCTCGAACAGGCCCGCCACCGCCAGCAGCGCGTCGGAGCGCATCTGGTACGCCTCGTCCACGATCGCGTGCGCCCACGGCTCGTCGGCCTTCACATGCCCCCATTTGGCGGCCGTGGAGATCACGACGGGCAGCCCGGTCAGATCCCCCGCCTTCGCCGACTTGCGTACGTTCGCCAACGCGTCCAGCGCCTTGTCGTACGGGTCGGCGTCGCTGCTGTGCAGCCGCCCCACCGGCAGCTCGGGGTTCTTCTCGGCGAGCCGCAGGACCAGGTCGTCGACCTGGGCGTTGGTCTGCGCGACCACCATCAACGGGCGTCCCGCATCGGCCAGTTCGAGTGCCGCGCGGACCACCAGGGTGGACTTGCCCGCGCCGGGCGGGGAGTCGACGACGACACCGCGGTGAATGCCCTGCAGGGTGTCGTCGAGGATCGCGTCGGTGGCCCGCGCGGCCTCGGCACCGGGGTCGAAGGCCCGGTGGTCCCGGGGGGCCTGGGTGGTCACAGCACGTCCTCCGGGGTCATGGGATCGGCGGTCTCCGGCACGGCCTCACCGGGCGGCCCGCCGTGCGTCCAGGGAGTGTCCTCAGGGTCGGGCAGCTTCGCGCCGCCGCGCTGCTCGTGCTCGAAGAGCGTGAAGCACAGCCGGTCGCCCTTCTCGGGGACGGACCCGGTCTCCGGCTCCTTGCCGCGGCCCATCTTGTCGAGGATCTTGAGGACGACCAGCGCGCCCTCCTCCTCGGACCCCACGAACTCGGCCGACTGCGGCTTGCCGCCCAGCGAGCGGTACACCTTGGCCCGCTCGCCCAGATGCGGCCGGTCGTCGGTCCGCACGGTCACCAGCGGGCGCGGGCTCGGCCGCTTGCCCTCGCTGTACGTCATCACGACGTCCGTGACCTCCCCGGCGAACGCCTCACCGGCCAGCCGCCGCCCCGCCATCACCAGCGGGTCGTCGAGTGCCTCCTGCGCCTCGAGGCGGGCCTGTTCGCGCTCGCGCGCGGCGAGCTTGTTGGCGGCGGTGACCGCGTCGTCGCGGCGCGGCTGCGGGGGCTCGCCCGCTACGACCCGGTCGCGGTGGCTCGTGAACGACCAGCGGTCGCGCGTCCACCGCTCCTCGACATGGGCCCCCTCGGGCAGCGCCCGCAGCAGGTCCACGCCTCGCCACACCGCGTCCCAGGTGGGGCGGGTGTGACTCGCGACGAGTGCGCGGATCTCCCGCTCGGCGGCGGTGAGCGCGCCGAGCCGGTCGTCGGCCTCCAGTCCGTCCTCGGCGGCGGCGAGGGCGGTCCGTGCGCGGTCGTAGCGCTCCAGGGCCGGGGCGAGCACCTTGTTGTCGAACGCAGGGTCGGTGGCGGGGCCGGCGGGCGGATGCAGCAGCTGGCCGCGCTCGTCCCGGGCGAGCTCGGCCTCCAGGGCGGCCTCGGCGCCCGAGCGGCCCTCGGGCGGGTCGATCCAGGCCAGCAGCGCGCCCAGGTGCTGGTCCTCCAGCGTGGACTGGCCGGTGGACCAGTGCCGGGCCAGCACGTCCGTCATCGCCAGCAGCAGTGAGGAGCCCGGCACCCGGGCCCGCTCCCCGAAGTGGGTCAGCCACCGGCCCAGCAACGGCACCCGGGGCGGGGCCGGGTACGGGGTCTCCGGGTCCTGCTCCGCCGTGCGCCGAAAGCGCATGGAGCGCCCGAGCAGCCGTACCAGATCGATGCCCGCGCGGCTCGGCAGGATCAGCTGCGGGGCGTCCGCGCACAGTTCGACCTCGACCTTGACCCGCTTGCCGGTCTCCGGATCGGTCTCGTTGCGCTCGGCGGCCTCCACCGACTCGGCGTACCCGTCGACGTACGGAAGCACGATGTCCGCCAGCTCGGCCAGGAACGCGAACCGGAGGTCACGGTCCCTGGGCTGCGGTACGACCAGGAGGTGCGGGGCGTCCCGGTCGGTTCCGACGAGCGCGCCGAGCGGGGCACCGGCCTCGCCCGCGGTGGTGAGCGGGACCAGGACGAGGGGGTGGTCGGAGAGATGCCGGTGACGGACGGTGGCGGCGGGCTGGGCGCGGCCGGTGCTGACGGCTTCCAGCCGGGCGAGCGTCGTGATCAGTGACACGGGGGCTCCTCGTGACGCGGGGCCGTGGCGAGGCCGCGAGCGGGCGTGACGTGGGGCGGGGCCGCGGGGGCCCGGCGCCGAGGCGCACTCACCGCGCGGCACCCCCCGGCACCGCGTCCAGCGCTTCGGCACGCAGCTCGGCGGCTCTGCGCAGAGCCGCCACGGCCGGGTCGTCCGGGTCCCCGGCCTCGCCGCGGGCCGCCGCCAGCACGTCCTCCACCGTCGTCAGACCGCCCAGCTCCGCGCGCACCGAGCGGCCCAGGGAGGTCACCGCGCCGGCCGCGCGGGAGCGGTCGCGGCAGTGGAAGGCCAGTTCGCACGCGGACAGGCACTCGGGGGCGTAGGTCGCCGGGACCGACTCGACCGCGGCGGTCAGCTCGGCGGCGGGCAGGTCGGGTGCGAAGCAGGTGCCGTCGGGCAGGGCGTCGGCGATGTCCTGGATGCGGGTGAGACGGGCCAGCTGACGGGCGGTGACCGCGCGCTGCTTGCGGATGTCGACGGCCGAGGCGGTGGGCAGGTTGGAGAAGTCCTTGGGGCACACCAGGAGGACCCGGTGGCGGACCCTCGGAGCCGGTTCCAGGCGGGCGGCGACCTCCTCCAGCGCGAGGACGTACACCGCGGCCTGGCGGGCGGCGGCGCCCACCTTCGAGGGGTCCGCCGAACCGTCCAGCATCGGGAAGGACTTGATCTCCACGACCGTCCAACTGCCGTCCGGGTGCACCACCACGGCGTCCGGCTCCAGGAAGGCGGCGGAGCCGGCCACGTCGAGCGCGAGCATGGGGTGGTCGAGCAGCGTCCACCCCTGGGTCCCGGCGGCCTCACGCAGGGCCAGTGCCGTGCGCGCGGTACGGCCCTCGGGGCCGATCGCGGTGAGGTCGGGCACGTGGGCCCCGGTGGGCGGTTCGGCGCTGCGGTCCAGCCGCTCATGCACCAGCCGCAACAGCTCCGCGCCGCCGTCCGCCTTGACCTTCGCCTCGAAGGCGTTGCCCCGGGTCAGAGCGAACTGCGACTGCCCGAAGGCGGACGGCGCACCCAGCGCGTCGGCCAGTGCCGTCTTGTTCACCCCGGCGCCGTCGAGGATCGCGCGCCGCTTGCACCCGGGGTTCGCGGCGAGGGCGGCCAGGGCACGCGCGTCCAGTGCCTTGGCCGGTACCTCGGGGCCGCGCAGCTCAGCGAGCCGCTGCCGCAGCGCCGTCCCCCGCGTCCGTGGGAGCGGCACCGGGCTCGGCTCCGCCCGGGAAGCGTGACTCGCGCTGCCGTGGAATGTGCTCACCCGCGGAAGTCTGGCATCCGCCACTGACAATTGAGGGCTCTGTGCGCCGGGAGGCGCCGGATACGGTGGCCATCCGGGCCCGGACACCCTCCGTGGCCCGTTCCGCGGCCCGGCTGACGTACGGCGCGAGCAGGAACCCGAGGCCCATCACCACCGCGCCCGCGACCGCGTCGAGGAAGTAGTGGTTCGCGGTGCCCATGACCACGATCGTGGTGATCAGCGGGTAGGCGACGGCCGCGGCCCTCGTCGTACGCGTCGTGCCGTAGCGCCACAGCATCACACCGCACCACAGCGCCCAGCCGACGTGCAGGCTGGGCATGGCCGCGTACTGGTTCGTCATGCCGCCCATGCCGCGAGGGGCGCTCGCCTCGCCGCCCCACCAGCCGTAAGAGCTGTACTGGGCCATGGTGTCGACGAAGCCGTGGCTCGCCGAGAGGAGGCGGGGCGGGCAGGTCGGCAGCAGGGTGAAGCCGATCAGGCCCATGAACGTGGACGTCATCAGCCAGGTGCGGGCCGCGCGGTAGTGCACGGCATGCGAGCGGAAGAGCCAGATCAGGACGGCCGGTGTGACCAGGTAGTGCAGCGAGGCGTACCAGAAGTCGGCCGGTACGCCGAGCCAGGTCTGGCTGGTGAAGAGCCGGTTGAGCGGGTGCTCGGCGTTGAGGTACAGGACCTTCTCGACCTTGAGGATCGCCAGTCCGTGGTCGACGGCGCCCGTGACGTCGCCCCTGGCGAGGAGCCGTCCGGCGCTGTAGCAGGCGTACACCAACAGGATCAGGGGCAGCTCGGTCCACCAGCGCAGCCGCGTCTCCGGGACTGCCTCGGTGCCTGGTGTCTCGGTCAGCGGCATCCGATCCTGTCCCCCTTCGTTTCGCGCGGCGTCCGGCCGTCCTTGTCCGGGGGTGCCACTTTACGGCGTATGTGCGGGCCCCTGTGGAGTGCCCCCACGCAGCGCCTTCGGTCCACGAAGACGCTGAGAACGCCCGTCGGGTTGCCCTCCCACAGGGTGCGCGATGATGGAGGCGTTCCGCCTCCGCTTTCCCCCGGAAAGGTTTCTCCATGGCACCGCGCATCCTGCTGGCCCGGCACGGACAGACCGAGTGGTCGCTGTCCGGCAAGCACACCGGCAGGACCGACGTGCCGCTCCTGGAGGAGGGCCGGCGGGGCGCCAAGCTGCTCGGCGAGCGGCTGCACCGGCCCCCGTACGACGGCCTTCCCGGGGCGGAGATACGCACCAGCCCGCTGGTACGCGCGCGTGAGACCTGCGAACTCGCCGGGTTCGGGGAGCGGGCGGCCACCTGGGACGCGCTCATGGAGTGGGACTACGGCGCGTACGAGGGCATGACCCCGGAGGAGATCCAGGCGGTGCGTCCGGGCTGGCTGATCTGGCGCGACGGGGTGCCGGACGGTGAGTCCCTCGACGAGGTCACCGCGCGCGCGGACGAGGTCGTCGCGTGGGCGCGCGCCGCCGACCGCGATGTGCTGGTGTTCGCGCACGGGCACATCCTGCGGTCCATCGGGGCGCGGTGGCTGGGGCTGCCGATCGATTTCGCGGCGCGGGTGCGACTGAATCCGACGTCCCTTTCGGTTCTGGGCTGGGCTTATGGAGAGCCGGCGATCGAGAGCTGGAACGACGTGGGCCATCTGGGGTCGTAGTACAGCTGGGCAGGCCGTCACCGCACCCACTCAGGGGCGCGGGGCTGTGTCGATGTGCGGCTACCGCCGCGCGGACGCGACCAGCCCCCACCGGCTCCCGGCCGAACGAAAACCCGCTCACGCGGTCCTCGGCGTCGACGCATGGCGTTCCAGGAACGCCGACACCCCCGAAGCCCGCCGGTGAGGCGACAGCACCCTCGCCGTCGCCGCCAGCATCGTGCGGATGCGGGACGACTGGACCTCGCCCAGCAGCTCCAGCACCCGCAGCCCCGCCGCCGCGCCCTCGTCGGGGTGGCCGCCGCGGGCCAGGTCGTCGGCGAGTTCGGCCGTGTACAGCGCGATGTTGCGGGTGAAGTGCGGGTCCTGGAGATGCGCCGCGCGGCGCGCGTACCGGGCGGCCCGGCGCCAGTCGCCCAGCGTGGACCAGCACTGCGCCTCCAGGCCCGCGAGCTCCGCCTCGCCGTAGAAGCTCATCCACTCGGGGTCGGCGTCCGAGAGGCCTCGCTCGAAGTAGGCCTGCGCGCGGGCGAGGGCCTGCTCGCACCCGGTCCGGTCGGCGAGCCCCGCCCAGCCGCCCGCCTCGCGCAGCGCGAGCAGCGACATGAGCCGGGCCGAACCCAGCGGCCGGGCGACCCGTTGCGCGGCCTGCGCGGCCCGCACCGCCTCCCGTGGCCGTCCCGCGTCGCGCGCGAGGAAGGCGGTGTTGCAGAAGGCGTGTGCCTCCAGGGCGTCGTCACCGGTCACCCGGGCGGTCGCGAGCGCCTCCGCGTAGTGCGAGCGGGCGTCGTCGAACCGTCCGGAGTCGTGCGCGAGCCAGCCCACCGAGATGGCGAGTTCGCCCGCGCCCGAGTGCAGCCGCTCGGCGGTCGTCTGCCGGGTCGCGCCGGCGTCCAGGAGCGCGTAGGCGGCGCGCAGTGGAGCCGCCGCGCGCTGGTACAGGCCGTCCGCGCCGTGCCGGTCGTCGAGCAACCGGATTCTGCGCACGGCTTCTTCCAGGGCACCCGCCTCGCCCGCCCCGACGCGGCGGACCGGCCGTCCGGCGGCCGCGGCGTCGAGAGCGAGCCCGATGGGGCCCAGTGAGGCGGCGGCGACCGTGGCGCCCCCGCCGGTCATGAATGCGCGACGCAGCACGTCGCTCTCCTCGTAGTTGTCGTACGTCTCGTCGGGATCCTGCGCGTCTTGCGTGTCCTGCGTGTCATACGGCTCGTACGTCCCCTCTGTCTCACTCGTGGTGCGCGCCCGGCGTCCGCGTACGGTGGCGCGGGAGGCGAAGCCCAGGTCGGTGAGCGTGCGGCCGGGAAACATGTGCAGGAACACCCGTTCGTACGCGTAGTTGGGGCAGCGGATCTCGCCCGCCTCGACGCGGCCCACATAGCGCGCGTCGCAGCTGACGCTCTCGCCGATCTCGCGCGCGGCCCGTCGCACCATCGCGGCGAACTCGGCCGGCGAGCGCTGTCCGCGCAGGCGCCGGAACGCGAGGTTCGGCTGCGGTGGTGTGGGGGACTGGGACGAGGTCACCGATGACGACGCCATGGCCGGGTCCTCTCGTGCGAACCGTCGAACCATGCCGGAGGTGGGGCGAGTTGACTGGTTTGTCAGTGTGACGTCCTGTTTCCGGCGGGCAAGAACGTACCTGTTGTGTCCGGGTCGCCATGCGAGGTTTGGCTACAAACCGGATATCTCCTCCGGGATCCGCCATGAACTGCCATCCTTTGCGGCGGACTTCTGCCGTTGCCGTTGACACGGGTGCGCGTTGAATCTCTCGGAGTCGGACGAGGGTTCCTTGGTGGAGGCCGCGATGGAGATCAGCCAGAGCGTCAATCCCTGTACGCCGGTGTCGTGCGACGTGGTCACGGTGCCGACGCGACACGGCCTGGAGGCCGTCGACATCCTGCGACGGGGGGTGGGTGAAGGGGTCGGACCCGTGCTGCACGACGACGGAGGCCAGACCTTGGGGTTCCTGGTGCCGCCGGGGACGGCGGCGGGCTGGGACGTACCGGGAAGCACGTGCACGGAGACCGACGGCCGGGGTCTGCGACTGGCACCGGAGCCTCCGGTGGCGGGGTCGGACTGGCTGCTGCCACCGGGAGACGCCGACCTGGCGACGGACCCGGCAGTGCTGCGGGCGGCACTGGACGAGGCGGCGAGACTGATCGAGGCCGCGGACAACTGCCGTTGACCGGCGCCTGCCGACCCGCACCGGCCCGCGGGCGCGAGACGGCCCCGCGCCGCCGATAATGGCGTAGTGGGTAAGTCGAAGAACGCTCGCCGTGGGAACGCGGCCCCCGAATCCGTCGTGGAACCCGTCGACGGCGGTCTCGCGGAGCTCATCCCCGACCGCGAGCGCACACACGCGTGGACGCTGCTCGTCGACGGCGCACCGCAGTCCCACGTCGACCTGGACGACCCGACCCACCTCTCCTTCGAGTACCAGCGCAGACTCGGCCACGTCATCGACCTCGCCGCGCTCCCCGGCAAGCCCGTGCACGCCGTACACCTCGGCGGCGGCGCGTTCACCCTCGCCCGGTATCTCGCCGCCACCCGCCCCCGCTCCACCCAGCAGATCGTCGAGCGGGACGCGGCCCTGGTCCAACTCGTCAGGCGGAAGCTCCCCCTGGAGCCGGCCGCGCGGATACGGGTGCGGTCCGTCGACGCCCGCGAAGGACTCGCCAAGGTCGCCGACGGATGGGCCGACCTCGTCATAGCCGATGTGTTCAGCGGAGCGAGGACCCCGGCACATCTCACCTCCACCGAGTTCCTCGACGAGGTCCGAAGGGCGCTCAGGCCGGGCGGCTGCTACGCCGCCAACCTCGCCGACGGACCGCCGCTCGCCCATCTCCGCGGCCAGATCGCCACCGTCGCCGCCCGCTTCCCCGATCTCGCCCTGGTGGCCGACCCGACGGTCCTGCGCGGCAAACGCTTCGGCAACGCCGTCCTGGTCGCCTCCGACAGCCCCCTGCCGGTCGCGGAACTGACCCGCCGCGCCGCCTCCGACCCGCACCCCGGCCGCGTCGAACACGGCAAGGCGCTCCTCGACTTCACCGGCGGCGCCGTACCCGTGACGGACGCCGAGGCGGTGGCCTCCCCGGCGCCGCCCGCGTCCGTGTTCAGATGACCGGGTGAGTCAGTAGGTGCCGATCTCCACCCGCGGCGGGCCGTCGTGCCAGGTGCAGAACACCGATACCCGGTCCGCGCCGGAGGCGAACTCCACCCGGATCCACGACTCCGTCTTCCACACCTGCATCGACCACCCCGTGCCCGGCGTCGCGGACACCAGGGTCGCCGACTTCTCGCCCAGGTCGAAGACCGCGCGGCCGCCGTCGGTGTCGTAGCTCCTGACGTGACCGGAGGCGGTGGGGGAAGGGCTCTTCGAGGGGGCCGGACTCGCGGTCGTGGCGCTCGGCGTCGGTGAGGGGCGCCTCGACGGGGTCGCCCGTCCGGTCCGCGTCGGCGTCGGTGACACCAGCGGCTTCGACTCCTGCGTGGTCGCGTCGGCCGCCGTGATCGGCAGCGCGCGCGGCGGATCGTAGGCCGTGCCCGCCATGACCGTGTGGACACCCCACCACGACAGCGTGACCGCCGCGCCCGTGGCGAGCGTCCAAGCCAGTACGTGTACGAGTCCTCTGCGCATCGCCCGCCATACTGCCTCACGCATCCCACCGGCCGCACACGGACTGAGTTGTCCACAGGCCCCGACCACGCTCGCCCGAATCGCGTACGGTGCGGCGCATGGCAAGTGTGCTCGTGGTCGAGGACGACCAGTTCGTTCGCTCGGCGCTCATCCGGCACCTGACCGACGCGGCCCACACCGTGCGCAGCGTCGGGACGGCGCTGGAGGCGCTGCGCGAGGTCGCCCATTTCCGTTTCGACGTGGTCGTCCTGGACCTCGGACTGCCCGATCTGGACGGGTCCGAGGCCCTGAAGATGCTGCGCGGGATCACCGACGTCCCGGTCATCATCGCCACCGCCCGGGACGACGAGACGGAGATCGTCCGCCTGTTGAACGCGGGGGCGGACGACTACCTCACCAAGCCCTTCTCGGTCGAGCACCTCTCCGCCCGGATGGCCGCCGTCCTACGACGGTCCCGGGCCGCCGGAGGTGACGCGCCGTCCGAGACCGTGCTGCGCGTCGGCGGCCTGAGCGTCGACCCGCTGCGCCGCCAGGCCGAGCTGGACGGCGTCCGACTCGACCTCACCCGCCGCGAGTTCGACCTGCTCGCCTTCCTGGCCGCCCGCCCCGGAGTGGTCGTGCCCCGCAAGGAACTCCTCGCCGAGGTCTGGCAGCAGTCCTACGGCGACGACCAGACGATCGACGTCCATCTGTCCTGGCTCAGGCGCAAGTTGGGCGAGACGGCCGCGCGGCCCCGCTATCTGCACACCCTGCGGGGCGTCGGCGTGAAGCTGGAACCACCGGGCGGGGGGCTGCCGCTGTGAGATGGGCTCTGGTCAAGGTCTGTCTGGCGGTCACCACCATGGTCGTGGTCGCCTTCGCCGTTCCGCTCGGTCTCGTCATCAAGGAGATGGCCCGGGACCGCGCGTTCTCCAACGCCGAGCGGCAGGCGGCCGCCGTCGCCCCGGCCCTGTCCATCACCACCGACCGCGACCAGCTGGAGCGGGTCGTCGCCTCCGCGGGCTCGGACTCCGGGATGGCCGTCCACATACCGGCGAGCGCGGGCCAGCGGGGCGTGGACATCGGACGGCAGCGGGCCGCCGCCGACGACATCGCCACCGTGCGCAGGCTGGGCCGCGCCTCCACCAGCGAGGTGCCCGGCGGCTCCACCCTGCTGCAGCCGGTCGCGCTCAGCTCCGGCGAGATAGCCGTCGTCGAGGTGTACGTCCCCGAGTCCGAGGTGAGCAACGGCGTCGCGACCGCCTGGGCGGTCCTCGCGGGCGTCGGCATCGCCCTGGTGGTCGGCTCGGTCGCGGTCGCCGACCGGCTCGGCGTACGGATGGTGCAGCCCGCGCAGAAACTCGTCGAGGGCGCCCATGAGCTGGGGGAGGGGAAGCTGGGCGCCAGGGTGCCGGAGGAGGGGCCGACCGAACTCAGGCTGGCGGCGGTCGCGTTCAACTCCATGGCCGACCAGGTCGTCCAACTGCTGGCGAACGAAAGGGAACTGGCCGCCGATCTGTCCCACCGGCTGCGCACCCCGCTGACCGTGTTGCGGCTCAACGCGGCCTCGCTCGGGGACGGTCCGGCCGCCGAGCAGACCCGGGCGGCGGTCGCGCAACTGGAGCGCGAGGTCGACACCATCATCCGCACCGCCCGGGAGGCCAAGCCGCAGACCGCGGCCGCCGGGCCCGGCGCGGGGTGCGACGCGGCCGAGGTGGTCCGGGAGCGGATGGGGTTCTGGTCCGCGCTCGCCGAGGACGAGGGCCGCAAGTGGCGGGTGGCCGGCACCGAGCGGCCGGTGCGCATACCCGTGGCCCGTGCCGACCTCGTGGCCGCCCTCGACGCCCTGCTCGGCAACGTCTTCCGGCACACCCCGGAGGGCACGGCCTTCGCGGTCGACGTGCACAACGGCGAGGACGCGGTGATCGTGCTCGTCTCCGACGCGGGCCCCGGCATCCGCGACCCCGAGGCCGCCATGGCACGCGGGCGGGGGTCCGGCAGCACCGGGTCGACCGGGCTCGGGCTCGACATCGTGCGGCGGCTCGCCGAGGCGACCGGCGGGGACGTACGCATCGGGTCGTCGGTGCTCGGCGGCACCGAGGTGCGGATCTGGATCCAGCTGAACGAGCGGGAACCGGTACGCCGCGGACACCGGGTGCGCAGACGCCGCACCGGCAGATTGGTCTCGACCTTTAACCGGCCCCGATCCCATCCTTAAGCGCGCCCTAAGATCCTCAACGCCCGTCCTGATCAGGTCATTTGCCCGATTCCGGATCGCTAGCGTGCCACGCCATGAGCATGCACAAGCGCAGAGTGAACGGCAGGAACAAGGCGATCGGCGGGGTGGTCGCCGCCGCTGTGGTGGGGACCGGAGCGGTCCTGTTGAGCGGTACCGCCCAAGCGGCCGGGATCGGCGCCGCGTACACGAGGACGAGCGACTGGTCGACGGGATACACCGCGCAGTACGTCGTCACCAACAACAGCGGTGCGGCCCAGAAGGACTGGAAGCTGGAGTTCGACCTGCCGGGCGGCTCAACGCTCGGTTCCCTGTGGAACGGGGAGGCCGACGTGAGCGGGCGGCATGTGCTGGTGAAGCCGCCCCGGTGGGACACCGACGGGCTGGCCGCCGGGGAGTCGGTCACGGTCGGGTTCGTGGTGGGCGGCACGGGCGATCCCACGGGCTGTCTCATCGACAACGGCGACTGCTCCACCGGCCACAGCGGCACACCCACACCCACGCCCAGCTCCACACCCACGCCCAGTTCCACACCCACACCTACGCCGACACCTACGCCCACCCCCACCAAGGGCACCGGCACCGGCACCGGCGCCGGCTTCGCCCCCTACGTCGACACCTCCCTCTACCCCGCCTTCGACCTCCTCGCCACCGCCGACACCACCGGCGTCAAGGACTACACCCTCGCCTTCGTCACCGACGGCGGCGGCTGCACCCCCAAGTGGGGCGGGGTCACCGATCTGGCGAGCGACGCCGTGGCCCGGCAGATCGGCGCGCTGCGGGCGAAGGGCGGTGACGTCCGGGCCTCCTTCGGCGGTGCCTCCGGCTCCGAGCTGGCCACGACCTGCTCCTCGGCGGACGCGCTGGCGGCGGCGTACGGCAAGGTCGTGGATGCGTACGGCCTCACCAAGGTCGACTTCGACGTGGAGGGCGGGGCGCTGCCGAACACGGCCGCGAACACCCGGCGGGCGCAGGCGATCGCGAAGCTCCAGTCGCAGCACGCGGGACTGGATGTCTCCTACACGCTCCCGGTGATGCCCGAGGGCCTCACCCAGGACGGCGTCGACCTGCTCGCGAACGCCAAGTCGCACGGCGTGAAGATCGACACCGTCAACATCATGGCGATGGACTACGGGCCCTCGTACAGCGGAGACATGGGCACCTACGCCGAGCAGGCCGCCACCGCCACCCAGGCGCAGGTCAAGGGTGTCCTCGGGCTGTCCGACAGCGCGGCCTGGAACGCGGTCGCCGTGACGCCCATGATCGGGGTCAACGACGTGGCCTCGGAGATCTTCAAGGTCGAGGACGCCACCCAGCTCGTGACGTTCGCCAGGGCGAAGGGGCTGGGCGGGCTGTCGATGTGGTCCGCGACCCGGGACAAGCAGTGCCCCGGGGGCGCGAAGCCCTCCGCCGACGCGAGCTGCAGCTCGATCGTCCAGGACGCGTCAGCCTTCACGAAGGCCTTCGCCGCCTACAAGTGAGTCCGACGGCTGAACCCGTCGGCGACGAGGCTCCTGGGTCACCGGTAGGCAGGGATGTCGGTCACGTTTCGACAAATCGGGTCGATAGCTATTGACGCATGACCTGACATAACGCTGTCATTGCGCCACCGTGTTCGGTCAAGTTGGTTTCTGGTCGATTACGACTGGTCTCCGAATCCCTCCATGACCGGACCCCTGCCTTCAGGAGCCGTACATGCGTGATCTCTCGTCTTCCCTCCCTTCGCCCAGCCGTCGTGGTGTGCTCAAGGGGGTGGGTGGTGCCGCCCTCCTCGGCGCGGGTATACCGTTGCTGTCCGCCTGTGGCAGCAGCGGCAGCTCCAGCGACCCGAAGACCGTGAGTCTGGGGTCGAACGCGTCGGACGCGGTGCCGAAGAAGGCGTTCGCCGAGATCTACGCGTCCTTCAAGAAGCAGTCCGGGATCACGGTCGACGTGAACACCAAGGACCACAACACGTTCCAGGAGCAGATCAACTCCTACCTCCAGGGCACGCCGGACGACGTGTTCAACTGGTTCGCCGGCTACCGGATGCAGTTCTTCGCCGCGAAGAACCTCGCCTCCCCGATCGACGACGTGTGGGACAAGATCGGCGGCAACTTCCCGGACGCCATGAAGAAGCTGTCCAAGGGCGCGGACGGCAAGTACTACTTCGTGCCGCTGTACACGTACCCGTGGGCGCTCTTCTACCGCAAGAGCGTCTTCAAGCAGCACGGCTACGAGGTTCCGACCACGTGGGACCAGCTGGTCGCCCTGTCCAAGCAGATGAAGAAGGACGGTCTGGTCCCGATCGCGTTCGGTGACAAGGACGCCTGGCCGGCGATGGGCACCTTCGACCAGATCAACTTCCGCCTCAACGGCTACGACTTCCACGTCGAGCTGATGGCGGGCAAGGCCGCGTGGACCGACGCCAAGGTCAAGGCCGTCTTCGACCACTGGGCCGAGCTGCTGCCCTACCACCAGGACGGTTTCATGGGCCGTACCTGGCAGGACGCCGCCCAGACGCTGGTGTCCAAGAAGGCCGGCATGTACCTGCTGGGCTCGTTCGTGGCACAGCAGTTCACCAACAAGGCGGACCTGGACGACCTGGACTTCTTCGCCTTCCCGGAGATCAACTCCGCGTACGGGCAGGACACCGTGGAGGCGCCCACCGACGGCTTCATGGTCTCCAAGGCGCCGAAGAACAAGGCCGGCGTCACCAAGCTGCTCGAGTACCTGGGCACCCCGGCGGCGGAGCAGATCTACCTCAAGGCCGACTCCAGCGTGGTGGCCGCCTCCAGCAAGGCCGACACCTCCTCCTACACGCCGCTGCAGAAGAAGGCGTACGAGATGATCTCGGGTGCCAAGAGCCTGACCCAGTTCATGGACCGCGACTCGCGCCCCGACTTCACCTCGACGGTGATGCAGCCCGCGCTGCAGAAGTTCCTGCAGAACCCCAAGGGCGTGGACAGTCTGCTGTCCTCGATCGAACGCCAGAAGAAGACGATCTTCGCGTCCGGCTGAGCTGAGCGACTACATGACTACCGACACGAACATGAAGAGCCCGGAGGCGGCCGCCGTGCCGCCTTCGGGCCCCGCGCCGGTCAGCAAGCGGGTCCCGCGGGGGCACCGGCGGCTGCTGACCCGCCGTGACCGCATCACGCTCGGCTTCATGGCCGGCGTGCCCACGATCCTGCACGTGGCCCTGGTCTGGGTCACCGCGCTGGCCTCGATCGCCCTGGCCTTCACCAGCTGGGACGGCATCGGCTTCGGCTCCATCAAGTGGGTCGGCCTGGACAACTTCAAGCAACTGTTCAGCGACAACCCGCAGTTCTGGCCCGCCGTCGAGCACAACGTCATCTGGTTCGTCGTGCTCATCCTGATCCCCACGCCGTTCGGCCTGTTCCTGGCCGTGCAGCTGGACAAGAACATCCGCTTCTCCCGGGTCTACCAGACGGCGTTCTTCCTGCCCGTCGTGGTCTCCCTCGCGGTGACCGGGTTCGTGTGGCAGCTGGTCTACAACCCCGACACCGGGCTGATCAACAGCCTGATCGGGGCCAACAAGCCCGGCCACTACATCGACTGGATCGGCGATCCGCACCTGAACCTGTGGGCGGTGCTGATCGCCGCGTCCTGGCGACACACCGGCTACATGATGATCCTGTACCTGGCCGGGCTGAAGGGCGTGGACCCCTCGCTGCGGGAGGCGTCCTCGCTGGACGGCGCGAACGAGTGGCAGACGTTCAAGAACGTCATCTTCCCGACCCTGCGCCCCACCAACACCGTCGTCCTGGTCGTCACCATCATCGAGGCGCTGCGCGCCTTCGACCTGGTGTTCGTCTTCAACAAGGGTGCCCAGGGCACCGAGCTGCTGTCGATCCTGATCACCAACAACATCATCGGTGAGTCCAGCCGGATCGGTTACGGCTCGGCGATCGCCGTGGTCCTGCTGGTCATCTCCCTCGCGGTCATCATTCCCTACCTGATCGCCACCTTCCGGAAGGAGCGGCAGGCATGAGCACCCTGAGCGCCGCCGCGCCCGCCACCACCGCCACGTCGGCCAAGCAGCGCACTCCGCTGCGCCCGGCCCGGGTCCTGCTGCACGTGTTCCTGGCCGGCACCGCGCTGGCCTGGCTCGCCCCGCTGCTGTGGGCGGTCTTCGCGGCCCTGCGCCCCTACAGCGAGACCAGCAACAAGGGCTATGTCTCCTGGCCCGACACCCTCAACTTCGACAACTTCAAGAACGCCTTCACCCAGTCCGACATGCTCCACTACTTCGGCAACACGCTGCTCATCGCGGTCCCGGCCGTGCTGATCACCCTGCTGCTGTCGTCGATGGTCGCGTTCTACGTCTCCCGGTTCGACTTCCGCCTCAACATCGCGCTGCTGCTCGTCTTCACCGCGGGCAACCTGCTGCCGCAGCAGGTCATCATCACCCCGCTGTACCGCATGTACCTGCTCATCGACCTGCCCGGCATCACCATGAGCGGCAAGCTCTACGACTCCGCCCTGGGCCTGGTCCTCATCCACGTCGCCTTCCAGTCCGGGTTCTGCGCCTTCGTCCTGTCCAACTACATGCGCATGCTCCCGCACGAGCTGACCGAGGCCGCCCTGGTCGACGGCGCCTCGGTGTGGCGGATGTACTGGCAGATCGTGCTGCCGCTGTGCAAGCCCGCGATGGCGGCCCTGGGGACGTTGCTGTCCATCTGGATCTACAACGACTTCTTCTGGGCCATCGTGCTGATCTCCACCGGCGAGAACATGCCGATCACCTCGGCTCTGAACAACCTCTCCGGCCAGTACTTCACCGACCCCAACCTGGTAGCCGCCGGCGCCCTGCTCACCGCGATCCCCACCCTGATCGTGTACTTCGTGCTCCAGCGCCAGTTCGTCAGCGGACTGACCCTCGGCGCCAACAAGGGCTGACCGCCCTCACCTGAGAGAGAACCTCCGTGCCCCACCCCTTCACCCCGCTCGCCTCCGTGCCCGTGGACCCCGGCAGGGCCCGCGTCCACGAGGAGGGCTGGCAGTCCTGGAGCCCCAGCGGCGCGTACGCCCTCGGCGACAAGCCGTACCGCCCGACGAACGGCAACTGGGCGACGGTCTGCTACCGGCCGGGCGTCACCGTCCCCGAAGGCGCCTTCCAGGGCGAGGGCCTGCTGGCGCTCGACCCGGGCGACGGATCGCCGGTACGGCTGTGGGCGGCGGCGGACCCGCCGCACGAGGTGCCGTCGATCCGGCTGGTCGCCGAGGGCTCCGTGGCGGAGGTCTCCGCCGACGGCGCGGTGAAGGAGTTCACGGGGACGGACATCCAGTCGGTGCTGGCCGAGTGGGCCGCCGGACTCGGGGTCGAGGCCCCCCGCCCGGCGCCCACCGTCTGGTGCTCCTGGTACGAGTACTTCACGAGCGTCACCGAGGACGACATCCACGAGAACCTCCGTGCGATGGACACCCTCGACCTGCCCGTCGACGTCGTCCAGATCGACGACGGCTACCAGAAGGCCCTAGGCGACTGGCTCACCCTCTCGGGCCGCTTCCGCTCCCGCGCGGGCATCGCCGACGCGATCCGCGCGCGGGGCCGCCGCGCCGGCATCTGGACGGCCCCCTTCCTGGTCGACCCGGCCAGTGACCTGGCCGCCGAGCACCCCGACTGGCTGGTCGAGGACCTCGACGGAGGCTTCCTGCACGCCGGCCGCAACTGGGGCCACGACCTGTGCGTCCTGGACACCACCCACCCCGAGGCGGCGGAGTACCTCGCGTCGGTCTTCCGGACCCTGGTGTCCGAGGGCTACGACTACTTCAAGGTCGACTTCCTGTACGCGGGGGCGCTGGAAGGCGCACGGCATTCCTCCGCGGACGCGCTCACGGCGTACCGCTCCGCGATCGAGCTGATCCGCGAGGCCATCGGCGCGGACGCCTGTCTGCTCGGCTGCGGAGCGCCCGTCCTGCCCTCCATCGGCCTGTTCGACGCGATGCGGGTCAGCCCCGACACGGCCCCGCACCGGCGCCCCGAGGCCGACGACTACAGCCAGCCCGGCCAGGACCCGGCCGAGTTCACCGGCGTCGGCCGCCAGTGGCAGCACGGCCGGCTCTGGGTCAACGACCCCGACTGCCTGATGGCCCGCCCGGCCGTGGAGACCCGCGAGCGCTGGGCGGCCCACGTGGAGGCGACGGGCGGTCTCATGGCCTCCAGCGACCGCCTGCTCTCCCTCGACCAGTGGGGCGTGGAGACAACGCGCCGCCTTCTCACAGGAGTTGACCGATGATCCCGCAGGGCATCGCCTACGGCGGCGACTACAACCCGGAGCAGTGGCCCGAGGAGGTGTGGGCCGAGGACGTACGCCTCATGCGCGAGGCGGGCGTCACCATGGTCAGCGTCAACATCTTCGCGTGGGCGCTCCTCGAACCCCGCGAGGGCGAGTACGACTTCACGCGCCTCGACAAGATCCTCGCCCTGCTCCACGACAACGGCATCGCCGCCGACCTGGCCACTCCGACGGCGGCCCCGCCGGCCTGGTTCTTCCGGGCCCACCCGGAGGCGCTGCCGGTCGACAAGGACGGCAGGAGACTGTCGTACGGCAGCCGCCAGACGTTCTGCCCCTCCAGCCCCGCCTACCGGGAGGCCGCCCTGCGGATCGCCCGGGTGCTGGGGGAGCGGTACGCCGACCACCCCGCCGTGGTGATGTGGCACATCCACAACGAGTACGGCTGCCACAACGCGGAGTGCTACTGCGAGGTGAGCGCGGCATCCTTCCGGCGCTGGCTGCGTGAGCGCTACGGCGACCTGGACGCCCTCAACCACGCTTGGGGCACCACCTTCTGGAGCCAGTGGTACTACGACTGGGACGAGATCATCCCGCCCCGCGCCACCGGTGCCGTGCCCAACCCGACCCACCAGCTGGACTGGCGGCGCTTCTGCAGCGACGAGCTGCTGGCGCTGTACAAGGCGGAGCGGGAGGTGCTGCGGGAGGCCGCGCCCTCGGTGCCGGCCACCACCAACTTCATGGTGATGTTCGCCTTCGACGCGCTCGACTACTGGCGCTGGGCACCGGAGCTGGACATCGTCTCCAACGACCACTACCTGCGCTCCACCGACCCCGAGTCGCAGATCGACATCGCGCTCAGCGGCGATCTGGTGCGTTCGCTGGCGGGCGGCCCGTGGCTGCTCATGGAGCACTCGACGGGCGCGGTGAACTGGCAGCCGGTCAACAGGGCGAAGACTGCTGGTGAGTTGCGCCGGAACGCCTTGGGGCACGTCGCCCGGGGTGCCGACGGCATCGCCTACTTCCAGTGGCGGGCCGCGAAGGCGGGCGCCGAACAGTGGCACTCGGCGATGCTGCCGCACGCGGGCACGGACAGCCAGATCTGGCGTGACGTGGTGGCGCTGGGCGCGGATCTGAAGGCGCTGGCGCAGGTGCGGGGCAGCACCAGCCCCGCCTCGGTCGCCGTCGTCTGGGACTGGAACGCCCGCTGGGCCCTGGAACTCCCCTCCCAGCCCAGCGAGTCGGTCCACTACCTCGACCTGGTCCGGGCCTGGTACGAGCCGCTGTGGCGCTCCGGCGTGGCCGTGGACTTCGTGCACCCCGCGGCGGACCTGTCGCGCTACCGGCTCGTCCTCGCCCCCGCCCTGTACCTGGTCGACGACGAGAGCGCCGAGAACCTGACCGGCTTCGCCTCGCGCGGCGGAACGCTCGTCGTCGGCTTCCACAGCGGGGCCGTCGACGCCAACTGCCATGTCCGCCTGGGCGGTTACCCGGGCGCCTTCCGCGAGGCACTCGGCGTCAGCACGGACGAACTCTTCCCGCTGCTGCCCGGCGAGACGGTCACCCTCGACGACGGCGGTACGGCGTCACTGTGGTCGGAGCGAGTGCGCCTGGCCGGCGCGGACGCCGTGACCTCTTACGCCGACGGCCCCCTGTCCGGCGTCCCCGCGGTGACCCGGCACACCTACGGCGAGGGCGTGGCCTGGTACCTGGCCACCCACCCGGACCCCGGCACCCTCGCCGCCCTGCTGGACCGCGTCCGCGCGGAAGCGGGCGTGGAGCCGGTGCGTCGGACACCGGAGGGAGTGGAGGCGGTGCTGCGCCGGGGCGAGGACGCGGACTACCTCTTCCTGATCAACCACGGTGAACGGCACGCCGAGGTGCAAGTGGCCCCGTCGTCAACCGAGTTGCTGAGCGGGAAGAGCGTCGACGGCGGCCGGGTGACGGTGACGCCGGGCGACGTGGTGGTCGTACGGGAAGCACGCTGACCCGATCAGCCCCGCGGTGAGACCGCAGGGGCGCGGCACCCCCCTCGGATGCCGCGCCCCTTCCCCGTCCCCCGTCTCCATGGTGGCTACCGGATGCTGTGGACCTCCGGGAGCGTGCCCGTGCGGGCCGCCCTGCCGTACCAGAGGGCGCTGGACTTGGGTGTCCGTTCCAGCGTGGTGTAGTCGACGTAGACCGCGCCGAAGCGCTTCTCGTAGCCGTACGCCCACTCGAAGTTGTCCAGCAGGGACCACAGGTAGTAGCCGCGGACGTCCGCGCCGTCGGCGATCGCGCGGCGGACCGCGGCGAGGTGGCCGTGCAGGTAGGCGATCCGCTCGGGGTCGTGGACACGGCCGTCGGGGTCGGGCTTGTCGTCGTAGGCCGCGCCGTTCTCCGTGATGTACAGCGGCAGACCCGGCGCCTCGCGGGTGTAGCGCATGATCAGGTCGTGCAGGCCCGTCGGGTCGATCGTCCAGCCCATCTCCGTGCGCTCGCCGGGGGTCTGGTGGAACGTGACGTCGTCCGCGCCGGGCCACGGGGAGTGCGCGCTGCTGCCGTGCCCGTCGGCGCGCGGCCCGCTGGTGTCCGCATCGGCGGACGACACCAGGGCCGGCGTGTAGTAGTTGAGGCCCAGCGCGTCCAAGGGCTGGTTGATCAGGGCGAGGTCGCCGTCCTCGACGAACGACCAGTCCGTGATCAGCTCCGTCGCCGTGAACAGCGTCTGCGGATACGCGCCGTGCAGGATCGGCCCGTGGAAGACCCCGTTGGCCAGGTCGTCGATCTTCTGCGCCGCCGCCAGGTCCGCCGCGTCCTGCGAGAAGGGCCGGACGACCGAGGAGTTGAGGCTGAGCGCCACCGAATTGCGGGCCGGCATCGAGGCGCGCAGGGCCGACGTGCCCAGGCCGTGCGCCAGGTTCAGCGTGTGCGCCGCCCGCAGTGAGGCCGCGGGGTCGGTACGGCCCGGCGCGTGCACCCCGGAGGCGTAGCCCAGGAAGGCCGCGCACCAGGGCTCGTTGAGGGTGATCCACTGCTCGACCCGGTCGCCGAGTGCCTCCCCCACGATCTGCGCGTACTCGGCGAAGCGGTACGCGGTGTCGCGCTCCGGCCAGCCGCCCGCGTCCTCCAGCTCCTGGGGCAGGTCCCAGTGGTAGAGCGTCACGGCCGGCTTGATGCCGTGCGCGAGGAGCTCGTCCACCAGCCGGCGGTAGAAGTCCAGACCCCGCTGGACCGCGGGGCCGCGGCCGGTCGGCTGCACCCGGGACCAGGAGACCGAGAAGCGGTACGCCGTCAGGCCCAGGTCGGCCATGAGCGCCACGTCGTCGCGGTAGCGGTGGTAGTGGTCGACAGCGATGTCACCGTGGTCGCCGCCGGCCGTCTTGCCCGGGGTATGGCTGAAGGTGTCCCAGATGGAGGGCGTACGGCCGTCCTCCCGCACCGCCCCCTCGATCTGGTAGGCGGAGGTCGCGGCGCCCCACAAAAAGGCGGGGGGAAAGGTCACCGGGGTCACCGGCGTAGCGGACTCAAGCATGGAAGCGCTCCCATTGGAGGTCGTGAGACCTACTGGTAGAGGGGGAGGGGAGGGGATGGGAAGGGCCGAGGCGACGGTGCCCCGGCCCCCTGCAGCGAGATCCCCAAGACGTACGAGGTCAGCCCTTCACGGCACCCTGCATGATGCCGCCGACGATCTGCTTGCCGAAGATCGCGAAGACCAGCAGCAGCGGCAGCGTGCCGAGCAGCGCACCCGCCATGATCAGGGACTGGTCCGGCGTGTAGCCGCGGCCGAGCTGTGCGACCGCGACCTGCACGGTCGGGTTGCCGTTCTGGGTCAGCACCAGGAACGGCCACAGGAAGTCGTTCCACGTCTGCACGAACATCAGCATGCCGAGGACGGCCATCGCCGGCCGGGCGGCGGGGAACACGACGTGCCACACCACCCGCCAGCTGCTCGCACCGTCCACCCGGGCCGCCTCGATGATCTCGTCCGGCAGCGCCTGGATCAGGTACTGCCGCATGAAGAACACCCCGAACGCGCTCACCAGCGACGGGAGGATCACCGCCTGGAGCTGGTCCGTCCAGTCGAGCTTGGCGACCATCATGTACAGCGGGATGACGCTGAGCTGCGGCGGCACCATCATCGTGCCGATGACGATCAGCATCATCGCGCCGCGGCCCTTGAAGCGCAGCTTGGCGAAGGCGAACCCGGCGATCGTGGACAGGAAGACGATGGTCAGCGCCGACACACCCGCCACGAACGTGGTGTTGATGAACGCCTCGCCCAGGTTGGCGTCGTTCCAGGCGATGTCGAGATTGTGGAAGAGGTTGCCGCCGAACCAGAACGGCGGCGGGGTCTGCGCCAGCCGCTGGTTGTCGCGCGAGGCGGCGATCGCCGTCCACACCAGCGGCAGCAGCGAGCCGATGGTGAACAGGGCGAGGATGACGTACGCGATGGGCCCCGCGTGCATCTGCCCGCCCGCACGGGCCGACTTGGGCCGGCGTACGCGCTTCGGGGGCTGGGGATCCGCGTCCGCCGCGGGTTTCGTCAGGGTCGTCGTCACGGCCGGTCTCCTTAACTACTGGCGCGCAGCCGGCGCGAGATGACGTAGTTGACGATCCCGATCAGGATGAGGATCAGGAACATCGTCCAGGCGATCGCGGAGGCGCGGCCCAGGTGCATGTTCACCCAGCCCTGCTCGTACAGGTACAGCCCGAGCGTCTGGAACTGGTGCTCGGCGCCGCCGGACGCGCCCTTGTTGGCGTCGAACAGGAGCGGCTCGCCGAACACCTGGCTCGCCCCGATCGTCGAAACGACGACGGTGAACAGGATCGTCGGCCGCAGCGAGGGCAGGGTGACGTGGAGGAACTGCTTCCAGCGGCTGGCCCCGTCCAGGGCCGCCGATTCGTACAGGTCCTGCGGGATCGCCTGCATCGCCGCCAGGTAGATCAGCGCGTTGTAGCCGGTCCAGCGCCAGATGACGATCGACGAGACGGCTATCTGCGAGGGCCACTTGTCGTTCTGCCAGTCGATGGCGTCGATCCCGACGAAGTGCAGGCCCCAGTTGATCATGCCGTAGTCGCGGCCGAAGAGCAGCACGAACACCAGCGAGGCGGCGGCGATCGAGGTCGCGTACGGCGCGAGCATCACGACCCGGTAGAAGGTCGACGCGCGCAGCTTGTAGTTGAGGATGTGCGCCAGGCCCATCGCCATCGCCAGCTGCGGGACGGTGGAGATGATGCCGATGGTCAGGGTGTTCTTCGCCGCGTTCCAGAAGAAGTCGTCGTCGAAGATCCGGGTGTAGTTGCGCAGGCCCGCCCACTGCATGTCGGTGGGATCGGTCAGTTCCACCGTGTGCAGCGAGGCCCAGCCCGTGTAGATCAGCGGGAACAGGCCGAAGGCGAGGAACAGCAGGAAGAACGGCGAGACGAAGGCGTACGGGCTCCAGCGCATGTCCCGCTGCCAGCGGCGGGACAGCCGCGCCCGGCGCCGCTGGTCCTTGTCATCGGGTACGGCGTCCGCGGGCGGGCGGCCCGGGGCCGCGCCCCCCTCCTTGAGGGGGAGCGCGGCGGTGTCGTGCCGGGTGGCCATACCGGTCACTTCTCCAGGTTGTTGTCGATGGTCTTGGTGGCCGTCTCCCAGGCTTCCTTGGCCGACTTGCCCTTCGTGACGAGGATGACGCCGTTGTCGGTCAGACCCTGCTGGATGATCTGGTCCTTCGGGCCGATCACCTGCGTCGGGATGGCCTTGGCGGCCTCGGCGAAGATCTTGCCGATGGGCGCGTCACCGGTCATCGTGTTCTTCGCGTCGGTGACCAGGGGCAGGTCGTAGGCGGCGGACGAGCTCGGGAAGCTGCCCTGCACGCTGAAGAGCTTCGCCTGCTGCTCCGGAGCGGTCAGCCAGGTGATCAGCTTCTCCGCCTCCTTCACGTGCTTGCCGCTCTTGGGCACGGACAGGAAGGTGCCGCCCCAGTTGCCGGACTTGGGCGCGGCGGCCACGTCCCACTTGCCGGCGGACTCGGGGGCCGACTTGCCCTTGAGGTAGCCGAGCATCCACGGCGGGCAGGCGATCGCGGCGAACTTGCTCTTGGCGATCGTCGTGTCCCAGGCCGGCTGGAACTGCGTCTGCGCTCCGACCAGCCCGTCCTTGGCGGCCTTCGCGGTCAGGTCGAAGGCGTTCTTGATGGCCGGGTTCGACTTGTAGATGACCTCGCCGGAGGCGTCGTAGTACTTGTCCTTCTCACTGCTGACGATCGCGTTGAGCAGACCGCCGGGCGAGTCCATGAAGGTGGTGCCCGCGGGGGCCTTCTTCTTGTAGTCCGCGCCCGCGTTGACGAGCTTGTTCCAGTCGCCCGCCCACAGCTTGCCGACCTCTTCGCGGTCGGTGGGCAGACCGGCCTGCTGGAAGAGGTCCTTGCGGTAGCAGATCGCCATCGGGCCGATGTCGGTGCCGAGGCCGACGGTCTGGCCGTCCTTGGTGGTGGCCTGCTGCCACTTCCAGTCCACCCACTTGCTCTTGTCGACCCCGGTGACCTTGGACATGTCCACCAGCTTGTCCGCGTTGGTGGACACGACCTCGGCGATGTTGCCGACCTCGATGGCCTGCACGTCCAGGAGGCCGCTGTTGGTGGTGAGGTGGTTGACGAGAGCCGGGTAGTAGTTCTCGTTCCGCTCGACCACGTTCTCCTGGATCTTGATGTCCGGGTTGAGCTTCTCGTACTCCTTGTAGAGCCCGGCCTCCTTGAAGCCCTGGGTGCCGAAGAGACCGAGAGTGATCGTGGTCTTGCCGCCGCCGCCCGACGACGAACCGCCGCCGTCGTTGCCGTCGTCGGCACAGCCGGCCAGCAGCCCGGCGCCCAGCGACGCGACGGCCGCGAGGACAACCACCCTGTTGCGGGCGGTTCGGGTACGTGCTCGCATTGCGTCCTCCTGTTGCCCTGACGTGCCGACCCCCCGGCCAACTGCGTTGTTGGGCCCGTTAGTTCTAAGCTGCGGCTCGGGCGGGGAACGTGCGGGATGTTTATGTGTCAGGTACCGTGGGAGCGCTCCCACCGGTGATGTGTTGAAGGTTCGCGGGTCGGAGCGAGGGTGTCAAGGGCGTCGACGCGGAGAGGTGCGTTCAGTTATAAGCCCGTTAACTGGACCGCCTCGGCCCGTCCGGTGAGTGCGGGCAGGGTCCTTTCCCGGCCGCGGCGGGGCTCTGGAGCTCACAGCCACCGGTGACGTCCACCTCATCAGGCAGGACTGTTAGATTCCAGGCCAGCTAAGAAAGACGGCGGGAAGGCGGGGCCCATGGCAAGCCACGGAGCGCGGAGTCGAAGCGGTGGCCGGCCCACCCTCGAAGAGGTCGCCGCGCGCGCCGGCGTGGGCCGGGGCACCGTTTCCCGGGTGATCAACGGTTCGCCCCGGGTCAGTGACGCCACCCGGGCGGCGGTCGAGGCGGCGGTGGCGGAGCTCGGGTACGTCCCGAACACGGCCGCGCGCGCCCTGGCGGCCAACCGTACGGACGCGATCGCGCTGGTCGTGCCCGAACCGGAGACCCGGTTCTTCGCCGAGCCGTACTTCTCCGACATGCTCAAGGGCGTCGGCGCGGAGATCTCGGAGACCGAGATGCAGCTCCTGCTGATCTTCGCGGGCAGCGACCGCGAACGCCGCCGGCTGGCCCAGTACCTGGCCGCGCACCGGGTCGACGGCGTCCTGCTGGTGTCGGTCCACGCCGACGACCCGCTCCCCGACCTGCTGGCCCAGCTGGAGATCCCGGCCGTGATCAGCGGTCCGCGCTCGGCCGCCGAGACGCTCCCGTCGGTGGACTCCGACAACTACGGCGGCGGCCGCTCGGCGGTGGAGCACCTGCTGGCCGGCGGCCGCCGCGCGATCGCACACATCACGGGCCGCCTCGACGTGTACGGCGCCCAGCGGCGCGTCGACGGCTACCGGGACGCGCTGCGCGACGCGGGCCACGAAGTGGACGAGCGGCTGATCGAGCCCGGTGACTTCACCGAGGAGGGCGGCCGCCGGGCGATGACGAAGCTGCTGGCCCGCCGCCCCGACCTGGACGCGGTCTTCGCCGGCTCGGACGTCATGGCGGCCGGCGCCCGCCAGGTCCTGCGCGAGGAGGGTCGCGGCATCCCCTCGGACGTGGCCCTGATCGGCTACGACGACTCGGCCATAGCGCGCCACATGGACCCGCCCCTCACCAGCGTCCGCCAGCCCATCGAGGAGATGGGCCGCCACATGATCGACCTCCTCCTCACGGAGATCGCCGACCGCCGCCCCGCCGTCTCCCGGGGGCTGGAGCGCAGGCAGGTCGTCCTGGCCACGGAACTGGTGACGCGGGCGTCGTCCTGATCCCGTCCCCTGCTGGAGGCGGAGGGGGCTGACCCCTTCCCCTGCTGGGCGAGGGGGGCCTCAGGCCGTCCTGAAATAGTGGCCGGACTTCAGGTCCGGTATCAGGGCGGGGTGTTCCGGCCGCCAGCCGAGCAGCTTTCGTGTGAGCGCGCCCGAGGCCCGCATGTCGACGGCGGCGAAGTGGCCGAGCCAGCCGAAGTGGTCCGCCGCCTCCTCGGGGGCCACGCTCGTGACCGGCACATCGAGTCCCCGCCCGATGGTCTCGGCGATCTCGCGGAACGGCACCGCCTCGTCGCCGATCGCGTGCAGCCGTACGCCCGCCGGTGCCGCTTCCAGGGCGAGCCGGAACAGCCGGGCTGCGTCGAGCCGGTGGACGGCGGCCCAGTGGTTGGAGCCGTCGCCCACCATGGCCGAGACGCCCTTGCCGCGCGCGAAGTCGATGAACATGGGCACGAAGCCGGTGTCGCCCTCGCCGTGCACGCTCGGGGGAAGCCTCAGCACCGACGAACTCACCCCGCGCTCGGCGAGCGCGAGCGTCGCCGGCTCCGAGGCGTACCGGTGCTTGCCGGGGGAGTTCGGGTCGGCCGGGTCCTCCTCGGTGCCGATGCGCCCCGGCGTGGTCAGCAGTCCCGAGGTGACAACGAAGGGCTTGCCGGTGCCTTCGAGCACCTCGCCGATGGCCTCGATGGCCTTCAGATCGGCCTCCCCCGAGGCGGTCAGGTTGGTGAAGTCGTGGATGAACGCCAGGTGGGCGACCCCGTCGGCCGCCTCGGCACCCCGGCGCAGACTGTCGAGGTCGGTCAGGTCCCCGCGGTGCACCTCCGCTCCCGCGGCCTTCAGCGCCTGGACGGACCGCTCCGACCGGGCCAGGCCCACGACCTCGTGCCCGGCGCCGAGCAGCTCACGGGTGACGGCGGAACCGACGAAGCCGGTCGCACCGGTGACAAATACACGCATTGGTGATCCTTCGCTGTGGCGAGTGGGGGATTCAGCGTGTGAAGAAAAGGCCGTCCGAGTCCAAAGCTTGTTTCGCATCGCGCAATACACATCAGGCATGACAGCAGGCAGGAGCCGGTTTCACCGAAGAACTGCCGCGAACCCGTGCGTACGCTTCAGGCATGAGCGACCTCGACCTCCGGCTGGTCCGGTACTTCACGGCCGTCGCCGAGCACCGGCACTTCGGGCGGGCCGCCGACGCGCTGCACATCACGCAGCCGTCGCTGAGCCGGCAGATCCGCCGTCTCGAGCAGCAGCTGGGCGCGCGGCTGCTGGAGCGCACCCCGCAGGGGAGCAGGCTCACCGAGGCGGGGGAGGTCTTCCTGCCGCGGGCGAAGGCACTGCTGCGCTCGGCGGCCCAGGCGGCGAGCCTTGCCCGGGCGGCCGCGGAGCCGAGCCGGATCACCGTGGGGTACACGTCGGGGATCATCGTCACCCCGGCGGTGCGCGCACTGCGCGAGCGCTTCCCGGACGCCGACGTCAGGACCGCGCACGTCGACTGGGCCGAGCGGACGACGGTCCTGCCCGAACTCGGGGTCGACGTCCTGGTGACCCGGCTGCCCTTCCCGACCGAGGGGGCGCAGGTGACGGTCCTCTACGACGAGCCCCGGGTCCTGGTGCTCCCGGTCGGTCACCGTCTCGCGGGCAAGGAGTCCGTCACCCTCGACGACATCGCCGACGAGCCGCTGGTCCGGGTGGCCGACCCGGTGTGGAACGCGTACTGGCGCATTGACCCCCGACCGGACGGCCGCCCGGCACCCGACGGCCCCCTGGCCGCCGCCCTGGAGGACAAGTTCGAACTCGTCGCCTCCGGACAGGCCCTGGCCATCACGGCGTTGCCCCGCGCCGGCACGCTCCGCCCCGACGTCACCGCGGTCCCGCTGCACGGTGTCGACCCGGCCCATGTGGTCCTCGCGACCCGTGCCGAGGAGCGGAGCCGGCTGGTCGCGGCCTTCCGCAAGGCCGCCCGGGCCTTGCTAAGGGCGTCCGACTGCTGAAACGACCTCAGCCGGTGACCCTGTCTCCAGGATCACCGGCTGAGGTGAGTGGGGTGAGTGACGGGACTTGAACCCGCGGCCACCTGGACCACAACCAGGTGCTCTACCAACTGAGCTACACCCACCATGTTCGGCTGTCTTGGGTTTCCCCGACCGGCCGAGAAAAAGTGTACAGGGTCTGAAGGGGTGCTCGCGCCCGGCTTTACCGTCCAGGCAGAACGTGCTTCGCGGCGATCGTCTTCGCGGTGTCGGAGTCGGGTCCGGGCTGCGGGACGAAGATCGCCTCGCGGTAGTAGCGCAGCTCCGCGATGGACTCGCGGATGTCGGCGAGGGCGCGGTGGTTGCCGTTCTTGTCCGGGCTGTTGAAGTAGGCACGGGGGTACCAGCGCCGGGCGAGCTCCTTGACGGAGCTGACGTCCACGATCCGGTAGTGGAGGTAGTCCTCCAGGGTGGGCATGTCCCGGAGCAGGAAACCGCGGTCGGTGCCCACGGAGTTGCCGCACAGCGGGGCCTTGCCGGGTTCCTTGACGTGCTCGCGGACGTAGGAGAGGACCTGCTCCTCGGCGTCGGCGAGGGTCGTGCCGCCGGACAGCTCCTCGAGCAGCCCGGACGCGGTGTGCATCTGACGCACCACCTCCGGCATCGTCTCCAGCGCCTGGTCCGGCGGGCGGATGACGATGTCCACACCGTCGCCGAGCACATTGAGCTCGGAGTCGGTGACGAGGGCGGCAACCTCGATGAGCGCGTCGTCGGACAGCGAGAGGCCGGTCATCTCGCAGTCGATCCACACCATGCGATCGTTCATGCGAACACCCTACGGCTGACGTCTGTGTTTGTGGTCCCCGCGTCGGCGCCGGGCGTCGGTGCCGGGTGACCGGGAACGCCGGGCGGGCCTTCGCAGGCCGCGCCCGGCGTCAGTACGTCACGTTCCGCTGCGCTGGCCCGGCAGGCTCGCCCGGCCTCCGCCGACGTACAGCTCGCGGCCGTTCTCGGAGTGCGGGCCCACGGGGGCCGGGGTGCGGCGGCTCTGGAGCGGCACCGGACCGCTCTCCGGGTGCAGCTGTACCGGCGCGCCGGGCGCGGGGCCCGTCGGGCCCCCCACCGGACCGTCGCTGTCCACCGGCTTGTCGCCCTGCGGACGCCGGGCCCGGTACGCGGCCCGGTAGGCGGCCGGGGACGAGCCCAGCTGCCGCCGGAAGTGCCCGCGCAGCGCCACCGGCGAGCGGAAGCCGCAGCGCCCCGCGACCTCGTCCACCGAGTAGTCCGACGTCTCAAGCAGCCGCTGCGCCTGCAGCACCCGCTGGGTGATCAGCCACTGCAGCGGCGCCGAACCCGTCAGCGAGCGGAACCGGCGGTCGAACGTACGACGGCTCATGTACGCCCGCGCCGCCAGCGTCTCCACGTCGAACTGCTCGTGGAGGTGCTCCAGCGCCCAGGCGACGACCTCGGCGAGCGGGTCGGCGCCGATCTCCTCTGGTAAAGACCTGTCGAGGTAGCGCTCCTGACCGCCCGAGCGGCGCGGCGGAACCACCAGTCGGCGGGCCAGCGCGCCGGCCGCCTCGTTGCCGTGGTCCGTCCGCACGATGTGGAGACAGAGGTCGATCCCGGCCGCGGTACCGGCCGAGGTCAGTACGTCGCCGTCGTCCACGAAGAGTTCTCGTGGATCCACGTGCACCGACGGGTAGCGCTTGGCCAGCGTCGGCGCGTACATCCAGTGTGTCGTCGCGGGGCGGCCGTCCAGCAGGCCCGCGGCCGCCAGCACGAAGGCGCCGGTGCACAGACCGACTATGCGGGCGCCTTCCTCGTGCGCCCGGCGCAGCGCGTCGAGCGCATCCTCCGGTGGCGGTGAAGTGATCGAGCGCCAGGCCGGTACGACGACCGTGCCCGCTCGTGAGATCGCCTCCAGGCCATGCGGTGCGGTGAGTTCCAGGCCCCCTGTGGTCCGCAGTGGGCCTTCCTCGCCGCCGCACACCAACAGGCGGTAGCGCGGTACGCCGGCGTCCTGGCGGTCAATCCCGAACACCGACAAAGGTATGGAACTCTCGAAGATGGGGCCGCCGCTGAACAGCAGCACCGCGACGATCTCCTTGCGGCGTCGCCCGGAGAGTTTCCGGGCCGCGGCTTCCGGCGCGGCGGTGGAGTCGTGGCTCATACTGCTAAGCCCCCCTCGGTGGTCGCGGCTCCTCGGTTGTGTCGCTCCTGCACGTTTCCCCTCGGTCCTGCACGAGTCCCCCGCCGTAAGACGTCAAGATCGAATCTACTGTGTTGCGTGGTGCCGGCGTGACCAGTTCGTCATCCGGCACATTGTCGACATGGCAACTTGGCGTAAAGCATTCGATCACGAAGCGTTGCACTCGTGGGCCGTGCAGGGAAGTGCGCCTTGTGGCGGTGGCTAATCCACGTAGGGTGCGCGGGGCTCCGGAGACCCTATCCGTGCAGGTGGAACGGGGGTTGGGGGGTGGTTGGACCAAGGGACACGCCCAACGCGGAAGTTGGCTGAAAAGAATCGTCGCGGTGCATGGAAACCGGTCAGCCGCCCGGTGTACTTCCCCCGGTGTGACGGCCGCCTCGATGGGCCCCGGCACCGCTCCTGTGGTGACGGCCACGACGGGGCTCGGGCTCCTCGGCGTGCAGGCGGGCCGCGCCGCGCTCCGACTGGCGCAGGAGGATACGGCAGACGGCCGTGACGGCGGCGAGGCCGAGGGCGGTGCCCGTCGCACCGGCCAGTGAGGTGCCGTACCAGACGAGCACCACGGGGACGAGGACGCAGCTGAAGGCTGCCCAGCGGACCACATCCGTGGCGGAGTCGTCGGAGGGCGGTCGGTGTCCGGTCATCGCGTGCTCCCTGTGGCGTCTCCCCCGAGGCGTGGCTCACGGGTTCAACGCCTGTTCGACCCTTCGGTCACTGTGTCGAGGGGCCGTCCGGGGGTCCGGGCCGGGGGCCGTTGCGTGAAGCCCGTGCAAACCGCCTGTACGGGACAGCAACCATTGCGTTACGGGCGCCCCCTCGTGCATGCTCCCTGGAACCCCCACGGACGGTGTGCGGGCTCTGGGCGAAGGAGGCTTCGCGCCGTACCCTTGGGGGTATGGGGTTGGGAAGATGATTCCCGGACACAGCTCCGCCGCACACTGTCGTCCCTCCCACACAAGGATCACAACGCCGAGACAGCCATGGCCGGTCACGAATTCTTCGAACACGCGGACCGCAAGCGGCCCGTCGCCGACCCCACGGCGGCCGAGCCCCTGGCGGCGGAAGAGCGACGCCACTCCTGCGACCCCGCCTTCAAGCACGGCGTCGTGGTCGGCTTCGACGGCTCCACATCCAGCGAGCGCGCCCTCGCGTACGCGATCGGCATGGCCCATCGCTCCGGCTCGGGCCTGATCATCGTGCATGTCGCCAACCGGCTGCCCACCACCGTGTGGGCCGGCTGCGAGCCACCGGTCTTCGTCGACGTGCCGGACCACCGTACCGAGGTGCTCGGCCTGGAACTCGCCTGTGCGGACTATCTGTCCGAGGTCCCCTGGATCCTCGTCGAGCGCGGCGGAGACATCTGCCACGAACTCGAGGAGGTGGGGCGGGAGTACGAGGCGGACGCGATCGTCGTCGGCTCCACCCACGGCATCGTCGGGCGCATCTTCGGCTCTGTCGCGGGGCGGCTCGCCAAGCGGGCGAAGCGGCCCGTCATCGTGATCCCGTAACTCTTCACTCTTCGAGCAGAGACGGACCCCCCGTGCGTCACGGGGGGTCCGTCCTCGTTGTGCGGCCCGAGCGGCTGCTACTCGACGGTGACCGACTTCGCGAGGTTCCTGGGCTTGTCGATGTCCCGCCCGAGGGCAAGTGCCGTGTGGTAGGCGAGGAGTTGGAGGGGGATGCCCATCAGGATGGGGTCCAGTTCGTCCTCGTTCTTCGGGACCACGATCGTCTCGTCGGCCTTCTCCTGGTGCTGGTGGGCGACCGCCAGGATCCTGCCGCTGCGGGCCTTGATCTCCTCCAGGGCGGCGCGGTTCTTCTCCAGGAGGTCGTCATCGGGGACGATCGCCACCGTGGGAAGGGCCGGCTCGATCAGGGCCAGCGGGCCATGCTTGAGCTCGGAGGCGGGGTAGGCCTCCGCGTGGATGTAGGAGACCTCCTTGAGCTTCAGGGAGGCCTCGCGGGCCACCGGGTAGCCCCGCACCCGGCCGATGAAGAGCATCGAGCGGGCCTCGGCGTACTGCTCGGCCAGCTTCTTGATGTGCTCCTCCTGCTCCAGCATCTCGGTGATCTGCGCGGGCAGCCTGCGCAGGCCCTCGATGATCCGCTTGCCGTCGCGGACGGACAGGTCGCGGGTGCGGCCGAGGTGCAGGGCGAGCAGGGCGAAGGCCACCGTCGTGTTGGTGAAGCACTTCGTGGAGACCACGCAGACCTCCGGGCCCGCGTGCACGTAGATGCCGCCGTCCGCCTCCCGGGCGATCGCCGAGCCCACCACGTTCACGACGCCCAGGACCCGGGCGCCCTTGCGCTTCAGCTCCTGGACGGCCGCGAGGACGTCGTACGTCTCACCGGACTGGGAGACCGCGATGTAGAGCGTGTCGGGGTCGACGACCGCGTTGCGGTAGCGGAACTCCGAGGCCGGCTCGGCGTCCGCGGGGATACGGGCCAGCTCCTCGATCATCTGGGCGCCGATCATGCCCGCGTGGTACGAGGTGCCGCAGCCGAGGATCTTCACCCGGCGGATCTGACGGGCCTCGCGGGCGTCCAGGTTGAGGCCGCCCAGGTGCACGGTGGAGAAGCGGTCGTCGATGCGGCCGCGCAGCACGCGGTCCACGGCGTCGGCCTGCTCGTGGATCTCCTTGTGCATGTAGGTGTCGTGGCCGCCCATGTCGTAGGAGGCGGCCTCCCACTCGACGGTGGTGGGCTCCGCCGTCGTGCGGGTGCCCTCCGTGGTGTAGGTGCGGAAGTCGTCGGCCTTGAGGGTGGCCATCTCGCCGTCGTCCAGCGTCACGATCTGCCGGGTGTGGGCGACCAGTGCGGCGATGTCCGAGGCGACGAACATCTCCTTCTCGCCGATGCCGAGGACGACCGGGGAGCCGTTGCGGGCCACCACGATGCGGTCGCCGAAGTCGGCGTGCATCACGGCGATGCCGTAGGTGCCCTCGATCACCCGCAGGGTGTCGCGGACCTTGTCCTCCAGCTTCTCCGCCTGGGAGCGTGCGATGAGGTGGACGAGGACCTCGGTGTCGGTCTCGGAGAGGAACTCGACGCCGTCCGCCTCCAGCTTGCGGCGCAGGTCGGAGGCGTTGTCGATGATGCCGTTGTGGACGACGGCGACCTTGCTGTCGGCCGACATGTGCGGGTGGGCGTTCACGTCGGAGGGGGCGCCGTGGGTGGCCCAGCGGGTGTGGGCGATGCCGGTCGTGCCCTTGAAGCGGGCCGGGACCTTGGCCTCCAGGTCGCGCACCCGGCCCTTGGCCTTGACCATCTTCAGCCCGGCCGTCTTCGGCGAGGTGACGACGATGCCCGCGGAGTCGTAGCCGCGGTATTCGAGGCGCTGCAGGCCCTCCAGGAGCAGCGGGGCGACATCACGCTTCCCGATGTATCCGACAATTCCGCACATATAGCTGTGTCCCCTAGCCGTAGACCATGCGGCGCAGCTGCCTCAGCGTCAGCTCCGGCGGCGCCACCGCTCGGTATTTCAGATCCGCCTCGATCCGTTCGAAGATCTCCGCGTTCACCAGGCCCTGGGCCTGGAGTTCGCGGTGGCGGCGACGGACGTAGTCCTCGGTCGTCTCGTCGAAGAAGGCGAGCACGTCCTGGATCACGCGCAGTGCCTCGCCCCGGCTGAGGGGCGTGGACCGCGTCAGATGATCAACAAGTTCGTCGTGCACCCGGTAGATCCTGGGGGACCGGAAGCCGTTTCGCAAGAATTCTGCCCGATATCGGGCAAGTGGCTGTTGATGTTCTTATGAACGTCTGTTCGCGAGCTGTCCATCCTGTGTCCTACACCCCGTTGCCCCGACAGACGAGTTTCAGACGCCATGGACATTCCTCGCATGGGAGTACCCGACGAGCTCGCCGAGCGCATGAGCATGGCCGAGCAGCACGAGTACCTGCACACCAAGTTCTCCCGGCGCAACATGATCAGGGGCGGCGCCGTCACGCTGGGCGCCGTCGTGGGTGGCGCGTTCGTGCCGGGTGCCGTCGCCCAGGCCGCCACGCCGACCCGGACTTTTCCCGCCACCGAGAGCGTCGACGGCGCCCTCGTCGCCCCCTTCGGCCGTCACCTCGCCTACGGCAACGACGCGCGCACCGAGATGACCGTCTCCTGGCAGGTGCCGGTCGCGGTCAAGAAGCCGTTCATCCGGATCGGCGCCCGCCCCTGGGACCTCTCCCGCAAGATCGAGGCCGAGGTGCGCACCCTGTACACCCCGGCCGGCGTCGGTGCGAGCGCCGACCACACGCAGTACTACCTGCACGCCAGGCTGAGCCGGCTGCGCCCCGGCCAGACCTACTACTACGGCGTCGGCCACCAGGGCTTCGACCCCGCCGAGCCGCATCTGACCGGCACCCTGGGCACCTTCACCACCGCGCCCGCCCACAAGAAGCCGTTCACCTTCACGGCCTTCGGCGACCAGGGCGTCGGCTACCACGGCCTGGCCAACGACAGCCTGCTGCTCGGCCAGAACCCGGCCTTCCACCTGCACGCCGGCGACATCGCCTACGCCGACCCGGCCGGCCAGGGCAAGTCCGCCGACACCGGCTTCGACTCGCGGGTGTGGGACCAGTTCCTCGCCCAGACCGAGTCGGTCGCCAAGTCCGTTCCGTGGATGGTCAGTTACGGCAACCACGACATGGAGGCCTGGTACTCGCCCAACGGCTACGGCGGCGAGGAGGCCCGCTTCACGCTCCCCGGCAACGGGCCGGACAAGAAGCACCTGCCGGGCGTCTACTCCTTCGTCCACGGCAACACGGCGATCATCTCGCTGGACCCGAACGACGTCTCCTTCGAGATCCCGGCCAACCTCGGCATCTCCGGCGGCACCCAGACCACCTGGTTCGAGGGGCAGCTGAAGAAGTACCGGGCCGCGAAGGACATCGACTTCATCATCGTGTTCTTCCACCACTGCGCCTACTGCACCTCCACCGCGCACGCCTCGGAGGGGGGCGTGCGCCAGGAGTGGGTGCCGCTGTTCGAGAAGTACACGGTGGACCTGATCATCAACGGCCACAACCACCAGTACGAGCGCACCGACGTCATCAAGGGCGACAAGGTCGCCAAGAAGCTCCCGATCGGCGGGACCGCGTACCCCGAGACCGAGGGGGTCGTCTACGTCACCGCGGGCGCCGCGGGCCGCAGCCTGTACGCGTTCTCCGCGCCGGACTCCTACGAGGGGCACCTCGCCGAGCAGGAGTCGGTCGCCTCCTTCGTCAACACCAAGGACGGCAAGGTCAACGAGACGGTCGCCTGGTCCCGGGTGCGCTATCTCAACTACTCGTTCCTGCGCGTGGACGTCGAGCCCGCGGCGAAGGGCCACTACGCCAAGCTGAAGGTGTCGGGCATCGCCGAGACCGGTGACCGCATCGACCACTTCACGGTGGCACGCCGGGCCAAGTAGTCGGGGACGGGGCCCGGGAGGACCGTACTCCCGGGCCCCGCCTGTCAGTTGGGGCCTCCTACAGGCCCGCGATGGGGTTGTGCAGCGTGCCGACCAGCTGGAGCGCGCCGGACGGGTCCGCGAGGTCGACCATCTGCCGGTTGTTCCGCAGCTGGAGGCGGTTGAGGCAGGACAGGGCGAACTCGGGCGCGAACATGTCGTACTGCGCGAACTTGTCCGCCAGTTCCGGCACCGCCCGCTGGTAGTCGCGGGTGACCTCGGCGACCGTGCGCCAGAAGTCCTCCTCCTCCAGGATTCCCTCGGTGGCGAGGTTCGCGGCGAGGAAGCGGAAGAAGCAGTCGAAGACGTCCGTGAAGATCGACAGCAGCTTCTTGTCGTCGGGGACCTCCACGCGCAGCCGCTCGACCGCCGGCGGCAGTACCGCCTCCGCGTCCATGACGGCGATCTCCTCGGCGATGTCCTTGTAGATCGCCCGCTCGACCACGCCGTCCTTCAGGGCCAGGATGACGTTCTCGCCGTGCGGCATGAACACCAGGTCGTAGGCGTAGAAGCTGTGCAGCAGCGGGGTGTAGTAGGCGCGGAGGTAGCCGCGCAGCCAGTCGGCCGGGGTGAGTCCCGACTGCTCGATGAGGGCGCCCGCGAAGGACCGGCCCTCGTGGTCGATGTGGACCAGGGAGGCCATGGTGGCGAGCGACTCGCCGTCCTGGAGGGACGGGACCGGGCTCTCGCGCCACAGCGCGGCCAGCATCTTGCGGTACGGCGAGTAGCGGTCGGTCGCCTGCTCGTACTCCAGGTGCCGGTAGCCCACGGCCGCCCGTTCACGGATGATCGTCAGGCCCGTCGACTTCAGTACCGGGTCGCCCTCGATGAGGCCGGCGAGCCAGTCGTTGATGGCCGGGGTCGCCTCCATGTACGCGGCCGACAGTCCGCGCATGAAGCCCATGTTGAGGACGGACAGGGCCGTCTTCACGTAGTGCTTCTCGGGGTGGGACCGGTTGAAGAAGGTCCGGATGGACTGCTGGGCCAGGTACTCGTCGTCGCCCTCGCCCAGGCAGACCAGCAGTCCGCGGGCGACCTCGGCGGCGAAGGTGACGGTGAGCTTGTTCCACCACTGCCAGGGGTGGACCGGTATGAGGAGGTAGTCGGCCGGGTCCAGGCCCTTGTCGCGCAGGACGCCGTGGAAGCGCTCGACGGTCTCCTCGCCCAGCTCCTGGCGTACGAAGGACTCGTACTCGATGCCGACCCCGGCCGTGAACGCGGCGCGCGAGCGGTGCGCGGCGAGCCAGACCAGGCGGACCGGGCTCGCGGTCTCGGGGGCGTACGAGAGGTACTCGTGGATGCCGAAGCCGAGCCGTCCGTTGTTCGCGACGAAGCAGGGGTGACCCTCGGTCATGCCGGTCTCGATGTCCTGGAAGCCGCTCTTCGCGAGCTCGGCGACCGGGACCCGGGGCTTGGTGAGCTTGTAGCAGGTGCCCGAGAGGGTGGAGGAGATCTCCTCCAGGTAGACCGGCAGGATCTCGTCGCTCAGGCCCAGGGTCTGCTTCAGCTCGATGAAGAAGTCCAGGGCGGCGAGCGGGAGTTCGGTGCCGTCGCGGTGCCGGGTGATGGAGTCGGCGTCGACCTGCCAGTGGTCCAGGGCGCGGCGGACGGCCGTGAAGTCGTAGCGGGTCTTGCCGTCGTCGCTGCGGACGACGTACTGGTCCTTGTCGGTCTCCTCGGGCTCGATGAGCCGCTCGTGCGCGAACTCGGCGAGGGCCTTGCGGACCAGCAGGCGGTTGGCCACGTCCCAGTGCGCGGGGGAGAGATGGGCCACGGCGTCGGCGAGGCTCATGCGGTCACCCCCGTGGCGACCGAGAACTGCTCCCGTGTGCAGAAGCTCAACAGGGCCTTCTTCTCCGGCTTCTGGATCTCGCGCTCGGGCACGAACCCGACCGCCTCGTTCAGGGCGTGGACGGCCTTGTTGGAGACGTCCGGCTCCACGACGACCCGCAGGGCGGCCGGGTCCTCGAAGAGGTGGGCCATCACGGCGGTGATGACGGACCGGGTGAAGCCGTGGACGGGCCGGTCGGTCGCCGGGGTGAGGAAGTGCATGCCGACGTCCCCCGGGCGCGGGTCGTACAGCCCCACCAGCTCGCGGTGGGCGGGGTCGTACTTCTCCATCAGGAAGGCGGGCTCGCCGTCCTCGTCGAGGCCCAGCAGCGCGTGGTGGTGCTCGTCGGCCGCGATGTCCAGGTACGCGCGCTCGACGTCCTCCAGTTTCGCGTCCTGCATCATCCAGAACGCGGCCTTGGGGTGGGTGACCCAGCCGTGCAGCAGCTCGGCGTCCTTCAGGGGGTCGAGGGGGCGGAAGGTGAAGGTCGTCCTGCTCATACGGAAAACTCCTGGAACGCGATCGTCTTCTCGACCGGGTAGTACTCGGTGCCGAGCAGCTCTCGGATGATGCAGCTGTTGCGGTAGGCGCCCATGCCCAGGTCGGGGCTGGTGATGCTGTGGGTGTGGACACCGGCGTTCTGGAGGAAGACGCCTCGGCCCGTGACGTCGATCGCGTAGGTGCGGGACACGTCGAAGTTGCCGTGGGAGTCGTACACCAGGCGGTCCTTGACCGGGGTCAGGAAGTCCGGCTCGGCGTACTTGTAGCCGGTCGCGAGGACGAGGCCCTGCGACTCGATCTCGAAGTCCTTCTCCTGCTCCTCCTGGCGGAAGGCGAGCGTGTACGTGCCGTTCTCGTGACGCGCGCTGTGCAGCGAGGAGTTGGTGAGCAGCCGGGTGGGGACCGGGCCGCCGAGGTTCTTCTGGTAGAGCAGGTCGAAGATCTCGTTGATGAGGTCTCCGTCGATGCCCTTGAACAGGCCCTTCTGCTCGGCGGTGAGCCGGTAGCGGGTGGCCTCGGGCAGCTCGCGGTAGTAGTCGATGTACTCCGGGGAGGTCATCTCCAGCGTGAGCTTGGTGTATTCGAGCGGGAAGAAGCGCGGGGAGCGGGTCACCCAGTTCAGCCGGTAGCCGTGGACGTCGATCTCGCCGAGGAGGTCGTAGTAGATCTCGGCGGCGGACTGACCCGAGCCGACAAGGGTGATCGACTCCTTCTTCACCAGCTCGCTTCTGTGCTGCACATAGCGGGAGTTGTGGATGAAGTCGCCGCCCAGTCCCTGGCAGGCCTCCGGGATGTACGGCGGGGTACCGGTGCCGAGGACCAGGTGGCGGGCGCGGAACTCCTCACCGGCCGCGGTCTTCACCACGTACAGCTCGTTCTCGTACGTCACCTCGGTGACCGTCGTGTCGAAGCGGACGTTGCTCAGCTTGTTCGCGGCCCAGCGGCAGTAGTCGTCGTACTCCACCCGCAGCGGGTAGAAGTTCTCGCGGATGTAGAACGAGTACAGCCGGCCCTTCTCCTTCAGGTAGTTGAGGAAGGAGTACGGCGAGGTCGGGTCGGCGAGGGTGACCAGATCCGACATGAACGGCGTCTGGAGGTGGGCGCCGTCCAGGAACATGCCGGCGTGCCACTCGAAGTCGGGCTTCGAGTCGAGGAAGATGCCGTCGAGTTCGGGGATGGGCTCGGTGAGGCAGGCCAGACCGAGGTTGAAGGGCCCGAGCCCGATGCCCACGAAGTCGTAGGTTGTGGACGGGGTTTCAGGACGCGCGGTCAAGGGACTCTCCCAGGTACTGCTCGGCGTGGCCGGCGATCAGGTCGAGGACGGCCGAGATGTCCTCGGCCGTCGTCTCGGGGTTGAGCAGGGTGAACTTCAGGTAGTGGCGGCCCTGGACCTTCGTGCCCGCGACCACCGCGTCGCCGGAGGCGAACAGGGCCTTGCGGGCGTACAGGTTGGCGTGGTCGATCTCGGCCGGGTCGGTGACGGCGGCGGGGATGCAGCGGAAGACGAGCGTGGACAGACTCGGTGCGACGACCACGTCGAAGCGCGGGTCGGCGGCGAGCAGTTTCCAGCCCTCGACGGCCAGGTCGCAGACCTCGTCGAAGAGCTGCCCGATGCCGTCGGCGCCCATCACGCGCAGGGTCATCCACAGCTTGAGCGCGTCGAAACGGCGGGTGGTCTGGAGGGACTTGTCCACCTGATTGGGGATACGTTCCTGCACCATGCGGCGCGGATTGAGGTACTCCGCGTGGTAGGTGGCGTGGCGCAGGGTCGAGGAGTCGCGGACCAGCACGGCGGACGAACTCACCGGCTGGAAGAAGGACTTGTGGTAGTCGACGGTGACCGAGTCGGCGCACTCGATGCCGTCGATGCGGTCCCGGTACTTGACCGAGGCGAGCAGCCCGCAGCCGTAGGCGGCGTCCACGTGCATCCAGGCGCCGTACTGCTCGCACAGCTCGGCGATCTCCGGCAGCGGGTCGATGGAGCCGAAGTCGGTGGTGCCGGCGGTGGCGACGACGGCCATCGGGACCAGGCCGTCGCGACGGCAGCGCTCCAGCTCACGGGCGAGGGCGACGGTCTGCATCCGCTTGTCGTGGTCGACGGGGATCGAGACCACGGCGTCCTGGCCGAGGCCGAGCAGTTTCGCCGACTTCTTGACGCTGAAGTGGCTGACCTCGGAGGCGAAGACGCGCAGTCTCGCCAGGGAGTCGGTCTTCGCCTCCTCGCGGGCCAGCAGCAGCGCCTGGAGGTTGGACTGTGTCCCGCCCGAGGTGAACACGCCGTCGGCGACCGGGCCCAGTCCGATGCGCGCGGTCGTCCAGTCGATCAGTTTGCGCTCGATGAGGGTGCCGCCGGCCGACTGGTCCCAGGTGTCCAGGGAGGAGTTGACGGCGGAGAGGATGGCCTCGCCGAGCACGGCCGGGATGACGACCGGGCAGTTGAGGTGGGCGAGGTAGCGGGGATGGTGAAAGTAGACCGCGTCCCGGAGGTAGACGTCCTCCAGCTCGTCGAGCACCGCCGTCGTGTCCAGCAGGGGCTTGTCGAGGTCGATCTCGTCGATGCGGGGGGAGAGGGCGTCGACGGTGATGCCGGTGAACGGCCTTGTGGTGGTGGCGAGTTTGGCCGCCACCCGCTCGATTCCTTCGGTCACGGAGCGGCGGTAGCTCTCCGCGGTCGTGTCATTGAGCAGGTGCGAGCGCATGTGGGGGCCCTCCGGTGGGGAAATCCATGCGGGACGGGGCAGGAGCGGGGCGGTGCCCGGCTCAACTTAGGTAAGCCTAACCTAATTAACAAGGGTCGAAACCTGCCCCACCCGTGACCGGCGTCACTTGGCGGCAGTTACTCGGCCGCCCGCAGCTGCTCCTCGGTCATCCCCTGCCGCCAGTACCCGACGAAGGTGACCCGGCGCCGGTCGATCCCGCGCTCCCGCACGAAGTACCGACGCAGCTCCTTCACGCACCCGGACTCGCCCGCGATCCAGACGTACGGCCGCTCGGCGTGCGGGAGTCGGGCGGCCCGCAGGGCGTCGAGCGCCAGGGGGGAGCACGGGGCGCCGGCCGGGTCGGTCACCAGCCAGGTGATCTCGGCGTCCGCCTCGGTCGCGAGGTCCTGGATGTCCCCGGCGTCGTGCACCTCCAGCCAGACGCGGGCGCGCTGTCCGGCGGGGAGGGCTTCGAGGATCGCGGAGACGGCGGGCAGCGCGGTCTCGTCCCCCCACAGCAGGACGAGATCGGTGTCCTCGGGCGGCCGGAACCGGATCGCCCGGTTGTCGGCGACGGCGGGCCCGAGCAACTGGACCCGGTCGCCCGCGGCGGCCCGCGCGGCCCACCGGGAGGCGGGTCCGGCGGGCTCGTGCAGCACGAAGTCGATGTCGATCTCGTCGGGGTCCCGGCGGAGCCCTCGCAGGGTGTACGACCGCATCACGGCCCGTACGTCGTCGGGGAGTTCACGCCAGGCCTGCCACCAGCCGTCCCCGAGCTCGACGGGAACCCCGGGCTCGGTCCGGCCCTCGGCGGGGAGGAACAGGGACAGCGACTGGTCGCGTCCGTCGGAGTAGAAGTGCTGGAGATCCTCCCCGGTGAAGCTGACCCGGACCAGAGACGGCCCGAGCCGCCTCGTCCGTACGACCTGGAGGGAGAAGAAACGGAACGGGGCGGCTACGGCCGTCGTCATGTCGGGCTCCTGGGGTTCAGGAAGTGCTACGGAGTCAGCTGACCTTCTTCGCGGTCTCGATCGCCTTGGCGAGGTTCTCCACCATCGCCACGCACTTGTCGTACGACAGGATCGGCTCCGGCGACCGCGCGATGACCTGCCCCGCCTTGACCGCGGGCAGCTTCTTCCAGGTCGCCTCGGTGATGTCGGCCGGCTGGATCGTCGCCGTACGGTCGTCCATCATGATGATGTCGGCCGCGTACTTGTCGACGTTCTCCCAGCTCAGCGACTCGTACCAGCCGCCGGAGGCCTTGAGCACGGACGCCGGGGGCTCCACGAAGTTCACGCCGAGCGCCTTGAAGTACTCGAGGTCGATGGACAGGTTGGAGCCGGAGACGTAGAAGACGTCCTGGGCCGCCGACCCGGCGAGCACCTTGATGTCGGGGTGGGCCTTGGCAGCGGCGCGCAAGCGCTCCGAGGCCGACTCGAACCGCTTCTTCGCGTCGGTGACCTTCGCCGCCGTCATGTCGGCGCCGAGGGACTCGGCCAGCTCCCACACCCGCTGCAGGGGCGTGGTGATCTGACGGTCGTACGCGGAGACCGCGATGCTCGGCGCCAGCTTGGCGATCTTGGACGCGGAGGCCGCGGGGACGTACCAGAGGGTGCCGGCGCTGTCGAAGGTCGTGGTGATGAGGACCTCGGGCGCGAAGGCCGCGTACTGCTCGACGTTGAACTGGTCCCAGACGTTGCCGAAGACGGTCAGCTTGCTGACGTCCATGTCGCCGGCCTGGACGTCGGCCTTGCCGTCCTTGGTCTTGGTGGGGCCGAAGACGCCCTTGACCTCGATGCCGTAGTCGTGGAGCGCGGCGGCGACGCCGACGAAGGCGACGATCTTCGTGGGGACCTTGTCGAGCTTCACGGTCGTACCGCGGTCGTCCTTGAAGGTCCACGCCCCGGACTTCGCGGCCGTGGTCCCCTTGCCAGAGCCCTCGCTGCCGGAGTCGTCGTCACCACAGGCCGCGAGCACGGCGCCGAGGCCGAGTGCGCCGCCCGCGGCGAGGATGCCACGGCGGGTGAGGTGGGCGGCTCTTGCGTTGGACATGTATGGCTGCTTTCGAACGGGGCGAGGCGCCCGCCGGACAAGTTCGAAGGTAGGTTAGCCTAACCTCATCAATTGTCCAGAGGGCGGGGCGCCGCCCCGTCGAAGCGGTGAGTGCCCGGTGGGCTCCGGTCTAGCCGATAAGCCCCAACTCGCGTGCGATCAGCATCCGCTGGACCTCGCTCGTGCCCTCGCCGATCTCCAGGATCTTGGAGTCGCGCCACATACGGGCGACCGGGTACTCGTTCATGAAGCCGTAGCCGCCGTGGATCTGTGTGGCGTCGCGGGCGTTGTCCACGGCGATCGTGGAGGAATACAGCTTGGCGAGGGCCGCCTCCTTCTTGAAGGGCTCACCGGCGACCAGGCGCGAGGCCGCGTCCCGCCAGGAGAGGCGGGCCGTGTGGGCCCTCATCTCCATGTCGGCGATCTTGAACTGGATCGCCTGGTTGGCGCCGATGGGCCGCCCGAAGGCCTCCCGCTCCTTCGCGTACTTCACCGACTCGTCCACACAGCCCTGCGCGAGCCCGGTCGCGAGGGCCGCGATGGCGATCCGGCCCTCGTCGAGGATGCGCAGGAACTGGGCGTAACCGCGGCCCTGTTCGCCCAGCAGGTTCGCCGCCGGGACCCGGACGTCGGAGAAGGACAGCTCACGGGTGTCGGAGGCGTTCCAGCCGACCTTCGAGTACGGCGCCGCGACCGAGAAGCCCGGTGTGCCGGACGGCACGATGATCGAGGAGATCAGGGGTTTGCCGTCCGGCTTGCGGCCGGTGACGGCGGTGACGGTGACCAGGCCCGTGATGTCGGTGCCGGAGTTGGTGATGAAGCACTTGGTGCCGTTGATGAGCCACTCGTCGGTGTCCGGGTCCAGGCGGGCCGTCGTCCGGGTCGCCCCGGCGTCGCTGCCGCCGTCCGGTTCCGTGAGGCCGAACGCGCCCAGGATCTCGCCCGAGCACAGCCGGGGCAGCCACTCGCGCTTCTGCTCCTCGGTGCCGAACAGGTGGATCGGCATGGCGCCCAGGGAGACGCCGGCCTCCAGGGTGATCGCCACCGAGGAGTCCACGCGCGCGAGTTCCTCCAGTACGAGGCCGAGCGCCAGGTAGTCGCCGCCCATACCGCCGTACTCCTCGGGGAACGGCAGCCCGAACAGGCCCATGCGGCCCATCTCGCGGACGATCTCGTACGGGAACTCGTGGTGTTCGTAGTACTCGCCGATCTTCGGCGCCACTACGTCATGGGCGAACTCCTCGACGGTACGGCGGAGTTCTTCCAGCTCGGGGGAGAGGCGGTGGTCCATCGGGGGTTCACTCCTGGTGGGAGAGGGCGTGGACGGTGCGGGACGGGCTGGGTCGGCCCAGGTGTTCGGCCATCCACACGCTGGTGGCGACGAGACGGCCGAGGTCGACACCGGTGTCGATGCCGAGGCCCTGGAGCATCCACACGAGGTCCTCGGTGGCGAGGTTGCCGGTGGCGGACTTGGCGTACGGGCAGCCGCCGAGGCCGCCCGCGGAGGCGTCGACCGTCGTGACCCCGTGTTGCAGGGCCGCGTAGGTGTTGGCGAGGGCCTGGCCGTAGGTGTCGTGGAAGTGCACACCCACCTTCTCGACGGGGACGTCGAGTTCGGTCAGCAGCGCGCGTACGTGCCCCGGCGTCGCCACTCCGATGGTGTCGCCGAGGCTCAGCTCGTCACAGCCCATGTCGAGCAGGGCGCGGCAGACCTTGGTGACCTGAGGAATCGGGACGGCGCCCTCCCACGGGTCGCCGAAGCACATCGACAGGTAGCCGCGCACGTGCACACCCTCGGCCCTCGCCCGCGCGACGACCGGCTCGAACCCCGCCAGGGCCTCGTCGACCGTGCGGTTGAGGTTGGCCTTGGCGAAGGACTCGGTGGCGCTGGCGAACACGGCGACCCGGCGGGCTCCGAGGGCCAGCGCGCGGTCCAGGCCCCGTTCGTTCGGGACGAGGACGGGCAGGTCCACGGGCAGGTCGGAGAGCTGCGGGAACAGCTGCTCCGCGTCGGCGAGTTGGGGCACCCACTTGGGGTGGACGAAGCTCGTCGCCTCGATCGTGGTGAGTCCCGCGTCGGCCAGGCGGCGCACGAACTCCGCCTTGACCTCGGTGGGCACGGTCGACTTCTCGTTCTGCAGGCCGTCGCGGGCGCCGACCTCGTGGATGCGGACGCGGGCCGGGAGCCCGCTCTCCGGTACGACCATGGGGAGTGTCATCGCTCGTCCTCCACGGGGGTGATGACCGCCAGCACCTGGTCCATGGCGACCGTGGTGCCCGGCGTGACGTCCAGCTCGGCGACCGTGCCGGCGTGCGGGGCGGAGATGACGTGCTCCATCTTCATCGCCTCGACGACGAGCAGACTCTGCCCCGCGGCCACCTCCTCGCCGACGGCCACCTTCACCACGGTCACCGTGCCGGGCATGGGGGCGGTCAGGGATTCGGCACCGGCGTGCCCGCCGCGGGTGAGGGACGCGGCCACCGGGTCGTGGTCGCGGACGTGCCAGGCGTCGCCGTCCCGGCCCACCCAGTCGCCGGCCCGGTGGAAGGTGTGCCGGACGCCGTCGAGGGTGACGGTGACCTGGTCGTCGGTGACGGTGTGGGTGCCGCGCGGGACGTACTCCACGGGCTCCTGCACGCTCAGCGGGAAGCCGACGGCCTTCGTGAACCCGGAGCCCCCGAGCCGCCAGCCGCTCGGCACCGAGAACGGATCGGTCCAGCCCTCTCCGCGAGGACGCAACGCCTCGAGCCGTACGGCCGCCGCCGCCTCGTACACCTCGTCCGGTACGTCCGTGGAGACCAGGTCGTCCACCACGCGCTCGACCAGACCGGTGTCCAACTCGCCCGCGACCACCGCCGGATGGGCCAGCAGCCGACGCAGGAACCCCGCGTTGGTCTGCACCCCGAGCGTCACCGTCCGCGCGAGGGCCGCCCGGAGCTTCCTGAGCGCGGTCGCGCGGTCCGGGCCGTAGGCGATGACCTTGGACAGCATCGGGTCGTACAGGCTGCCGACCTCGGTGCCCTCGCTGAGCCCGGAGTCGGTGCGGACTCCGTCGCCCTGGGGTTCGTGGAGGCGGAGCACGGTGCCGCCGGAGGGGAGGAAGCCCTTCGACGGGACCTCGGCGCAGATCCGGGCCTCGATCGCGTGCCCGGTCAGCCGGACCTCCTCCTGCCCGAACGGCAGCCGCTCGCCCGCCGCCACCCGCAGCTGCCACTCCACCAGGTCCAGGCCGGTGATCAGCTCGGTGACCGGGTGCTCCACCTGGAGGCGGGTGTTCATCTCCATGAAGTAGTACGACGACGGGTCGTCGCCCGGCACGATGAACTCCACGGTGCCCGCGCCCCGGTAGCCGCAGGAGCGGGCCGCCTCGACCGCCGCCTCGCCCATCGCCGCGCGCGTGTCCTTGTCGAGGAGGACGCTGGGCGCCTCCTCGATGATCTTCTGGTGCCGGCGCTGGAGGGAGCACTCGCGCTCGCCGAGGTGGATCACGTTCCCGTGGCCGTCGGCCAGCACCTGGATCTCGATGTGCCGGGGCCGGTCGACCCACCGCTCCACGAGCAGGGTGTCGTCCCCGAAGGAGGTGCGGGCCTCGCGGCGGGCGGCGGCGATCTCCTCCTCCAGGACGGTGAGGTCCCGGACCAGCCGCATGCCCTTGCCGCCACCGCCCGCGCTGGGCTTCAGCAGTACCGGGGCGCCCAACGCGCGCGCGGCCTCGGCGAGTTCGGGGTCACGGCCGCCGGGCACGACCGGCACTCCGGCCGCCTCGACCGTCTCCTTGGCGCGGATCTTGTCACCCATCAGGGCGATGGAGTCCGCCGTCGGCCCGATGAAGACCAGCCCGGCTGCTTCGCACGCGCGCGCGAAGGCCGCGTTCTCGGCGAGGAAGCCGTAGCCGGGGTGGACGGCCTGGGCGCCGGTGCGGGCGGCCGCCTCCAGGAGGCGCTCGGCGGACAGATAGCTCTCGGCGGCCGGCGCCGGTCCCAGCCGTACGGCGGTGTCGGCCTCCCGGACGTGCCGCGCGTCGGCGTCCGCGTCGGAGAAGACGGCCACCGACCGCACGCCCAGGGCGCGCAGGGTGCGGATGACGCGGACCGCGATCTCGCCCCGGTTGGCGACAAGCACTGTGTCAAACATGGGTCCTCACATCCGGAAGACGCCGAACTGGGGGTCGCCCAGCGGCGCGTTGGCGCATGCGGTCAGGGCCAGGCCGAGCACCTGACGGGTGTCGAGCGGGTCGATGACCCCGTCGTCCCAGAGGCGGGCGGTGGCGTAGTAGGCGTTGCCCTGACGCTCGTACTGGGCGCGGATCGGGTCCTTGAAGGCGTCCTCGTCCTCGGCGGACCAGCTCTCGCCCCGCTGCTCCAACTGGTCCCGCTTGACGGTCGCGAGGACCGACGCGGCCTGCTCGCCGCCCATCACGGAGATCTTGGCGTTGGGCCACATCCACAGGAAGCGCGGGGAGTAGGCCCGGCCGCACATGGAGTAGTTCCCGGCGCCGTACGACCCGCCGACGACCACGGTCAGCTTGGGCACGCGCGTGCAGGCGACCGCGGTCACCATCTTGGCGCCGTGCTTGGCGATGCCGCCGGCCTCGTAGTCCTTGCCGACCATGAAGCCCGAGATGTTCTGGAGGAACAGCAGCGGGATGCCGCGCTGGTCGCACAGCTCGATGAAGTGGGCGCCCTTCTGGGCCGACTCGGAGAACAGGATGCCGTTGTTGGCGACGATCCCCACCGGGTGGCCGTGGATCCGGGCGAAGCCGGTGACCAGGGTCTGCCCGAACTCGGCCTTGAACTCGGCGAAGCGGGAACCGTCCGTGATGCGCGCGATGATCTCGCGGACGTCGTAGGGGGTGCGCGAGTCGGTCGGCACGGCGCCGTAGAGGCCGTGGGGGTCGACCTTGGGCTCCACCGCGGGCTCGACGGACCACGGCAGCGGCCCGCGCGCGGGAAGGGTCGCGGCGATGTTCCGCACGATCCTCAGCGCGTGGGCGTCGTCCTCGGCGAGGTGGTCGGTGACGCCGGAGATCCGGGAGTGCACCTCGCCGCCGCCGAGCTCCTCCGCGGTGACGACCTCGCCGGTGGCGGCCTTCACCAACGGGGGACCGCCGAGGAAGATCGTGCCCTGGTTGCGGACGATGACGGCCTCGTCGCTCATGGCGGGGACGTAGGCGCCGCCTGCCGTGCACGAGCCGAGCACGGCGGCGATCTGCGGAATGCCCGCACCCGACATCCGGGCCTGGTTGTAGAAGATCCGCCCGAAGTGCTCGCGGTCCGGGAAGACCTCGTCCTGCATGGGCAGGAAGGCGCCGCCGGAGTCCACGAGGTAGATGCAGGGCAGGCGGTTGTCGAGGGCGACCTCCTGCGCGCGCAGGTGCTTCTTCACCGTCATCGGGTAGTAGGTGCCGCCCTTGACGGTGGCGTCGTTGGCGACGATCACGCACTCGCGTCCGCTCACCCGCCCGATCCCGGCGATGACCCCGGCGGCCGGGGCCTGTCCGTCGTACATCCCCTCGGCCGCGAGGGGGGCCAGCTCCAGGAAGGGCGAGCCGGGGTCGAGGAGGCTGTCGACCCGGTCCCGGGGCAACAGCTTCCCGCGCGCGGTGTGCCGCTCACGCGCCCTGTCCCCGCCGCCCAGCCCGGCCGCCGCGAGCTTGTCCCGCAGCTCGTCCACGAGGGCCCGGTGGGCCTCCTCATTGGCCTTCCAGGCCGGAGACGCGGGGTCCGCCGCGCTCGTCAGCTCGGGTGCCTGATCCATGTCCTCGCGGTCCCCTCACCCAGTGATCGCCTGTTAATGAGCGTTAACCATTTCCTTCAGGTTAACGACCGCTAACCTCCCTGTCTAGAATTGCTTGCATGGCCACGAGAACCGACGCCCCCACCCGCCGCGAGCAGATCCTCAAGGAGGCCGCGCGGCTGTTCGCCGAGCGCGGGTTCCACGGCGTGGGCGTGGACGAGATAGGCGCGGCGGTCGGGATCAGCGGACCCGGGCTCTACCGGCACTTCGCGGGCAAGGACGCGATGCTGGCGGAGCTGCTGGTCGGCATCAGCGGCCGGCTGCTGACGGGCGGCAAGCGGCGGGTCGCCGAGTCGGGCGGCCAGGACCCCGGGGCGCTGCTGGACTCGCTGATCGAGGGCCACATCGACTTCGCACTCGACGACCGCCCCCTGATCACCCTGCACGACCGCGAGCTGGACCGCCTCCGGGACAGCGACCGCAAGCTGGTGCGGCAGCTGCAGCGGCAGTACGTCGAGCTGTGGGTGGAGATCCTGCGCGAGGTCTACCCCGGCCTCGCGGAACCCGCCGCCCGCTCGGCCGTGCACTCCGTCTTCGGCCTCCTGAACTCCACCCCGCACCTGGGCCGCCCCGGCTCGCTCCCGGGGCGCGGCGCCACCGCGGAGCTGCTGCACCGCATGGCCCGGGGGGCGTTCGCGGCCGCGGCGGCGTGACGAGCGTTACGGGATCACCTCTGGACTCGCCTCCTTACCGGCCGGTACCTTTGTGTTCTGAGCAAGCGCTTAGACACGTACCTGGAGGTGGCGGCGGTGCGCCGTACTGTGTTCAACGAGGACCATGAGGCGTTCCGGGAGACCCTGCGCGCCTTCATCGAGGCCGAGGTCGTCCCCGTCTACGACGAGTGGTTCGCAGCCGGCCAGGCGCCGCGCGACTTCTACTACAAGCTCGCCGAGCTCGGCATCTTCGGCATCCGCGTGGACGAGGAGTTCGGCGGCGCCGGCATCGACTCGTACAAGTTCGAGGCCGTGATGTACGAGGAGACCGCCCGCGCGGGCGTGCAGTTCGGCGGCTCCGGTGTGCACGTCCTGCTGGGCCTGCCGTACATCAAGATGCTCGCCACCGACGAGCAGAAGAAGCGGTTCCTGCCGAAGTTCGTCACCGGCGAGGAGATGTGGGCCCTCGCGATGACCGAGCCGGGCACCGGCTCCGACCTCGCGGGCATGAAGACCACCGCCAAGCTCTCCGAGGACGGCACGCACTACGTCCTCAACGGCGCCAAGACCTTCATCACCGGTGGTGTGCACGCCGACCGGGTGATCGTCTGCGCCCGAACCTCCGCGCCCACCGCCGAGGACCGCCGCTTCGGCATCTCCCTGTTCGCCGTGGACACCAAGTCCGAGGGCTACTCCGTCGGCCGCAAGCTCGACAAGCTCGGCCTGAAGACCTCCGACACCGCCGAGCTCGCGTTCGTCGACGTCAAGGTGCCCGTCGAGGACCTCCTCGGCGAGGAGAACAAGGGCTTCTACTACCTCGGCCACAACCTCGCCTCCGAGCGCTGGGGCATCGCCTTCGGCGCCTACGCGCAGGCCAAGGCCGCCGTCCGGTTCGCCAAGCAGTACGTCCAGGACCGCACCGTCTTCGGCAAGACGGTCGCCTCCTTCCAGAACACCAAGTTCGAGCTGGCCGCCTGCCAGGCCGAGGTCGACGCGGCCGAGGCCGTCGCCGACCGCGCGCTCGAAGCCCTCGACGCCGGTGAACTCACCCCCGCCGAGGCCGCCTCCGCCAAGCTGTTCTGCACCGAGGTCGCCCACCGCGTGATCGACCGCTGCCTCCAGTTGCACGGTGGCTACGGCTTCATGAACGAGTACCCGATCGCCCGCCTGTACGCGGACAACCGCGTCAACCGCATCTACGGCGGCACCAGCGAGATCATGAAGACGATCATCGCGAAGGACATGGGTCTGTAAGCCGCCCGCAATCACCGGCCGGTACAAAAGAACCCCATGAGCCAGGCACTTCAGGACCTCCTCGATCTGCTCGACATCGAGCAGATCGAGGAGGACATCTTCCGCGGCGACTCCCGCCCCGCCGTCGTCCCCCGCGTCTTCGGCGGGCAGGTCGCGGCGCAGGCGCTGGTCGCCGCCGGGCGCACGGTCCCCGAGGACCGGCTCGCCCACTCCCTGCACGCGTACTTCCTGCGCCCCGGCGACCCGGGCGCGCCGATCGTCTACACCGTCGACCGCATGAACGACGGCCGGTCCTTCACCGCCCGCCGCGTCCTCGCGGTCCAGCACGGCCAGCCGATCTTCGCCCTCTCCGCCTCCTTCCAGCGGTACGAGGACGGCTTCGACCACCAGGCCGCCATGCCGGCCGCCCCCGACCCGGCGACGCTGCCCACCTCCGCGGACCGGCTGCGCGGCTACGACCACCTGGACCCGGCGGTCGTCGAGCGGTTCCTCGAGGCCCGTGAGGCGATCGACCTGCGGTACGTCGACGAACCGCCGTTCGGAAAGTTCGGCGAGCCGCGCGAACCGCACTCCCAGGTCTGGTTCCGCACCAACGGCAAGCTCGCGGACGACCCGCTGCTGCACGTCGTCCTCGCCACCTACGTCTCCGACATGACGCTCCTCGACTCGATCCTGCTCGCGCACGGCCGCGGCGGCTGGGCGGTCGGAGACGTCGTCGGGGCCTCGCTGGACCACGCGATGTGGTTCCACCGCCCCTTCCGCGCCGACGAATGGCTCCTGTACGACCAGGAGTCCCCGTCGGCCTCCGGCGGCCGGGGCCTGGGCCAGGCCCGCATCTACACCCAGGACGGCCGCCTCGCCGTCTCGGTGATCCAGGAGGGCGTGGTCCGCGCGCCCAGGTGACCCGCGCCTACGACAGTCCGGCCTCGCTCAGCAGATACGCCGTCATCGGGTCGTAGTAACGCGGGCTCACCACGTGGTCGTCGAGGGGGACGGTCACCTGCACCGTGCCCTCGGCCTCGCCCACGAAGAGCGCCGGGTCGTTGGAGTCGGCGTAGCCCACCGCGTCCACGCCGTGCTGAGCGGCGTATCCCGCCCAGCCGTGGTCGGCGACGACCAGGTCGGGCAGCGGGCGGCCCTCGCGCTCCAGGGCCGTGAGGATGGCCTTCATCGGGTCGCCGGAGTGGGTGTGCCACAGCGTCGCGCCGTGCTCCAGGACCGCCACGTCCGCGAACTGCATCACGTACCCCTCGTCCGTCTGCAGCCCGTCCGGGATGACGACGATCTCGCAGCCGGCGGCACGCAGCGCGGCGCCGGTGGCGTGGTGGACGTCGAGCAGGCCGCCGGGGTGGCCGGTCGCGAGGAGCACCCGCTGCTGCCCGTCCGCCGCCTTGCGCAGCCGGGCCGCCATCCGCTCCAGACCTCCGACGGTCAGCTCCGGGTCGATGGTGTCCTGCCCGTACCGGTACTCCGGGTCGTCGTTGACGCCCACCCGCTCCGCCATCACCGCGAGCACGTCCTGCTCGTCGCTCCAGCGGTCCCCGAGCTCCAGACCGAACCAGTAGTGACGGTTGCCGTTCGCCAGCTGGCGGTAGTGGGAGAGGTTGTTCTCCCGCGGGGTGGCCACCTCGCCCGCGATACGGGTCTTCACAAGGTGGTCGACGAGCTCGGCGCGGCTGGGTGTCCCGGGTATCGGCATGCCTCCCATTCTGAGGCACGCCTTCAGGCCACCGCCTCGCATCCCGCCCGCTGGGACGCGGGTCACGCGCTCACGACCGGCGCAGCGCGAACCACAGCTCCATCCGTACGTCCGGGTCGTCCAGGTCCAGCTCCAGCAGCGCCGCGCACTTCGCGATCCGCTGCCGCACGGTGTTGCGGTGCACGTCGAGCGCGACCGCCGTACGGTCCCAACTGCCGTGCAGGGACAGCCAGGTGCGGAGGGTCTCCGGGAGGGCGGGGCTGCCTTCGAGGCAGGCCAGCAGTGCCCGGGCGTGTGCCTCGGCGTCCGTCTCCGGCACCAGGTCGGCGAGCGCCGGCCGGGCCCGGTACCGGACCAGTCCGGCGCGGGTCGCGCGGGCGCGGGCCAGCGCACGGGCTGCCTGGGTGTCGGCGACGGCCCACTCCCGCGGTCCGGCGACAGCACTGACCCCCAGCGTCCACCCCGGCTGCGGAGCCGGTTCCCGGTCGGCGGGCAGCAGCACCCGTACGACCTCCCGCGCCACGTCGACGAGCGGCGACCCGAGTGCGGCGCCGAGCGCGGAGGCCCCGACCGCGTCGGGAGCGGCGAGCGTGTCGGGCCGGGCGTGCACGACGACCCACCGCTCGCCCCCGAGGAGCGGGGCCACGTCCTGGGCGGGGGCGCCCAGCAGCAGCCGTACCAGTGCGGACGACCGCGCCGCCCCCGACCCGCTCTGATGCTCACCGGTGAGCAAGGACAGCAGCACGGCGGCGACGGAGGCGATGGTGTGGTCACCGGGATCGCGCTGCGGCGCGGCGACGCCGAGGACGAAGCCGTGTCCGGCACCGAGGGAGTAGGCGGCGAGGTGCACGTCAGCGACGGTGTCGGTGGCTGAGGTGGGAGCGGTGGGGGAGGCGGGGGCAGGTGTGGCGGCCAGGGGCGTGCGGGTGTTGCCGGGGGCGGTGGCGCCGACCGGCCCGGTCGGCGCCGGTCCGGCGGACGGGGCCGTGGCCGCCGGTCGGACGATCCGCGTCAGCGCCGCCAACGCCTCCCGTACTTCCCGGGCTTCAAGGCCCCCTGAGGCCCGCCCGGCCACCGCGACCTCCGTGCCGTCCGGTCCGAAGAGCACCGCCCGTCCCCCCACCCGCTGGGCGAGTTGCCGCAGCACGGACGGCACCGGGTCCGGGCGGGACGCGGCCGCCGCCAGGCTCTGCTGGGCCTCGGTCACCCGGCGCAGTTCCGTGTGGCGGGCCTGGGCCATCAGCTGCCAGACCGCGCGGGCCACGGCGGAGAACGTGGTCCGGGGAGGGACCTCCAGCAGCGGGAGTCCGTACGCCTCGCAGGCCGCCACCAGCGCGCGCGGGACCGTGTCGTGCACCGGCGCCACGCCGAAGCCGAGGGCCGCGCCGCCCGCCGCGACGATCCTCGACACATAGTCGTCGAAGTACGTCCCCGAATCCGCCGCCTCCGGAATGTGCACCCCGGCCGTCAGCAGCAGCTCACCGCCCAGCAGATACGGGTACGGGTCCGCCATCTCCGAGGTGTGCGCCCAGTGGATCACCGCGGCGGGCTCCGAGGGCCCCGCGATCTGCCGCAGCGCCAGGTCCTCGCGGGCCAGCAGCGCCGCCAGCGGGACCGGTGGGGTGGGTGGGACCGACGGGTCCGGCATGATGGACGTTCCCTCCATCCAGTACCGCGTGAATGGATGAAACGTACACTTCGCAGCAGGTTTCCGCCCACCTAGTGTCGACGGCAGACGACAGAAGGAAGGCATACGACCATGAGCGCCCCCGAGACCCCCCGCGGCCCCGTCGACTCCTCCCGCATCCCGCGCTACGCCGGACCCGCGACCTTCGCCCGGCTGCCGCGCCTCGACGAGGTCGGGCGGGCCGACGTCGCCGTCGTGGGCGTGCCCTTCGACTCGGGTGTCTCCTACCGGCCCGGCGCCCGCTTCGGCGGCAACGCGATCCGTGAGGCGTCCCGGCTGCTCAGGCCCTACAACCCGGCGCAGGACGCGTCCCCCTTCGCGCTGGCACAGGTCGCGGACGGCGGGGACATCGCCGTGAACCCGTTCAACATCAACGAGGCCGTCGAGACGATCGAGGCGGCGGCGGACGACCTCCTCGGCACCGGCGCCCGCCTGATGACCCTGGGCGGCGACCACACCATCGCCCTCCCGCTGCTCAGGTCCGTCGCGAAGAAGCACGGCCCGGTCGCCCTGCTGCACTTCGACGCCCACCTCGACACCTGGGACACCTACTTCGGCGCCGAGTACACGCACGGGACCCCGTTCCGGCGGGCGGTGGAGGAGGGCATCCTCGACACCTCAGCCCTCTCCCACGTGGGCACCCGCGGGCCGCTGTACGGCAAGCAGGACCTGGACGACGACGCCAAGCTGGGCTTCGGCATCGTCACGTCCGCCGATGTCATGCGGCGTGGCGTGGACGAGGTCGCCGACCAGCTCCGGCAGCGCATCGGGGACCGCCCCCTCTACATCTCCATCGACATCGACTGCCTGGACCCGGCCCACGCGCCCGGCACGGGCACCCCCGAGGCGGGCGGCATGACCTCCCGCGAGCTGCTGGAGATCCTGCGGGGTCTGGCATCGTGCAACCTGGTGTCGGCGGACGTCGTCGAGGTGGCCCCCGCGTACGACCACGCGGAGATCACGTCGGTGGCGGCCTCCCACACCGCCTACGAACTGACCACGATCATGTCCCGCCAGATTGCAGAGGCCCGCGCGCAGTGACTCACGACCACGACCTGGTGCTCCGTCCGACGGAGGCGCAGATCTCCGCTGCGCTCAACCCTCCTGCCGGCCGCAACGGCGGAGACCTGGTCGTGGAGACGCTGGCCGCGCTCGGCGCGACGACCGTCTTCGGTCTGCCCGGCCAGCACGCGCTCGGCGTCTTCGACGCGCTGCGGCGCTCAGACCTGCGGTACATCGGCCTGCGGGTGGAGAACAACGCGGGCTTCGCGGCCGACGCGTACGGCCGGATCACGGGGGAGGCGGCGCCACTGCTGCTGTCGACGGGACCCGGGGCGCTGACCTCCCTTGCGGCCCTCCAGGAGGCGGCCGCCGCGTCGGCCCCGGTGCTGGCGATCAGCAGCCAGATCCCCACGGCCGGCCTCGGCGGCGGCCGCCACGGCTATCTGCACGAACTCCCGGACCAGGCCGCCTCGTTCAGGGGCGTGGTCAAGTCGGTCCACACCGTCCGCGCCCAGTCCCAGATCCCCTCCGCGATCGAGGCGGCCTGGAAGTCGGCGCTGACCGCCCCGCACGGCCCGGTGTGGGTGGAGATCCCGCAGGACGTGCTGCTGTCCCCGACCCTGATCCCCGTGGTGACGGGCGGCGACGCCTTCCCCGAGGAGCTGCCGCCGCGCCCCGAACTCACCGCGGTGGCGGCCGACCTGCTGTCGAACGCCGCCCGCCCGGCGATCATCGCGGGCGGGGGGGTCGTACGGGCGGACGCGTCCCGCAAGCTGCGACAGCTGGCGGAGACGCTTCAGGCGCCGGTGGTCACCACGCCCGGCGGCAAGGGCGCCTTCCCCTGGACGCACCCCCTGTCCCTCCAGTCCTGGATCGAGGACCGCCACACCACGGACTTCCTGGAGGACGCGGACGTACTCCTGGTGGTGGGTTCGGGGCTGGGCGAACTCTCGTCGAACTACCACACGTTCAAGCCGCGGGGCCGGGTCGTCCAGATCGAGGCGGACCTCGGGAAGCTGGAGTCCAACCACCCCGCGCTCGGCATCCACGCGGACGCGCGACTGGCGTTGCAGGCAGTGCTGGAGACGGTGTCCCCGCGGGAGGACGCGCAGGCCGCGGAGCGTGTACGTGACGTGCTGGCCCGCGTTTCCGCCCGTATCGCCGCCCAGGAACTCACCCTGGAGCAGGACGTGCTGGCGTCGGTCCGCCGGGCGCTGCCCGCCGACTCCCCGTCCTTCTGGGACATGACGATCCTCGCGTACTGGGCCTGGTCGGCCTTCGACGCCAAGGGCCCCAACCTGCTCCACTCCGCCCAGGGCGCCGGAGGTCTGGGCTACGGCTTCCCGGCGGCGCTGGGCGCGGCGGTGGCCGACCCGACCCGCCCGGTCCTGGCGGTGTCGGGTGACGGAGGGGCGCTGTACTCGATCGCCGAGCTGGCCACGGCCCGCCAGTACGCCCTGAACGTCACCTGGCTGATCGTCGACGACGGCGGCTACGGCATCCTGCGCGAGTACATGACGGACGCCTTCGGCCAGGCCACGGCGACGGAACTGACCCGTCCCGACTACGTGGCACTGGCCGAGTCCTTCGGCGTCCCCGGGGTCCGTACGACTCCCGGGAACCTCGCGGACGACCTGGCGAAGGCGCTCGGCTCACCGGGGCCGTCGGTGGTCGTGCTTCCGGCGGTGCTGCGGATGTTCGCGCCTACGCACCTGTAGCCGGGCCAGACGGGCGCCTACCAGATCGCCTCGACCCACTCCGGGTGGTCGATGAACGGGTTGCGGTTGTGCTGGTAGGTGTCGTAGATGACCTGGTTGCGCTTCTCCTCGAAGGCGCTCGGCGGGTCCGCCTCGTTCCACGCCTTGAGGACGGAGAGCTTGCCGATGTACGGGTTGGAGCCGTTGCCGACCTTCTCGTTGGGCTCCAGGTCGGCGAAGCCGTCGCCGCCGTCGTAGCGCACGGCCATGTAGAGGATCATGCGGGCCACGTCGCCCCGGTCCGCGGCGCGCGGCGCGAAGGAGTCGGAGTCCACGGTGCTGCCGCCGCCGTTGGTGACGGCGCTGCCGCCGTTGTCGAAGTCGAGGTTGCCGCGGATGCTGTTGACCTGGACGTCCGCGGGGCGCAGGTGGTGCAGGTCGGTGCCGGGCCCGGTCACCTCGCCGAAGTCGCCGTGGGACTTGGCCCATACGTGCTCACGGTTCCAGTCGCCCGTGTCGCCGCCGTTGAGGGACTTGCTGCGGGAGACGCCGCTGTACAGCAGGATCACGTTGCTGCTGTTGTTCGGGTCCTGGTCGGTGACCTTGAGCGCGTCCCACACCGCGGAGTACGAGATCTTCGAGACGTTGGCGCTGATGATCGTGTGCAGGGAGGACTTCAGGCTCGTGCCCGTCTTGCCGACCGCGCTCTTGTAGTACGTCGCGTCGTACGCGGTCGTCGTGGCGGCGGCCGGGGTCGTGGTCACGACCGGGGCGGCGAGCCCGACCAGCACGGCGGCGGTGGTGAGCGCCACCGACTTCCAGCTGCGGATGCGTGTCGCCAGCATAAAGGGGGTCCCATCTACGCGGGTTGAATGGAGGCGGCAGATGGGAGCGTGACATGGACATGCGGCCGTGTAAATGGATGGCACGTGTCCATTGGGTGACCCGAAACGGCAAATCGGGCCGTGTCTCCGCGAGTTGACACGCCGAACGGCCCCCGGCGACGTGATCGGGGGCCGTTCGCGAGAGGTTCAGGGGAACAGGACGGCGCCGCGCAGGTGCCGTACGGCGCCGTCCGCGCCAACGTGAGGCAGTGCCTAGTCGGCGAAGAGCGCGCCGAACTGGGCGGAGCCCGAGGTGGAGACGCCCACCGCGGTCACCGACAGGGCGCGGGCGCCGGTCGTGCCGATCTTCGTGCCGGTGGAGGGCAGGTACGTCACCGCTCCGTCGCCGCCGTCCTCGTACGATCCGATGACCAGGTCGGCCCTGCCGTCGCCGTTGACGTCGTCGAGCTTGACGTCGGCGCCGAACAGGTCGCTCTTCTCGTCGGTGCCGGGGACGCCCGCCGTGCTCTGCGCGAAGGACTGCAGGCCGGTGGAGGTGTTGATGCCGCTCGCGGAGCCGTACATGACGGTGACCATGCCGGCGTTGGTGACGCTGCCGAGGTCCTCGTTCGGGGTGGAGACGACCAGGTCCTGGTAGCCGTCGCCGTTGACGTCGCCCAGGTCCAGGTCCCAGCCGAAGGCGTCACCCTTCTCCGAACTGCCGGGGACGTTCCCGGTGTTCTGGGTGATGCCGGTGGTCGAGGCAGGGCCGGACGCGGAACCGTAGGTGATGCTGACCTTGCCGCCGTTCGCGGAGTCCGGGATGGTCCGGCCGTCGCCGGAGGTGGCGTCCCAGCCGGCGCCGGTGACGATGTCGCCGTAGCCGTCGCCGTTGATGTCGCCGATGCCGGTGACGATGCCCGGCTTGAGGGTCTTGACGCCGGCGACGCTCAGACCGCTCGCGGTGCCCGGCACCCAGTAGTTGGTGTTCCAGCCGTTGTCCGTCTGCGTCTCGTAACCGTCGACCACCAGGTCGGTGCGGCCGTCGCCGTTCACGTCGCCGGCGGTGAGCTGCTCGGGGCCGTAGGGGAAGCCGGACGAGCCGGGCATGATCGGCGGCTTGATGGTGTAGCGGCCGCCGGGCAGGCCGGTGGAGCTGCTGAAGCCGCCCTTGTAGACGTAGAGGGTGGCGGAGGAGTTGCCGACGGCCAGGTCGGCCTTGCCGTCGCCGTCGAAGTCACCGGCGGCCAGGGACAGGCCCCAGTTGTCGTGCGAGGAGACGGCCGGGTCGGGTACGTCGCCGGCCTTGCCGGTGAGGCCGCTCGCCGAGCCCCACAGGATCGCGAGGGCGCCGCCGTCGGTGTCGGTGCCGACCTTCTCGTACGGCGAGGCCACGGCGACGTCGTCGTAACCGTCGCCGTTGAAGTCGGCGTAGGCCGTCGCGCCGCCGAACAGGTCTCCGGTCTCGGCGTTGCCGGGCACGGTGCCGGAGTTCTGGCTGAGGACCGTGCGCTTGGCCGAGGTCACGCCGGAGCCGGTGCTGCCGTAGAGGGCGACGACCTGGCCGGCGTTGGCGTGCCCGCTGACGGAGGCGGTGGCGGCCGTGGCCAGGACGTCGCCGACGCCGTCGCCGTTGAAGTCGGCCTTGGCGACCTTGAACGAGTCGGCGGCGGTGGCCGTCGTCGCCGAGACCATGAGCAGACCGCCCGTCAGCGCGGCCGCGGCGGCCGTCGCGAGGGCGAGTCTGAGGTGCGGGAGGTGCTTCTGGTGCATGCGGGATTCTCCTGCTGCATGCGGGGGATACCTGCGGGCATCCGCGTCGATGGGGTGCGGACCGTCCGTGTTTGCCTGGTGTTGTCCTGCGGGACACGGGCGGTTGGCGATCAGGAGACTTCTGGTGGGGCCCAAGGGTTGTACGGGACACCGATGGCTCTGCACCGCCGCCGGTCGGGCGTACGACGATGTCCCACGCCCTTTCCGGAAGAGCGCGGGACATCGTCGTAGGGCGGACAGCCGGTGTGGTGGTCAGCCGACGTCCGAGGGGTCGGGAACTGTTGCTGCTGCACTTAGCAGAAGTGACTTCTGGTGATCGTGGGTGAGTGCCTGTACTGGATGCGGTGGTTCATCTGCGCGACAAGAGGGTCTGCCGACGGGGTGTGCTGCCTGCGGTTTCGGGAGGGAACGGGGGTTCGCAGGTCGAATGGGTGACCTTTGTGGCGGCTGCTCGTTGACTGCCGTGGACGAGGATCTTCGGCAGAGGGCGGGGTGTACGAGTGGGCGCACTGCGGGAGGTCGCGGCGTCGTTCGTGGTGCCCGGCCCGGCCGGAGTGGCGATCCGGGACCGGCTGCGGGTGTCGGATGCGGACGCGGCGGTGCTCACCGAGGTCGGTGTCTACTTGGGGTCGCTGGCGGCCGGGGATCTCGCGGAGCGGTCCCGGCAGGGGCGGGCTCATGATGCCGCGGGGTGGGCGGTGCGCAAGCGGGAGCTGACGGGGAGGTCGTCGGCGCGCTGGGCGGGCAGTATCACCAAGGCCACGCATGATCAGTGGGCGCTGGCCCGGCGTGGGCAGGCCGCCCACATGGCGTGGCTGCGCGGGCAGGTCACCTCGATCGGGGCGCGGCTGGCTCGGCCCTTGGGGGCCAGGGCCGACAAGCGCGCGGGGCTGGTGCGCGGGTATGCCTCGCGGGGCGAGTGGCACGCCAAGTCCCGCCGTCTGCAGACGCTGAAGGCCCGGCTGGCGGTGGTGGAGGCGGACTGGGCGGCGGGCCGGGTGCGTGTGGTGCGTGGTGGCAAACGCCTCGCGAACACCCGCCACCACCTGCAAGCGGCTGGCCTGGACGAGCACGCGTGGCGGCAGCGGTGGCGGGCGGAGCGGATGTTCCTGGCCGCAGACGGGGAGTCCGGCAAACGCTTCGGCAACGAGACGATCCGCGTCACCGACACCGGCCAAGTCTCCCTCAAGCTCCCCGCTCCGCTGGTCCACCTGGCCAACGCCCCGCACGGCCGCTACGTCCTTGACGCGCCGGTGGAGTTCCGGCACCGGGGCCAGGAGTGGCTGGACCGGATCACAGAGAACCGGGCGGTGGCCTACCGCATCCACCACGACCCGGCACGCGGCCGCTGGTATGTGACCGCCTCCTGGCAGCGCGCCGCCGCCCCGGTCCTGCCGCTTCAGGCGGCGCTGGCGCGGGGAGTGGTGGGGGTGGACATGAACGACGACCACCTCGCCGCCTGGCAGTTGGATGTGCACGGCAACCCGGTCGGCGAACCACAACGGTTCTTCTACGACCTCACCGCCAGCACCCAGCACCGCGACGCGCAGATCCGGCACGCCCTGACCAGGCTCCTGCACCACGCCCGGCGTTGCGGGGCCGCCGCGATCGCCATCGAGGACCTCGACTTCACCGAGGGCATCAGCCGCGAGAAGCATGGCCGCAATAAGCGTTTCCGCCGCCTCCTCTCCCGCTTCCCCACCGCGAAGTTGAAAGCCCGCCTCGTCTCGATGGCCGCCGAACAGAACATCGCGATCGTGGCAGTCGACCCCGCCTACACCAGCCGCTGGGGCGCCCAGCACTGGCAGCAGCCTCTCACCACGACAACCCGCAAGATTTCCCGGCACGATGCGGCGAGCATCGCGGTCGGGCGACGCGCCCTCGGGCATCCGATCCGGCGACGGACGGCACCGCCCCCGCCCCACCAGAGTGATGGTGCGGGGCATCGGACCGTCCAGGCCCGACCGGAGATTCGTCGGCGTGAGGAAACCCGCCCCCGTATCCCCGGACCACGGACACGATTCGTGTCACCGGACACGGAGCGAAAGCGGGCGACCAGGACATCCAACACCGTTCGGGATATCCGCAGTGACCAGATATGGGTCCAAGACTCACTCCTGCTCACTGATTAGGAACGGTCCAGCCGGTAGATCGTCGAGGTGCTGTTCGACTGGCTGCTCTGCGAAGAAGAGCTGCCCGTGCTGTAGTCGCTCTCCTTCACCGCCGTGCCGTTCTTCTGCACCCAGCTGGTGATCTCCTGGCTGAGGGTGCTGTTGCCGCCCATGCCCCCGCCGCCGAGCTGGATGTAGTGCAACTCGCCCTTCTTCACCAGCTCCTCGAGCCTGGCGAGGGTCATCGCCTGGTCGGTGCCGGTGAAGCCCCACATGGAGATGACGGGCTTGTGCGTGCTGAGGATCAGCTGGCCGGCACCCTGCGAATTGGACACCGCCAGCAGCCACTTGGCGCCGTCCTGGTGCTTCTCCAGGTACGAGATCAGCGCGCTGTCGACGCTGCCTCCCATGCCGCCACCGCCCAAGCCTGCGCCGGGCCGACCGGTCGTGCCGCCGGTCGCGCCGGGAGCCGTGTCGCCGCCCGGGAGTTCCCCGTTCGTGCCGCCCGGCGCCCCGCCCTGCGGGAGCTCACCGGTGCCGCCGCCGGGCTGCATCTGGCCGCCGCCATCGCCGCCATCGCCGGCATTGCCGTTGCCGCCGTTGCCGCCGGGGAGCTCCCCGCCCGCCTGGCCGCTGCCCTGCTGGGTGCCGCCCGGCATCCCGCCGCCGGGACCGCCGTTGCCGCCGCCGAAGCCGCCCCGGCCGCCACCGCCCCCCGGACCGCCCATGCCGCCCCCGGTCGACGGACCCGCCGTCGGGTTGGTGCCGCCCATGCCGCCGGAGGCGGAGGAGAGGGCCGGTGAGGCGGCGTACGCCGTCGGGCCCGCGAGGGCCGCCACGACCGCCGCCGCGACGGACACCCCGAGCAGCCGCAGCCGCGTCCCCGAGCCCGCCGTACGGAAGACGAACAGGCCCACGATCGCCAGGACCATGAGGACGCCGACGACCGGCCACAGCCACGTGTTCCAGCCGGTGGCCCGGCGCAGCAGCACGATCGCCCAGATTCCGGTGACCGCGAGCCCGGCCGGCAGCACCCAGGACCAGCGGGCGTCACCGCCGCGGAAGGCACGCCACAGCATGACGCCGCCCGCGCCGGTCAGCGCCGCGATGCCGGGGGCGAGCGCGGTCGTGTAGTACGGGTGCATGGTGCCCTCGGCCATCGCGAAGGTCAGGTAGTGCAGCACCAGCCAGCCGCCCCACAGGACGAGCGCGGCCCGTGTCATGTCGGTGCGCGGGGCCCGGCCGCACAGCACCAGGCCGGCGACGAGCGCGAGGAACGCGAAGGGGATCAGCCAGGAGATCTGGCCGCCGAGGATGTCGTTGAACATCCGGCCGATGCCCGCGGTACCGGCGAAGGTACCGCCACCGCCGCCCCCACCGCCACCGCCGTTGCCCTCGCCGCCGAGGACCCGGCCCAGGCCGTTGTAGCCCATGATCAGGTCCCAGGCGGAGCCGTCGGTCGAACCGCCGATGTAGGGCCGGTCGTCGGCCGGGACGAGGGACACCGCCGTCGCCCACCAGAAGCTGGAGACGGCCAACGCCACCGACGCGAGGGCCAGGTTGACGGCCTTCTTCCGCCAGCCGAGCCGCGACGCGTACACGTACACCGCGAAGACGGCCGGCAGGGCGATGTAGCCCTGGAGCATTTTGGTGTTGAAGGCGAGCCCGAACAGGACCGCCGAGCCGATCAGCGGCAGCAGCCTGTCGGTGCGCACCGCGCGCAGGGCGAGGGCCGCGCCGCCGACCATGAGCAGGACGAGGACGGTGTCGGGGTTGTTGTCCCGGTCGATCGCGACGGTGATGGGGGTCAGCGCGAGGACGAGCGCGGCGATCGCGGCCGCCATGTGCCCGAACACCCGCTTCACGGAGGCGTGCAGGATCCAGATGGTGCCGAGGGCGGCCGCGATCTCGGGCGCCATCATCTGCCAGGTGCCGAAGCCGAAGACCCGGCACGACAGACCCATGATCATCAGTGCGAAGGGCGGCTTGTCGACGGTGAGGAAGTTCCCCGCGTCGAGCGAGCCGAAGAACCAGGCCTTCCAGCTCTGCGTACCGCTGTAGATCGCGGCGCTGTAGAAGCTGTTGAGGCTGTTTCCGCTCAGGTTCCAGCCGTACAGGACGCCGGCCAGGACCAGGATCGCGAGCAGGACGGGCAGCGACCAGCGTGGGGCCTTGTCCGGGGGAGCCGCGGGCGGGGCCGGGGGAGGCCAGTCGGCGGACACGGTCTCGGCGTGGGCGTGGGGATCGGTGGCAGATGTCACCCGGGCATCGTGCGAAGGGCGGTTGGGTGAGGGCTGTGACGTAGCTGGCGCCATCCTGTGAAAAAGCCACGGGTTGGGTAACGACTCGCACAACCATTCCCCATGCGTACAACCATTCGCCCCCGGCCGAGAGTCAACAGGGCATGACACGGGGGATATTCAGACACAGGAAATGGATCGCGGCGGGCGCGCTGGCCGCGTGCGTCGCCGTCGCCACGCCGGCCGCCGCCGCGACCGCACCGGCCGTCAGCTGCACGTCCGCCAAGGCGGGCCTCGCCGACAAACTCAAGCGGGACATCACGTCCGCCCTCTCCAACCGCTCCGGCACCGTCGCCGTGGGCCTCTACGACCGTACGACCAAGACCACCTGCACCCTGCGCTCCTCCACCGCTTACGACTCGGCGAGCGTGGTCAAGGTGACCGTCCTCGCCACGCTGCTGTGGGACGCGAAGAAGCACAACCGGTATCTGACCGACCGTGAGAACACCCTCGCCAAGGCCATGATCACCAAGTCGGACAACGACGCGACCAGCAAGCTGTGGCGTCAGCTCGGCCTGACCAAGATCAAGGGCTTCCTCACCGCGGCCGGCATGACCCAGACCAAGCCGGGGGCGAACGGTTACTGGGGCCTGACCCAGATCACCGTCACCGACGAGCAGAAGCTGCTCAAGCTGGTCACCGCGAGCAACACGGTCCTGAGCGACAACGCGCGTGCCTACATCCTGAAGCTGATGGGCCAGGTCATCTCCTCGCAGCGCTGGGGGACACCGTACGGCGCCGGGTCGGGCATCGCCTGGCACGTCAAGAACGGCTGGCTCCAGCGCTCCACGCACGGCTGGCGGGTGCACAGCGTCGGCACCTTCAAGGGCGGCGGCCACGACTACATGATCACGGTGCTCACGCACGGCAACAGCTCCATGAACTACGGCATCACCACGATCCAGGGTGTCGCCAAGGTCATCCACCGGGATCTCGCGGCGAGCTGACGCCTGCCGGACTCCCGGGCGTCACGGTGCCGTCCTGTCGTGGCGCTTGTGCAGCGGCGAGCGGCGAGCGGCCTCGGGCCGTGGTGCGGGTTTGGGTGCGGCGAGCGGCCTCGGGCGTGGTGCGGGTCCGGACGCGGCGAGCGGCCTCGGGCGTGGTGCGGGTCCGGACGCGGCGAGCGGCCTCGGGCCGTGGTGCGGGTTTGGGTGCGGCGAGCGGCCTCGGGCCGTGGTGCGGGTTTGGGTGCGGCGAGCGGCCTCGGGCCGTGGTGCGGATCCGGACGCGGCGAGCGGTCCTTCATGACACGGACTCCCGCACGTCACCGGCCCGTCCTACGGTGACGCCCATGCAGCTGAGAACCGTACTCGCGACCACCACCGCGGCCCTGGCGGCGGCGGCCTGCCTCACGGCCACAGGCCCGGCGCAGGCCGCCTCGCCGGTGAGCCACGCCTGCTCCCCGTCCGTCTCCCTCGACCGCTTCTCCGACGCGCTCGACAAGACGACGTACGACGGCACCTTCGTCGGCAACCTCTCCGCACTCGCGGTGGACCGGGACGGCTCCCTGGCCGCCCTCTCGGACCGCTCCTCGCTGTTCTCCCTGGACGCGAGGACCCTGGCGCCGAGGTCGGTCGTCCCGCTCGCCGACGAGAACGGCGCCGCGCTGGACTCCGAGGGCCTGGCGATCGAGAAGGACGGCACCCGGCTGATCACCTCGGAGACCGAGCCGTCGATCCGCCGCTACGGCGCGGACGGCACGATCCTCGACCGCCTCCCCGTCCCGGCCTCCCTCCAGGTCGCCCCGGCGGGCCGCGCCACCTCGAACCAGACCTTCGAGGGCCTGACCCTCATGAACGGCGGCCGCACCCTGCTCGCCTCCATGGAGTACGCGCTCTCCGGCGACACGGCCGGCATCGTCCGCTTCCAGACCTGGCAGCGGCAGCGGCCCGGAAAGGGCTGGAGGCCAGGGGCCCAGTACGCCTACCGCACCGACGCCTCATTCCTCGGCGTCCCCGAGGTCCAGGCCCTCCCCGACGGCCGCCTCCTCGTCCTGGAACGCGGCTTCACCTCCGGCGTCGGCAACACGGTCCGCCTCTACCTGGCCGACCCCCGCCACGCGACGGACACGAGCGGCGTCGAGAACCTGACCGGCCGGTCCGGCGTACGCCTGATCAAAAAGACCCTGCTCACGGACATCGCGAGCTGCCCGACCCTGGGTGCGACGGCCAAGCAGCCCCAGCCGAACCCCCTCCTCGACAACATCGAGGGCATGGCGATCACCGGCCACGACAAGGGCCGCCTCAAGGTGCTGCTGGTGAGCGACGACAACCAGAACGCGGTGCAGACGACGCGGTTCTACTACCTCGGCGTGCGGGTCTGACCCTCGGGAATATTGCGGAGGGATGAAATCCGCTTACTTCGGCGTTGGTGCTTCCGGTAGATCAGGACGACCGACAGACACACCGGAGGGCACCGCGTGGAACCGCAACGGGGCTGGGCACGACGACTGGCCGGGTACGCCTGGCGCTACCCGAAGGACGTCGTCCTCGCTCTCGGCTCCTCCCTCGGAGGCATGGCCGTCATGGCGCTCGTCCCCCTGATCACCAAGGTGATCATCGACGACGTCATCGGCGATCACACCAGGGACATGGCCCCCTGGGCCGGCGCCCTGATCGTCGCGGCGCTCGTCGTCTACGCCTTCACCTACGTCCGCCGCTACTACGGCGGCCGTCTCGCTCTCGACGTCCAGCACGACCTGCGCACGGAGATGTTCGGCACGATCACCCGTCTCGACGGCCGCCGCCAGGACGAGCTGTCCACCGGCCAGGTCGTCGGCCGGGCCACCAGCGACCTCCAGCTGATCCAGGGCCTGCTCTTCATGCTGCCCATGACGATCGGCAACTTCGCCCTCTTCGTGATCTCCCTGGTCGTGATGGCCTGGCTGTCGATCCCGCTCACCCTGGTCGCCCTGGCGGTGGCCCCGGCCCTGTGGTGGATCGCGAAGCGCTCCCGCTCCAAGCTGCACCCCGCCACCTGGTACGCCCAGGCCCAGGCCGCCGCCGTCGCGGGCGTGGTCGACGGCGCGGTCAGCGGCGTCCGCGTGGTGAAGGGCTTCGGCCAGGAGGACCAGGAGACCGGCAAGCTCCGGGAGGTCGGCCGCCGCCTGTACGCGGGCCGGCTGCGCACGATCCGCTTCAACTCGAAGTACACCCCCGCCCTCCAGGCCGTGCCCGCCCTCGGCCAGGTCGCGATGCTGGCCGTCGGCGGCTGGCTCGCCGTCCGCGGTCACATCACGCTGGGCACCTTCGTCGCCTTCTCCACCTACCTCGCCCAGCTCGTCGGCCCGGTCCGCATGCTCGCCATGGTCCTCACGGTCGGCCAGCAGGCCCGCGCCGGCACCGAGCGCGTCCTGGAGCTGATCGACACCGAGCCGTACCTGAAGGACGGCACCAAGGAGCTCCCCGCCGACGCGCCGGCCACCGTCGAGTTCGACGAGGTGTCCTTCGGCTACGACGACCAGCGCCCGGTTCTCGACGGGCTCAGCTTCGAGATCCGCGCCGGCGAGACCCTCGCGGTCGTCGGCTCCTCCGGCTCGGGCAAGTCCACGGTCTCGCTCCTGCTCCCGCGCTTCTACGACGTCACCCACGGCGCCGTCCTCATCGGCGGCCACGACGTCCGCGAGCTGACCCTCGACTCCCTGCGGGCCGCGATCGGCCTGGTCCCCGAGGACTCCTTCCTCTTCTCGGACACGGTCCGCAACAACATCGCGTACGGCCGCCCCGACGCCACGCGGGAGGAGGTCGAGAAGGCCGCCCGCGCCGCCCAGGCGGACCGTTTCATCGCCGACCTGCCCGAGGGCTACGACACCAAGGTCGGCGAGCACGGCCTCACCCTCTCCGGCGGCCAGCGCCAGCGCGTCGCGCTCGCCCGGGCGATCCTCACCGACCCGCGCCTGCTCGTCCTCGACGACGCCACCTCCGCCGTGGACGCCCAGGTCGAGCACGAGATCCACGAAGCGCTCAAGCAGGTCATGGAGGGCCGCACCACCCTCCTCATCGCCCACCGCCGCTCCACCCTGAACCTCGCCGACCGCATCGCCGTCCTGGACGACGGCCGCCTCGCCGACGTGGGCACCCACGAGGAACTGGAGCAGCGCTCCGCCCTCTACCGCCGTCTGCTCACCGACCCCGACGGCCTCGGCGGCGTCTCCCCGGGCCACGCCCGGCCGGCCGCCGTACAGGAGGACACCTCCGTACGCGACGAGCTGGACGCCGAGTTCGACGCCGAGCGCGGAGTCACCCCCCGCCTGTGGACCGGCGACCGCGAGCGCAAGGACACCGCCTTGGCCGGCACCCCGGCCACCCCCGAACTCCTCGCCGAGGTCGACGCGTTGCCCCCGGCGACGGACACCCCGGACATCGACGAGGCACGCGCGGTCACGCCCGAGGAGTCGTACGGTCTGCGGCGGCTGCTGCGCGGCTTCGGACGCCCGCTGCTGATCAGCCTGGGCCTGGTCGCCGTGGACGCGGGCATGGGCCTGCTGCTGCCGGTGATGATCCGGCACGGCATCGACGACGGTGTCTCGCGGATGGCCATGGGCGCGGTCTGGACGGCGACCCTGCTCGCCCTGCTCTCGGTCCTCGTCCAGTGGGCGGCCCAGATCGGCGAGACCCGGATGACCGGACGCACCGGCGAACGGGTCCTGTACTCCCTGCGCCTGAAGATCTTCGCCCAGCTCCAGCGGCTCGGACTCGACTACTACGAGCGGGAGCTGACGGGCCGGATCATGACGAGGATGACGACGGACGTCGACGCCCTCTCCAGTTTCCTGCAGACCGGCCTGGTCACGGCGTTCGTCTCGGTCGTCACCTTCTTCGGCATCATGGGCGCCCTGCTGGTGCTCGACGTACAGCTGGCGCTGGTCGTCTTCGCGACGCTGCCGCCGCTGATCATCGCCACGTACTTCTTCCGCAAGGCGAGCGTGAAGGCGTACGAACTCGCCCGGGAACGCGTCTCGCTGGTCAACGCCGACCTCCAGGAGTCGGTGTCGGGGCTGCGGATCGTGCAGGCGTTCCGGCGCGAGCGGGACGGCGGGGCGCTGTTCGCCGAGCGCAGCGACAGTTACCGCCAGGCCCGCATCCGGGGCCAGTGGCTGATCTCGATCTACTTCCCCTTCGTACAGCTGCTGTCGTCGGTCGCCGCGGCCGCCGTGCTGATCGCGGGCGCGGGCCGGGTGGACGCGGCGACCCTGACGACCGGCGCGCTGGTCGCCTACCTCCTCTACATCGACCTGTTCTTCGCCCCGGTTCAGCAGCTCTCCCAGGTCTTCGACGGCTACCAGCAGGCGACCGTCTCCCTGGGCCGCATCCAGGAACTGCTCCAGGAGCCGACGTCCACGAAGGCAGCCGAGGAGCCCCTGGAGGTCCTCTCCCTGCGCGGCGAAGTCGCCTTCGAGAACGTGCACTTCGCGTACGGGGACGACGAGGAGGCCCTCGGCGGCATCGACCTGAAGATCCCCGCCGGCCAGACGGTCGCGTTCGTCGGCGAGACGGGCGCGGGCAAGTCCACCGTGGTCAAGCTGGTGGCCCGGTTCTACGACCCGACGGGCGGCCGGGTCACGGTCGACGGCACCGATCTGCGCGCCCTGGACCTGACCTCCTACCGCCACCGCCTCGGCGTGGTCCCGCAGGAGGCGTACCTCTTCCAGGGCACGATCCGGGACGCCATCGCCTACGGCCGCCCCGACGCCACCGACGCCGAGGTCGAGGCGGCGGCCCGCGCGGTCGGCGCCCACGAGATGATCGCCACACTGGAGGGCGGCTACCTCCACGAGGTCGCCGAGCGGGGCCGCAACCTCTCGGCGGGCCAACGCCAGCTGATCGCGCTGGCCCGCGCCGAGCTGGTCGACCCCGACATCCTGCTCCTGGACGAGGCCACGGCAGCCCTCGACCTCGCCACCGAGGCCCAGGTCAACCAGGCCACCGACCGCCTCGCGGGCCGCCGTACGACGCTCGTCGTGGCCCACCGCCTGACCACGGCGGCCCGCGCCGACCGGGTCGTGGTCATGGCCCACGGCCGCGTCGTCGAGGACGGCACCCACGACGAGCTGCTCGCGCTGGAGGGGCGGTACGCCGAGTTGTGGCGGACGTTCGTAGGGGAGCCGGTCGAGGTGTCTCGCTGACGGTCGTGCAACCGTCCGACATACGTTGTGCGTCCGTACACCTGTACGCCCGAAAGCTGCGGGAGGGACGGCAGTGAAGAGTGGAGCGATACGGCGGCTGGCGGAGGGGCTGGCCGTGATGGCGGTGGCCGGGATGCTCGCGGTCGCCGCGCCGGGGCATGCGCATGCCGCGGCCACGTCGTGCGAGGGGCGCAAGGTCAGGTCGTTGCCGTTCTCCACCGGCACGGTGGAGATCTACAAGCGGCGCGGCTACGTGTGCGCGGTCACGCTTCCCAAGCGCCCCGGGGTCCGGCAGTACATGAAGGTGAGCCTGCGGGCGTACGGGCTGCGGCCGGTCGAGGACGCGGGCCGGTACAAGTACCGGGCCGGCCCCGTCACCGTGCACGCCGGGCAGCGGAAGGTGTGGGTGAAGGGCAAGGTCGGCCGGGGCACGTACGACTCGGACGGCTGGATCCGCCTCTGAGGCACAGGTTTCTCACAGGGTTTTCCCCATCAAGACGCCATCTCCCCTGGTGCCGACCGGACTTGCCCCGCTAGCGTCCGGCGGACAGCTGTACTTACAGGGGAGGGTGCATGCGCAAGGCGCTCAGATGGCTTCTCACGCTGGCCGTGCTCATAGGCACGGTCGGCACGGCAGGCGCGGCCACCGCCGCGGAGCCGGAGGCCCACGGCACCGGTGCCACCACCGACATCAAGGATCAGCTCCTCGCCGTCCCGGGGATGAGCCTGATCGAGGAGAAGCCGTACACCGGTTACCGCTTCTTCGTGCTCAACTACACCCAGCCGGTCGACCACCGGCACCCGTCCAAGGGCACGTTCCAGCAGCGGATCACCGTGCTGCACAAGGACGTCAGCCGGCCGACGGTGTTCTACACCGGCGGCTACAACGTCTCCACCACGCCCCGTCGCAGCGAGCCGACCCAGATCGTGGACGGCAACCAGGTCTCCATGGAGTACCGCTTCTTCACGCCCTCCCGGCCCGCCCCGGCGGACTGGACCAAGCTGGACATCTGGCAGGCAGCCAGCGACCAGCACCGCATCTTCACGGCGCTGAAGAAGATCTACTCGAAGAACTGGATCTCCACGGGCGGCTCCAAGGGCGGCATGACGGCCACCTACTACGAGCGCTTCTATCCGCGCGACATGGACGGCGTCGTCGCCTACGTCGCCCCCAACGACGTGGTGAACAACGAGGACTCGGCCTACGACCGCTTCTTCGCGAAGGTCGGCACCAAGGAGTGCCGCGACCGGCTGAACGCGGTGCAGCGCGAGGCCCTGGTCCGGCGCGAGCCCCTGGAGAAGAAGTACGCCGAGTACGTGACGACCGAGGGCCTCACCTTCACCACCGTCGGCAGCCTCGACAAGGCCTACGAGGCCGTCGTCCTCGACTACGTCTGGGGCTTCTGGCAGTACAACCTGCTCGCCAACTGCGGTGACGACGAACTGATCCCGCCGAACGCCAAGACCGCGACCGACGACCAGATCTGGAACTCCATCGACACCATCTCCGGCTTCTCCGCCTACGCCGACCAGGGCCTGGAGACGTACACGCCGTACTACTACCAGGCGGCCACCCAGCTCGGCGCGCCGACGATCAAGTTCCCGCACATCGAGAGGAAGTACATCCGCTACGGCTACCAGCCGCCGCGCAACTTCGTCCCGCGGGACATCCCGACCAGGTTCCAGCCGTACGCGATGCGGGACGTGGACACCTGGGTGCGGAACAACGCCCGCCACATGCTCTACGTCTACGGCCAGAACGACCCGTGGGGCGCGGAGCGGTTCCGTGTCGACAAGGGGGCGAAGGACGCGTACGTGTTCACCGCACCCGGCATGAACCACGGGGCGAACGTCGCCGGTCTGGTCGCCGACCAGAAGGCGTTCGCCACGGCCAGGATCCTGGCCTGGGCCGGCGTCCCGGCCACGGCCGTGACCGAGGCCAAGCCACTCGCGAAGTTCGACAGGCAGCTGGACGTACGGGACGTGGAGCGCGAGCCCACCCTGCGTCCGTAGTCCGCTCGCCGCGCCCGGCCGGGTTCACAACGGCCGGGCGCAGCCCACCGGCTGAGGACCGCCGAGCTGGACGTACAAGGCCGTCGACAGCGGGCACCGAGCCCGCTCGGCGACCGCCTTCACCACCTTGTACTGCGGTTTCCTCACGCCCCGCCCGTCGCACGCGGTCTCCCTGACCTGACCGCTGCCCGAGCCGTACACACAGTCGCCGACGATGGTCCGCGGTCCGCCCCCGCCGCCGGGGTCGCCGGGATGCGGTGGCTGCAGGTTGCGCATACAGGCGTATCCCTGGGGCACCGCCCCGTCGCCGTCCTCGTCGGAGATCCGGCTCTGCTCACTGATGTGCAGCACGAAGTCGGTGGTCCCCGGGCACGGCGGCCCGTCGGCCGTGGTGCCGTCGTGCCGGGCCACGACCCGCGCCGCCGCCCGCTCGCTGGTGCAGGGCACCTCGGTGAAACTGGTCTTGCCGAAGGAGCTGCACTCGTCCACCGCGAGGAACACCGCGCCGAACCCGGAGGTCCGGGTGGCGGACGGCGAGACCGAGGCCCTGGCGGCGGTCTGCTCGTCGCTCTCCCCGCCGGCCGCCGGCTGGGTGCACCCCGTCAGCAGGGCGGCGAGCAGAGCCGCCAGTACGTACACCACCCCCGTGAAAAACCTGTCGCGCATCGCAATCCCCCCGCACTACCCCCACCGCCCAGCGTGACCGTCGCGGCGGGGCCACGCCAGAGATGTGGGGTCCTTTGCGCCTTTCGGGGGTGATGTACGAGTTGCGAGTCGTACGGGAACTACGCCCCGAGCGCTATCGCCCGTACGACAGCCCGTACCCGACCGGGTACAGCACCTTGGCGGGGTCGTCCGCCCGTTGCACCGGCACCGGCAGCCGCCCGCGCGGTGCCGCCCTCCCGGCGATCACCCGCGCGGCCGCCCGCAGTTCGACGTCGGTCCAGGAGTAGGTCGCCAAGTAGGCGGGCACGGTGGGCAGTTGGGCCACGTCGTAAGGATTGCGGATCGCGATCGCCACGACCGGCCTCCCGGTCGCCACGAGCTGCTCGACGAGCGTCTTCTGGGCGGCCGTGATGTTGTACGTCCCCACGATCACCGCGTCCGCATCCTGTGCGGCGGCGACGGCCCGGGCCACGACGGCCGCCGTGGGTGCCGTACCGGTCGACAGGGCGGTGGCCGTGAAGCCCAGTGCGGTCAGGGCGGCGGCGAGGACGCCGGTGGGCGGGCCCGTCGTACCCGACGGAGAGGCGGGGTCGGCGCCCACGACGAGCAGCCTGCGGTGGGTGCGGCGGGACAGGGGCAGCAGCCGCCGCTCGTTGACCAGCAGGGTCGTCGTGCGCTCGGCGATCCGGTCGGCCGCGGCGAGGTGGGCCGGGGTGCCGACGGTCCGGGTGACACCGCCCTGGCTGACGTACGGCTCCTCGAACAGCCCCCGCCGGGCCTTGAGCCGCAGGATCCGCAGAACCGACTCGTCCAGCCGCGCCTCGGTGAGCTCACCGTCCCGTACGGCCCCCAGGACTGCGTTCCACGCCACGTCCAGGGAGGGCGGGTTGAGGAGCTGGTCGACACCGGCCTTGAGGGCGAGGACGGGGACGCGGTCGTCGCCGTACTTCGTGCGAACGCCCTCCATGCCGAGGGAGTCCGTCACCACGACCCCGTCGTAGCCGAGTTCACCGCGCAGGATGCCGGTCAGGATCGGGTGGGAGAGGGTGGCCGGGTCGCCGGAGGCGTCGAGGGCCGGGAACTGGATGTGCGCGGTCATGATCGAGTCGATGCCGGCGCGGATCGCGGCCCGGAAGGGGACGGCGTCGAGCTTCTCCCACAGCTCCCGGCTGTGGGTGATGACCGGGAAGCCGTAGTGGCTGTCGACCGCGGTGTCCCCGTGCCCCGGGAAGTGCTTGGCGGTCGCGGCGACCCCGGCACCCTGGTAGCCGGCGACCTCGGCGGCCACGAGCCCGGCGACTGCCTGAGGATCGGCACCGAAGGAGCGTACGCCGATGACCGGGTTGGCCGGGTTGACGTTGACGTCGGCGACGGGCGAGTAATTCTGCCGGATGCCGATGGCTCGCAGTTCCTGCCCCGCGATCCGGCCGAGGGTGCGGGCGTCCTTCCGCGGTCCACCCGCACCCATCGCCATCGCGCCCGGGAAGAGGGTCGCGGGCTCACCGACCCGGCAGACGATCCCGTGCTCCTGGTCGGTCGAGATGAGGACCGGCAGTCCGCGCGGCTGCCACAGGGACGCCTTCTGGATGCCGTTGGACAGATCGGCGATCTGGTGCGGATCGCGGGTGTTGTGCGCCCAGGTGAAGTAGATGATTCCGCCCACCCGGTACCTGGCGATCATCTCGGCGGCCGTACGGACGCCGATCTCCTTGAGGTTGGCGTCGATGTCGGCCTGGTCGGGGGCGGTGGCGGAGTGGCCGTAGACCCGCATCACGAAGAGCTGGCCGACCTTCTCCTCGAGCGTCATACGGGAGACGAGGGAGCGGAGCCTGCTGTCGCGCTGCTGGTCGTCCGCGCGGGCGGCCCCGCTGACGGCGAGGGCCGCGGTGACACCTGCCGTCGCGGCGAGGACGGTACGTCTGGAGGGCACGTGCGCTCCTTCCGGAGGTGATCCGCTGAAGGAAACTTCCGAGAAGTCACCAATAACCGGGAAGTTTCTGCCAGTCAAGGGAGTGCACAGTAACCAGGGAGGGGCCGCCATCGGCGCAGTTGGAGGGGGGCGCGCCGATGACGGCGTGCTGCCGGCCGCAGTACGGAGGAGAGGGTTGGTCAGCGTTCGCAGCCAGCAGCGAGGCCGACGCCGTACCGCGGTGACTCTCCGGCAGCTTGCGGGTTGGACGAGCGGGGGCGGGGCGGGGTTCCCGGCTGGGGCCCGATCGCCCCAAGTTGGGGAGGGCGGGGCCAACGGGACGGATGAGTCGGCGACTTGGACCGCTTAGGGTCGCTGTATGGGTCAGTTGATGCCGCTCCTGATCGTCGTCGGTGCTCTCCTTGTAGTGCTCGGCCTCTTCACGGCCCTGGCCGGACATGTCCGCAGACGTGGCACGGGCGGTGGCGGCCTGCGCGGCGCGCTGGCAGCACATGACGAGGCGTTCCACGGGACGGCTGCCGACTCGTACTACGAGCTCCAGGTCCAGACGGACCGCAGGGCGCCGCTGCCGGACGACCGGTGGAGGCGGGGCCGCGCTCCGGGCGGCGCGTCTGAACGGGTCCATCTCGTGGACGTGGCCGCGTCGGAGGCGGTCCTGCGGCGATCATGAGGGGCATGCCCGTCGACACGCCCGCCCCGCAGTCCCTGTCCCTCCCCGGCTCCAAGTCGATCACCGCCCGCGCCCTCTTCCTGGCCGCAGCGGCCGACGGCGTGACCACCCTCGTACGCCCCCTGCGCTCGGACGACACGGAGGGCTTCGCCGAGGGCCTGGTACGGCTCGGCTACCGGGTGGGCCGTACACCGGACGTGTGGCAGGTGGACGGCCGCCCGCAGGGGCCGGCGGCCGCCGAGGCGGACGTGTACTGCCGGGACGGCGCGACGACCGCCCGCTTCCTGCCCACCCTGGCCGCGGCCGGCCACGGCACGTACCGCTTCGACGCCTCGCCCCAGATGCGCAGGCGCCCCCTGCTGCCGCTGTCGCGTGCGCTGCGCGACCTGGGCGTGGACCTGCGGCACGAGGAGGCGGAGGGGCACCATCCGCTGACGGTGCGGGCGGCGGGCGTGGAGGGCGGCGAGGTGACGCTGGACGCGGGCCAGTCCTCCCAGTACCTCACCGCGCTCCTGCTGCTGGGCCCGCTGACCCGCCGGGGCCTGCGCATCCGGGTCACGGACCTGGTGTCGGCGCCGTACGTCGAGATCACCCTCGCCATGATGCGGGCGTTCGGGGCGGAGGTGACGAGGGAGGGCGAGATCTTCGTGGTCCCGCCGGGCGGCTACCGCGCCACGACCTACGCGATCGAGCCCGACGCGTCCACGGCGAGCTACTTCTTCGCGGCGGCGGCGGTGACCCCGGGCGCAGAGGTGACGGTACCGGGCCTGGGCACGGGTGCGCTCCAGGGCGACCTCGGCTTCGTGGACGTACTGCGGCGGATGGGCGCCGAGGTGTCCGTCCGCGCCGACGCCACCACGGTCCGGGGCACCGGCGAACTGCGCGGTCTCACGGTCAACATGCGGGACATCTCGGACACGATGCCGACGCTCGCGGCGATCGCCCCCTTCGCCTCGTCCCCCGTCCGTATCGAGGACGTGGCCAACACGCGGGTGAAGGAGTGCGACCGCCTGGAGGCCTGCGCGGAGAACCTGCGGCGGCTGGGTGTGGGGGTGGCCACGGGCCCGGACTGGATCGAGATCCGGCCGGGAGCAGCCACCGGGGCTCAGGTGACGTCGTACGGCGACCACCGCATCGTCATGTCCTTCGCGGTCACTGGCCTCCGGATCCCCGGAATCTCGTTCGACGACCCTGGATGCGTACGAAAGACTTTCCCCGGTTTCCATGAGGTGTTCGCCGAACTGCGCAGGGGCATCGGGAGTTGAACGGGCGTTGAGTTTCCAGCTGGAAGGACCGGTCCTGGCAGGCGAGTTGGTGCGCCTGGAACCGCTGGACCACGGACACACGGCGGACCTGGCCGTGGCGGCGGAGGAGAACCGCGGCACGTACGCGTTCACCTGGGTGCCGAGGGCCGACGAGGTCGGTGACTACGTCGACGCGCAGCTCGCGCGGGCGGCGACGGGACGGCTGGCGCCGTACGCGCAGGTGTCGGTGGTCTCCGGGCGGGCGGTGGGGGCCACGTCGTTCTGGGAGCCGCGGTGCTGGCTCTCGGACGACCGGCTCGACGCCGTCGAGGTCGGTTTCACCTGGCTGGCGGGCTCGGCCCAAGGCACGGGCATCAACGCCGAGGCCAAGCTGCTGCTCTTCCGGCACGCCTTCGAGACGTGGGGCGTCTCCCGCGTCGACCTGAAGACGGACGCCCGCAACGCACGCTCCCGGGCCGCGATCGAGAGCGTCGGCGCCCGCTTCGAGGGCATCCTGCGCAACTGGTCCCGCTCGTGGGCCCCCGGCGAGGACGGACGGCTGCGGGACTCGGCGATCTTCTCGATCACGGCTCAGGAGTGGCCGGGGTGCCGGGAGCGGTTGGAGGAGCGGGTGGCGGGGTTCGTGGCGCGGAGGGGCTGATCGGTGCTGTGGCGTGATGTCACGGTGGACGACGCTGAGGCCTACGTCCGGATGCGGTGCGACCGTTCCTAATGACTGAGCGGGAGTGAGTCCTGTTGCCAGGACTCATGCTCAGCCGAACGCCCCGGACGGTGTTGGGCGTTCTGGTTGCCCGCGTTCGCTCCGCGTCCGGGCGACACGGATCGTGTCCGTGGTCCGGGGATGCGGGGGCGGGTTTCCTCACGCCCAGGAACACCTGGTCCGGCCTGGACGGTCCGATGCCCCTGCTCATCACTCCGGTGAGCAGGGGGCGGTGTCGTCCGTCGCCGGATCGGGTGCCCCTGGGCGCGCCTTCCGATCGCCACGGCAGCAGCATCGTGGCGGGTGGTTGTGCGGGTTGTGGTGGTGAGGGGTTTCTGCCAGTGCTGGGCACCCCACCGGCTGGTGTAGGCCGGGTCGACGGCGATGACCGCGATGCCCGTCTGGTCGGTCATGGAGGTCAGCCGGGTACGCAGCTTGGCGGTTGGCATGCCGGAGATCAGCTGCCTGAAGCGTTTCCTGCGTCCATGCTTCTCCCGGGTCTTCTGTGCACTGAAGTCCAGGTCCTCCACCGCGATCGCCTTCACGCCGCACATACGGGCCCAGTGCAGGAGACGGGTCAGAGCGTGGCGGACCTGCGAGTCACGGTGGTCGGCGGTGCCGGTCAGGTCGTAGAAGAAGCGGCGCGGAGCGCCGGTGGGGTTGCCGTGGGCGTCCAGGCCCCGGGCGGCCAGGTGGTCGGCGTTCATGTCGACGCCGATCACGCCGTGGGCGAGCGCGGCCCGCTTCGGGACGGTCTCTGCGACCGGGATCTGCCAGGCCGCGGTCACGTACCAGCGGTCCCGGCCAGTATCGAAGTGGATGCGATAGGCGATCGCCCGGTTCGCCGCGATGCGATCCGCCCACTCGCCACCCCGGTGCGCGAACGCGACCCTGCACGCCAGGACGTACCGGCCGTGCGGGGCATTGGCCAGATACGCGAGCGGCGTGGGGAGTTTGAGACTCACCTCACCGTCGGGGCTGATACGGATCGTCTCGTTGCCGTACCGCTTGCCGGACTCCCCGTCCGCCTGGCAGAACCAGCGCTCTGCCTCCCACCGCCCACGCCACGCGGACTCGGTCAGCCCGGCCGCCTCCAGGTGCTGCCGGGTGCGGACCAGTTGTTTCCCGCCCCGCACGATCCCCGCCTCGCGGTCCGCCCGTACGGCGGCCAGCCGGTCTTCCAACACGCGGAGGCGTCGTGACTTCGCACGCCATTCCCGCTGAGACCGGTAACCCCCCAGCGCCTTCTTCGTCCCTTTCTGCCCGATCGGCAGCGACAGCCGGTGCGTGAGGGTGCGGATGCCCGCTTCCAGACTCTGCAGGTGCGCCAACTGGCCGCGGCGGGCCAGCGCCCACTGGTCGTGCGTGGCTTTGGTGATGCTGCCCGCCCACCGCGACGACGAGACGGGTGTCAGCTCCCGCTTACGGCCCGCCCACGTTTGAGCGGAATGCGCCAGACCGTCCCGGCAGCGGGCCTTGAGGTCCTTCGAAGCCAGCGACCCCAGATGCCCGCCCACGAGACGCAGAACCGTCTGATCGCCCTGCGTCAGGTCCTTGAGGCGGGTCCGGATCGCCACGCCGGACGGCCCGGACGCCACGAACGGCGCCGCGATGCTCCTCAGCTCACTCACCCCGTCACCGCCGCCCGAACCCGCATGAAGAACGTCAGTTCTGCAAAGGCCAGCCCTCGACCGAGGCGCACGACACAGGCCAGCAGCACTCAATCCTGCTCAACAGATCACCCTTGAACACACCCCAGCGGCAGCAGCTCCGACCCCGGCGACGGCCCCCTCTCGGAGATCGGCTGGATGGTGCTCCCTGAGTTCCAGGGGTGGGGGCTGGGCAAGCGCGCGGTCCGCGCCCTGCTCGAACAGGCGTGGAGCGAGGACCGATGGGGCGACATCCGCGCCTTTCCGGCAACGAGCAACGGCCCCTCGAATGGCATCTGCCGCTCACTGGGCTTCCGCTTGCTCGGCGAAGTCGACATGCCGTTCGCGGACCGGGTCCCGCAGCAACCACTGGACGATCAGACCGCGGTGAGGTGGCCGAGGAAGAAGGCCCAGGTGGTGGGGGAGACGGTGACGTGCTCGGCGTCGGGGCGCTTGGAGTCGCGGATGTGGACGGTGGAGGGCGTGGCGACTTCGACGCATTCACCGCCGCCGGAATCGCTGTAGCTGCTCTTGAACCACGTCAGCTCACTCATAGCTCACCCGCCAACTGCCCGATCAGTTTTACGGATTCCTCCGGACGGAGGGCCTGACTTCTGATCATCGCATAGCGGCGGGTGAGGACACCCACCTCGACGGTCTTGGACAGCAGCAGGCTCTTGCCCAGTGCTTCCGTGTACACGAGGGAGGTCTGCTCCGGGGTCTCGATCACCGTCATCGGGCCGCGCAACCCCGCGTGCACGCCGACTCGAGAAGGCATTACCTGTAGGACGACGTTGGGGCGCTCGGCACATGCGCGCAAGTGCTCGTACTGGCCCCGCATGACCTCTGCGCCGCCGATGCGCCGGCGAAGTGCTTCCTCTTCGAGGATCACGTTGATCACGCAAACCGGCTTTCGATCGAACAGCGCCCTGCGTTCCAGCCGTGCCAGCGCAAGCTGCTCGATCTCCTCCTCGTCCAGCGGCGGGAAGTCGCAGCGGAACAAGGCACGGGCATACGCCTCCGTCTGCAACAGGCCGTGAATCAGCTGCGTGCCGTACGAAGAGACGCTCAGTGCCTCCTGTTCCAACTGCACGAATCCCTGGAAGTATTCGGGATACCTCTCCAGCCTGAGGAACTTGGCGGCGGACGAGACAAGCCCACCCGCCTCCAACGCCTTCTCCGCCGCCTCGATGAACTCGTCCGTCGCCGGCTTCGCGCACGTCTCCACCGCGCTCACCGCCGCCCCCGAGTACGCCATCAGGTCGCCCAGTTCGTTCTGCGAGAGCCCCTTCGCCGTCCGCAGGAGCCGCAGTACCTCGGCGAAGTACTGTGCCGCCGGTGACGAAGTGTTCTTCTTCGGCCCCATCTGCCGCCCCCTCAACACCACTCAACCCGTGTCGACGCGCCCGCATCCGCACTTGCCGCAGCCGAGTGTCGACGCTCAGTCACTGTCGAAGGTAGCCACCAGGACCGAAAGTCGTACCGTGAACACGGAAAGTAACTCCTGGCGCCGCTCCTTCATGCCGGTCGTCGAGAACATTCCCGAGGTCCGGCTCGGCGCCCAACTGGTCCTCGCCTCCTGGTCGGTGCCGCAGGACGCGTGCGAGACGGTCGTACTGGTCCTGTCCGAGCTTGCGGCGAACGCCGTACGGCATGCGCGGATCCCCGGCCGTACCTTCGACACCTCCCTCGCCTATGACGGTGAGAAGACCGTCGAGATCGAGGTCGGCGACGGCTCACCGCACCTCCCGGTGCTCAAGCCCTATGATCCGGACGCCACTTCAGGGCGCGGCCTGCTCCTCGTGGAGGCCCTGGCCGACGCCTGGGAGGTGCGCCACCGGGACTTCGGCAAGGTCGTGTGGGCCCGTGTCCGGGCCAGTTGAGCCGGTGCGCGAGGATCACGCCTCCTCCCTGGCCGGAACCGCCCGCAACTCCAGTGTGCTCGCCCCGACATAGCCCACCGCCGCCACACACATCAGCCCGCCCGCGACCAGCGCCGTCACGCCCGAGCTCCAGCCCGCGACCAGGCCGCCGCGCAGGTTGCCGAGGTGCGGGCCCGCCTGGCCGACGATCGTCTCGGCGGCCGTGACCCGGCCGAGCAGGGCGTCGGGCGTATGGGTCTGGACGATGGTCGTACGGGACAGGACGGCGAGGGCGTCCGCCGCGCCGGCCAGCGCCAGCATGCCGAGGCCCGCCCACGCGCTGGTGGTCAGGCCGAACAGCGCCAGGGTCGCGCCCCAGGTCGCCGACGCGCACAGCATCACCGGGCCGGGACGGGCCAGGCGGGTGACGGGGCCGGAGAAGACCGTCGCGGCGACCCCGCCCACGGCGAGCGCGGACAGGAACAGGCCGAGCGTGCGCGGATCGCCGCCGAAGCGCTCCTCGTTGACCAGCGGGAACAGGCTCACCGGCATGGACAGGACGGTCGCGGCCAGGTCGGTCAGCAGCGCGCCGCGCACCACCCGGTGGCCGGTCAGGAAACGGAGCCCGTCCAGGACGCCGTGCAGACCGGGGCGGGACTTCTCCCCCTCGGGCGGCAGCGCGGGCAGACCGTAGGCGCCGTAGAAGGACATCGTGAAGCTCAGGGTGTCCAGGAGGTAGCAGACGCCGATGCCCCACCAGCCGAGCACGACCCCGGCGACGGCCGGGCCGACCAGCATCATCGCCTGCCCGGTGACCTGCTGGAGCGCGAGACCGGCGGCCACCTGCTCCCGGGGCAGCAGCCGCGGCACGAACACCCCGGCGGCGGGCGCGCCGAGCGCGGCGAAGGAGGTCTGTGCCGCGACCAGCAGCAGGACGACCGTCACCGGCGCGTGCCCGGCGAAGCCCTGCACGGCCAGCAGCAACGAGCAGACCGCCGAGCCGACGGTGCCGGTGAGGTACACCCGGCGCCGGTCGGCCCGGTCGACCCAGGCACCCGCGAAGAGACTCACCGCGACCATCGGCACCGCCTGCGCGATGCCGACGGCCCCGCTCCAGAGCGTGCTGTGCGTCATGTCCCACACCTGGTACATGACGGTGACCATGGTCATGAAGGTGCCGAGCGTGGACACCGTGCGCCCGAAAAGCAGCCGCCGGAAGACGGGCGAGCCGCGCAGCGGCCGTACATCGAGGAACGTACGGCTCAGGCTCATGACACGGGGAGCGGGGGAGGGGCGGGCTGATGCACCCCGGGGACGCTATCCGGCCCCTCCCGCCGAGGCCACCCGTTTAATCGCCGTCAGGCCGTCAGGCGGAGTCGTTCAGGAGCCGGGCCAGATGCTCGCGGCCGGCCTCCAGCAGCTCCTCCAGCGGTGCGGCCGCCTCGTACCACCGCTTCTCGTACTCCCAGCACAGCCAGCCGTCCCAGCCGTTCCGGGAGAGGACCTCGACGCACTCCGCGAGCGGCAGGACACCGGCGCCGAGCGTGACCGGGGTGGTGTCCTCGGCCGACGCGATGTCCTTGACCTGGACGTACCCCAGGTGCGGGGCGAGGGCCGCGTAGGTCTCGGAGGGCTGTTCGCCGCCGAGCCAGGTGTGCATGACGTCCCAGAGCGAGCCGACCTGACGGTGGCCGACCGGGCCGAGGATCCGGATCGCGTCGGCGCCCGTGCGGTGCGAGTCATGGGTTTCGAGGAGGATGCGTACGTCGAGGTCGCCGGCGTACTCCGCGGCCGTACCGAGCCGCCGGGCGGCCGTGGCGTCGGCCTCCTCGCGGGACTGGTCGGAGGCGGCGCCGGGGAAGACGCGGACGTATCCGGCGCCGAGGTCGCGGGCCAGGTCCAGGAGGCGGTGGATCTCCTCCACGACGGGTTCGTCGTCGCCGGGCGCCGCCACGCGCGCGTACCCGGCGACGCCGAGGACCTCCACGCCGGCCGCCTTGAACTCGGCGACCGCGTCGGCCCGTTCGGCGAGTCCGACACCGGGGTGCAGCGGCTCCTCCGGATGCGCGCGCAGTTCTACTCCGTGATAGCCGTACGTGGTCGCGAGCCGCAGCACGTCGGTCAGGGGGAGGCCGGGGACACCGAGGGTGGAGAACGCCAGTTTCATGCGCCTACTCTCACCCGGTGGAGTCGGTGAGGTCCAGCCGGGAGCCTGGACGAGCCGCCCCCCTCACTCTCCCGTCACTCTCCCGTGCCGGTCAGCTCCAGTCGCCAGTCCTGCCCGTTCAGGTCCCTGCCGAAGGAGCGGTGGGGCTTCTCGGCTGCCAGGACGAAACCGTGGCGCTGGTAGAGGCGGCGGGCGGCGGCGAGGACGTCGTTGGTCCACAGGACCAGGTCGCGGTAACCGGCACCGCGCGCGAAGTCCACGACGGCCGACACCAGCCGGTCCCCGATGCCGAGGCCGCGCGCCTCGGGCTCGACGAGCAGCAGCCGGAGCCTGGCGGTGGCGGGCGCCTCGTCCCGTACGCACATCACGGACCCCACCGGCCGCCCGTCCAGCTCGGCGATCCACACCCGCTCCAGACGCGGATCGTGGTCCTGCGCGAAGTCGGCGACGATCCTGGCGACCAGCGCTTCGTAGTCGGCGTCGAAGCCGTACTCGGCGGCGTACAGGGCCGCGTTGCGCGCCACGATCCAGCCGAGGTCGCCGGGGCCCGGCTCGCGCAGCAGGACGTCCTCGCGGCGCGGGGGGCGGCCTTCGGACAGGAGCGTACGGACGGTCCGCATCGCCTCGGTGAGCCGGGGCCGGTCGGCGGAGGGGACGGTCGCCAGGAGCGCGCCCACGGATTCGTCGGCGCGTTCGGCGAGCAGCGCGGCGGTCTCCCGGCCGCGCGGGGTGAGCGTGACGCGGCGCCGGCGCGGATCCCGGGCCGAGGGCGTGCGTTCGATCAGTCCGTCCTGCTCGAACTTGTTCAGGATCCGGCTCAAGTACCCCGCGTCCAGGGATAGTTCGGTGCGCAGATCGGCCGCGTCGGTGCGCGGCGAGTGCGCGAGCTCGTACAGGACGCGGGACTCGGTGAGGGTGTACGGGGCGTACAGCCGGCGGCTGTAGTCGAGGGCGCCGATGACGTTCGTGTAGAAGCGGTTGAAGGCGCGGATGTCCTGGACGGTCATGTCGCTCGACCCCCGGATGCTTGACTCAGTCAGAGATATCGATGGACTGAGCGTAGGACGCCCGCGCCCGCCGCGGCTACCCCTCGGTGGCCGGCCGGTAGACGCACACCTGCACGCCGGTCTTCCCGGTGACCGTGGACACCAGCTCGAACGGCCGCTTCGCCCCGTCCTCCGGGAAGATCGACTTGCCGCCGCCGAGCAGCACCGGCATCACGATGAGCTGGAGCTCGTCGACGAGCCCCTCGCCGATCAGCGTGCGGACGAGGGTGGGGCTGCCCATCATCGCCAGGTCGCCGCCCTCGGTCTCCCGCAGCGCACGGATTCGCCCGACGGCCTCGGAGCCGGGGATCCGCTCGGTGTTGTTCCAGGTCAGCTCGGAGTCGCCGAGGGTGTCGGTGACGACGTACTTCTTCAGTGAGTTCAGCCGGTCGGCGAACGGGTCCCCGGCCTGCTGCGGCCACGCCGCCGCCATCGTCAGATACGTCCGCCGCCCGTACAGCAGCGCCTCGGCCCGCTCCATCCCCTCGGTGAACGCCGGTCCGAGCACCTCCGCGTCGAAGTAGGGGTGCGACCAGCCGCCGTGCGCGAACCCGCCGTCGGTGTCCTCCTCGGGCCCACCGGGCGCCTGCACGACCCCGTCCAGACTGATGAACTCACTGACGACGATGCGCATGGGACTCACTCCATTTCCTGGCCGGTCGGTTACGGCAGTGCAGACCGGGGTGGGGCGCGGAACTCATCGGTGCGGGGAGCGTACGGCGTTTTCGGGTTCAGTCCCACCGGAACCGTCACCTGCCTGTCGATATCCGATGGACAAGGATCGTGCCGACGACAGACTGATCCGATGACCGCGACAGACACCGGCACCGACCTCCGCCTCTACCTCCAGGACGCCCGAGACTGCCTGCTCCTGAAGCTCGACGGACTCTCCGAGTACGACGTCCGCCGACCCCTGACTCCGACCGGGACCAACCTCCTGGGACTGGTCAAACACCTCACCGGTGCCGAGGCGGTGTACTTCGGCGAGACCTTCGGCCGGCCGCTCGCCGGGGCCCAGCCCCTGTGGATCACCGGCGCCGGCGAACCGAACGCCGACCTGTGGGCGACTCCCGAGGAGACCCGCGAGCAGATCATCGACGGCTACCGGCGGGCCTGCGCCCACGCGGACGAGACCCTCGACGCCCTTCCCCTGGACACCGTCGGCCGCGTCCCCTGGCCCCCGCACTCCGAACTCACCCTCGGCCGCATCCTGATCCACATGATCGCCGAGAGCCACCGCCATGTCGGCCACGCCGACGTCGTACGCGAACTCGTCGACGGGTCGGTGGGGCAGCGGGCGGAGGGGGACAACATGGCGCCGGGGGACGGGGACTGGTGGGAGCAGTACCGGAACCGGGTGGAGGAGGCGGCGAGGAAGGCGGGCGGGCGCTGACGCCTCCCTGAAGGCGCCGTACGGCCACGCCCAGGGGCGTCCGGCCCTCAAGCCCGAGGAGCCCCCGAAGACCCCCGCACCATGAGCTCCCCCCGAACCGTCGCGATCCCCCCGGGCGGCGGCTCCTCCCGTCCCATCGCGATCCGCCCCGCCCGCGCCCCCGCCTCCGCCAACGGCAACCGCACCGTCGTCAGCGCGGGTACCGCGTCGATGCTGAACGGCAGGTCGTCGAACCCGGCGACGGACACGTCGTCCGGAATCCGCAGCCCCGAGTCCCGCAGCGCCGCGCACGCGCCCAGCGCGACGGAGTCGTTCGCGGCCACCACAGCCGTCAGCGACGGATCCCGCCGCAGCAGCTCCAGTGTGGCCTCGTACCCGGACCGGCGGTCGTAGCGGCCGTACACCGTCCAGCGGGGATCCTCCTCGATCCCGTGCGCCGCCAGCGCCGCCCGGTGCCCCTCCAGCCGGTGCCGGGTGGTCGTACGCTCCTCGGGGCCCGCGATGTACCCGAGCCGCCGGTGGCCGAGCCCGATCAGGTGCTCCGTGAGCTCCTTGCCCCCGCCCCGGTTGTCGAAGGTCAGCGCGAACGCCCCGGTCTCCGGCGCCGGCGGCCGCCCGCACAGCACGATCCGCGTGCCCGCGTCCGCCAGCTTCCGCAGCTTGGCCGACATCGCCGCCTGGTGCGGCGCGTCCTCCACCGCCCCGCCCGTCAGGACGACCGCCGCCGCCCGCTGCCGCTGGAGCAGGGTGAGATACGTCAGCTCCCGCTCCGGAGAGCCCCCGGTGTTGCAGACGACCCCGAGCCGCTCACCGCCCGCGCGCCCGCCCGGCCCCCCGATCTCCGACTGGATCGCCCCGGCCATGATCCCGAAGAAGGGGTCCGCGATGTCGTTCACGAGGATCCCGACGAGGTCCGACGTGGCGGCGGCGAGCGAGCTCGCCGGCCCGTTCAGCACGTAGTCCAGCTCGTCCACGGCCCGCAGCACCCGCTCACGGGTCGACGCGGCCACGGGATAGTTCCCGTTCAGTACGCGCGATACCGTCGCGGGGGAGACCTGGGCGCGGGCCGCCACGTCCGCCAGGGTCACCGTCATCTCGTCGTCCTCCGGTCGCGCGCCTCGGCGTGCCTGAGCGGGCCTCGGCGCATCTAAGTCGTACTTCGTCGTACACGCGGGCCCCCACGGCCCGGTTCCGAGCTGACCTTAAGGCCATTACGCCCAGTTGTTCGCCCCCTCGAACAACTCACCCCCGCCGCGGTCTTGTCCAGACCGATGGTCAGAGGCTAGCTTCTCCCTAGATAGAAAGCGCTTGCTGTAACGCTCATCAGTGGAGCGTGCGCGGCGCGCACGACCGCGTACGACTCCGATGAAGGGAATGACGTGACACGCAAGACGGTGCGTATCGCCATGAACGGTGTGACGGGGCGCATGGGCTACCGCCAGCACCTGGTCCGCTCGATCCTCGCGATCCGCGAGCAGGGCGGTCTCGACCTCGGCGACGGCAACGTGCTGTGGCCCGTGCCGATCCTCGTGGGCCGCCGTGAGAACGCGCTGAAGGCCCTCGCCGAGCAGCACGGCCTGGACCCGGCGAACGTCTCCACCGACGTGGACGCGGTCCTCGCCGACCCGACCGTGGAGATCTACTTCGACGCCCAGGTGACCTCCGCGCGCGAGGAGGCCATCAAGAAGGCGATCGCCGCCGGCAAGCACATCTACACCGAGAAGCCCACCGCCACCGGCCTCGACGGCGCCCTGGAGCTGGCCCGCCTCGCCGAGGCGAAGGGCATCAAGCACGGCGTCGTCCAGGACAAGCTGTTCCTGCCCGGCCTGCTCAAGCTGAAGCGCCTCATCGACGGCGGCTTCTTCGGCCGGATCCTCTCGATCCGCGGCGAGTTCGGCTACTGGGTCTTCGAGGGCGACTGGCAGACCGCGCAGCGCCCGAGCTGGAACTACCGGGCCGAGGACGGCGGTGGCATCGTTGTCGACATGTTCCCGCACTGGGAGTACGTGCTCCACGAGCTCTTCGGCCGGGTGAAGTCCGTGCAGGCCCTCACCGCCACCCACATCCCGCAGCGCTGGGACGAGAACGACAAGCCCTACGACGCCACGGCCGACGACGCCGCCTACGGCATCTTCGAGCTCGACAGCGGCGCGATCGCCCAGATCAACTCCTCCTGGGCGGTCCGCGTCAACCGCGACGAGCTCGTCGAGTTCCAGGTCGACGGCACCGAGGGCTCCGCCGTCGCCGGCCTGCGCAACTGCCGCGTCCAGCACCGCTCGGCCACCCCCAAGCCGGTCTGGAACCCGGACATCCCCGCCACCGAGGTCTTCCGCGACCAGTGGCAGGAGGTCCCGGACAACGCCGAGTTCGACAACGGCTTCAAGGCCCAGTGGGAGCTCTTCCTCAAGCACGTCTACGCCGACGCCCCCTACCAGTGGGACCTCCTCGCCGGCGCCCGCGGCGTCCAGCTCGCCGAACTGGGCCTGAAGTCCTCGGCCGAGGGCCGCCGTCTCGACGTACCGGAGATCTCGCTGTGACGATCCGACTCCCCGACGTCCAGGGGGGCTTCAGGGCCTACGAGCCCCGCAAGGAGCCCTTCGCCGCCACCCCAGGCACCCCTTTCACCTCCCGTACGGTCTTCTCGGCGGCGCACGTCGTCGCCGATCCGTTCGCCGACTCCACGCCGGACTCCCCGGCCGCCGTCGACTGGGACGCCACCCTCGCCTTCCGCCGCCACCTGTGGTCGCACGGGCTCGGCGTCGCCGAGGCCATGGACACCGCCCAGCGCGGGATGGGCCTGGACTGGGCGGGCGCGGCCGAACTGATCCGCCGCAGCGCCGCCGAGGCCACGTCGGTCGGCGGTCTCATCGCCTGCGGTGTCGGCACCGACCAGCTCACCGGCCCGGCCACCCTGGACGAGGTCCGCGCGGCCTACGAGGAGCAGCTCGCCCTCGTCGAGGAGTCCGGCGCCCAGGCCATCCTGATGGCCTCCCGGGCCCTCGCGGCCGCGGCGAAGGGCCCCGAGGACTACCTGGAGGTCTACGGCCACCTCCTGCGCCAGTCCGCGGAGCCGGTGATCCTGCACTGGCTGGGCCCGATGTTCGACCCGGCCCTGGAGGGCTACTGGGGCTCGTCCGACCTGGACGCGGCCACGGATGTGTTCTTGCAGGTCATCGCGGCGCACCCGGACAAGGTGGACGGCATCAAGGTCTCCCTCCTGGAGGCCCGGCGGGAGATCGACATCCGGCGCCGGCTCCCGCAGGGCGTCCGCTGCTACACGGGTGACGACTTCAACTACCCCGAGCTGATCGCCGGTGACGACCAGGGCTTCTCCCACGCCCTGCTCGGCATCTTCGACCCGCTGGGCCCGCTCGCCGCCGAGGCGGTCCGCGTGCTGGACACCGGTGACGCCAAGGGCTTCCGCGAACTCCTCGACCCCACGGTCGAGTTGTCCCGCCATCTCTTCCAGGCGCCGACCCGCTTCTACAAGACGGGCGTGGTGTTCCTCGCCTGGCTGGCCGGTCACCAGTCGCACTTCACGATGGTCGGCGGCCTCCAGTCGGCCCGCTCCCTCCCGCACTTCGCGCGCGCCTACGAACTCGCCGACGGTCTGGGCCTGTTCCCCGACCCGAAACTGGCCGAGGAGCGCATGAAGAACCTGCTGTCCCTGTACGGGGTGAACCAGTGACCGACCTGTCCCGCTTCTCCATCAACCAGATGACGGTCAAGCAGCTGTCCCTGCCGGAACTGGTCGAAGCCTGCCGCGAGCTGGGCGTGGGCAACGTCGGCCTGTGGCGCGAGCCCGTCCAGTCGTACGGCGTCGAGGAGACGGCCAAGCTGGTCCGCGACGCGGGCCTCACGGTCACCACCCTGTGCCGCGGCGGCTTCTTCACGGCGATCGACCCGGACGAGCGGGCCGCGGCGCTGGACGACAACCGGCGTGCGGTCGACGAGGCGGCGACCCTGGGCACCGACACGCTGGTCCTGGTCTCCGGCGGCCTCCCGGCCGGCTCCAAGGACCTGCACGGCGCTCGCGAACGCATCGCGGACGCCCTGTCCGTCCTGGGCCCGTACGCCGAGGAGCACGGGGTGAGGCTGGCCATCGAGCCGCTGCACCCCATGTACGCCTCGGACCGCTGTGTGGTCTCCACGCTCACCCAGGCCCTCGACCTGGCGGAGCGCTTCCCCGCCCACCAGATCGGCGTCACGGTGGACACGTACCACATCTGGTGGGACGACAACGCGCCCGCGCAGATCGCCCGCGCAGGCGCCGGCGGCCGTATCCACACCTTCCAGCTCGCGGACTGGACGACCCCGCTGCCGGAGGGCGTGCTGAACGGCCGCGGGCAGATCGGCGACGGCGCGATCGACATGCGGGAGTGGCAGCGGTACGTCGAGGCGGCCGGGTACACGGGCGCCATCGAGGTCGAACTGTTCAACGACGCGCTGTGGGCCCGCGACGGCCGCGAGGTCCTCGCCGAGACCGCCGAACGGTTCGTGGCACACACGCTTTGAATCCTCCCCTCCCTGAAGGGACGGGGATTCCTGGCTCAGGCCGCCTCCTGGAGCAACGCTCCAGGAGGTCTTGCGCGATCAGCGCCAGCCGGGTTGAGACCAGCCCGGACGAGCATCACGCGGGCGGAGTTCTTGTCCCGTGGGGACACGGCTCCGCATGCGGTGCAGGTGTAGGTGCGCTCACCCAGCGGCAGGCGATGCTTGGCTCTCGCATCGCAGTGCGCGCAGTCCATCGTGGTGTGCGCGGGGTGGACGAGGCGGATCTCCCGCCGGTGTTTGCGGCCCATGTCGATCAGAGCGGCCTTGGTGGCGCCGATGGCGGCGTCAGCGGCCTTGCGGGCCATGGTGGTCCTGGCGAGGAACTTCGGGCGGAAGTCCTCGACAGCGATGGCGTCGTGGTCGCGGACCACCTTCTTGGCCCACTTGCGGCCGGTGTCCTCCCGCTGCCTGGCGACCTTCTTGTACGCCTTCGCCCGCAGTTTCTTCGCCTCGCGGTAGCCCTTCGATGCCGGTTGCCCCTTCTTGGGTCTGCGGCGGGCCATCATCCGGTCGTACCGGGTCAGTTTCGTCCGGGCCCTCCTGCCGTGTTCGGCGTGGGGGAGGTCGTGCACGTCGGACGTGGTGGTCGCGGTCTCCCTCACGCCCCAGTCGATGCCGAGTACGCGACCGGTCCTGGGCAGGGGCTCGACGTGGGCTGGCACGACGAACGAGGCGTACCAGTGCCCGAGGCTGTCCTGGTACACGCGCACCGAGGACGGCTGGGCCGGCAGTTCCCGCGACCACACCACCGCCACGACGATTCCGCCCGCCAGATGCAGCCGGCCGTCCTTCAACCGGAACCCGCGTTGGGTGTAGTTGAGCGTCAGCAGTGCCTCGCGTTTGGATTTCCACTTCGGCATCCCGGTCCGGCGCGTCATGGGCAGACGCTCGCGGATGTCCTTGTGCGCCTTGGCGCGGGAGCGGGCTTCGGTCAGCATCCGGTCGAGCTGAGCCGGACCGCACGTGGCCGTCTCGCCGGTGACCTTGTTGCGCAGGTGTACGGCCCTGGACTTGGCCACGCATTCGTTCCACACCCAGCGGCACCGGTCCCACTCCGCACCCAGAGCCGTGCGGGCGGTGGCCGACACGCGCAGCCGGTAGGTGTACCGGGCATGCCCGGCCTCCGCAGCCGCCGTCACCTGCACCACCTCGCCCCCTCACGGTCTCTGGTCGGAACACTGTGCCGTGCCGCCCCTCCGAAGGACCGTACGTACGACAGCCGCACAAACGCACCCCGATCCCACAGTCACCACCCCGACCAGCGATCACCGGCACACCCGTTCGCATCGTCTCGGGCGACACCGGCAGCGACATGGGCGCTCCGCGCCCTGACCCGACGCGGCGACACTCCGCGGTCGCGAGCACCGCATGCGGTTCTCTGCCCGGCATGAACGCCGTTGCCTCCTCGCAAGAAGCAGGTGAAGCGGAAGCCGGACGCGTGTGCCTTGGCCCCCTTCGGCTCCTCCGGCTGTCGGTGAGAAGAAGCCCCTACGGATTCCGGGAAACCGTCGTGAACGTCCGGTCGAAGCGCCGGGCCGCCAGGTCCGCGCGCTGGATGGACCAGTGGACGGTGGCGCCTTCCAAGCCGTCGATCCAGGGGTTCCACTCGGCGAGCAGCACCCAGTCCGCGAGGTCGTCCGACACCGGCTCGCCCCCGCCCCAACGCCCGGCCGCGGCCTCCTGCACCGCGCACCACACGGCCTTCCCGACGGGGTCGGTGTCGACGGCCTCCTGGTCGGCGTAGCCGCTGATCCGGAGCCGCCCCGAGGAGGCGATGTCGTCGTGGGTCTCGGCCCACACCGCGGCCAGCTCCTCGGAGTAGCGGCGGGCACTGACAAAAAAATCCGGGAAGCCGTACAACCCTTCCCGCACCTGGCCGGTCGTACTTGGCATCAGGACTCTTGGAGGGGGATCCGGGGGGATCGCGGGGGTTCTGATGGGGGAGGGGAAAGCCGAGAGGCCCGGTCCATGGGCCGGGCCTCTCGAAACATCTGCGCGGGCGGCGGGTCAGAAGAAGACCCCGCAGCGCAGCAGCACATTCGCGTACGGCCGTGCCTCCCCCGTGCGTACGACCAGCCGCGCGTCCGCCGACAGCTCCTTGAGCCTCTCGTGGGGGACCAGGTGCAGCTCGGGGAAGCGGGCGTCCAGCAGCCGCGCGGCCGCGGGGTTGGCGTCCCGCACCTCCGCCGCCGCCGTGCCCCCCTCCACGACCAGCTCGGTGAGCAGCCCGTCGAGGACCTCCGCGAAGGACGGCACCCCGGCCCGGAAGGCCAGGTCGACCACGCGCGGGCCGTCGGGGATCGGCATGCCGGCGTCGCACACCAGCACCCCGTCCCCGTGCCCCAGCTCGGCGAGCGCGCCGGAGAGCTGACGGTTGAGTATTCCGGCCTTCTTCACCCGGACTCACCTCGCCGCGTCGCTCCGGTCGCCTCGTCAGGCTCTCGGCCGGGGGTCCGGGGGTTGCCCCCCGGGCTGGCACAGCACAGGGCATCGACCTCCTCCGCCGTGGGGAAGGAGTCCTGCGCGCCCTTCCGCGTCACCGCGACCGCCCCGACCCGGGACGCGTACGCGGCGGCCTCCGCCAGCCCGGCACCGGCCCCCAGCCGGGACGCCAGCGCCGCCGTGAAGGCGTCCCCCGCGCCCGTCGTGTCCACGGCGTCCACCTTCACCGACGCCACCCGGCTCACCCCCGCCGAGGACGCCACCAGCGACCCCTCGGCGCCCAGCGTCACCACCACCGACCGCGGTCCTTTCGCGAGCAGCAGCCGCGCCCAGTCCTCCGGCGCGTCGCTCACACACGCGTCCCCGAGGATCACCTTCGCCTCGTGCTCGTTGACGATCAGCGGATCACAGGCCACGAGCACCTCGGTGGGCAGCGGCCGCGGCGGCGAGGGGTTCAGCACGAACCGGCTGTCCGGCGACAGGTTCCGCACCACCTCCACGACCGTCTCCAGCGGGATCTCCAGCTGGGTCGAGACCACCCGGGAGGCGTGGAAGAGGCTGACCGCGGCCCGTACGTCCCCCGGCGTCAGACGCCCGTTGGCGCCCGGCGAGACCACGATGCTGTTGTCGCCCGACGGATCGACGGTGATCAGGGCGACCCCCGTCGGCGCCCCGCCCACCAGCACGCCCACCGTGTCGACCCCGGCCGCCCGCAGCGAGTCGAGCAGCAGCCGGCCGTGCCCGTCGTCGCCGACGCGGGCCAGCAACGCCGTACGCGCGTCCAACCGGGCCGCCGCGACCGCCTGGTTGGCGCCCTTGCCCCCCGGGTGCACGGCCAGGTCCGAGCCGAGCACCGTCTCGCCTGCGCCGGGCCGCCGCTCGACGCCGACCACCAGGTCGGCGTTGGCGGATCCCACGACCAGCAGGTCGTAGTCGTACATGAAGATGACTCCCTGTGGGGTGAGTGGGGCGCTCAGCCCGTGAAACCGGCCACGTTCTGCTTCGTGACCACCTTCACCGGCACCTTGACCGTCTCCTCGACCTTCTTGCCCTCGATGGCCTTCAGCGCGTTGTCCACCGCGATTCTGCCGAGTTGGGAGGGCTGCTGTGCGACGGACGCGTACAGCGTGCCGTCTTTCACCGCCTTCAGGCCGTCCGGCGTGCCGTCGAAGCCGACCACCGAGACCGACGTGCCGGCCTTGGAGCCCAGCGCCTTGATCGCGCCGAGCGCCATCTCGTCGTTGGCGGCGATGACGCCCTGGACGTCCGGGTGGGCCTGGAGCAGGTTCGACATCACGTCGAGGCCCTTGGTGCGGTCGAAGTCGGCGGGCTGCTGCGCGACGACCTGGATGCCCGGGTACGCCTTGAGGCCGTTGGCGAAGCCCTCAGCGCGTTCCCGGGCCGCCGACGTGCCGGCCTGCCCCTGGAGGATCACGATCTTGCCCTTGCCGCCGAGCTTGTCGCCGATGGTCCTGGCGGCGAGCTCACCGCCGGCGACGTTGTCGGAGGCCACGAGGGCGTCCGTCTTCGCGTTGTTGACGCCGCGGTCGACCGCGATGACCGGGATCTTCGCCTTGTCGGCGGCCTTCACCGAGTTGCTCGCCGCGTCCGAGTCCACCGGGTTGACGATGATCGCGCCGAGGCTCGAACTGGTGAAGTTCTGCAGCTGGTTGGCCTGCTGGGAGGCGTCGTTCTGGGCGTCGGTGACGGTCAGGTCCACGCCCAGCTTCTTCGCCTCGGCCTGGGCACCCGAGCGGATCTGCACGAAGAAGGGGTTGTTCAGGGTGGACAGCGACAGACCGACCTTCGGGTTCGCCGTCGAGGACGAGCCGTTGTGGAGGAAGGAGGTCGCGCCGACGATCGCCACGGTGACCACGGCCGCGAGACCGTACGTGGCCGCCTGGCGCCCCTTGCCGCCCTGTGAGGCACCGGTCACCGGGGTCGCCCCGGCCTTGCGGCGCAGGGTGTCCAGGAGCACCGCCAGCGCGATGACAACACCGATGACGACCTGCTGCCAGAACGCGGACACGTTCAGGAGGTTGAGGCCGTTGCGCAGGACCGCGAGGATCAGCGCGCCGATCAGGGTCCCGGACGCCTTGCCGGTGCCGCCCGCGAGCGAGGCACCCCCGATGACGACCGCGGCGATCGCGTCCAGCTCGTAGCCGTCGGCGGCCTGCGGCTGCGCCGAGGACAGCCGGGCGGCGAGCACGACACCGGCGACGGCCGCGAACACACCGGACAGCGCGTAGATGGCGAGCTTCTGCTTCTTCACCCGCAGCCCGGACAGGCGGGCCGCCTCCTCGTTGCCGCCGATCGCGTACATCGAGCGGCCGATGTACGTCCGTCCCAGCACGAAGGCCGCGAGGAGCCCCATGACGACCATGACGAGGACGGGCACCGGCAGCCAGCCGCCGAGTGTGTCGCCGAGGTGCGAGACCGAGTCGGGGAAGGCGATCGGGGAGCCCGCGGAGATCACCAGCGACAGACCGCGCGCCACCGAGAGCATCGCCAGCGTGGCGATGAACGGCGGGAGTTTGCCGTACGCGATCAGGAAACCGTTGACGAGACCGGCCGCGATGCCGGTCACGACGGCGAGGACGACGGCCAGGAGGACCGGCGCCCCGTGCGAGGTCGCGCTCCAGGCGAGGACGGTGGCCGAGAGGGCCGCCACCGAGCCGACCGACAGGTCGATGCCCGCCGAGACGATCACGAAGGTCACACCGAAGGCGAGGATGGCCGTCACGGCCGCCTGGACGCCGACGTTGAGCAGGTTGTCGGTGGTCAGGAAGTCGCCGGACAGCGCCGACATGGCGATGACCAGGACGATCAGCGCGGTCAGCGCGCCGTTGTCGAGCAGGAGACGGCGCAGGCCACCCGCGCTCGCCCCGCTCTTGAGCGTGTCAGTGGCCACGGGGGGCCTCCTTGTCGGTCTTTACGGTGTTCGTGCTGACGGCGAGTGCCATCACGGAGTCCTGCGTGGCCTCGTCGGCGGCGAGTTCGCCGGCGATCCGGCCCTGGGCCATCACCAGCACCCGGTCGCTCATGCCGAGCACCTCGGGCAGATCGCTGGAGATCATGAGGACGGCGGCACCGGCCGCGGTGAGTTCGTTGACGAGCTGGTAGATCTCGACCTTGGCGCCGACGTCGATCCCGCGCGTGGGCTCGTCGAGGATCAGCACCTTGGTGTCGGCGAGCAGCCACTTGCCGATGACGACCTTCTGCTGGTTGCCGCCGGAGAGGGTCCGCACGTGCTGGTGCAGGCCCGCCATCCGTACCCCGAGCTGCTCGGCGATCCGGGCGGCGGCCTCCCGCTGGCCCTTGAGGTCGACGAGCCCCGCCCGCGCGCGGGCCCGCATGGTCACCAGGCCCAGGTTCTCCTCGACCGACTGGTCGAGCACCAGGCCCTGGCCCTTGCGGTCCTCGGGGATCAGACCGATCCCGGCCGCCATGGCGGCGCCCACGTCATGCCCCTTCAGGGCGGTCCCGGCGACGTGCACGGCCCCCTTGTCGTACGGGTCCGCGCCGAACACGGCCCGCACGACCTCGGTACGGCCCGCTCCGACCAGCCCGGCGATGCCGACCACCTCGCCGGCGTGCACCTCGAAGCCGATGTCGTGGAAGACGCCGTCGCGCGTGAGGCCCTCGACCTTCAGAAGGGGGGCTCCCGTCTCGCCGCGCTCGCGCGGGTACTGCTGCTCGATGGACCGCCCCACCATCAGGCGTACGAGCTCGTCCTCGGGCGTGGTGGCGGGCACCTGCCCGACGGACTTCCCGTCCCGGATGACCGTGACCCGGTCGCCGAGGGCGGCGATCTCCTCCAGATGGTGGGTGATGAAGACGATGCCGACCCCGTCCTCGCGCAGCCTGCGCACGATCGCGAAGAGCTTGTCGACCTCCCCGGAGGTGAGCACGGCGGTCGGCTCGTCCATGATCAGCACGCGCGCGTCCAGGCTGAGCGCCTTGGCGATCTCGACCATCTGGAGCCGGGCGATGCCGAGTTCACGCACACGCGCGCGGGGCGAGACGTTGACCCCGACGCGCCGCAGGAGCACCTCGGCGTCGGCCTCCATCCGCTTCCGGTCGATCATCCCGAAGCGGCGCGGCTGCCGGCCCAGGAAGATGTTCTCGGCGACCGTCAGATCGGGGACGAGGTTGAACTCCTGGTAGATGGTGGCGATGCCCAGCCGCTCGGCGTCCTGCGCCCCGCGGATGTGCACCTCCTCGCCGTCCACCAGAACACGGCCCTCGTCGGGGTGGTAGGCGCCCGACAGCATCTTGATCAGCGTGCTCTTGCCGGCGCCGTTCTCGCCGAGCAGTACGTGCACCTCGCCCCGGCGCAGGTCGAAGTCGACGCCGTCGAGCGCGACCACGCCGGGGAAGGACTTCCGTATGCCCTCGATGCGCAGCAACTCGTCCTCGTTGCTCACGGCTCGCTCCTGTTCGTTACGGGGTTCTCGTGCGGGTCCTCGCCGCAGGAACGGCGGACGACGAGACGGGCGGGGAGGGTGACCGACGCGGGCGGCCGCCCCTCGATGCGGTCGACGAGCGCGCGCACGGCGGCCCGCCCCAGCTCGCCCGTGGGCTGGGCGATCGCGGTGATCGGCGGATCGGTGTGCACGAACCACGGGATGTCGTCGAACGCGGCCAGGGCGAGGTCCTGCGGCACCCGCACCCCACGCGCGCGTACGGCGTCCAGCGCGCCCAGAGCCATCAGGTTGTCGGCCGCGAAGACGACCTCGGGCGGCTCGGGCAGATCGAGGAAGCCCTCGGTGACCCGCCGCCCGCTCTCGGCCTGGAAGTCGCCCTGCCCGATGTAGGCGTCGGGCAGCTCCAGGCCGTACTCCTGGAGGGCCTCGCGGAAGGCCGCCACACGCTCCTGGCCGGTCGTGGTGGCGGCGGGCCCGGCGATGATGGCGAGCCTGCGGTGCCCCAGCGAGTACAGATGGGCGACGAGATCGCGTACGGCGGCCCGCCCGTCGGCCCGCACGACCGGCACGGCCACACCCGGGATCCAGCGGTCCACGAAGACCATTGGCGTCCCCGCGCGCACGGCGTCCAGCATCAGCGGGGAGCCGCCGTCGGTGGGGGAGACGAGGAGTCCGTCGATCCGCCGGTCCAGCAGGTTCCGTACGTGGTGGTCCTGCAGATCCGGGCGTTCGTCGGCGTTCCCGATGATCACGCTGTAGCCCAGCGCGCGGGCCTCCTCCTCGACGGAGCGGGCCAGCTCGCCGAAGTAGGGGTTCAGCACGTCGCTGATGACCAGGCCGAGGGTGTGGGTCTGGTCGGTGCGCAGGGAGCGGGCGACGGCGTTCGGGCGGTAGCCCAGGGCCGCGACGGCGGCCAGCACACGCGTGCGTGCGTCCGCGCTGACCGACGGATGGTCGTTCAGGACCCGCGACACCGTGGCGACGGAGACCCCCGCCTCGGCAGCGACATCCTTGATGCTCGCCATCGCCGCTCCACCTCCTCGTGGAACTCGTGGAATCGATTACACGATCCCTTGCAGGAAGGATTGGAATCGATTCCACGACGGTTGGCAAGACCCTGAGACCGGATCGTGATGTCGCGGGCCGGGCGAGGACGGATCAGGCTGAGAGGACCAGGAGTGCTTTCCTCCAGGCCGTGGCCGCCCGAAGCGGAGGAGTCATGACGGCGGCCACTCACGACGAGGTACCCGTGGTCCTCGCGGGCGACGGGTTGGAGGTGCGCACCAAGCCCATCGGCGGCGGCATGTCCGTCGGCTACTTCCGGCTGCCGGAGGGCACGGACATGGGCTCCGCCCTCAAGGGCCTCGACGGCGACGCGTGCCAGTGCCCGCACTGGGGCTACCTGCTCAAGGGCCGACTGAAGATGCTCACGCCCACGGGCGAGGAGGAGTACGAAGCGGGACAGGCGTACCACTGGGGACCCGGCCATGTCCCCGTCGCCCTGGAGGACCGCGAGTACGTGGACTTCTCCCCGACGGAGGACCTCCGGACGGTGATCGACCACGTGACGTCACGGGCGGGGTAGACGGGTCGGGCTGTGGGGGTCTGGTGGTGTGTGGGGTTCGGTGAGGTGTGTCTCCGCCCAGTCCTCGGCGCGCCTGTGACGGCTGCCGCCCTGGTATGGACCGGGTTCACCTGGGCGTGGCGGTGCCCGGCACGCCCTCGCCCGGAGGGAACCCGACCGCGTGTCGTGGTCACTGGCCGCCGCTCCGCCCCGCCCGCCGGGCGGGGCGGTTGACGGTATGGTCTCCTCCGCCGCGCGGCCCGCTCTCCCTGCCCTGGCAGTCCGACGCGAGGGCATTGCGATGCCCCGCTCCACCGGGGGCGAGACGAGGCGCGCCTGTCTCCGCGGCCGACCTGATCCTCGCCGGGCCCGTGTGGAGCAGCCCGCCCGATCCGGGTGACGGCCCGGGCGCTGTCGGTGCCGGGCGGTACCGTCGGATCATGACCGATCAGGCGGGGGCCTCCACGGGTGAACGACGACTGGCCGTGCTCGAAGGCGTACTGGAGCGGATCACGTACGCCAACGAGGACAACGGCTACACGGTCGCCCGCGTCGACACCGGCAGAGGCGCTGGCGACCTCCTCACCGTCGTCGGCGCGCTGCTCGGCGCCCAGGTGGGGGAGTCCCTGCGGATGGAGGGGCGCTGGGGCTCCCACCCGCAGTACGGCAAGCAGTTCACCGTCGAGAACTACACGACCGTCCTGCCCGCCACCGTCCAGGGCATCCGCCGCTATCTCGGCTCGGGGCTCGTCAAGGGCATCGGGCCCGTCTTCGCCGACCGCATCACCCAGCACTTCGGCATCGACACCCTGAAGATCATCGAGGAGGAGCCGAAGCGGCTCGTCGAGGTCCCCGGTCTCGGCCCCAAGCGCACCAAGAAGATCGCCGACGCCTGGGAGGAGCAGAAGGCGATCAAGGAGGTCATGCTCTTCCTCCAGACCGTCGAGGTGTCCACCTCCATCGCCGTGCGCATCTACAAGAAGTACGGCGACGCCTCGATCTCCGTCGTGAAGAACCAGCCCTACCGGCTAGCCTCCGACGTCTGGGGCATCGGCTTTCTCACCGCCGACAAGATCGCCCAGTCCGTCGGCATCCCGCACGACAGCCCGGAGCGCGTCAAGGCGGGCCTGCAGTACGCCCTTTCGCAGTCCAGCGACCAGGGGCACTGCTACCTCCCCGAGGAACAGCTGATCGCCGACGCGGTCAAGCTCCTCCAGGTCGACACCGGCCTGGTCATCGAGTGCCTCGCCGAACTCGCCGAGCCGGACGAGGAGTCGGGCGACCCCGGCGTCGTACGCGAGAAGCTCCCCGGCTCCGACGGCCATGAGGTCACCGCCGTCTACCTCGTCCCCTTCCACCGCGCCGAACTCTCCCTGTCCGCCCAGCTGATGCGGCTCCTGCGCACCGACCAGGACCGGATGCCCGGTTTCCGGGACGTGGCCTGGGACAAGGCGCTCGGCTGGCTGAAGGGCCGTACCGGCACCGAGCTCGCCCCCGAGCAGGAGGCCGCCGTGAAGCTCGCGCTCACCAAGAAGGTCGCCGTGCTCACCGGAGGCCCCGGCTGCGGCAAGTCCTTCACCGTGCGCTCGATCGTGGAGCTGGCCCGCGCCAAGAAGGCCAAGGTCGTCCTCGCGGCCCCGACCGGCCGGGCCGCCAAGCGCCTCGCCGAACTCACCGGCGCCGACGCCTCCACCGTCCACCGCCTGCTGGAGCTGAAGCCCGGCGGCGACGCGGCCTACGACAAGGACCGCCCGCTCGACGCCGACCTGGTGGTGGTCGACGAGGCCTCCATGCTGGACCTGCTCCTCGCCAACAAGCTGGTCAAGGCCGTCCCGCCGGGCGCGCACCTGCTGTTCGTCGGGGACGTGGACCAGTTGCCCAGCGTCGGTGCCGGCGAGGTCCTGCGGGACCTCCTCGCCGACGGCGGCCCGGTCCCGGCGGTGCGCCTGACGCGCGTGTTCCGGCAGGCCCAGCAGTCCGGTGTGGTGATGAACGCGCACCGGATCAACGCCGGGCAGCACCCCGTCACCGACGGCATGAAGGACTTCTTCCTTTTCGTCGAGGACGACACCGAGGAGGTCGGCCGGCTCACCGTGGACGTGGCGGCCCGTCGGATTCCGGCCAAGTTCGGCCTCGACCCACGCCGGGACGTCCAGGTGCTCGCCCCCATGCACCGGGGCCCCGCGGGCGCCGGCACCCTCAACGGTCTGCTCCAGCAGGCCATCACCCCGGGCCGCCCCGACCTCGCCGAGAAGAGGTTCGGCGGCCGGGTCTTCCGGGTCGGCGACAAGGTCACCCAGATTCGCAACAATTACGAGAAGGGCACCAACGGCGTCTTCAACGGCACCGTGGGCGTGGTCACCTCGCTCGACCCGGTCGACCAGCGCCTCACCGTGCTGACGGACGAGGACGAGGAGGTGCCCTACGAGTTCGACGAACTGGACGAACTGGCCCACGCGTACGCGGTGACCATCCACCGTTCCCAGGGCAGCGAGTATCCGGCCGTGGTGATCCCGGTCACCACCAGCGCCTGGATGATGCTCCAGCGGAATTTGCTGTACACGGCGGTCACCCGGGCGAAGAAGCTGGTCGTCCTCGTCGGTTCGCGCAAGGCGATCGGTCAGGCGGTGCGCACGGTCTCGGCGGGACGGCGTTGTACGGCGCTGGACTTCCGGCTCTCGGGCCGGTGAGGGCCGTCAATCGTGAGACAACACAAAAAATGATCGATCAAATGAGTCACGTGGGTCACAGAGCTCTTCCGGAAGCGGTTGCGGAGGGGCAGGATGAGCAAGTTGGCGGCACTCAGTGCCGCTGATACGCCCAACGGCCGACCCCGAGTGCACTCTCCTGCGCCAAATGGGGGATGGTAGAGACAGTCAGGGCAACCTCGAAGAAGAGGCACAACGTCGGTGAGGGATGACGTGAGCGACAACTCTGTAGTAGTGCGGTACGGCGATGGCGAGTACACCTACCCGGTGATCGACAGCACCGTCGGCGACAAGGGCTTCGACATCGGGAAGCTCCGCGCCCAGACCGGTCTGGTCACCCTGGACAGCGGCTACGGCAACACCGCCGCCTATAAATCCGCCATCACCTACCTCGACGGCGAGGCCGGCATCCTCCGGTACCGCGGCTACCCGATCGAGCAGCTGGCCGAGCGCTCCACGTTCCTGGAGGTCGCTTACCTCCTGATCAACGGTGAGCTTCCGACCGTCGACGAGCTCTCGGTGTTCAAGAACGACATCACGCAGCACACCCTGTTGCACGAGGACGTCAAGAACTTCTACCGGGGCTTCCCGCGCGACGCCCACCCGATGGCCATGCTGTCCTCGGTCGTCTCCGCGCTGTCCACGTTCTACCAGGACAGCCACAACCCCTTCGACGAGAAGCAGCGCAACCTCTCGACGATCCGGCTGCTCGCCAAGCTTCCGACGATCGCGGCGTACGCGTACAAGAAGTCGATCGGTCACCCGTTCGTCTACCCGCGCAACGACCTCGGGTACGTCGAGAACTTCCTGCGCATGACCTTCTCGGTGCCGGCGCAGGAGTACGAGCCCGACCCGGTCGTGGTCTCCGCCCTCGACAAGCTGCTCATCCTGCACGCGGACCACGAGCAGAACTGTTCGACCTCCACGGTCCGCCTCGTCGGCTCGTCCCAGGCGAACATGTTCGCGTCGATCTCGGCCGGCATCAACGCCCTGTGGGGCCCGCTGCACGGCGGTGCCAACCAGTCCGTCCTGGAGATGCTGGAGGGTATCCAGACCTCCGGCGGCGACGTCGACTCTTTCATCCGCAAGGTGAAGAACAAGGAGGACGGCGTCCGGCTGATGGGCTTCGGCCACCGGGTCTACAAGAACTTCGACCCGCGCGCGAAGATCATCAAGGCCGCCGCGCACGACGTCCTCTCGGCCCTCGGCAAGTCCGACGAGCTGCTGGACATCGCGCTGAAGCTGGAGGAGCACGCGCTCTCCGACGACTACTTCGTCTCGCGCAGCCTCTACCCGAACGTCGACTTCTACACGGGCCTGATCTACCGCGCCATGGGCTTCCCGACCGAGATGTTCACGGTCCTGTTCGCCCTCGGCCGCCTGCCGGGCTGGATCGCCCAGTGGCACGAGATGATCAAGGAGCCGGGTTCCCGTATCGGCCGCCCGCGTCAGATCTACACGGGCGTGGTCGAGCGCGACTTCGTGCCGGTCGAGCAGCGCTGACGTCTGCCGGTCTGTTGAGGGGCGTCGCTTCGGTGGCGCCCCTTCGGCGTTCCCCGCGGGTGGCACGAGATGATCAAGCAGCCGGGTTCCCGTATCGGCCGCCCGCGCCAGATCTGCGCGGGTGTCGGTGCGCCTAGGAGCTCGCCGCTGAAGGAGCGGGGGCGACTGCGGGCCGGCCGTGGCTGGTGGCGCGGTTCTGCGCGCCCCTGAGGTCGGCGCAGTACACGCTCGTAGAAACGCACAGCGGAAGAAGCGCAAAGCGGAAGGCGCCCTGGCGACGGTCCCCCCACGGGCCGGCGTCCAGGGCGCCTTCCCATGTCCCGGTGCGGATTCCCCCCACGGGATCCGGCCGGGCGTCTGAGAGACCAGCGCCTGAATCGCTGTCTTTCCGGTAGTGCTGTTGAGCAGAACGAGCAAAACTCCTCGTACTACTCCTTGTGTGCGGTCTGCCGGGACAGCGCACGGTCGGGAGGGCCGCTCAAAGCTTCCCTAAGTGCGTGCCCCGGCAACGCAGCTCCGAGGAAGTCCCCCAAGACATCCTCAGATGTCAGTCAACGCCCCCCAAGACGCTGCCTGACATCGCCAACTTAGACCTTCGAACCCCTTCGATGGTTACGTTCGCATCACTGTGATCTGCGTCTCTTGCAAATGTCCGTTAGATACGCAAGAGCCCGGATACGGTGAACGAGACCCCAGCGTAAGGACGATGCGCGAGTCTTGTGAAGAGCTTATGTGAGTGGGGCTCCGGACTCCAGAGGGGGTCCGTCAAAGGATCCTCAACGGAAGGCCCGCAGTCGCAGGCTGTTGGTCACCACGAACACCGAGGAGAACGCCATCGCCGCCCCGGCGATCATCGGGTTCAGCAACCCGGCCGCCGCCAGCGGCAGCGCGGCCACGTTGTAACCGAAGGCCCACACGAGATTGCCCTTGATCGTGGACAGGGTGCGCCGCGAGAGCCGGATCGCGTCCGCGGCCACCCGCAGATCCCCGCGCACCAGCGTCAGGTCCCCGGCCTCGATCGCCGCGTCGGTCCCGGTCCCCATGGCGAGGCCCAGGTCGGCGACGGCGAGCGCGGCCGCGTCGTTGACCCCGTCGCCCACCATCGCGACGACCCGTCCCTCGCCCTGCAGTCGCCGTACGGCATCGACCTTGTCCTCGGGCAGCACCTCGGCGATCACCTCGTCGATCCCGACCGCCTGCGCCACCGCCTCGGCCACCGTCCGGTTGTCCCCGGTCAGCAGCACCGGCCTGAGCCCCAGCGCCTGCAGTGACCGCACCGCCTCCGCACTGGTCTCCTTGACCGCGTCGGCGACCGCCAGAACGCCGCGCGCCTGACCGTCCCACCCGACGACGACAGCCGTACGACCGTCCCGCTCGGCCTCTTCCTTCGCCCGGGCCAGCTCGGCGGGCAGCACGTCGAACAGTCGCCCGACGGCCACCTCGCGGCCCTCCACGCGCCCGCGTACGCCCCTGCCGGGGACGTTCTCGAACCGCTCGGCCGCCGGCAGCGGGCCGACCCGCTCCTCCGCGCCCGCGGCGACGGCCCGGGCGACGGGGTGCTCGGAGGCGTGCTCCAGGGCGCCCGCGAGCCGCAGCACCTGCTTCTCGTCGGTGTCCTGGACGACGTGGACCGCCTGGAGGGTCATCCGGCCGGTGGTCACCGTGCCGGTCTTGTCCAGGACGACGGTGTCGACGCGCCGCGTGGACTCCAGGACCTCGGGCCCCTTGATGAGGATGCCGAGCTGGGCGCCGCGTCCGGTGCCGACCATGAGCGCGGTCGGCGTGGCCAGGCCCAGCGCGCACGGACAGGCGATGATCAGTACGGCGACGGCCGCGGTGAACGCGGCGGCGGTGTCCCCGGTGACGCCGAGCCAGCCGGCGAAGGTGGCCAGCGCGATGAGGATGACGACCGGCACGAAGACCGCGGAGACCCGGTCGGCCAGCCGCTGCACCTCCGCCTTGCCGTTCTGCGCGTCCTCCACCAGCTTCGCCATCCGCGCGAGCCGCGTGTCGGCCCCGACCCGGGTCGCCGCCACGACGATCCGTCCGCCGGCGTTGACGGTCGCGCCGGTGACGGTGTCCCCGACGCCGACGTCCACCGGTACCGACTCGCCGGTCAGCATGGAGGCGTCCACGGCCGAGGCGCCCTCGACGACGGTGCCGTCGGTCGCGATCTTCTCGCCGGGCCGTACGACGAACCGGTCCCCGACGGCCAGCCGGTCCGCCGGAATGCGTATCTCCCGCCCGTCCCGCAGCACGCCGACGTCCTTGGCCCCGAGCTCCATCAGCGCTCTGAGAGCGGCCCCCGCGTGACGCTTGGCACGGGCCTCCAGATACCGCCCGAGCAGGATGAAGGCGGTGACTCCCGCGGCCACTTCGAGATAGATCGTCGAGGCGCCGTCCATGGCGCCGACGGTGAGCTCGAACCGCTCCTGCATGCCCGGCATCCCCGCGTCACCGAAGAACAGGGCCCACAGCGACCAGCCGAACGCGGCGAGGGTCCCGACCGAGACGAGGGTGTCCATGGTGGCCGCGCGGTGCCTGGCGTTCGTCCAGGCGGCCCGGTGGAAGGGCCACGCACCCCAGACGACGACGGGCGAGGCGAGGGTCAGCGCGAGCCACTGCCAGTTGTCGAACTGGAGGGCGGGGACCATGGAGAGCGCGACAACGGGGACGGCGAGCGCGACGGAGACGAGGAGCCGCTGCCGCAGGGCGGTGAGCTCCGGGTCGTCCCGAGACGGCTCTTCCGCGGGTGGCCCGGGCTGCTCGGCCGTGTACCCGGTCTTCACCACGGTCGCGATGAGATCGGCGACCTCGACCCCCGCGGGGTAGCTGACGCGGGCCTTCTCGGTCGCGTAGTTGACCGTGGCGGTGACGCCGTCCATCCGGTTGAGCTTCTTCTCGACACGGGCGGCACAGGAGGCACAGGTCATCCCGCCGATGGCCAGCTCGACCTCGGACACGGGCGCTGTCGTAGTCGTCATGGGCATGCTCGCTGCTCCCCGGTCGGTCAGGCCTTGCCGACGAGCTCGAAACCGGCCTCGTCCACAGCGGCCCGTACGGCCTCCTCGTCCAGCGGCTCCGTCGAAACGACCGTCACCTCGCCGGTGGACGCGACCGCCTTCACGGAGCTGACCCCCGCGATCTCGGAGATCTCGCCGGAAACGGAACCCTCGCAGTGCCCGCAGCTCATCCCGCTCACCTTGTAGACGGCGGTGACGGTACCCGGGGTATCGGTCTGGGCGGTCATGTCGTTCTCCTCGTCGAGGCGTGTGGGGTTTCTGAGTCACATCCTATACCCCTAGGGGGTATTTCTCCAAGAGAGGTCCGGGAGACGCGGATGCGAGCGGTTGTCTTCGAACGGTACGGCGAACCCCCGCGGATACGGGACGTGCCGGACCCCCGTCCGCCGGGCCACGGAGTGGTCGTCCGGGTGGCGGCCACGGGCCTGTGCAGAAGCGACTGGCACGGCTGGCAGGGCCACGACCCGGACATCACCCTCCCGCACGTGCCGGGCCATGAACTGGCGGGCACGGTCGAGGCGGTCGGTCCCCGCGTGAGCAACTGGAAGCCCGGCGACCGGGTGACCGTCCCCTTCGTCTGCGCCTGCGGCACCTGCGCGTCCTGCGCGCGGGGCGACCACCAGGTCTGCGAGCGCCAGACACAGCCCGGCTTCACCCACTGGGGCTCCTTCGCCCAGTACGTGGCGCTGGACCACGCCGACGTGAACCTCGTGGCCGTACCGCCGGACATGTCCTTCGCCACGGCCGCCTCCCTGGGCTGCCGTTTCGCCACGGCGTTCAGGGCGGTCGCGCAGCAGGGGCGGGCCACCGCGGGGGAGTGGGTCGCGGTGCACGGCTGCGGCGGTGTGGGCCTGTCCGCGGTGATGATCGCGGCGGCCTCAGGGGCCCGTGTGGTGGCCGTGGACGTGTCGGCACGGGCCCTGGCCCTGGCGAGGAGGTTCGGCGCGGCCGAGTGCGTGGACGCGACCGGTACGCCGGACACCGCGGCGGCGATCCGCGAGCTGACCGGCGGCGGGGCGCACGTGTCCCTGGACGCCCTCGGCTCCCCGGCCACCTGCGCCGCCTCCGTCAACTCCCTGCGCCGACGCGGCCGGCACGTCCAGGTCGGCCTGCTGCCCTCGCCGGACGGGACGACCCCGGTTCCCATGGCCCGCGTGATCGCCCTGGAGCTCGAACTCCTCGGCAGTCACGGCATGGCCGCCCACACCTACCCGCCGATGCTGGAGCTGGTCGGGGCGGGCGTACTGCGGCCTGACCTCCTGGTCACGTCCACGATCACCCTGGACGCCGTCCCGGACGCCCTGGCGGCGATGGGTGCGGCCCCCGCGGCGGGGGTGACGGTCATCGAGCCGTGGGGGTGAGGGCGGCCCACTCGCGGTCGAGGAGGCCCATGACCACCCAGTCCACCCACTTGCCGTCCCGCAGATCGGCTTCCCGCCGCACGCCCTCGACCGTGAACCCGGCCTTCTCGTACACCCGCAGGGCGCGGGAGTTGTGGCGGTAGACCTCCAACTCGACGCGGTGCAGGCCGAGCCGCTCGAAGCCGTACCCGACGATCAGGCGGGTGGCCTCGGTGCCGAGCCCGCGGCCGCGTCCCCGCGGGCCGATGAGCGTGCGGAAGATGCAGCTGCGGGCGGCCGGATCCCACTCGTACAGGACGACCTCGCCGACCAGTTCCCCGGTGGCGCGGTCGGTGACGGCGAGGTCGAGACGGTCGGGCTGCTCCGACCGGGAGCCGTACCAGGACCGCAGCCGCTCCAGGGTGAGGTCGGCGGCGGGTGCCCCGGTGCAGCGGACGACCTCGGGGTCCTCGATGATCTCCGCCATGACCTCGGCGTCCGCCTCCGTGAAGGGCCGCAGCACGGTCTTGTCGCCGGTCAGCACGGGTTCGACGGAGAAGTCGGTCATGGGCCGACTGTGTCAGACGCCGGCACCTCCCGGCCCGGCGATCTTCGCCGGGCCGGTCGGCCTCAGTCGTCTCTGCGCCCCCGGTTGCCCGGCCGGGACGCGACCCACGCGCGCACGGTGTCCGCGTACCAGTAGGGCTTGCCGCCCTCGACATGGTCGGGCGGCGGCAGCAGCCCGTGTTTGCGGTACGACCGCACGGTGTCCGGCTGCACACGGATGTGCGCCGCGATCTCCTTGTACGACCAGAGCCTTCGGTCGGTCATGTTGTGGTGCACCTCCTCGCGCGCACCGCGGCGGCGGCCGGGAACGGCCGTCGGGGGTACCGGGCGCTGCGCTGGCGATCACAAGTTGCGCCTCGTGAACGACGCCCGGTGACCTTCGGTCAGGGCCTGTGCGCCAGGTGTGACGGAGGGCCCGCATACCTGCGACATGTGTGACACGGAGGAGGCGTTTGTGACAGAGGTGACGCAATGGCGTACGCGGGCGCGAGGGCGCGGCACGTTGACAAGCGGGCAGTAAAAGGGGGCGGTATGGGGCCGTCCCGGGCCCCTGCGGACCTGCTCGCCGGGCCCGGACTAGGCCCCGCACGACCTGAGGAACGCCCGGGTCCGCTGCGCGATGGGCAGCGGCTTGTCCGGCTCGCACGGGTACATGTCCTGCTCGACGATCGCGAACAGGTCCACATCGAGCTTCTGCGCCGCCTCCAGTACGGGACCGAGTTCCGGCACCCCCGAAGGCGGCTCGCACATCACGCCCTGCGCCACCGCAGGCCCGAACGGCGTCCCCTTGGCCCGTACGTCCGCCAGGATCTCCGGGTCCACCTGCTTGAGGTGCAGATACCCGATCCGCGACCCGTACGTCTCGATCAGCTTGACGCTGTCCCCGCCGCAGTACGCGTAGTGCCCGGTGTCCAGGCACAGCGACACCAGGCCGGAGTCGGTGGCGTCCAGGAAGCGGACCACGTTCTCCTCGCTGTCGATGTGGGTGTCGGCATGCGGGTGGACGACGATCTGGAGGCCGTACTCCTCGCGCACCCGCTGTCCGAGCCGCTCGGTCAGCGTGCTGAGGTTGCGCCACTGCTCCGGCGTGAGTGTGTCCGGCTCCAGCACCTCACCCGTCTTGTCGTCCCGCCAGAACGACGGGATCACGACAAGATGCCGGGCGCCCATCGCCTGCGCGAGCACCGCGTTGTCCGCGACATGCGCCCAGGTCTTCTCCCACACGGCCTCGCCGTGGTGCAGGCCGGTGAAGACGGTGCCCGCGGACACCTTCAGGCCGCGCCGGGAGACCTCCTCGGTGAGGACTGCGGGGTCGGTCGGGAGGTACCCGTACGGTCCCAGCTCGATCCATTCGTAACCGGAGTCCGCGACCTCGTCGAGGAAGCGTTGCCAGGGGACCTGCTGGGGGTCGTCGGGGAACCACACGCCCCAGGAGTCCGGAGCCGAGCCGATCCGGATGCGGGACAGTGAGGGCTGAGGTGCGGGCGCTGTCATGCCGGTCAGCTTCGGTTCGGAAAGCAAGCGCTGTCAAGGTCTCGTCCGAATGTCTGGACAAAACATTGACAGGGCTCGCTGTGCGGGGCTACAAACGCCGGGAGAGCCGACGCAGGTACGAAGGGAAGCCGATGGCGTACGACCTGATCACCATGGGGCGGATCGGTGTGGACCTGTATCCACTCCAGACCGGTGTCCCGCTGCCGCAGGTGACGTCCTTCGGCAAGTTCCTCGGGGGCTCGGCGACGAATGTCGCGGTCGCCGCGTCGCGCCTGGGACGGCGGACCGCGGTGATCACCCGCACCGGTGACGACCCCTTCGGCACCTATCTGCACGAGGCCCTCCAGGGCTTCGGCGTGGACGACCGCTGGGTCACCCCGGTCCCGGGACTGCCGACTCCCGTCACCTTCTGCGAGGTCTTCCCGCCGGACGACTTCCCGCTGTACTTCTACCGGCAGCCCAAGGCCCCGGACCTGGAGATCGACGCCCACGAGCTGGACCTCGACGCGATCCACGAGGCGAGCGTCTTCTGGGTCACCGGCACCGGCCTGAGCGAGGAGCCCAGCCGTACGGCGACGCTGGCGGCCCTCGCCCACCGCGCCAAGGCCGGCACCACGGTCTTCGACCTGGACTGGCGCCCGATGTTCTGGAACGACCCGGCCACGGCCCGCCCCTTCTACGAAGAGGCCCTGCGCCACACCACCGTCGCCGTCGGCAACCTCGACGAGGTCGAGGTCGCGACCGGGGTGCGCGAGCCGCACGCCGCCGCCCGCGCCCTCCTGGACGCCGGTGTGGAACTGGCGGTCGTCAAGCAGGGCCCCAAGGGTGTCCTCGCCGTCAACAGCAAGGGCGAGTCCGCCGAGGTCCCGCCCCTGCCCGTGAACGTCCTGAACGGTCTCGGCGCCGGTGACGCCTTCGGCGGCGCCCTGTGCCACGGCCTGCTGAGCGGCTGGGACCTGGAGAAGATCATGCGGTACGCCAACGCGGCCGGCGCCATCGTCGCCTCCCGCCTCGAGTGCAGCTCGGCGATGCCGACGGTCACCGAGATCGAGGACGCGGTCGCGGCGGGAGCGGTCAAGTGAACGTCGACCTCGCGGAACTCGTCCGCCTGCGTGCCGAACGCCCCGAGGCGATCGCCGAAGCCGCCGCCCGGCGCACCCGCAGGCCGCTGCTCAACGGCAGCGGCCGTCTGATGATCGTCGCCGCCGACCACCCCGCCCGGGGTGCGCTCGGGGTGGGTGGCAACCGGTTGGCCATGGCCAACCGCGCCGATCTGCTGGAGCGCCTGTGCCTGGCGCTGTCCCGCCCCGGCGTCGACGGCGTCCTCGCCACCGCCGACATCCTGGACGACCTGCTGCTGCTCGGCGCCCTCGACGGCAAGGTCGTCATGGGCTCCATGAACCGCGGCGGCCTCCAGGGCGCGAGCTTCGAGCTCGACGACCGCTTCACCGGCCACCGCCCCGAGGACATCGAGCGGTTCGGCTTCGACGCCGGCAAGCTCCTCCTGCGCATCGACTACGACGACCCGGGCTCCCTGACCACCCTGGAGTCCACGGCCCGTGCCATCGACGACATGGCGGCACGCAGGCTCCCCGTCTTCGTCGAGCCGTTCATCAGCGGCCGCACCACCGAGGGCAAGGTCAGGAACGACCTGTCCGCCGAGGCCGTCACCAAGTCGATAGCCATCGCCTCGGGTCTGGGCGGCAGTTCGGCCTACACCTGGCTCAAGGTCCCTGTCTGCGACAACCCCGACGACATGGGCGAGGTCATGGCCGCCTCCACCCTGCCCGCCGTGCTGCTCGGCGGCGAGGTCGGGGACGACCAGGACGGCGCGTACGAGAAGTGGCGCGGCGCCCTCCAACTGCCCACCGTGCGCGGTCTGGTGGTCGGCCGTTCGCTGCTGTACCCGGCGGACGGCGACGTGGCCGCCGCCGTGGACACCGCCGTCGGACTGCTGTGAGGGCCGCCGCATGACACAGAACGAGCTGTACGTCCCCAAGGGTGCCTCGACCAACGCCCAGTACGCGGTGGACATCGACCCCAAGCGGGCCGGCTGGACCCACAGCAGTCTGCGCGTCGTCGAGCTGGCACCCGGCGGCACCCACACCTTCACCTCTGGTGACAGCGAGTGGATCGTGCTCCCGCTGGAAGGCGGCTGTACCGTCCACGTAGGTACCGAAGAGTTCCAACTCCTGGGCCGGGAAAGCGTGTTCGCCGGAGTCTCGGACTTCGCGTACGTGCCCCGGGACGCCCAGGCATCGATCGCCTCCGGCGCGGGAGGCCGCTTCGCCCTGGCAGGAGCGAAGTGCGAGCGACGACTCCCCGCCCGCTACGGCCCCGCGCCGGAGGTCCCCGTCGAAGAACGCGGCAGCGGCACGCAGTTGCGGCACGTGCGCAACTTCGCCTCCGCCGACGCCTTCGACTGCGACAAGCTCATCGCCGTCGAGGTCGTCACCCCCGGCGGCAACTGGTCCTCGTACCCCCCGCACAAGCACGACGAGCACCGGCCCGGCGTGGAAGCCGAGTTGGAGGAGATCTACTACTTCGAGATCGACGGCCCGAACGGTTTCGGCTATCAGCGCGTATCTCCCTCCCGTGAGGGCGGATCCGACGTCCTCGCCGAGGTCTGCTCCGGCGACGCCGTCCTCGTTCCCGACGGATGGCACGGCCCGTCCATCGCCCAGCCCGGCCACGACATGTACTACCTCAACGTCATGGCGGGACCGGGTGAGACGCGGGAGTGGCGGATCTGCTTCCACCCGGACCACACGGAGGGTTACCGATGAGCACCCGCCTGACCGTCGCGCAAGCGCTGGTCCGCTTCCTGGCCGCCCAGTACACCGAACGCGACGGCGTACGGCAGCGGTTGATCTCCGCGACCTGGGGCATCTTCGGCCACGGCAATGTCGCGGGCCTCGGCCAGGCGCTCGTCGAGTACGCCGACGACATGCCCTACCACCAGGGCCGCAACGAGCAGTCCATGGTGCACGCGGCCGTGGGCTACGCGCGTCAGTCGAACCGCCTCTCCACCCACGCGGTGACGACCTCCATCGGCCCGGGCGCCACCAACCTGGTGACGGGCGCCGCCCTCGCGACCATCAACCACCTGCCGGTCCTCCTCCTGCCCGGCGACACCTTCGCCACCCGCGTCGCCGACCCGGTCCTCCAGCAGCTCGAAGTCCCGTACGCGGGCGACATCAGCGTCAACGACTGTCTGCGGCCCGTGTCGAAGTACTTCGACCGCGTCACGCGTCCCGAAGCCCTGATCCCGGCCGCCCTCCAGGCCATGCGCGTCCTCACCGACCCCGTCGAGACCGGCGCCGTGACCCTCGCGCTGCCGCAGGACGTCCAGGCCGAGGCCCACGACTGGCCCGACGAGTTCTTCGCCGAGCGCACCTGGACCGTACGGCGTCCGGGCGCCGACCCGGCCGAGCTTGCCGAGGCGGTACGGACGATCCGCACCGCCCGGCGCCCGCTCGTCATCGCCGGCGGCGGAGTCCACCACAGCCGCGCCGAGGAGGCCCTCGCCGAGTTCGCGAGCGCCACCGGCATCCCGGTCGCCTCCACCCAGGCCGGCAAGGGTTCCCTGCGCCACGACCACCCCCAGGACGTCGGCGGCGTCGGCCACACCGGCACCGCCACCGCCAACGAACTGGCCCGCCAGGCCGACCTGGTGATAGGCGTCGGCACCCGATACACCGACTTCACCACGGCCTCCGGCACCTTGTTCGCCGCCGACGGGGTCCGCTTCCTCAATCTCAACATCGCGCCCTACGACGGCCACAAGCTCGCCGGTGCGCCCCTGGTCGCGGACGCCCGCAGCGCCCTCCAGGAACTCGCCGGGGCACTCCAGCTGCACGCCCACCGGGTCACGGGCGCGTACGTCGAGGAGTACACCCTCGACAAGGAGCGCTGGGAGCAGCGCGTCGACGCCTGCTACGAGGCCGACGAGCCCGACATCAGGCCGACCCAGCCGCAGGTCCTCGGTGCTCTGGACACCCTGGTGGACGAGTCCGACGTGATCATCAACGCGGCCGGCTCCCTCCCCGGCGACCTGCACAAGCTGTGGCGCGCCCGGTCGAGGGACCAGTACCACCTGGAGTACGGGTACTCCTGCATGGGGTACGAGATCCCGGCCGCGATCGGTGTGAAGATGGCCGCTCCCGACCGCAACGTCTGGGCGCTGGTCGGCGACGGCACGTACCTGATGATGCCGACGGAGATCGTCACGGCCGTACAGGAGGGCATCGCGATCAAGCTGCTCCTGATCCAGAACCACGGCTACGCCTCCATCGGCGGCCTGTCCGAGGCGGTCGGCGGCGAGCGGTTCGGCACGGCCTACCGCTACCAGTCCGACGACGGCAGCTACACGGGCGCCCCGCTGCCCGTGGACCTGGCGGCCAACGCGGCCAGCCTCGGTATGCGCGTGCTGCGCGCGAAGACCGTACGAGACCTGCGCGCCGCCCTCGAAGAGGCGCGGGCCGCCGACACTCCCACATGTGTCTACGTCGAGACCGAAACGGCCGACACAGTGTCGGGCCCGCCTCCGGCGCAGGCCTGGTGGGATGTACCTGTGGCCGAGACCGCGACCCGACCGTCCGCGGTGAAGGCCCGAGAGCTGTACGAACGGCACGTCTCAACCCGACGCCGCCATCTGTGAAAAGGAGTACTCGGTCATGACGAAGATCGTCAACCACTGGATCGGCGGCAAGACCGTCGAAGGCGCGTCGGGCAACTACGGGCCGGTCACCGACCCGGCGACCGGCGCGGTCACCACCAAGGTCGCGTTCGCCTCGGTCGACGAGGTCGACGCCGCCGTGGCCGCCGCGAAGGACGCGTTCCAGACCTGGGGCACCTCCTCGCTCGCCAAGCGCACCACGATCCTGTTCCGCTTCCGGGCGCTGCTCGAGGCGAACCGCGACGCGATCGCCGAGCTGATCACCGCCGAGCACGGCAAGGTGCACTCCGACGCGCTCGGCGAGGTCGCGCGCGGCCTGGAGATCGTGGACCTGGCGTGCGGGATCACCGTGCAGCTGAAGGGCGAGCTGTCCACTGAGGTCGCCAGCCGCGTGGACGTCGCCTCCATCCGCCAGCCGCTCGGCGTGGTCGCGGGCATCACGCCGTTCAACTTCCCGGCGATGGTCCCGATGTGGATGTTCCCGATCGCCGTCGCGACCGGCAACACCTTCGTCCTCAAGCCCTCCGAGAAGGACCCCTCGGCCTCCCTCAAGATCGCCGAACTGCTCGCCGAGGCCGGTCTGCCCGACGGCGTCTTCAACGTCGTACAGGGCGACAAGGTGGCCGTCGACCGCCTCCTGGAGCACCCGGACGTCAAGGCCGTCTCCTTCGTCGGCTCGACCCCGATCGCCCGCTACATCCACACCACCGCCTCCGCCAACGGCAAGCGCGTCCAGGCGCTGGGCGGCGCCAAGAACCACATGCTGGTCCTGCCGGACGCCGACCTGGACGCGGCCGCCGACGCCGCCGTCTCCGCCGCCTACGGCTCCGCGGGCGAGCGCTGCATGGCCATCTCCGCGGTCGTCGCGGTCGGCGCCATCGGCGACCAGCTGGTGGACAAGATCCGCGAGCGCGCCGAGAAGATCAAGATTGGCCCCGGCAACGACCCGGCCTCCGAGATGGGTCCGCTCATCACGAAGGTGCACCGCGACAAGGTGGCCTCCTACGTCGAGGGTGCGGCCGCCGAGGGCTGCGAGGTCGTCCTGGACGGCACCGGCCACACCGTCGAGGGCTTCGAGGACGGTCACTGGATCGGCATCTCGCTCCTCGACAAGGTCCCCACCACCGCCAAGGCCTACCAGGACGAGATCTTCGGCCCGGTCCTGACCGTGCTGCGCGTCGACACCTACGAGGAGGGCATCGCCCTCATCAACGCCTCGCCCTTCGGCAACGGCACCGCGATCTTCACCCGGGACGGCGGCGCCGCCCGCCGCTTCCAGCTGGAGGTCGAGGCCGGCATGGTCGGCGTGAACGTCCCGATCCCGGTCCCCGTCGGCTACCACAGCTTCGGCGGCTGGAAGGACTCCCTCTTCGGCGACCACCACATCTACGGCAACGACGGCACGCACTTCTACACCCGCGGCAAGGTCGTCACCACCCGCTGGCCCGACCCGGCCGACGCCCCCGCGGGCGTGGACCTGGGCTTCCCGCGCAACCACTGAGCACGCTCCGCCGGTGACAGCGACGGGTCCCCGGGTACGCGCGCGTACCCGGGGACCCGTCGCTGTGCTCACTGCTTTCCGGCGGCGCCCTTGACGGCCTCGGTCAGATCCCCGGTCTCGGCGGCCGGCGGCGCCTTGACCACGGCCGTCTTCCCGAACTTCTCGAAGTCCATGGTCATCGAGGTGGCTCCGCCGGTGATCGAAGCGGCGTAATGGGTCGTGCTCTGCCCGTCGACGGTCTCCTTGCCGAGATCCTCGACGTCATCGGCGTACTTGAGGCTCCTCATGGAGGCCGCCGGGCTCCCGCCGCCGCCCCCGTTGAAGGCCTGCGCGCCCTTCTCTCCGAACACGGCCGACGCGTCGACCCGCATCCACTCCTTGCCCTTGAGCGGGCCCAGGGGCTGCGGGTCGATGTCGTAGTAGTAGGCGCCGTCCACGAAGAGCATGCGCATGGTCGGGGCGTCCTGGAGCGGCTGCATCCGGGCGGCCTTCGTGTCCATCTCGACGTCGAAGGCGTAGCCGCCGCCCCAGGAGTACGTGCCCGCCGTGCCGACCGGGGCCGTGCCCGTGGTCACCGTGGAGATTTTGACCCCGGCCGAGCCCAGGTCCTGCGTCCGGTCGGTCGCCCGGGCGAGCGCCGCCATGATCGCGTCCGACTTGTCGACGACGTCCGGCACGTTTTTTCACGCCGACGCTGCGGTTCCCGTACAGCCGGAAAGGGAGAAACGGCCCCGAGAAACTGCCGTATTCGCCATTCATACCCCTTCTGATCTACGGATTTCGCAGCTCTCCACCTATTGACGCACTGGTTTTCGTCGGGGTTCCATGCAGCACCATGACCGAGACCCTCCGCCCTGCCGACACCGCCGTCCCAGAGGCGCTGGAGCACGGCCACGCCAAGCTCAACCGCTCCATCGGCGTGGTCGGCGGCACCCTGCTGACCCTGTCCTGCGTGACCCCGGCCTCCACGCTCTTCGTGGTCGTCCCCGACCTCTTCGGCTCGCTCGGCACCGCCACCGCCCTGACGATCGCCATCGGTTCCCTCCTCTGTGTCGCCGTGGCGTTCTGCTACGCGGAGCTGGGCACCCTCATCCCCAGCGCGGGCGGCGAGTACGCGATGGTCTCGACGCTGGCGGGACGACTCGCCGGCTGGCTCGTCTTCGTGCTCTCCCTCCTGGTCGTCATGATCGTCCCGCCGGTGATCGCCATGGGCACGGCGGACTACCTGGCCCCGGTGATCCACCTGGACCCCTCCCTGGCGGGCGCCGGAGTCATGCTCCTGGCCACCCTCGCGGGCCTCCTCGACCTGCGCGCCAACGCGTGGATCACGGGCGTCTTCCTGGTCCTGGAGGTGATCGCGGCGGCGGTGGTGGCGCTCCTGGGCTTCACCCACGCGGAGCGCGGCCCGAGCAGCCTGCTGACCATGCAGGTGGCGGACGCCCACGGCGGCACGGACCCGGTCACCGCCATGCTGGTGGTCTCCGGCCTGGCGATCGCCCTCTTCGTCACCCAGGGCTTCTCGACCGCCGTCTACCTCTCCGAGGAACTGGAGAACCCCCGCCGCAACGTGGCCCGCACGGTCCTGGCCACCCTCGCCATCTCCACCGTGATCATCCTGGTCCCGGTGGCCGCGATCACCCTGGGCGCCTCCGACCTGACCGAACTGACCGGAGGTGACATCGGCGCCATGGTCACGGCCTGGTCCGACTCCGCGGTGGGCACCTTCGTCAGCCTGTGCGTCGCCCTGGCGATCATCAACGCCGGCATCGTCATGGTCATCCAGAACTCCCGCGTCCTGTTCGCCTCGGCACGGGACAAGGCCTGGCCGGCCCCGGTCAACCAGGTCTTCGCCAAGCTCGGCCGCTTCGGCTCCCCCTGGGTCGCCACCCTCGCGGTGGGCATCCCGGGAGCGGCCCTGTGCTTCGTCAACCTGGACACGCTGTACGGCGTCACGGGCGTCTCGGTGACGGGCATGTACCTGCTCGTCGCGATCGCCGCGCTGCTGTCCCGCCGGGGCGGCCACCGGCACACCCCGGCCTGGCGCATGCCGTTGTGGCCCGCGATGCCGGTCCTCCTGATAGCGGTCCTGGCCTACATCCTGACCCAGCAGGAGACGGAGTACCTGCTGTGGACGGGCGGCATCACGGCGGCGGCGACGCTGTACTGGGCGTTGTACCTCCGCCCGCGCAAGGACACGAGGTGGCTCGTCTCGATTCCGAGCGAGTAGACCTGCTCAGGGGCGCGACCAGCCACGACGGCGTGTACCGCGTCTGCTGTACGGAACGACACCCCCTCCACCCCCAGGATGGCCCGGAGTTCAGCCCCCAGTAGCCAAGTCCCGGACAGTTTCACCCCGTACCGTTGACACATGGATCTTCGACGCCTCCGGAGGCCGCGGTGGATCGCCGCCGCGGCCTCCGTCGTCGTGCTCGCCGCAGCCGGGACATGGACGGCCGCCGCCTCTGACGACCCACCCCCCGTGCACCGCACCGATCGCATCATGGCGCTCGACGGCGTCCGCATAGACACCTCGTACTTCACGGCGAACGGCACCGGGAGGCGCCCCGCGGTCCTCCTGGGCCACGGCTTCGGCGGCAGCAAGAACGACGTGCGCCAACAGGCGCAGGACCTCGCGAGAGACGGCTACGCGGTCCTCACCTGGTCCGCCCGGGGCTTCGGCAGGTCCACCGGCACAGTGGGCCTCAACGACCCCGACGCCGAGGTCAAGGACGTCAGCAGGCTGATCGACTGGCTGGCGAAGCAGCCCCAGGTCCAGCTCGACAAGCCCGGTGACCCCAGGGTCGGCGTGGCGGGCGCGAGCTACGGCGGCGCGATCTCCCTCCTCGCCGCCGGCCACGACCACCGCGTGGACGCGATCGCCCCGTTGATCACGTACTGGAACCTCTCGGACGCCCTGTTCCCGAACGGCGTCTTCAAGAAGCTGTGGGCCGGCATCTTCGTCAACTCCGCGGGCGGCTGTGCCAAGTTCGAGCCGCAGATCTGCGCGATGTACCAGCGGGTGGCCCAGTCCGGCGTCCCGGACGCCCCGGCCGAGAAGATGCTGGAGGAGCGCTCCCCGTCGGCCGTCGCCAAGGACATCAAGGTGCCCACCCTGCTCGTCCAGGGCCAGACGGACTCCCTCTTCCCCCTGAACCAGGCCGACGCCGCGGCGAAGGCGATCCGCGCCAACGGCGCCCCCGTGGACGTCGACTGGATCGCGGGCGGCCATGACGGCGGCGACCTGGAGACGAGCCGGGTCCAGTCCCGCGTGGCCCACTGGTTCGACCGGTACCTCAAGGGCGACGAGTCCGCCGACACCGGCCCCGCCTTCCGCGTCACCCGCACCCTCGGCACCGACACCGGCGACGGCGAGAGCCGCCTCACCGGCGTCACCGCCGACACCTACCCGGGCCTGCAGAGCGACGAGCACGGGATCACCCTCACCGGCCGGGAACAGGACGTCAGCAACCCGGCCGGCGCCAGCCCGCCCGCCGTCTCGGCCCTCCCCGGCCTCGGCGGCGGCGGCCTCTCCCAGCTCTCCGCCCTCGGCCTCGGCGTCTCCCTCGACTTCCCGGGCCAGTACGCCGCCTTCGAGTCGGCCCCGGTCAGGGACGGCCTGCAGATCACCGGTTCGCCCACGGTCACCGTCCACGTGAAGTCGACGACCGACGACGCCGTCCTCTTCGCCAAGCTGTACGACGTCGGCCCGAACGGGCAGCAGACCCTGCCGTCCCAACTCGTCGAGCCCCTCAGGGTCGAGGGTGCGAAGGCCGGCAAGGACGTCACGATCACCCTCCCGGCGATCGACCACGACATCGACGACGGCCACCGCCTGCGCCTGGTCCTCGCCTCCACGGACCTCGGCTACGCCTCCCCGACGGCCCCGGCGACGTACACCGTCTCCCTCAAGAGCCACCTGAACGTCCCCGCGGCCCTCAGCGCGAAGAACACCCAGGCCCCCCTGCCCGCCTGGGTGTGGTGGCTGCCGCTGGCCGGCGCGGTGCTCGCCCTGATCCTGGTGGTGACGGGCCGCCGCCGTACGACGGCCCCCGCGGCCCCCGAGCCGGAGCTGACCGAAGTCCCCCTGCAGATAACCGATCTGAGCAAGCGGTACGCCAGGTCCGCCGACCGGTACGCGGTCCGCGACCTCTCCTTCCGCGTGGAGAAGGGCCAGGTCCTCGGCCTGCTCGGCCCGAACGGCGCGGGCAAGACGACCACCCTGCGCATGCTGATGGGCCTGATCAGGCCGGACGGCGGCGAGGTCCGCGTCTTCGGCCACGCGATCGCGCCCGGTGCCCCCGTGCTCTCCCGTGTCGGCGCGTTCGTCGAGGGCGCGGGCTTCCTCCCGCACCTGTCGGGCCGGGAGAACCTGGAGCTGTACTGGCGGGCCACCGGCCGCCCGCCCGAGGACGCCCACATGGACGAGGCACTGGAGATCGCCGGTCTCGGCGACGCGCTGTCCCGCGCGGTGCGCACCTACTCCCAGGGCATGCGCCAGCGCCTGGCCATCGCCCAGGCCATGCTCGGCATGCCGGACCTGCTCATCCTCGACGAACCGACCAACGGTCTCGACCCGCCGCAGATCCGCGAGATGCGCGAGGTGATGATCCGCTACGCGGCGGCGGGCCGCACGGTCATCGTCTCCAGCCACCTCCTCTCGGAGGTCGAGCAGTCCTGCACCCACCTCGTGGTCATGGACCACGGCAAGCTGGTGCAGGCGGGCCCGGTCGGCGAGATCGTCGGCTCCGGCGACACCCTCCTGGTCGGCACGGCCGTACCGGTCGAGGAACCGGTGGCCGAGAAGGTGGCGGCCCTGCCGGGCGTCGCGTCGGCGGTCACCACCGACGACGGCCTGCTCGTACGGCTCGACGCGGACGGCAGCGCGGCACGCCTGGTCGCCGAACTCGTCCGGCTGGAGGTCCCGGTGGAGTCGGTGGGCCCCCACCGCCGCCTCGAAGACGCCTTCCTCACCCTGATCGGAGACTCCGCATGAGCAGCACGCTGACCGAGCGCGCGGAAGTCGCCGACGGTTACCGCGCGGGCCGTACGCTGCCGGTCCGGGTCGAGCTGGTACGGCAGTTGAAGCGCCGCCGCACCCTCGTCATGTTCGGCATCCTCATCGCCCTGCCCTTCGTCCTGCTGATCGCCTTCCAGCTGGGCGGCGGCCCGGGCTCGGGCAACAACCGGGTCAACCTGATGGACACGGCGACGGTGTCCGGGGCGAACTTCGCCGCGGTGAACCTCTTCGCCTCCGCGGGCTTCCTCCTGGTCGTCCCGGTCGCGCTGTTCTGCGGGGACACGGTCGCCTCCGAGGCCGGCTGGTCCTCCCTGCGCTATCTGCTCGCGGCGCCCGTACCGAGGGCCCGCCTCCTGTGGTCCAAGCTCGTCGTCGGCCTCGGTCTCAGCCTGGCCGCGATGGTCCTGCTCCCGCTGGTCGCCCTCGCGGTCGGCACGGCCGCCTACGGCTGGGGCCCGCTCCAGCTCCCCACCGGCGGCTCACTGGAACCGGGCGCGGCGGCCCAGCGCCTGCTGGTGACGGTGGTGTACATCTTCGTCTCCCAACTGGTCACCGCCGCCCTGGCGTTCTGGCTCTCCACCCGCACCGACGCCCCCCTCGGCGCGGTCGGCGGCGCGGTCGGCCTGACCATCGTCGGCAATGTGCTGGACCAGGTGACGGCCCTCGGCGACTGGCGCGACTTCCTCCCTTCGCACTGGCAGTACGCCTGGCTGGACGCCGTACAGCCGAAGGTGCAGTGGTCCGACATGATCCAGGGCACCTCCCTTTCGATAACGCTCGCCCTGGTGCTGTTCGCCCTGGCCTTCAGGGGTTTTGCCCGCAAGGACGTGGTCTCCTAGGTCAACGGAAGATCTCCCGCCGGTCTCGAAGGCCCTGCACCGTGCCCCCTTTGAGACCCATCCGCAACGCTCCGTAGCGCACGTTCCGGCCCCCCGGCCCGTCACAGTCGCAGAAGCCGACGTCAACAGGCCCAGGGGGTACGGCGATGGAGCGACAGCGGACACGAGAGGTGATGCTCGCCCTCACACTGGCGGGCGGACTCCTGCTCACCGGTTGCGGTGACGGCGACAGCGGAGGCGGGAACAGCGCCGACGGAGCGAGGGGCGACTCGAACGCCCCGGCCTTCCCGGCCCCGAACCAGCCACAGGGCGAACAGGATTCGCAGGAGTCCCGGGGTGACCAGGTCACCCCGTCCCCCGACTACCTCTCCACCTTCGCCCTCGACGTGGACACCGCCTCCTACGGCTACGCCCGCCGCACCCTCGCCGAGGGCCGCCGCCCCGCCCCCTCGACGATCCGCCCCGAGGAGTTCGTCAACAGCTTCCGCCAGGACTACAAGCGCCCCGACGGCAACGGCTTCACGGTCACCGTCGACGGCGCCCGCACCGACCGCGACGACTGGTCCCTGGTCCGCGTGGGCCTGGCCACGAGGAGCGCACCGGACAACGCGGACGACCGCGCGCCCGCCGCCCTCACCTTCGTCATCGACATCTCCGGCTCCATGTCCGAGCCCGGCCGCCTCGACCTCGCCCAGCGGTCCCTCGACACCATGACGAAACGGCTGCGCGACGACGACTCGGTCGCCCTCGTCACCTTCAGCGACCGGGCCAGGAAGGTCCTGCCGATGACCCGCCTCGGCGGCCACCGCGACCGGATCCGCGAGGCCGTCGACAGCCTGGAGCCGACGTTCTCCACCAACCTCGGCGCGGGCGTCGAGACCGGCTACAAGACGGCCGTCGAGGGCCTGCGCAAGGGCGCCACCAACCGGGTCGTCCTCATCTCCGACGCCCTCGCCAACGACGGCGAGACCGACGCCGACGCCATCCTCGACCGCATCGACACCGCCCGCCGCGAGCACGGCATCACCCTCTTCGGCGTCGGCGTCGGCAGCAACTACGGCGACGCCCTCATGGAACGCCTCGCCGACAAGGGTGACGGCCACACCGTCTACGTCTCCGGCGACGACGCCGAGAAGGTCTTCTGCGAGCAGCTCCCGCAGAACATCGACCTGACCGCCCGTGACGCCAAGGCCCAGGTCGCCTTCGACCCCGAGACCGTGGCCTCCTTCCGCCTCATCGGCTACGACGACCGCCGTGTCGCCGACGACGACTTCCGCGACGACCGCGTGGACGGCGGCGAGGTCGGCCCCGGCCACACGGTCACCGCGCTCTACGCCGTCCACACCCGCCCCGGCGCCGACGGCCACCTCGCCACGGCCACCGTCCGCTGGCAGGACCCCAAGTCCCGCGCCCCGCACGAGAAGTCGGCCGCACTGGAGACCTTCGACGGTTCGCTGCGGGACGCCGACCCCCGCTTCCAGGTCGACGCGGTGGCCGCCTACTTCGCCGACGCCCTGCGGGACGACTACGCCGACAACCACCTGCCGGGCAGGCCCTCCCTGGGTGAACTCGCCGACTGGGCAGAGGAGTTGGCGGACCGGACCGAGGACAGCGCGGTGCGCCAACTCGCGGACACCATCCGTCAGGCACGGCACCTCACGGACTGACGCCGGACCCATTGACCTTTTCTTACTTGTGAGTAAGTTAGCCACCCAGTCGGAGCCGACCGGGGAGCCACCATGGGCGTACGCAAGGACCTGAAGAGGGCGAAGCAGCGCACCGACCTGGCGAGTCGCACCAAGGTCGAGGTCATCAGGGACGAGGACGGTGTCGTACGCGAGGCCCGGACACCGCCCCTCGCCCCGCGCCCGACCACCGGGAGCATCGCGGACCTCCCCTTCACCAACGCGGCCGAGATGCCCGACACAGTGGTGCTGCACCGCAAGGAGAAGGAGGCCTGGAAGCCCGTCACGGCCGCCGCCTTCGCCCACGAAGTGACCGCGGTGGCCAAGGGGTTGATCGCCGCCGGCGTCGAACCCGGCGGCCGAGTCGCCGTGATGTCCCGCACCCGCTACGAGTGGACGGTCCTGGACTTCGCGATCTGGGCGGCCGGCGGCCAGACCGTCCCCGTCTACGCCACCTCCTCCGCCGAGCAGGTGGACTGGATCGTCCGCGACTCCGGCGCCCGCCACATCGTGACCGAGAACGCCGAGAACGCGGCCACGGTCACCACCGGCACAGCGGGACACCCGGTCACGCCGCGCGTATGGCGGTTGGACTCGGAAGCTCTCGACGAACTCACCGCCCTCGGTCGCGACCTCCCCGACGAGGAGGTCACCAAGCGCCGCGCCGCCCTGACCCCCGACACCATCGCCACCGTCTGCTACACCTCCGGCACCACCGGCCGCCCCAAGGGCTGCGTCCTCACCCACGCCAACCTGCACGCCGAGGCCGCCAACACCGTCGAGCTGCTCCACCCCATCTTCAAGGAGGTCACCGACCAGACCGCCTCCACCCTCCTGTTCCTCCCGCTCGCCCACATCATGGGCCGCACCCTCCAGATCGCCTGTCTGATGGGCCGCATCGAGATCGGGCACTGCCCGAGCATCAAGCCCGACGAACTGCGCCCGGCACTCAAGGAGTTCCGGCCCACCTTCCTGGTCGGCGTGCCGTACCTCTTCGAGAAGATCCACGCCACCGGCCGCGCCACCGCCGAGAAGATGGGCCGCGCCGCCTCCTTCGACCGCGCCCACCGCGTCGGCGTCCGCTTCGGCGAGGCGTACCTGAACAGGTTCCTTGGCCGGGGCAAGGGGCCGGGCCCCGGCCTCTACGCCGCCTGGGGCCTGTACGACCTGCTGGTCTACCGCCGTATCCGCAAGGAACTCGGCGGCCGCATGCGCTACGCCATCAGCGGCGGCTCACCCCTGGACCGCGAACTCAACCTCTTCTTCTCCGCGGCCGGGATCATCATCTACGAGGGCTACGGCCTCACCGAGACCAGCGCCGCCGCCACCATCGTCCCGCCCCTGCATCCCCGCCCCGGCACGGTCGGACAGCCGATTCCCGGCACCTCGATCCGCATCGCCGACGACGGCGAGGTCCTCATCAAGGGCGGGGTCGTCTTCGGCGCCTACTGGAACAACCCCGAGGCCACCGACGCCGTCCTCAAGGACGAGTGGTTCGCCACCGGCGACCTCGGCGCCCTCGACGAGGACGGCTATCTCACCATCACCGGCCGCAAGAAGGACCTCCTCGTCACCTCCGGCGGCAAGAACGTCTCCCCGGCCGTCCTGGAGGACCGGCTGCGCAGCCAGGCCCCCGTCGGCCAGTGCCTCGTCGTCGGCGACAACCGCCCCTTCGTCGCCGCCCTGATCACCCTCGACCCCGAGGCGATGGCCCACTGGCTGTCGGTCCGGGGGCTGCCCGCCGACACCCCGCACGCCGAACTCGTCAAGGACGAACGGCTGCGCGCCGACATCCAGAAGGCCGTCGACCACGCCAACGCGGCCGTCTCCCGCGCCGAGTCGATCCGCGCCTTCCGGCTGGTCGAGGGGGAGTTCACCGAGGACAACGGCATGCTCACGCCGTCCCTGAAGGTCAAGCGGCATGTGGTGACGGCGGCCTACGCGCGGGAGATCGAGGCGCTGTACGGGCGCTGACATGCCGAAGGGGCCGCCGAGATGCTCGGCGGCCCCTTCGGCCTCGACCAGTGAGGCCCGGAATCAGTGGTCGGACTTCTTGTCGTCGGACTTCTTGCCGTTGGACTCCTGGGCGGTGGACAGGATCGACACGTCCTCCAGCAGGTGGGCCAGCGCACCGTCCCGCTTGGCCTGGGTCGAGTTCTCGGCACACTGCTGGGTCTGCTGGTCCGACAGGATCGGCACGTCCTGGACATTGACGACCTGGAGCACACCGATGGGCAGGTCGCTGACGGCGAGGCAGGGCTTGTTGAAGGAACCCTGGATCAGCGCCATCTGCGGGCTCATGTTCCCGTAGGTGCTCGAGTTGCCGAAGCTCTGCCACGCACCGTTGCCGTTCGCCACGGTCGGCCCCTGGTCGTTGCCGATCGCGAGTGCCTGCGGAGCCGCGGCGGCGGAGGCACCCATGGCGGACGCGGCCATCGCCGCGGTGGCAACAATCTTCTTGATCACTGGCCAGTCCTTTCTGAGGAAGCCCCGTGGACCGGAGCGTTCTGGCTAACTGTGTGCCCCTGCCGAGGTTTCTCCCCTTCACTCCGACGGCGGATAGCGAGGAGCGGCCCGGAACCCGATGACCGCCGGGAGCCCCTGAAGAGCCATAGGGCCAATGGAGTGAACGCCCGCAACCATTCCTCACGTGCCGGGTTGATTGTGGCAGTAGGGCATTGTGTCGCTACGAGGAAAGGAACGCGAAGTGCTTAAGAAGGCAATGGCCGCCGCGGCGGTCACCGCTTCTGTCGTCGGAATGTCGGTGGCGGCAGCTCCGACGGCGCTTGCCATCGGCAACGACAACGGGCCGACCGTGCAGAACGGTAACGGCGCCACGTCGTCGTTCGGCAATTCGGCGACCAAGGGTGACATGAGCCCCCAGCTCTCGCTGGTCCAGGGCACGCTCAACAAGCCGTGCCTCGGCCTGAGCGACACCAACGTCGGTGTCCTGCAGGTCGTCAACGTCCAGGACGTGCCGATCCTGTCGGACCAGCTGACCCAGCAGTGCTCCGACAACTCCACCCAGTCCAAGCGGGACGGCGCGCTGTCGCACGTTCTCGAGGACCTGTCGGTTCTGTCGGCCGCCACCGAGGGCTGAGCGGAATCCGACCGACCGGGCGGCCCGCAGCACTGTCTGTGGGTCGTCCGTTCTTTTGCGTTGCCTTTTTCACCGTCTCGCCGAAGGTGAAAAGAGTGACCGCGGAGTGCAATCGAGTGAATTCTCCCGCGCCACGCGTTCGGTAGTTTCTCCGTCGGCTATCCCTCGTTCTACAGCCTGCTGGTCATGACGCGAGCCGTTCCGTCTGTGCTCGCTCGGTCACATGCCGACAAAGGGGCATGACCGCAGAGAAGGGAAATCTCATGAAGAAGACCGCCGCTGTCGCCGCGGGCATGATCATGGCCTTCGGCGTGGCCGCCCCGGCCTTCGCGGACGCCGACGCTCAGGGTGCCGCCATCGGTTCCCCGGGTTTCCTCTCCGGCAACGTGGTGCAGGTTCCGATCCACATCCCGGTCAACGTGTGCGGCAACTCCGTCAACGTGGTCGGTCTGCTGAACCCGGCGTTCGGCAACGTGTGCGTGAACCACTGACCACGTAACACCTCAGTCGTACCGGCTGTCCTGGCCGGCCTTGGACCGCTCGATTCCGTCCGGGGCCGGCTTTTCCCACTTCTACAAGCAGGAAGACAACGAGATTGCGACAGGCCCTGAGTAGGGGAATGGTCGCGGCCGCCGCCGCGACAAGCATTCTGTCCCTGTGCAGCAGCCCCGTCCTCGCCGACACGCACGCGAGCGGGGTCGCCACGGATTCGTCCGGTGTCCTGTCCGGCGACAGTGTGGCGGCGCCCGTCGAGGTGCCGGTCAACGCCTGCGGAGACTCCGTCGACGTGGTCGCCGCGCTCGATCCGGCGTTCGGCAACTCCTGTGCCGATGAACCGAGTTCCGGCAGACACGGCTCACGCGGCGTGCCGCACGGCGACGACTCCGGTTACGGCGGCGACTCCGGGGACGAAGGGGGCGGCGGGTACGGGGGCGACTCCGGGCAGGAGGAGGGCGGCGGGTACGGGGACCAGACGCCTCCGCCTGGTGATCACCACACGCCTCCGCCCGGCGGCCACACGTCACCCCCTGGCGGTGACCACACGCCGCCTCCTGGCGATCACACGCCTCCGCCGGGTGACCACACGCCACCCCCGGGCGAGCACACCCCACCTCCGGGTGACCACACGCCGCCTCCTGGCGATCACACGCCTCCGCCGGGTGACCACACCCCACCCGCGGGCGACCACACCCCACCTCCGGGTGACCACACGCCACCCCCTGGCGGTGACCACACGCCACCCCCGGGCGGTGACCACACGCCTCCGCCCGGTGACGAGAACAGCCCGCCTCCCGGTGGTCATCACACGCCTCCGCCCCAGCTGCCGCACACCGGTGCCGAGGCCATGCTGGCCGCTTCCGGTGCCAGCGCCGCGATGATCGTGGGTGGGGTCGTCCTGTACCGCCGCGGCCGAGCCGCCTCCCGACGGTAGCGCGCCGGGTGCCGGACAGTGAACGTCCGGCACCCGCGGCCCGGTACCCGGGACACCGCGCCCGAGGCCCGACGGGCGTCAGCCGCGCGCACCCGCCGGTGCCCCGCTGTGCCCCCGCCTCTCCGGCGCCGGAACCACCGCTCCCACGTCCCCGGCCCGCAGCCGGCGCCGCACTCCCCGTACCAGCGTCCCCGCGGTGTAGGCCGCCCCGTGCACGAACCGCATCGCCGGGCCGAACCCCGGCGCGGTGATCAGACCGGCCAGGAACAGGCCGCGGTGCGAGGACTCGAAGACGGAGGTCACCCGGGGTGAACCGGCCGCGCCGCTCGTGAGGCCGGCGCGCAGGTCGGGGGAGAGAAGGGTCAGGCGGTCACAGGTGGCCGTGAATCCGGTGGCCGAGATGACGTGGTCGGTCTCCAGGGTCGCCAGGACTCCGGGCCCCTCGCCGCCGGTCCGGTGCACCACCTCCAGCCGTACCCCGGCCCCGTCCCGCACCGGCCCCGCCGCCGCGACCTCGTGACCGGGCAGGACCTCGACCGCCTCCTCGACCCGGTCCCTCACCCACCACGCGCCCGCCGGGCCGAGTGCCGACGCGGCGACGCGGATGCGGGTCGATTCCGGGAGGCGGTGGAAGAGGCCGGGGCGTTCGGCGTAGAACCAGTTGCGCCAGCCGCAGCCCAGGCCGCTGTGCGGGGCGCGGGCCGACTGCCACCAGGGGCGTTCCCACGGCGGTGGCACGTCGTTCCAGGACAGGCGGTCGGCGCGCACCAACACCCTTACCCGCGTGCCCTGTTCGGCGAGCAGGGCCGCGGTCTCCAGCGCCGCCTGGCCGCCCCCGACGACCGTCACGTCCCGTCCGCGGAAGCGGGAGAGGTCGTGGTGGTGGCTGCTGTGCGAGACGAGGGACGGGGGCAGGTCGCGCAGGGCCGGCGGGATCTCGACGAAGGGCATCACGCCGACCGCCAGGGCGACCGTACGGGCGTGCACGACCTGTCCGTCCTCCGTGACCGCCTCGAAGCCTCCGGGGCAGGGGGCCACCCGGGTCACCATGCGTTCGTCGACCTCGGGCGCGGTGTTGCGCGCGAACCACAGACCGTACTCGGCGAACGTCTCCACCGGGATCGGCTCCCCGTGCCGGGCCGCCATCCGCTGGTCCGCGCAGTACCGGTCCAGCTGCCAACGGCCGTCCGGATCCGAGAGGTTGGAGGCCCAGGGCTCCGACTTGAGGAACATGCCGCGGGGCATGTGGTCACGCCAGGACGCCATGGGGCGGCCGAAGACACGCAGCCTGAGCCCGGCGGCCGCGGCGTGGGAGGCGACGGAGAGGCCGTAGGGCCCGGCGCCCACCACCAGTAGGTCGTACATCAACAACTGCTCGCTTTCTCGTCACAGACGTCATCGGAGACGTTCTCGGACAGGTCGTGGGGCAGGTCGTGGGGCAGGTCGTGGGGCCGGGCGTGGGGCAGGACGGTCGGCGACTCGCCGGCGGAGGCGGTCGCGCCCACCGCCCCCCGCACGCGATCCAGCAGCCGACCCGACACATGGCGCCCCCACAGACCCCACAGGGCCCGCCCGGGCCCCCGGTCGTCGCGCGTGTTCCAGGCCAGTTCGCGGCCGGCGGGAGGGGCGGGTCGCAGCGCGTGCAGCGGGGCGTAGTTCTCCACCACGAACTCCCGCCCCGGCAGCGGCGCCCCGTCCGGCAGCGGACGGTGGGTCAGGTCCAGGTGCAGGGCGCGTACGACGTCCAGCCCGGCGGTGTCGGTGAAGAGCCGGAACTGGGCCCCGGGGCGCGGGTTGAAGTCGAGCAGGTGATAGCGCCCCGTCGTGCCGCAGCGGCGGAAGTCGAGGTCGAAGATGCCGCGGTAGCCCAGCTCGCCCGCCAGCCGCTCGGCGAGCAGCTGCACTTGCGGATTGGGTGCCCAGCGGCCGACCGCCGTCAGTCCGGCGCCGCGCGGCCAGGCCCGCGACTTGACGCCGGGGCCGCCGCCGCACACTGCCCCGGACCGGTCGGCGTAGCCGTGGAAGAACCAGTCACGGTCGGGGCCCGGAGGCAGAAAGGCCTGTAGCAGCAGTCGGCTGCCGGCCTCCCCGGTCCGCAGATACAGTTCCCGCGCCTCCTGCGCCGAGCGGACCACGACCGTGCTGCGCAGCCCGGCCCCGGCAGGCAGCAGCCAGGGCCGGCTCCACTTGGCGATCAACGGGAGCCCCAGTCCCCGGGCGGCGCTCGCGGCGTGCTCCGCGCTCTCCGGGATGACCGTCTCCGGATGAGGCACCCCCGCCGCCGCGCACACCCCGGCCAGTTCCGCCTTGTCGGCCACGCGTTCGGGCAGCGTGCCCGGCTGCTGCGGCAGGAGGTAGGCGGGGGCCAGTTCCTCACGCAGCCGGCCCACCGCGATGCCGCTCGCGTCGTCCATCGGGATCAGCACGGCCGGACGCGCGACACCGGTCGCGATCCGGCGCAGTGCGGCGGCGATGTCGGCGAGGGAGGCGCCGGGCGGCGGCGGGGGGTGGATCTGGCGTACGAAGCGGGAATTGCGTACGGGACTTCCGGTGGCGTCCGCGACGAGATGGACCTGGACTCCTGCCCTGCCGAGTGAGCGTACGGCCCCCAGCGTTCCGTGGTGAAAGGGATTCCGGTCGATCCGCAGCAGGACGGCGGGGACGCGGGTGTCGAGCAGCGACACGGGCATTTCCTTCGGGTGGTTTCACTCGGGCGGGCGATCGGTGCACTCGAAAGCCGCAACCGCGGTGGCGTTGGTCATATTGATGTGACTGAGTGTCAGTTATCGGAGAGAAAGGAGCAGGCATGTCCTCACAGCAGCGAGGGGCCCGTTCCCGACGACTGGCGGTCACCATGGCGGCGGTCGCCGCGTCGGTCGTCCTGGCGTCGGGTCCGAGCTTCGCCGCGGGGACGGCGCGGGTCGCCGATCCTCCCGCTCCGACACCCACGGTCACCCCGCCGGTCCCGGCGCCGACGGTCACCCCGCCGATCCCACCGAGCCCGCCGGAGCCGCCGGTCTCGCCCGTCCCCGTCACGCCGGTCCCGCCGGCGAAGGTCAGCCCCGCCTTCGGCGCCTACCTCGACTATGGCCCCCGAGGCGTGGCCCGGATCGCCGAGCTCAGCCACTGGCTGGGCGGTGCCGAGCTGCGCGTCGGGCACACCTATCTGCCCGGCGACCGCTGGACCAACATCGAGGGCCGGCACGGCTTCCTCGACGTCTGGGCGGACTGGCGTACCCGGCAGGCCGACCGGATGCTCGTCCTCAACGTGCCCATGATGGAGCGCAACGAGGAGAACGTCTCCGACGCCGAGGTGCGGCAGTTGTTGCGCCGGGCCGCCGACGGGGCCTTCGACCGCCACTTCCGCGCGCTCGCCGAGCGGCTGGTCGAGCTGAAGGTGCCGGACACGATCGTCGTCCTCGGCTGGGAGATGAACGGCACCACGTACACCCACCGCTGCGGGCCCGACCCGGAGGCGTGGAAGACGTACTGGAAGAGGATCGTCACCACGATGCGCGCGGTGCCGGGCCAGAAGTTCCGTTTCGACTTCGCCCCGAGCCGCGGCCGGGACGCCGTTCCCTGGACGCAGTGCTACCCCGGGGACGACACGGTCGACATCATCGGCATGGATTCGTACGACCAGCCGACCGGGCTGTCGTTCGACGAGCAGGTGAAGGAGCCGTACGGCCTGCAGGCCCAGGTGGACTTCGCGAAGGCGCACGGTAAGCCCATCTCCTACCCGGAGTGGGGACTCTTCCGCAACGGTGACAACTCCGCGTACATGCGGAGCATGCTCGCGTGGATGGACGTGCACAAGCCGCTCTACAACACGGTGACGGACTACTGTCCGCACGGTGTCTGGCAGTGCGCCGACAACCCCAGGTCCTCGCAGGTGTACCGGTCCGTGCTCTTCGGCCGCACCGACGACCCCACCCCGCAGCCGAACGAGCCCGGCGGGAGCACCGCACCGACGACTCCGGTCACTCCTTCCGTACCCGTCACTCCGACCGCACCGACCGCACCGGCCGACACGCCCGTGCCACCGGCCAACTGCTCCCCGGTGCAGCTGGGCGACTGGGTCGAGTACTGGCTCGGCGGGAAGCTGTGCCTGCGCCTCGACTGGTGGTCGCGCAGCCGGTGAGACCCCGGTGGCGGCGGGTCGGTCATGGCCCGTCGCCACCGCGCTCCCTCCACCGTCGCACCAGTTCCTTGCCCCGCTGGCGGGCGGCCACGTCGCACAGCGTCGCCGACAGCAGCGGGGCGGTGCGCCGCCGGGCCAGCAACAACCGCTGGTTGACGACCGGTTCGGGGCGCCAGTGATGCTTGTACGGCTCGTTGCCGCGCAGCAGGCTCAGCGTGCCGCGCCCGCCGGAACGGGTGTGCTCGGCGCACGCGTCGAGCAGCATCACCGCCACGTCCGCCTTGCTCTCCCGCAGCCGCGGATGGGCGCCGTAGAGATAGCCGCCCGCCAGCCGTCGCGACAGCAGTGTCAGGTCCACGGCCACCACGTCCTCGCCGAGACGGAACTCGGTGACCACGGCGTCCCCCGAGCGCACCATCGGCTCCACCGACCGCACCAGGTGGTCACAGAACCGCGGCCGCAGATGCTCCGACGTCACCTTCCGCCCCTGCCACTGGAGCCGGTGCAGTTCCAGGAGCCGCCGCAGCGCCGTGTCCACCTCCTCCGGCCGCACCACCTGACGCTCGACGCCGAGCGCGGTCAGCTTGCGCAGCTTGGCCCGCACCCGCTGGGCCTTCGCCGAGGGCAGCCGGGCGACCAGCTCGTCCATCGGTACGGCCGGCAGCTCCAGGCACAGCGAGTCGCTCACCCGTCGACGCGGGCCGCGCCAGCGGTCGTAGATCCGCTCGGCCGCGCCCCCGGGCCGTACCTCGCGGAAGTCGATCAGCGCGGTGCGGGCCGCCGAGGCGAGCCCCTCGGTGAGGGCGGCCACCGCCTCCTCGCCGCGCTCGTCGTCCAGCAGTACGTCCCCGTAGTCGGAGATCGCCCCGCCGAGCGGCACGAGCGTCGGCACCGGACGCCGTACCCGCATCAGCGGGGCGGCGGCGACGAGCTCACGGCCGTCACGGACCAGCAGGAGGCGCAGCCGGCCGCGTCGGCCGTAGGACAGCCACCACGAGTGCAGCCAGGCATGGCTCTGGAACGGGGTCGCCGCCGCGCACCTTCCGTACAACTCACGCCAGTCCGGGGCTAGTTCGGCGAAGACGGTGTCGTCGGTGACGAGTTCCACGGTGTACTTCACAGCTGTCCGTGGACATCGGCGGCGGCGGCCGGGCTGGGTACGGACGGCGGTCGTGCGGGTTCCTCCGTGGCCCGCCGGGGCCGGACCAGCAGCACCAGGCCGCCGAGCAGACCGCCCGCGCTCGCCCCCACCAGACCCGTCACCGCCGGGGACGCCGAGGACGGTGCGCCGGGGCGGGTGGCGCGGGCGAACTGCCGGAGCTCGACATGGGTGTCGGCCCGGGAGTCGTTCGCATGCCGGGTCAGCGCGCGCGAGACGGCGTTGGCCATGTCGGCGGCGAGGTCCGGGCGCGAGGAGGTGGCCGTGATCGCGACCATCGGCGCGTCCGGCGAGGTCGCCGTCTGCACGCTCGACTGCAGCGTCTTCACCGGCACGCCCGCCCACACCTGCGCGTCCCCGAGCACCGCGAGCTGTGGGGCGACCCGGCCGTAGGCCTGCGCGAAGCCCAGCGCGGTCGCTGAGTCGGACTTCTCGGTCGGTACGGCGACGACATAGCTGGTGGCCGTGTACGTCGGCGTCCTGACCAGGCCGTACGTGCCGCCGAGCAGACCGCCGGCGAGGACACCGGCCGCCAGCAGGGACCAGGCCGGCAGCGACCTCGCCCGGGTGAGGACGCGGGACGGGCGGCGGGCGCCGGTGGGATTCTCGGTCATGAGGAACTGACTCCGTGAGGTGACGAGGGCGAGGAGTGGGCCGCCGCGTAGACGTCCATGAGCCGCGCGGCGCTGCGGGCGATGCTGTAGTGGTGGGCGGCGTCCGGCACGGTGCGCGGGAGGGGGCCCTCGGCGCGGGCCGCCGCCAGCGCCCGGGCGAACGCGTCGGGGCCGCCGGTCACACGGCGCGCGGCCGGCGCGGAGTGCGGGGGCAGGTCCTCGACCGCGGGACAGGCGGCGTAGCGCACGGGCAGCCCGGCGGCGAGGCCCTCCACGACGGCCAGACCGAACGCCTCCTCGGGGCACGGCGAGGCGAGCAGATCCATCGCGGAGGTGAGCGAGGGAAGGTCGGGACCGGGAGATCCGTCGGGTACGCAGGGGCGTTCGCCGGTGAACAGGACGCGGTCCGCCACCCCGGCCGCGTGCGCGGAGCGCCGCAGGACGTGCTCCTCGGGCCCACCGCCGACCAGCAACAGCCAAAAGCTCTCGGGAAGTTGGGCGAGTGCGTGGATGAGTACGTCGAACCGCTTGGCCGCCGTGAGCCGGCCGATGCCGCCGACGACGTACGCGGTCTCCGGCAGTCCGAGCCGTTGCCGGGTGCGCAGTCGCCGCTCCGGGTCGAAGCGGAAGCGGTCCAGGTCGATGCCGTTCGGCACGACCTCGATCCGCGGCGCCGGCACCCCCCAGCGCCTGAGCCGGTCGGCGACCGTGGGGGAGACGGCGACGGTGGAACGGCCGAGCCGCTCACTGGCCAGATACAGCGCCCGGACACCCGAGGTGAGCCTGCGCCCCTCCATCTGCGAGTCGCCGAGGGAGTGTTCGGTGGCCACGACCGCCCGGACGCCCGCGAGGCGCGCGGCGAGCCGGCCATAGACGCAGGCACGGTAGAGATGGGTGTGGACGAGGTCGTAGCGGCCCCGGCGGATGAGCCGGACCAGCCGGGGCAGCGCGGCCAGGTCGCGGTTGCCGGCCATGCCGAGGTGCGTGACCCGCACCCCGTCCGCCGTGAGCCCGTCGGCGACCGCGCCCGGGTTGGTGAGCGTCACGACCTCGCAGTCGACGGGCAGGTGCCGCAGCAGCAGCCGCAGTTGCTGCTCGGCGCCGCCGACGCCGAGGCCGGTGATGATGTGCAGGGCCCTCATGTCACAGACCCTCCACGGGGCGGCGCCGCAGCCGGTGCAGCCGGTACTTCAGGAACAGGCGTACGGCGTCGTCGTTCTGTCCGACGTGGACGCGGGGGAAGGCGTGCGGACCGGTGAGCGGGCCGGGGTCGATGCCGCAGGCGTACCGGTATCCGGCGCTCCGTACGGCCTCGACGGTCCGCCGGTCGAGCGTGCCGTAGGGGTAGCAGAAGCCCTCCACCGGTGCCTCGAGCAGGTCCTCCAGCGCGGCCCGGCTCTCGACGACCTCGGCCTTCAGCCGGAGGTCGTCCGCCGCCGTCAGGTCGATGTGCGTCAGTCCGTGCGAGCCGATCTCGATCCCCGCCCGCGCCGCCTGCCGGATGCCGTCGGCCGTCAGGAGCGGCTTGCGCGGGCCCAGCGGATCCCAGGCGTTGTCGCCGCCGAGCCGGCCGGGCAGTACGAAGAGGGTGGCGCCGAAGTCCAGCCGGCGCAGCACGGGCAGGGCGTGGTCGACGAAGTCGGCGTAGCCGTCGTCGAAGGTGAGCCCCGCCAGGCGCCGGCCCTCGCCGCGCGCGCGTGCGGCCAGCAACTCGGCCATGGACACGCCCCGCACCCCCCGCAGGGCGAGCCATCTCAGCTGCTGCTCCAGCCGGTCGGGAGTGACGGTGATGCGGTACGGGTCGTCCGAGCAGTCGGACACCGAGTGGTACATCGCCACCCAGGGAGCGGGACCGCGGCGGGGCGCCGCGCGGGTGCCTGCGGAGGAGTCAACGGCCATGCGTGAGCCTTCGGGTGAGGGCACGGGCCGCGGCCCGTACGGAACGGAGGGCGGGTGCGAAGCCCTGGGCGCCCAGGGCCAGGCCGAGCAGGACGAATACGGTGGCCACGGTCGCCGCTCCCACGAGGAGTCCCGGCAGCGGCTCCCCGGTGCGGCTCGCGACGAGCGCGCCCGCCGGCGTCGCGACGGCGGCCGCACACACCGGCCGGCTCAGCTCCGCGAGCACCTGCCGGGTGCGGACGGGGATACCGCGCGCGACGCCCCGGTACGCCGTCCCCATGCCGGCGAGCAACAGCGCCGCCGTCACGGTGATCCCGGCGGCGTTGGCGGCGGCGATCCCGGACACGCCCCAGGGGCCCACCGCCAAGGCGCCGGACCACGAGGTGACGAGGATGCCCCCGGCCATCGCGCAGACCGGGTACCAGGTGGGGCGGCCCGCCGAGAAGTACGAGCGGACCAGTACGCCGACCAGGGTCTGGCCGAGCAGCCCGAGGGCGTACACGCGCATCACATCCGCCGTGGCCGCCGTGTCCCGGGCGGTGAACGCGCCGCGCTGGAAGAGGACTTCGATGATCTGCGGGGCGCACGCGATCACCGTGGCCGCACCGAGCAGCACCATGCAGGCGGCCAGCGCCAGGTCCCGCTCCACCCGGGCACGGGCCCGCTCGGTGTCCCCGTCGGCCAGCGCCCGCGCGACCACCGGGAAGGTGACCGTGCACAGCATCAGCGACAGGGTCATCGGGATCTGGGCCACCTTCTGCGCGTAGTTCAGGTGCGAGATGGCCCCGGCGGGCAGGGCGGAGGCGAGGAAGCGCTCCACGAGGACCTGGGACTGCCGGCACAGCGCGAAGAGGAGGACGGGGGCGACGAGTGCCAGGGTCACCGCGCGGTCCGGGGTCTCGGCGGGCTCCTCCCGACGCACCGGAGAGCGCCGCAACTGCCGCCACACCGCAGGAAGTTGCACCGCCACCATCAGGGCACCGCCGGCCGCGACACCCACGGCGGCCGAACGCACCCCCCAGTCGCCGCCCAGCACGAACATTGCCGCGATGATGCCGGCGTTGTACGCCACGTAGATCGTGCCCGACATCAGGAACTGCCGGTGTGCCCGCAGCACCGCGCTGCAGTACCCGGCGAGCCCGAAGCTCAGCACACAGGTCGCGGTGAGCCGGGTGCAGTCCACGGCCAGGGCGGGGTCGGGCAGGCCCGGCGCCAGGACCTCGACCAGGTAGGGGGCGGTGGCGACGATCAGCGCGGACGCGGCGACGAAGACCAGGGTCAGACGGGGCAGCGTGGCGGCGACCAGGGCGCGGACCGGGTCGCCGGGGGCACCCTGGGCACGCCGCGCGAGGGCCAGGCTGAACGCCGGGATCAGTACGAAGGCCAGCCCGTCCTCGATCAGCAGCGTGGACGCGAACTCCGGCACGGTCCACGCCACCAGGAAGGCGTCCGTCCCGCTCCCGGCCCCGAACAGCCGGGCCAGCGACTGATCCCGCACCAGCCCGAGCAACGCCCCGGCGACGGACAGGGCGGCGGTCACGGCGGTGGCCTTGGCGAGGAAACGCCGGGAAGCGGGAGGAAGTTCGGGAACCCCGGCGGGCGGGCCGGCGGCACCACGGGCCGTGGGCACGGGAAGCGGGGCGTCGGCGAGGAGGGGGGCGGGGGTAGAGCTGGAGCGGGACGCGGAGGCAAGGCCGGGAGCAGAGCTGGAGCCGCGCGGCCCGGAGGCGGGGCGGGGGGTGGGGCCAGAGCCGGGGGAGCCGGAAGGTGGGCGGGGGGTGGGGCCACAGCCGGAGGGGCCGGAAGGTGGGCGGGGGTTGGGGCCAGAGCTGGTGCACCCGGAAGCGGGGCCCGCGCCGGACGCAGACCCGGCCGACCCGGAAGCCGGCCCAGGGTTGGTGCCCGGTGTGGCTGGTCTGGAAGTGGGTTCGGGGTTGGTGCCCGGCGTGGCTGGCCTGGAAGCGGGGCCCGCGCCGGACGCAGACCCGGCCGACCCGGAAGCCGGCCCAGGGTTGGTGCCCGGTGTGGCTGGCCTGGAAGCGGGGCCCGCGCCGGACGCAGACCCGGCCGACCCGGAAGCCGGCCCAGGGTTGGCGTCCGGTGTGGCTGGTCTGGAAGTGGGTTCGGGGTTGGCGTCCGGTGTGGCTGGCCTGGAAGCGGGGCCCGCGCCGGACGCAGACCCGGCCGACCCGGAAGCCGGCCCAGGGTTGGTGCCCGGCGTGGCTGGTCTGGAAGTGGGTCCGGGGTTGGTGCCCGGCCTGGCTGATCCGGAAGCGGGCCCCGGGTCCGCGCTCGGCCCAGTCGACCCGGAGGCCTGCCCAGGGACGGCGTCAGACCCAGTCGATCCGGAGGCCTGCCCAGGGACGGCGTCAGATCCAGCCGATCCGGAAGCTCGCCCAGGGTCGGCCTCAGCCCCAACCGGCGTCGTGGCACGCGGAGGTGTCAACGTCATCGCGCTCCGGCCTCCTCGGTCTCGCCGGCCACGTCCCGCGCCGGTGTCGAACCGCTCCCGTCCCGCGCCGCCACCGCCCGGCTCCCGACCAGGGCCCACCACGCCACCACCCCGAGGCACACCGCCGTCAGTACCGTCGAGGGGCCGCCGATGTCCGCGTACGCGAAGTCCGTCAGCTGCCACACCAGCAGTCCGCAGCCGACGAGCGCGCAGTCCAGCCCGCGCCCGGACCCGCGCGCCCGCACCAGTCCCCGCAGTCCGCACACCAGCAGGGCCAGCCAGCTGCCCGCGAGGGCGAGCAGACCGACCAGGCCCTGTTCGGCGAGCACCAGGAGGTACATGTTGTGGGGGGACAGCAGCGGTTGCCGGCGGAAGGCCGCGCCCGCGCCCTCCGTGTCACTGCCGGCGGACAGGGCCAGTGAGGCGTGCCCGTCCCGCTGCTCGGGGAAGCCCTTCAACCCCACACCGGTCAGCGGCTGTTCGCGCCACATGCCGACGGCCGCCGCCCACATGGTGTACCGGTCGGTCACGGACTGATCGGGGGCGTCGGTGACCTGCGTGATGCTGTCGACCCGGTCCAGCAGCTGCGCCGAACCCAGCCCGAACCCACCCACCAGGACCACGCCGACGGCAGCCACCACGGCCCCCACCACCAGCGCCCGCCGCACCCCGGCCAGCACCAGCTGCACCGAGCACGTCACGGCCGTGGCGATCCACGCGCCCCGGCTGAAGGACAACGCGAGCGGCAGCAGCAGCGCGAGCGCGCACCCGGCGGCGACCACCCGCTGCCGTACCGACGCCCGTCCGAGCGCCAGCCCGAGCGCGCAGACCAGCCCGAAGGAGACGACGGTCGCCATCCCCATCACGTCGGCCGGCCCGAAGGTGCCGACGGCCCGGATGTCCGCCCCCTGGTAGGAGGCGCCGGTCCCGGTCGCGTACTGGTGCACGCCGATCGCGCCCTGCCACCCGGCCAGGGCCACCAACGACCAGGCCAGCAACCGGAAGTCGCGCCGGTCCCGGACCAGCAGCAGTACCGCCACCGGGACCAGCACGAAGACCTGGAGATAGCGGCCCATACCCGTGAGCCCGGCCACCGGCGAGGACGCGCCCACCGCGGCGACGGCCAGCGCGGCCACCGGCAGACCGAGGACGACGGCGGCCGTTCGCGGCAGGGGGCGCCGCCGCTCCCGCAGCAGCCGGACCACGCAGTACAGCACCAGCAGTCCGGAGACCGCGTCGGCCGGCCCCGCACCGCTCTCGGCGGTCGGCGACACCGGCAGCGCCACCAGCGCGACCACGGCCACCACCGGCAGAACGGGAGAGAGCTCCCGCACCCGCGGCAGGCTCACTGCGAGACTCATGCGCGCTCAGCTCCCTGTCGGACGCACGAGCGCGGCCGCGGTGCGCAGCAGGATGCAGATGTCCTGCCACAGCGACCAGTTGTCGATGTACGCGTTGTCGAACCGGCAGCGGTCCTCGATCGAGGTGTCACCGCGCAGACCGTGGACCTGGGCGAGCCCGGTGATGCCGGTCCGCATCCGGTGGCGGGCCCCGTAACCGGGGTAGGTCTGGCTGAACTTCGTGACGAAGTACGGGCGTTCGGGCCGCGGACCGACCAGGCTCATGTCGCCCCGCAGGACGTTCCACAGCTGGAGCAGCTCGTCCAGCGAGGTACGGCGCAGGAAGCGGCACAGCCACGGCATCTGGTGCTCGTTCGCCACACTCCAGCGCGTCGCCGCCTCGTGCGCGTCGACCGGCCGGTGGGTGCGGAACTTCAGCAGCGTGAACGGCTTGCCGTCCATGCCGATCCGCTCCTGCCGGAACACCACGCCCGGCCCGCCGTTCAGCCGCAGCGCCACCGCGCACACCAGCAGCAGCGGGCTGACCAGCAACAGAAGCGTCCCGGACGCGACCACGTCCAGCGCCCGCTTCCCGGCGCTGCCCCGCCGCCGCGACCCCATCACCAGACGCCGGCAGGAGAACCCGGCGAGCTGCTCCCTCATCTCGTACGACGGCGACTCCGCGTCGATCTCCCACACCGCGCACCCCGACTCGGCGAGCGCCCGCAACAACGGCCCCTGCCGGGACCGTACGGACGGATGCACGGTCAGGACGTCCCGTACGCCGTTCTGGATGAGCGCGCGCTCGACCTCCTCGCCGGTCGTCAGCACGGGCAACCCCTCGCCGCCGTCGATCTGCTCGCTCACGATCCCCACCGGCCGTACCCCACAGCCCGGATGGCGCAGTACGGCGGCGGCCACGCGCTGTGCGGTCGCCGCGGGGCCGATGACGAGGGCGGCACGCGGACGCACCAGCCGGGCCACGCGCTGGCGCCGGCGCACGGTGCCGCGGCCCACGCAGGCGGCCACCGACTGGAGCAGGAAGCCCACGGCCAGAGTGGCCGGGGAGAGCGCGCGGTCCGCGTCGTACGAGGCCACCGCGGCGGCGAGGACCAGCCAGGCGACCGCGATCCTGGCGCACACGGCGGGCAGTTCGTCGAGGACGCCGGCCACCTGACGGGGCGGGTGCGGGCGCAGCAGTATCGAGGCGGCCAACAGAACGGCCACCAGCAGCGGCCGGAATCGGTCACCGCTGAGCGCGAACGCCCCCACCAGGCCGGCGAGAAGGTCCGCGGTGAGCAGCGGGACCGGGGAGGCGGGGCGGGCCGTGGGCCGGCGGGCGGGGAACCGGAATCCGGCTCCCTGGTCGCGCGGCGGCATGATCGAAACGGATGAGAATCCGAGGTCCCGGGCCTGTCCGCCGGGGGAGGGGACGGTGCTTTCCGCGGTCACGAGTGGATGGGCTCCCTGTGCTCGGTGGGCGCGACGCGCGCGGCGAGCTCGGCGTCGAGCAGGTCGCGGTACAGGCCCGCCACCGCCTCGGACGTGCGCCGCACGTCGTGGGTGGACAGGACGTGGCGGCGGCCCCGGTGGCCGAGCGACTCGCGCAGCGACGGGTCGAGCAACAGCGCGGCGATGGTGCCGGCCAGTGCCGTCGGGTTTTCCGGGGGCGCCAGGCAGTGCGGTGCGAGGGCGGGCGGCAGGCTCTCCCGGGCGCCGTCCACGTCCGTCACCACCACGGGCCGCCCGCAGGCCATCGCCTCCAGCGGGGCGAGCGCCATGCCCTCCCAGCGTGAGGGCAGCACGACCAGATCGGCGGCCCGGTACCAGGGCACGGCATCGGCGACGGCCCCGGTGAAGAGCACGGACCGCGGGGCCCGTTCGCGCAGCCGGTCCCGCTCGGGTCCGTCCCCGACCAGCACCAGCCGGGCGTCCGGCACCTGGCGCAGCACCGCGTCCCACGCCCGCAGCAGGACGTCCTGCCCCTTCTGCCGGCACAGCCGCCCCACGCACACCACGAGGGGTGCCGCCGGCTCGACCTCGGGCAGCAGCTGCGCCCGTACGGTGTCCGCGGCTGCGGGACGGAAGCGTTCGGTGTCGATCCCGTTGGGGATCACGCTCCACCGCCCCGCGATCCCGGCCCGCAGCCCCGTCCGGCGCTCCGCCTCGCTGACGCACACGGTCCGTGCGGACCAGCGCGATCCAGCCCGCTCCCAGCCGAGCGCGAGGGCGGCGGTGACGCCGCCGACGGCCTCGAACGACCAGGCGTGCGGCTGGAACACGGTGGGGATCCGCCCCCGCACGGCGAGCCGCCCGGCCAGTCCTGCCTTCGCGCTGTGCGCGTGCACCAGATGCGGCCGCACCTCCTCGATCACCCGGGCGAGCCGCCGTACCTCTCGAACGAGTGCGGGACCCGGCGAGCGCGTCGCCTCCCACTGCCGTACGTCCGCGCCCAGGGCCCGCAGGTCCGCGGTGAGGGGGCCGCGCGGGCAGGCGACCGTGACGTGCAGACCGGCGGCGACCTGGGCCCGCGTCAGGTCCGTCACCACCCGGGGCACCCCGCCGTCCACGGGTTGCGTGAGGTGCAGGACCCGCGGCCTGGGGTCGGTTGCTGACTGGTGCATTGCGCGGTTTCCTCGCTCACGGACGGGCTCGGGACGGGCCGGAACTGATCTACTGCCGGGTGTCGACTACGACGAAGAGCGCGCCGGCCCATGCCGCGTCCCGGTGGGAAACGAGCCGGAAGGCCAGGTGGTCACCGCCGTCGCGCAGGGCGTGTCCGAGTTCGAACACGTCCGAGTCGTAACCGAGGGTGTGCGCGTACGAGGGCACACGCTCCGGCGTGGGCGCCCCCACCTCGGAGATCGTCGAGTTCAGTACGTCGTCCCGGGGGCCTGCGGGATCGGCGAGCACGGTGTTCGAGCCGCGGCCGGTCGACACGGTGAACGAATCACCCGTGCGGCCGCGGTCGCCGTCGTACGCGACGAGCCCGGCCCGGCCGGTGCCGTTCCTCGGCAGACGCAGCCCGCCCAGGTGGATCTCCTGGACGGTACGGGAGTTCAGGGCGCCGAAGCCGTCCCAGAGGGAGAGGTGCCGCAGGGGCTGGGCCGGGTTCTCGTACGCCACCACCAGCGTCCAGCCGCCCCACGCCCCGGCCGCCGACCTGCCCATCGCCACGTTGGCCTGCGCCACCGTGTACAGGCCCGAACCGCCCTCCCGGACCAGATTCGTGACGTCCGCCGAAGCCTGGTAGGCGTCCGCGCCGCGGGTCACCCGGTGGCCCACCACCGTGTCCGCGAGGAGAGCCTTGTACTCGCCGCCGGGCTCGGCGATCAGCACTCGCCCGTTGTCCTTCGGCGACTTCTGCTCGCCCACCCGCAGGTTGCCGCCCCAGTACAGGCGCGCGTACGTCACCCGTGAGCCCTCGGGCAGCCGGACCCCGGCGCGGGAGGAGTTGTAGGTGTCGGGGTCGCGGTCCACGTCGACGTAGAACATGTCGAAGTCGCCGTTGCCCCCCTTCCCGCCCGCGCGTACGGCCGGGCAGGAGGCTGCGGCCCGGGTGCCGGTGGCTCGGCAGCTGATGGAGACGTTGGCCGCGCGGACGATGCCGCCGTGCTGAGTCGCGCGGTACCGCTCGGTGAAGGGGAGCCGCCGCGCCTCCGCGGCCGACGGGACGGTCGACGGGGCGGAGACCGCCGCTTCGGCGCAGACCGGCGCGGCGAGGGCCGCCAGACAGAGCACGCCCGCCATCGCACGGCGCAGCAGTGGACCCGGGGAATTACGCATGACCGGCGTTGCCCTTTCCGGAAAATACGGCGCCCCGTGTGTGCGACGTGCGGTCTGTGGAGGCGTCGGAGATCCGCAACTCTAGCCGGATTCCGGACTATTACTGTCAAACCGGTCAATCGTGTCGGAATCGCACACTCGGGATCCTGGTAGATCACCCCTTTGGCCGCACAACCCGCGAGGGCGCCGTGCGTTGACACAGCGCCGGGCATCCCGCCCGGGTGTTTAGTGTCAACCCCCAAGGAGCAACTCTCCATGTCGCGTATCGCGAAGGGCCTGGCCCTGACCTCCGTTGCCGCCGCGGCCGTCGCCGGTGGTGCGGGCATCGCCGTCGCCGACAGTGGCGCTCAGGCCGCCGCCGCTCACTCCGCGGGTGTGCTGTCGGGCAACGTCGTCCAGGTTCCGGTGCACGTTCCGGTCAACGTCTGCGGCAACACCGTCGACATCATCGCCCTGCTGAACCCGGCGTTCGGCAACCAGTGCGTGAACGACTGACGTTCACACGTCTCTCCGCCGGCCGGCCGCCCTCCCGTGTTTCGCGCGCGGAAGAGCGGCCGGTCTGCGTTTCCCCGAACGGGGGACACCGGTTGCGGCGCCCGGTGGGTGAATTCACGGTGGGCACAGATCCGATGCTCATCGAAAGGAACACCCATGCGTGGTCTGCCCGCACGGCGTATCGCGTCCATCGCACTGTGCGCCGCCCTTCTGGTCGGCATGGCCGGCCCGGCCGCCGTCGCCGCCGGCCCGGCCCGGGAGCGCGCCCGTACGGCGTCCGGTGCGCCCCTGCCCGACGCGGACACGCTCCTCACCCAGGTGAAGAGCCTCGGTGACCTCGGCCGTGTACTCACCCCGGTCACCGACCTGCTGGACTCCGTACTCGAGGCCGACAACGGTCAGCTCTCCGCCACCGAGGCGAACCGGCTCGGCACCGCAGTGAAGGACGCCATCGCCAAGGCCACCACGACGGCCCCGGCCCTCCCGGTCGGCACGCTCCCCGCCCCCACGAGGAGCGGTGTCAACACCGGCGTGGCTCCTGCCGACGTCATCAGCGACGCGCTGGCCGCGTTGCAGAAGGCGATCGACGAGCTGATCAAGGCGGTGACCTCAGGAGACGCCGCTCAGGTGCCCCCGGCGGTCACCGGCTCGGTGACGAGTCTCGTCAACACCGTCGCCGCGACCCTGCTGGGCGGCAAGCTGCCCAGACCGAGCCTGCCGGGCCCGCCGGGCCTTCCGGCGAACGGCCTGCCGAGCTAGCCCCGCGGCCCTTTCGCGCGGTCTCTCATGGAGCTCAGGGATCTCATATGAGGACTCACCGGAGGGGTTTCCGCTCCGGACGCAACTCGTTGGGCACGGCGTCAGCATTCTCTCTGGCGACATGAGTTGCCGAAGAAAGGAACACGATGAAGTCCCTGAAGGCCGCTGCTGTCGTTGCCGGTTCCCTGGTCCTCGCCGGTGCCGCAGCGCCCGCGTTCGCCTACAACAGCGCCGACCTCACGCCCACCAGCCTCAACGGCGCCGTGAACGCGCTCACCAGGGGTCCCATCGACGTGATGCCGCTGCAGCACCAGTCGAACGCGCTCGACACCGAGAACAAGGACTCCGCGCTCAACGCCGTGAAGGGCGCGACCAAGGACCTGAACAACGACGGCGGAATTGTCGGCGTTCTTCCCGTGGGCGGCTGACTCCGCTTTTCCCCGCACCGGATCCGTCCGGGAATGGGGCCGATTCCGTGGTGGCCGTCCGGGCCATGGGATCGGCCCTTCGCGCTGTTCGAGCCCGTCCCTCGTTCGTGTGGACGGACGGCGGCCCATCGCCCACTCGGGTGAGAACGCGTCCGGCGGCCGTCCGGAGCGTCGTTAAGGTCGCCCGGTGACCTCGACCTCAAGCACAACCCGGCCCTTCCGCTCCGCCGACCTGGGCACGATCGTCGTACTGCCCTGGAGCGGGGAGAACGCCGACGGCATCGACATCCCCCACCTCCTGGTCTGCTCCCTCGGGAACGCCGAGGGCGGTCCGGAGACGACGTCCGCGGCGGTCGAGCGGCTGCTGACGGACAACGGCCTGCCGGTCGGCCGGGAGCTGGTCGACGGCATGGCCAGGCCCAGTCTCCCGGTCGGTCTGCTCGTCGTCGCGGGCCAGGCCGTCCTCACCATGCCGCGGCTCAACGTCCAGTGCACCGTGCCGCCGGAGTGGCTGGCGGCGGTCGACGCACGCGGCTTCGCCTACCTGATCTTCACCACCCGAGCCTGGCCGGAGGCCGAGCCGGGCGAGTCCGTCGACCCGGCGACGCTCGCCGAGTTCGTCAACGCCGACGAGACCCTGGACGCCGCCGCGCACATCGTGCTGCCGGTCCGCAGCCTGCGCGCCTGACGCCGTGACCGCCCCGGGACAGCACACGCGGGAGCCCGCGGGCGCGGGCCGCGCCTTCGCCCTGCTGCTGGTGATCACGGGGACGGCCGGGCTGCTGGCCTCGTGGGTCATCACACTCGACAAGTTCAAGCTGCTCGAGAACCCGGACTTCACCCCCGGGTGCAGCCTCAACCCGGTGGTGTCCTGCGGCAGCGTCATGCGGAGCGACCAGGCCGCGGCCTTCGGATTCCCCAACCCGATGCTGGGCCTGGTCGCCTACGGCATGGTGATCTGCGTCGGCGTGAGCCTGCTGGCGGGCGCCCGCTTCCCCCGCTGGTACTGGCTGGCCCTCGCGGCCGGCTGCCTGTTCGGCGTCGGGTTCGTGTCGTGGCTGCAGTTCGAGTCGCTGTACCGGATCAACGCGCTGTGCCTGTGGTGCTGTCTGGCGTGGGTCGCCACGATCCTGCTGTTCTGGTACGTCGTCGCGCACGCCGTACGCCACCGGTTCCTGCCCGCGCCCGGCCCGCTCAGGGCGTGCCTCGACGAGTTCACCTGGGTGCCACCGGTGCTGCACACCGGGATCGTCGGGATGCTGGTCCTGACCCGCTGGTGGGGCTTCTGGACGAGCTGACCGGCCGCTGTCGGTTCGTCGTACTACTGCGGCACCCGGGGGATTCTTGCGCTGGTGAACGCCCCAGGATCGTTACGCGGTACGGACGTTGAGCCCCCGAACCCTGAAAGGGACCGCACCTGCCATGAAGTCGACCCCCCGAACTCTTGCCGCCGTCGTCGCCGGCGTCGCGGCCGCCATGGGTGCCGCCGCCGCGCCCGCCGCCGCGGTCGGCACGGTTCCCGTCCCGGTGCCGCTGGAAGCCGCCGAGAAGAACCTCGACATGGAGCTGCCGAGCCTCAGCGGGGAGATCCCGCTGCCGCGGCCGGGAAAGCCCGACGGCCCGCAGTTCGTCGAGGGCCGGCTCCTCCCGGCGCGTACCATCCCGCAGGTGCCGCTCACCGGCGGCCTGCCCGGCGCCGGCCTGCGCGCGCCCGTGCCCCACGTCCTCGGAGACGACTTCGACCACATCGGTGTCGGCGTACCCGCCGCCGATCTGCGCACCCTGGCGCCAGGCCTGAGCGTGGACGCCCCGCTGACCCGGCCGAACCCCGACCACATGGGCCTGCCGGACACGAAGCTCCCACAGGCGGGCATCCTCGCCCCGGCCCTGCAGACGGTGCCCGGCGCTGACCTGGCCATGGGACCGGGGCTCTAGGACCGCGCCGACGCGCCGACGCGGCGACGCGGCGGCCCGGGCCCGTCGGCCTTCCGGGACTGCCCGGGCCGGAGGAGTGACCACGGGGGCCCTCGGGCGGTTACGGCTGTGTACATCGGAACCGGAAGAGGAGTACACGATGGTCGTCAGCGTCGGTGGGGGAGTGGCGAGGGCCGAAACGGGGGCGGTGAGACCCCGGCCGGTGCCCACCGCGCGGCGGGACGCGGTGCGCGCGCTGCTCGCCGCGGCCGCGGCCGTCGCGCTGGCCCCCGTCGTCGCTGCCTCCCGGCCCGAGCGCCGTACCGCGCACCCCGCGGACCCGGCCTTCGACTTCGACGAGATCCATCGCGGCCGACGCATCCGCGGCCTGCGGATGCCCGCCGCCGGGCGCCCCGCCGACGCCGTCCCGTGGCAGGTCACCGTGGACGGCCGACCGCTGCACCTCATGCGCCGCGCCGACGGCAGTTGGCTGAGCATGGTCGACCACTACCGCTCGTACCCGACCCCGCTGGAGGCGGCCCGCGCGGCCGTCGACGAGCTGGGGCCCGGGCAGCGGCTGCGCGACCTGGGGACCACGGCGGGCGACGCACACATGGGGGGACACCATGGTGTACACGCGTAAGGACGTCAGCACCCTCACCGCCACCGAGAAGCGGCGGTTCGTCAAGGCGCTGCTGGAGCTGAAACGGCGCGGCGAGTACGACGAGTTCGTGCGCACCCACATCCAGTACTACGTCTCCGACGGCGAGCACGGTCTGCGGACGGCCCACATGGCACCCTCCTTCCTCCCCTGGCACCGCCGCTTCCTGCTGGACCTGGAGCGGGCACTGCGCCGGGTGGACTCGTCGGTGACGGTGCCGTACTGGGACTGGACCCGGGACCGTGGGACGACGTCCGTGCCCTGGACCAAGGACCTCCTGGGCGGCAACGGGCGACGCTCGGACCGCCAGGTGATGACCGGGCCGTTCGCCTACGCGAGCGGCAACTGGACCCTCACGGAGGGCGTCACCGACGGGGAGTTCCTCACCCGGGACCTCGGGCGCGCCGCCGCTCCTCTCGCGCTGCCGACCAGGAGCGAGCTGGAGGGGGCGCTCGCCGACCCCGTCTACGACGTCTCACCGTGGAACTCGACGGTGACCAAGGGCTTCCGCAACAAGCTGGAAGGGTGGGGGAGCGGGCGGGGCAGTGCCGCCTGGCGCAACCACAACCGGGTGCACCGCTGGGTCGGCGGGGCCATGGTCGGCGGCGCGTCCGTCAACGACCCCGTGTTCTGGCTGCACCACGCCTTCATCGACCTGTGCTGGTACCGCTGGCAGCGCCGGCACGGCGGCGCCCGCTATCTGCCCGCGAGGCCGCCCGGCCCGGCGAGCGACCAGTACGGGCGGGTCGTGGCCCGGCACGAGAAGCTGCCGCCGTGGAACGTGACGCCGGATCAGCTGGAGGACGTCAGCGGGATCTACCGGTACGCCTGAGATCTGGGGCGGGCCCGCGGACACGGTCCCGGACAGGGTCCCGGCCATGGGAGAGCCCCGGCGCTCGAGGTGCCGGGGCTCTTGTGTCGCGTACGGACGATCAGCCGCCGTAGCTGCTGTGCCCACCCGGGCCCGGGTTGCCCTTGTGGCTGTCGCCGCCGCTGATGTTGGCGCAGGTGTTGCCGAAGGCCGGGTTCAGCAGACCGACCACGTTGACGGTGTTGCCGCACACGTTGACCGGGATGTGGATCGGAACCTGGACGACGTTGCCGGACAGGGCGCCGGGCGAGCCGATGGCGGCGGCGTCGGCACCCGCGTCCGCCAGGGCCAGGCCGGCGCCGCCGATGACCACGGCACCGGTGCCGAGGGCGACTCCTGCTGCCTTCGCGATGCGAGACATCACGTTCTCCTTTTGACTCGGTGAGTGCGGCGGCAGGACGCGCCGTCGCACTCCCCCTTCAACGCGGAGGCTCACTCCTGGTAACGGCGTTCATGTCGGGATCACCCTTTCTGCGGCGGGGGACCGGGCACCACTCGGTCGTGCGAGGGAAATCAGCTCGGACCGGTCAGCCGTCGTACGGGGGAACCCGCCAGGTAGGCCTGGATGTTCTCGACGGCTTGGCCGTAGTACGTCGTGTAGTTGGCCCGCGAGACATAGCCGAGGTGCGGGGTGGCGAGCAGGCGCGGTGCCGTGCGCATCGGGTGGTCGGCGGGGAGGGGCTCGGTGTCGAAGACGTCGACGCCCGCTCCGGCGATCCGGCCTTCGTGCAGGGCGGCGACAAGCGCGTCCTGGTCGACGATCGCCGCACGGGAGGTGTTGATCAGATAGGCGCCGGGCTTGAGGAGGGCGAGTTCGGCGGGGCCGAGCAGACCTCGGGTGCGGTCGCCGAGGGCGAGGTGGACGGAGACGAAGTCGCCGGCGCGGAGGAGGTCGGGCAGGGAGGGGGCGAGTTCTACGCCCACCTCGTCGGCGCGCTCCTTGGTGAGGTTCCGGCTCCAGGCGCTGACCTGCATGCCGAAGGCGAGCCCGACCTGTGCCACCCGGCCGCCGATCTTCCCGAGGCCGAGCAGTCCGAGCCGGCGGCCGTGCAGGTCGGCGCCTACGGTGCTCTGCCAAGGACCGCCCGCGCGCAGGGCGCTGCTCTCCTCGACGATCCCGCGGGCCAGACCGAGCAGCAGCGCCCAGGTCAGCTCGACCGGCGGGGTCGAGGAGCTGGCCGTACCGCAGACGGTGACCCCGTGTGCCTCGGCGGCCGCGTAGTCGATGACGGAGTTGCGCATGCCGGAGGCGATGAGCAGCTTCAGCCGGGGCAGCCGGGCGATGAGGGAGGCGGGGAAGGGGACGCGCTCGCGCAGGGTGACGACGATGTCGGCATCGGCGAGCGCGGCCGCCAGGGCGTCCTCGTCGGCGAAGTGGGTGTCGTGGCAGACGACGTCGACCCGGTCCGCGAGCGGAGACCAGTCGGCGAACTCGGTCGCCACCCGCTGGAAGTCGTCGAGCACGGCACAGTGCAGACGCATGTCGGTCCTTCCCCCTGCGTGATCCTGTCCGGGCTTGATCCGCTCAGGTGATCGACTCTACGCCGTGGCACTGTCAGTGGCGGTCACGCATGATCTCGGCCGCCCAGGCGGGGCGTGATGTCGAGGTGGTGTCGGGGGCCGGATCCGTGATGTCCGCCGCAACGCGTCTCTGCGGCAAGGAAGAGCCATCGGTAGGCCGTACGGCCCATCCGGACTGGGGAAACACGATGTGTAGCGGTGCGCCCCCGGCAGGACTCGAACCTGCGGCCAAGCGCTTAGAAGGCGCCTGCTCTATCCACTGAGCTACGGGGGCCGGGTGTGGTGGCCTCTGTCTTGGGTGCCCGGGTGGGGGCCGTTCCGTGACGCTGCCGGGGACAAGGATAGGGCTCCCACGACCTTGTCCCTGTTGCTTCGCCTCCGTGGCTCGATGTGGAGGTTCAGTGAAGCGGTCCTGATAATCGCAGGCAGGTACGAATCGTGCATCGCTTTTGGCGCCTCGCGCACCGGGTGTTGTGCACTCGTTATGCCTGGACTATGCCTGCGTCCCAGTCGTCCCTTCCATCCCTTGTGTCCGGTCGGCGCGCAGACATGGTCATATGCTTCAGAATTCCCCCAAAATTGGGCATTCTTCACATGTGGTGACCTTGGACGTACGGCCTCAGCTGCTCGACGCACTCTCCGCCCTGCGCGACCGTGTCGCCGCCGCACGCTTCCCGCTGCCCCTGGCGGGGGCCCCACGCGCGCGTGCCAACCGCGACGAACTGCTCGCCCAGCTCGACGACTATCTGGTGCCCCGGTTGAGAGACCCCGAAGCGCCACTGCTGGCCGTGGTGGGCGGTTCCACCGGGGCCGGCAAGTCGACCCTCGTCAACTCCCTTGTAGGACGCCGGGTGAGCGAGGCGGGCGTACTGCGACCGACCACGCGGACACCGGTGCTGGTCTGCCATCCGGAGGACCACCACTGGTTCAGCGGGATGCGCGTACTGCCCGACCTCACCCGCGTGTGGGTGCCCCACCACGAGCCGGGGGACGAACTCCTGCTGCCCGGTGAGAACCCCGCGCGCGTGCTGCGCGTCGAGACCGCCGACACCCTCCCGCCGGGCATCGCGCTCCTCGACGCACCCGACATCGACTCCCTGGTCGCCGACAACCGCGTCCTCGCCGCCGAGCTGATCTGCGCCGCCGACATCTGGATCATGGTCACCACGGCCGCCCGCTACGCCGACGCCGTCCCCTGGCATCTCCTGCGCACCGCCAAGGAGTACGACGCCACGCTGGTGACCGTCCTCGACCGGGTGCCGCACCAGGTCGTCTCCGAGGTCTCGCGGCAGTACGGCGCCCTGCTCACCAAGGCGGGCCTCGGCGAGCTGCCCCGGTTCACGGTGCCGGAGCTGCCCGAGTCGGCCTGGGGCGGCGGGCTGCTGCCGGCCACCGCCGTGGCCTCGCTGCGGACCTGGCTCGTCCACCAGGTGCAGGACCCCGCGGCCCGGCAGTACGCCGTCGCCCGTACGGCCCACGGCGTCCTGAACTCCCTCAAGTCCCGCATGCCCGAGCTGGCCGGCGCGGCCGCCGCCCAGTACGCGGCCGCGCTGCGGCTCACCGCCGCCGTCGAGGGGGCGTACGACAGCGAGTACACGCGCGTGCGGGGGCGGCTGCAAGCCGGTGCCGTGCTCGCCGGTGACGCCCTCAAGCGCTGGCGGGCCTTCCCCCTCGACTGCACCGCCTCGGAGCTCCTGGACGCCCTGGTGGAGAGCCTGGGCGCCCTCCTGTTGTGCGCGGTCACCGCCGCCGACGAGCGCGTCGACGAGGCCTGGCGGCGCGAACCGGCCGCCGCCGCGCCGGAACTGACGGATCGCGACCCGACCCTGGAGAGCGCCGAGCACCGGATCGGGATGGCCGTACGGCGCTGGCGGCGGGAGCTGGAGGAGTACGCGGAGGAGGAGATCCGCGACCTCGACCGCGGGGCCCCGCCCGACCCGGAGACGGTCGCCGCCCTCGTCGCCACCGCGCTGCTCGGCGGACGCCGGGCCCGGGTCGCGGGCGAAGGGCTCGCCGAGCGGATCGGCGCCCACGGGGCCCTGCGGCTGCGCGACCGGGGCGGACGGCTGCTCGCCGAGCACCTCGACCGGGTCGTGAACACCGAACGCGAGCGCCGGCTCGCCCCGCTCGACGCACTCGACGTACACCCCGAACCACAGGCCGAACTCATCGCCGCGCTGTCCGTACTGCAGAAGGAGAGGTGACCGATGACCGCCGTCACGGATCAGGACCACACGGATCAGGACCACGCGGGGTGGGCGGGCGACGCCGCATCGGAGAACGCGGAGGGATCGGTCGAGGAATCCGCGGGCGCCGAAGCGGACTCGGGCGGGAAGGACGGGCACGCGCGCGTGGACGGGACTCAGGGCCGGGACGGGCGGGCGGACGCCGGGCAGGCGCGCAAGGGCGCCGGCTCCGGTCCCGCGCGGGCGGACGCGAGCCAGGGACACGTACGCGAGGGGGCCGAACGCGCGCGCGTGGAGGCCGCTGACACCTCCGCAGGGACGGCCGACGCCGACTCCGGCGGCTCCTGGGACGACGGGCTCATCGCGCGCCGGGTCACCGCCGAGACCGAGCAGGCCGCCGTCGTGGAGGTCCGTGGGCCCAACGTTCCGCCGCCGGCCCCGCTCACGTACGACGGCCCGCTGCGCTCCCGCCTGGAGGCGCTGCGCGAGCTGGTCGGGCTCTCGCGCACCCGGCTCGACAGCCGGACGCTCGCCGAGGCCGGCCAGGTCCTGGACGAGGCGGCCGCCCGGCGCAGACTGTCCGGGCAGCACACCGTCGTCGCGATCGCCGGCGCCACGGGCAGCGGCAAGTCGCAGCTGTTCAACTCGCTGGCCGGAGTGGCCATCTCGGAGACCGGGGTACGCCGGCCCACCACGGCCGCGCCGATCGCGTGCAGTTGGAGCGACGGTTCGGCGAGTCTCATCGAACGGCTCGGCATCCCGCCCCGGTTGCGGCGGCGCCCGCTGCAGAGTGCCGATTCGGAGGCCCAGTTGCGCGGGCTCGTCCTGGTCGACCTGCCCGACCACGACTCGGCCGCCGTCCAGCACCGCGAGCACGTGGACCGGGTCCTGGCGCTCGTCGACGCCGTCATCTGGGTCGTCGACCCGGAGAAGTACGCCGACGCGATGCTGCACGAGCGCTATCTGCGGCCCATGGCGGGCCACGCGGAGGTCATGTTCGTCGTCCTCAACCAGATCGACCGGCTGCCCGGGGAGGCCGCCGAGCAGGTCCTCGACGACCTGCGACGGCTGCTCGACGAGGACGGGATCGCCCTCGGGGAGTACGGCGAACCGGGCGCCACCGTGCTCGCGGTGTCGGCGCTCACCGGGGACGGAGTCGGTGAACTGCGGGAGGCGCTTGGTCAGTTCGTGGCGGAGCGCGGGGCTCCCTCGCGGCGGATCGCGGCCGACGTGGACGCGGCCGCGTGGCGGCTGCGGCCCGTCTACGCGACGGGCCGGCGCACCGGGCTGAGCGAGGCGGCGCGCGACGACTTCGCCGCCCGGCTCGCGGACGCGGTCGGCGCCACGGCGGCGGGCGAGGCGGCCGAACGCGCCTGGCTGCGCAACGCCAACCGCGCGTGCGGGACGCCCTGGCTGCGGCTGTGGCGCTGGTACCACGACCGGCGCGAACCTCCCACGGGCCGAGTGCCGTTGCGCGCCCACCCGGACGAGGAGGCGACCGCGCGCCAGCAGGTCGAGCAGGCGGTACGCACGCTCGCCGACCGGGCCTCGGCGGGGCTGCCCCCGGCGTGGGCGCAGGCGGTGCGCGAGGCGGCCGTACGCGGCTCCCAGGGGCTGCCCGAGGCGCTGGACGAGCTGACCGCCCGGGCCGGACTCCCACCGGGCCGTCCGCCGCGCCCGGGCTGGTGGCCGGTGGCCGTGCTGGCACAGGCGTCCATGACGCTCCTCCAAATCGTCGGCGGACTCTGGCTGGTGGGCCAGATCGTCGGGGTCATGGCGCCGAACCTGGGGGTCCCGGTGCTGCTGATGGTGGCGGGCATCATCGGCGGCCCGCTCGTCGAGTGGAGCTGCCGGATGGCGGCGCGGGGGCCGGCGCGGAGGTACGGCGTGGAGGCGGAACGGCGACTGCGGGAGGCGGCGTCCGGATGCGGGAGGGCGCGGGTGCTGGATCCGGTTGCGGCGGAGCTGCTGCGCTACCGGGAGGTCCGGGAGCAGTACGGCAAGGTCGTCGGGGTGGGGTGAGGGGCCTGACGGAGGTGAGGTGACGGGCGGTCCTGTGGACGGGGTCCCTCGTTCGGGTGGCGGAGTTTTCCACAACCCGGGGACGGTCCACAGGGCGCAGCGGGCTCGGCCCGGCGGAGGCAGTCTGGCTTCGCGGCGATCGCGGTGACGCGGTCGGCACGCAGACAGCAGCAGCCGTACGGGACGGGCCCGTAGGCATGTCAGGGAGGGGATCCCAGCGATGAACGAGACCATGATCTGCGCGGTGGGCAACGTGGCGACACAGCCGGTGTACCGGGAGCTGGCGACGGGTGCCTCGGTGCGGTTCCGGCTGGCGGCGACCGCGCGCTATCTGGACCGCGAGAAGAACGAGTGGACGGACGGGCACACCAACTTCTTCACGGTGTGGGCCAATCGCCAGCTCGCCACGAACGTGGCGGGGTCGATCAACGTGGGTGATCCGGTGGTCGTCCAGGGCCGGTTGAAGGTGCGTTCGGAGGTGCGCGAGGGGCAGCCGACCTGGACCTCGGCCGACATCGACGCGGTGGCGATCGGCCACGACCTGGCGCGCGGCACCTCGGCCTTCCGGCGCACCCAGCGGACCGAGAACACCGCCGCGGGTACGTCCGGGCAGCCCGAGCCCGTCTGGGAGACACCGCCGGTCGAGGCAGCGGAACGACAGGAGCCCGTCGCGGTGACGTGACGCCGACCGAGGGCACGGCGGCGACCGAAGTGCGGCTTATCGGCGCATGCGTTCCACTCATCTCTGGTCGATTTGTCGATAAGCCATGCGGGTGAAAGGCCGTGGCGATAACGATTCCGAGTCGGATCGATCTTCCGACGGCCTCCTCGGGAAGAGGGGGGCGGCCGCGTCCCTAGGATGCCGAACACAGCTCCCGGGGCTACTGAGTTTGCTGGTGGGACCGCCACCCCGCTCGACAACGGGTCCTGCTCGAAGGGGAATTCCGTGTTTTCTGCGTTCTCTGCGCTGTCCGTGCGCGGACGGGGGGCGGCTCGCCTCGCGGCCGTCACGTTCGTCTCCGGCCTGCTCGCCGCCGGTGCGACGGTGGCCGTCGCCGGCACGGCGTCGGCGGACGAGGCGGCGCAGAACCAGAGAGGGGCGACCGCCACCATAGGGGGCCTGAAGACCTACGGTGACGCGGTGATACACGACGCCGACGGCGATCTCCAGGTGTCGGCCGGGCTGTTCGAGATGTCCGTCGAGGGCGGTGGAACTCTCCAGACCTACTGCGTCGATCTCTACAACCCCACGCAGAAGGACGCCAAGTACCACGAGACCGACTGGAGCGGCACCTCGCTGGGCGCCAACAAGGGTGCGGGCAAGATCCGTTGGATCCTGGAGAACTCCTATCCCCAGGTCAACGATCTCGCGGCGCTCGCCGCCAAGGCCGGCATCGCCTCCGGCCTGACCGAGCAGGACGCGGCGGCCGGCACCCAGGTGGCGATCTGGCGCCACTCGGACGACGCGGACGTGGACGCCGTCGACCCGCAGGCCGAGAAGCTCGCGGACTACCTCCAGAAGAGCGCCCGTGACGTCGTGGAGCCGGCCGCGTCCCTGACGCTCGACCCGCCCGCGGTCTCCGGTCACCCCGGCGAGTTGCTCGGCCCGGTGACGGTGCACACCAACGCGGCCGGCGCCACGGTCACCCCGCCGGCGGACACGGCCACCAGCGGCGTGCGGATCGTCGGCAAGGACGGCAGACCGGTGACCTCGGTGAGCAACGGCAGCGAGCTCTACTTCGACGTCCCCGAGGACGCGGCGGCCGGCTCGGCCGACCTCACCGTGCAGGCCTCGACCACCGTGCCGGTCGGCCGTGCCTTCGCCTCCGAGAGCCGGAGCCAGACCCAGATCCTCGCCGGCTCCAGCGAGTCGACGGTCTCCGCCACGGCGAGCGCGACCTGGGCGAAGGAGGGTGCCGTGCCTGCTCTGTCCGCGGCGCGGAACTGCACGAAGGGCGGCCTGGACATCACGGCGGTCAACCAGGGCGACGAGGAGTTCGCCTTCGAGTTGATGGGCACCAAGTACGCCATCGCGGCGGGCGAGTCCCGCACGGTGACGGTCCCGCTCCAGGAGGACCAGGCCTACGACTTCACGATCACCGGCCCCGACGGTCTCGCCAAGCGCTTCACCGGTGTCCTCGACTGCCGCACCCGCAGCAGTGAGCGGGGCGCCACGACCCAGACCCTCAGCGAGCCCAGCCCTGCCACGGTGGCCCTCCCCACCACCGACGTCAACCTCGCCGAGACCGGCGGCTCCGCGACCACCCCGCTGATCGCCGGTACCGCCATCGCGCTGGTCGTGATCGGCGGCGCGGCCCTGGTCCTCACGGGCCGGAGGCAGAACCGGGCCCAGGACTGACCGCGGCGCGTCGGTGACGGGCAGAATGGCGTCATGACCAAGCCATCCGTATCGCCGGCGCGTCACACCTCCTCGGACTCGGTGCTGTCCCTGTGGTCGCAGGACTCGGTGCTGTCGATCGGCTCGGTGGGTTCGGTGCTGTCCATCGGTTCCGTGGGCTCGGCCCTCTCGGTCGGCTCGATCGGCAGCGCCTTGTCCGTGGGCTCCATCGGATCGGCCCTGTCCCTGATCTCGGCGGGCTCGTGGCTGAGCACGGGGTCACTGCTGTCGGCGCAGTCGACGTGGTCGGTGCTGTCGTGGCGGACGTCCCGTGGGCGGATGCGGTCCTTGGGGGCGGTGGGGGCAGCGGGCGCGGTGGTAGTGGGTGCGGCTGTGGTGCTGGCCGTGCGTGGGGCAAGCGACTGACCAACTCGGTGCGGTGTTCCTCCAGGGAGGGGCTCAGCGGTGAAGAGGTGGTCCTGAACGTCGGTCCGCTCACCGGTCCGTGGATGGTGGGTGAGGTGGCCGGCCCTGGACCGGCGTGTTGAAGGTGAGGCCGGAGAAGTCACGTCCCTGCACGACGGGTCCGTGCTGTGTGCCGCCGCTGATGGCGTTGTGCGTGTCTCCGTCCCCGGTACGCAGCAGCTGAGCCTGCTGCTGCCATTGCGTCAAGTTCGCGTGGAACGAGGGGTCTTGCTCGGCGCGGCGGTTCAGGGCCTCGCTGAGCGCCCGCGCTCGCTCCACGTCATGGGGGGCCTCGGACAGGGCGGCCAGTTCGGCTTCGCCGGTCGCGGGGCCCGTCCGCACCAACCCCCGTAGCGCCGACCAGAGTTGCCGACCCATCTCGCCGCCCGCTCCGGTCGCCGCCGCCACGAGAAGGCTCGCCGAGATCGGATCCACGCCAGTACCCCCAGTCGCTCAGCGCAGTCGAACGCATCGGTACGTCATCGTCCCAGAGCGGGCGCCGAGGAGGGCGGTCGTCGTCGGCCAGATTCGGGGGGCCGGTGTCCGGTACCGAGCCACGAGCAATGGGACCGGACACCGGGCGGTTCACATGCCGAAGTACGTCGGACCGTGACTCTGGACAATCACGTATGCAATGCACGTCAGTACTACGACGCGGTTCAGGTATCTCACGAAGCTCTTTGCCTTTCTTTCTCTCAACGAGCGTTGGTCTATGCCGAAGCGTGGGCAAGGCACAGCTGTAGACCGGAGTGGCAGCGGGAGTGCCTCGTCGCTCGCGAGAACATTAGCGTGTTGATCGAGCGTGCGTGCGGCTATGGCGAACCAAGTCGAACGCTGCGCGGGTTACGCGTGTATCCCTATGGGCCGGCCGCGCCCGTCGGAATTGAACTAGGCGGTAACTTCGGCCCGCAGCTCGGCCAGCAAGCCGGCGGCCCGGACCTCCTCGGCGGAGGCCCCGATGCTCCGGCTCACCGCCAGGCTCTCCTCCAGATGGGCCAGGGCCCGGGCGGTGAGCCCGGCGTCCCGTTCGGCCAGGGCCAGGTCGTGGAGCACCTCGGCCTCCTCGCCCGCCGCATGAATGGCGCGTGCCATCTCAAGTGCGGTGATGTGGTGTCGCAGGGCCTCATCGGTGCGGCCCGCCGTGCGGTACGTCCTGCCGATGCGCGTGAGGGCGATGGCCTGCGCGCGCCGGTCTCCGACATCCCGCAGCACCGGCAGGGCCATGCCGTACAGCTCGAGGGCTTCATCGGCTCTGCCGAGCGCATCCATCACGGACGCCATATTCATCTGGAGCGTGGCTCTGTCTCGCGGATTCCCCATCCGCTCCGCCACGATCACCGCCTGCCGATAAGCGGTTTCGGCGGCCTCCGGGTGCCCTGCTCTCTTGTGGAGTTCCGCCATGTTGTTCAGTGCGCTGTATTTTCCCCGCTCATCCCCTATTTCCGTGAAATCGGCCAGAGCCGAGGTGAAGCACGCCAGAGCTTCTTCGTTCTCGGCCAGATGGAGATGGTTGATGCCGAGTAAATTTCGGCAACGCGCGATGCGGAGCGTGTCGGTAGTTTGCGAAAGAAAATTAAGAGATTTCTTGAGAAGTGATCGGGCCGATCTGTACTGCCCCGTCTGCCACAGGGGGATCGAGAGCTGGTGAATGCATTCGCTCTCCAGCTCCCGGTCCCGCAGCGATCGGGCGAGGTCGAGTGCCTGGCGTGCGGTCGAGATCGCCTCGTCGTAACGGGAGGCGTGGGTGTGCACCGCGCAGAGGTCGAGCAGGGCTCGCACCCTGGCCGGGCTGTCACCTGCGGTGTTCCAGTGGGCGACTGCGCGCCGCAGCAGTGGCTCAGCCGCGGCGAGGTGTCCCTCCATGTCCAGGAAGCCCGCCAACACATGGACAGAAAGGGCGAGTTGATGTTCTGTGCCGTGGTTTACAAGCCAGTTCAGGGTGTCCAGAAGATTGGCCGACTCGGTGATCAGCCACTGTTCCGCCGACTGCGCGTCGATGATTTCCGGACAGGGTGCGGTGGCGGGAACACCCGTGTCGAGATCGGTGCGCGAACGGAAGGGATACGCCAGCCGGTCCGCCCGGTCCGCGGTGTGCACGTAGTGATCCACAAGGCTTTGTACGGCCCGTCGGGCATCGTCCCGGGATTCGGCGTCGCTCGACTCGATCAGTGATCTGGCGTAGTCCCGTAAAAGATCATGCATGGTGAAACGGTGGGGAATGGGCTCCGCCATGAGGTGGTGAGCCAGTAGTTCTTCGAGTACGTGTTCAGCCGTCTCCGGGGAGAGCCCGGTGAGAGCGGCGACTGCCCGAGGACCGAACTCGACTCCCATATGCAGACCGACACGGCGGAAGACCAGCTGCTGGTCGGCGTTGAGAGCCTCGTACGAGACCGCGAAGACATGGGTCAACGTCCGGTCCAGGTCGTGGAGTTGGGCCAGGTGGCCGTTGCCGTCGCTCAGCTGGCGCAACAGGTCGGAGGTGGTCCACGAGGCGCGGGCGAGCAACCGGCTCGCGGCGATCTCGATCGCCAGCGGGAGGTAGCCGCAGATCCGGACGATCTCCGCCACATCGGCGGGATCCGTGTCGCGTGCTCTCCCCAGCCGTTGTGAGAAGAGCGCCACCGCGTCCTCGGGAGGCAGCACGTCCAGTGAGACCGGCCGTACGCCAGGCAGTCCGGGCAACCGTCGGCGGCTGGTCACGACGACAGCTGTCGGAGAAGCGCCTGGCAGGAGTGGGCGGATCTGCTCGGAGGAGGTCGCGTCGTCGAGGATCACCAGCATCCGGCGGTCTCGTGCCACCGAGCGCCACAGGGCGACCAACTCGTCCAGTTCACGCGGTAGTTCCTTGGTTGCCAGGCCGAGCAGCCGCAGCAGTTCGGTGAGGGCGCGGGCGGGGGTCGGCCGAGTCCGGTCGGTGGAGGAGCCGCCGAGGTGGAGGAAGATGCGGCCGTCCGGGAAGCGGTCCCGTAATCGATGCGCCAGATGGACGGCCAGGGCGGACTTTCCGACCCCGCCCATTCCGTGGATCGCCTCGACGGTGACGACGTCCGCTGCTCCCCGCCCCTCGCAGAGCGCCGCGGTGAGCCGCCGCAGTTCATCGTGCCGGCCGGCCCACGGGACATCACGGGGCAGGTTGTCCGGGACCCGGCGCGTCGGCCGCGGGGGGCGCTTGTCCTTGGCCCCGGCCTGGGGGAGGAGGTCCGCCGCGGGGGTTCCCGCCAGGATTCCCTGGTGGACCCGGTGCAGCCCGCGGCCGGCGTCGAGGCCGATGTCCCGGACGACACGCTGCCGGGTCCGCTGGAGCAGTCTGGTCGCCTCGGCCGTCCGGTTGCCGCCGTACAGGGCGACGGCGAGTCGTTCGGCCAGGGCCTCGTCCACGGGGTGTGCCTCGGCCAACGGCAGGAGTACGGGCACGGCGTCGCTGAACTTCCCTGCACCCAGGAGGATTTCGGCCCTGGTCATGGCCGCCACGAGGCTGGTCTCGCCGATGGCGGCACGCAGATGCTCGGCCCACGAGCCGGTGATCCCGGCCAGTGGCTCGCCGTGCCACAGGGCCTCCGCCCGGTCCAGCAGACGCAGTCCCGTCTCCTCGTCCCCGTTGTCCCGCAGGGACCGGGCTCGCTCGACGCAGTTCGTGTAACAGCGCAGGTCCACCCGCTCCGGGTCGACCTCCAGGGCGTACGAGTTCGTACGGCTGACGACCGGGGGAGCGTCGCCCCCGGCCATCCGCAGGGCGCCCCGGATGCGGGAGATGTGGGCGTGGAGTGCTTCCCGTGCCTTGGCGGGTGGATGCTCGTCCCAGATGCGGTGGATCAGAGCGTCCACGCTCACCGTGCGACCCGCGTCCCAGGCGAGGCCGGCGAGCGCCAGCCGTGTCTTGGTCGATCCGAGATCGCTACGGCGGCCCGCCGTTCGGATCTCCACCGATCCCGAAAGCCTGATCTCGAACTCCACCAGCGTCCTCCCCGCCGGTAGGCCCTGTGATTGCCGAGCATTCGAGAGTGTCATGGACCTGGCATGGGCGACCATAAGGGAGCGCTGTGTGTTCAAAGTTGACCGATAAATAACCCTATTGGTTCACATCTTGTCCGCAGTGGGGAGTGACTCCCGAGAAGCCGGAAGGAGTTGCGTACGTGCGTGCTTTCTCCTCGGACGGATCGGAGGCGCTGCTGTCGGCCTTGGCCTCCTGCGGCGCCGACCCGGAGTCGCCCGCGTGGCGCGAACTGGCCCGGGTGATGGACACCGCGGCCCGCGCGGACCCCTCCGTGGCGCGGCTCTGGCCGGGGCGCGAGGCGTGGGGGCATGCGGTCGAGGCAGAACGGTGGCACCAACTGGCGGACGTTTTAGGCGACTTGGCATCGCGCGACCCGGCGACCCGGCTGGCGCTTGCCGAGTGGCTACGCGACCACTTTGCCCCCGGTCCGACTCTGCCTGGGTCGCCCTCCGTGCCGTCCGGATCGGGCCCGACGTCACCCGCAGCCGCGCCCCCGTCACTCACCCCCGCGGCGACCGCCAACCTCATCAGCGGCAGTTCCGTGCTCCACGGTCCCAGCGTGCAGGCCCGGGACATCCACGGTGGGGTCCACTTCCACCCGTCCGCCACCCCGGCACCGCCGCCCCGTCACCCCGTTCCCCGTCAACTGCCGCCGGTGACCGCGCGGTTCCTCGGCCGGGAAGCCGACCGGCACGCGCTCGACGCACTGCGTGCCGAACGGCCGGCGCACGCGCCGCAGGTCCTGGTGGTCACCGGGCTCGCGGGTGTCGGGAAGACCTCCTTCGCCGCCCGCTGGCTCCACGAACACGCCGACAGCTTTCCCGACGGCCAGCTCTACGCCGACCTCGGTGCCCAGAACACAGCCGTGGAGGACGGCCCCGTCTCCCCGGCCACCGTCCTGGAAGCCTTCCTGATCGCACTCGGCGCGTCCTCGGTGCCGAGCGGGACCGCACAGCGAAGTGCGCTGTGGCGTTCTACGACCTCGGGCCTCCGGCTTGCGGTCCTGCTGGACAGCGCGTTCACCGCCGCCCAGGTCCGCCCGCTCCTGCTCGGCACACCGACCGGCCTCACCGTGGTGACCAGCAGAAACAACCTGACCGGGCTGCGCGTCGACGGCGCGTCCGTGCACCGGCTGGAGGGGCTCCCCGCCGCCTCGGCCGTCGAACTCCTCGCCGTCGGCGGCGGGACGCGCGTGGTCCGGGAGCCCGCCGCCGCGCGTGAGGTGGTCAGACTGTGCGGCCGCCTGCCCCTGGCCGTGGCCCTGGCCTCCGCCCAACTCGCCCTGCGCCCCCACCGCTCCGTGTCCGCCCTGGCCGACAGCCTCTCCCGGGGGCGGGGCGCGGTCGACACGCTGCGGGTGGACGGGGAGGCCGTGATGCGTACGGCGCTCGACATGTCGTACGACGTCCTCCCGGGCGGGAGCCGGGCCCTGTACCGCCGGATGGGACTGCTGCCCGCCGACCGCCACGACCTCTCGCTGCTGACCGCCCTCGCAGCCGACGTGGAGGAGCCGGGCGGGGAAGGGCCGGGGGAGGAAGGGGTCGACAGCGCGGAGGCCGCCGACATCGCCGTCGGCGCGCTCGTGGAGTCGAATCTGCTGGAGGAGACGGGTCCGGGCACCTATCGCTTGCATGACCTCGTCCAGCCGCACGCCCGGCGGCTCGGCGAGGAGCTGGAGGACCCCGGCCGACGCGAGCGCACCCTGCGGCGGTTCGTCGACTGGTGTCTGTCCACCGCGGCTTCGGCGGAGGGCATCCTCACCCCCAGCCACCGGCTGGCAGGGCACGACCTCCCCGCCGGGACAACGCCCGCGACACCGCTCGACGGCCCCGAGGAGGCGCTGACCTGGCTGGACACGCACCGCAACGGACTCATGGGCGCCGTACGGCTCTCGGCCCGGCTCGGCTGGCACTCCTCCTGCTGGCGTCTGACGGACCTCATGTGGCCCCTTTTCCTGCGGTTGCGCCCCTCGGAGATGTGGATCGAGGCGCACCGCCTCGGTCTCGAAGCGGCGCGCCGGAGCGGATCGAGGCAGGGGGAGGGCCGCATGCTCACCTCCGGCGCGATCGGCCTGCGCGACGCGGGCCGCCACCGGGAGGCCGCCGACTGGTACCGGCAGGCGCTGGAGGCGGCCACGGCCGACGGCGACGTACGCCAACAGGCCCAGGCCCTGAGCGGGTTGGGACACGTCGCACTCCTGGCGCACCGGCTCGACGAGGCCCGCGGCCACTTCGAGCACGCCCTGCGGCTGCGGGAGTCGATCGGCTACCGGCGCGGCGCCGCCCTGACCCGGCGGCGCCTCGGCGAGACCGCGCTGGCCGCCGGTGACCTGGCCACGGCCGCCGAGCAGCTGCGCCGGGCGGGCACCGTACTGGACGCGCTGGGAGAGACGTACGAGGCGACCCGCGTCCTGGCTCTGCTCGGCCATGTGCAGGACCGCGCAGGGGACCCCGACGGGGACCCGGGCGGTGGCGTGCGACGGCTGCGGGAGGCGCTCGCGCGCTTCCGGGCGGGCGAGGCCCGGTCCGAGCACTGGGAGGCACGCTGCCTGGAATGGCTCGGCCAGGCCGCCGAGACGCGTGGTGATCGAGAGGAATCGGTACGCCACTACGAGGCCGCCCGCGCTCTCCTCCGCCGCCTGAGCCCCGAGGACGCACAACGCCTGGACGACCGGCTGCGGCAGCGGTGAGCGCCGCGGCCGGTCGTCCTCCGCCGGTCCGGTCGGTGCCGCTACACCGGGGCGAGGCGGCGCAGCGCGTCCGGCGGTCTCCCGGCCACCGTCCAGGCGTGCACGACCGAGGCGACCGTGTGCGGCGGGAGCAGTGCATCGGACCTGCCGCCCCGTGACGGCCGTACGAACGACACGGTGCCCGACGCGTCCCGCACCCCGACGACACACGCGGTGGACGTGTCGGGTACGGCGGCCGCAAGGCAACCGGGGTGGGCGGTCAGCAGCTCGAGCACGCGTCGGCGGGCCGCGCCGGGCGGCAGTGGGGTACGGCTCACCAGGACGTCGGCGTGTGCCGCGAGCGCCGCCCGCTCCGGGCTGTCCGCGTTTACCCACAGGTGCACATCGCAGGGCAGCGGTCCCCCGGGCGGGTGCGGGCAGGGCGAGGGGTACGGATGTCCGCGTCCCCCGGTGGGCGAGGGCAGCGGATCGGACCGCACGAGCACCGGACCGTGCGCCGAGTCCGAACGCCAGACGGCGAGGGACGACCGCTCGTGCGAGCCGCCGGCGTGGAGCGCGGACGGACCGGAGCGCGCCGCGGGAAAACACACCGTGGCCCACGCGGCATCCGGGATGGGGCGCCGGTCGCTCCTCATGCCGCCCCGCTGCCGGCGGCGATCTCCCACCGGGTCAGCGCGGGCGGCGGCGGGGGCGGTGCGACGAGGGGCGGACGGGCCGGTTCGCCCAGCCCGAGCAGGCGGTAGAGGAGCGAGCGCATCCGCCCGTGGAACTGTCCCGGCGCCGACGTCAGCGAGGCGGCGACATGGTCGTACTGGCCCAGGCGGTGCAGCTGGGCCGCGTACTCAAGCTGCTCCGCGAGCGGATATCCCGGTACGACCACGGGTGCCACGGCCGACAGCAGGGCCGCCGGGGAGCAGGCCGACACCTCGCGCCGGGGACCGGCGGTCAGCAGCAGCGTCGCGTCCGTGAGGGTGCCGTACGCGGTCAGTGATCCGTGGTCCCCGATGATCCAGTCGGCCGCGATCAGCGGCGCCTGCCAGTCGGCCTCCGGCGGCACGACCGCGAGCCCCCGGCCCCGGAAGGAGGACAGCCAGCCGTGCACCTGCCGGGTTCCGTGGCCGGCGAACACATTGGGGTGGACCAGCATCGCCACGCGGTAGCCGTCGCCCGGCAACTGGCTCAGCAGTTGCGGCAGCAGGGCGTCGAGCCGCCCGAACGTCGACGCGGGCCCCCAGGTGGACGTGACGACCACGAGCCGCTGCCCGTCCTCGATTCCGAGCGCCCGGCGGTAGGCCTCGCGGCCGGGCCGGCCCGCCATGATCCGGTCGGCACACGGATCGCCCGCCACGTGGGCCACCGGAAGCGCCTCCGGGCAGGACCGGGAGAGTTCCTCCAGGTCCCGGTCATGGGCGTAGACGATCGCCGCCGGGACCAGCCGCCCCTCGTGCAGCAGATGCCGTCGGCTCAGCATCCCGGGCGGCCTCGGCTCTCCCGGGGCCAGTGCGGTGACGTCGGTGAGCAGTTTGATCTGGCCGGCCCCGTGCGAGATGCGTACGACCGGGGCCCGCAGTTCGTGCACTCCGCGGGAGCCCGCGGCGAGCGCGAGGTCGAAGTCGGCGCGCCGGGCCTCCTCCCAGGGCACGGTGCTGATGCCCAGGCTCCGCAGGAACTCGGTGGTCCCGTTGCCGAAGGCGTGCGGGGCGACCGTGAAGACCAGTTGGATGCGCAGGTCGGTCTCCAGGAGTTCGAAGACCTCGCGCAGCCGTTGGGCGAAGGTCACGGTGTGCACGACGACCAGGACCCTCTTGCAGTCCCGTACGGTCAGCCAGTGCCCCTGCTCGATCAGTGCTGATCTCGTCGTTCCGACAGACACGCGATCCCCCATCGCTCGTCGCGACGTACCACGGACGGCAGGGGGGTTCCCGGCGCACACGGCGCTTTCCTTGCACGTCTCTTGCAGCACCCTTGCGGCGGCGAAGCGGCCACTTACCTCTGCGGTGTCCCGGCACGACTGTCCGAGAGCTGTGGCTGCGGCTGTGGCCGAAGCAGATCTCGGGGGTCGCTGACGACCAGCGTAGTGGCCATTTTGTCCCACAGCTCCTGTCGATTCTTGTCCCACAGGAGCCAGAAATAGGGAATCAGAAGGGTGAAGCTGGCAAGGAATCCGATGAGCGTCTTCGCGATGACTTCCCGGAAGAACATTCTGAGCCATCCGGCGGTTCGAGCCTGCGGAATGCAGACGACTCTCATGTGGAGCAGCTGTTTGGCGGGGGTCTGGCCATATTGGAAGACTATGAGTGCCCAGATGGCCCAGCCGATCACCAACGTGCAGATCATGAGGACGAACTCCAGCAAGTACCCGCCGAAGCGGAGTCCAGCAGTGGAGAGCGTTATTCCTTGCGGCAGGAACAGGACTTGGTTGCAGAATTGGCAGGAGAGTTCCTCGCCGGCGGGTTTTCTGCAGGCCGGGCATTCGGTGGGCGATGTCAATGCCATCGACGTTGCCGGCGGTGTTGGCTGTGGAGTTGGCTGTGGTGTGAACGGCGGCGGGGTCGTCGGGGGGTGTTGGGGTCGCTGGTCCCATTGCCGGGGCTCGCCACGAGCCTCGGGCTGCACACTCGTTCCCCTGTGCTCATCAGGGTTCTCGGTCATTGTCGTCTCCACTTGCTGATGCGTAGGCTCAGTGACCAAAGGGGTCAAGGGCCTGGGAGGTCCCGTAGTCCTCCCACTGCAGTGAGACGCGATCGCCGATCCTGGGAACGTTGTGGAATACAGCCCAGGACATGATGATCCTGTGGTTGGGGCTCAGATTGGCGTTCCACTCCGGGTGATCGCTGCATAGGTCGTGCTCGGCCTTCACGTACCCAATACTCTTGCCTTGTCTGAATATGTTTTCCCTTATCTTTCCGGTGTCCCAACCCTGGCATGTCAAGTAAACGACATGATCCGACGTGTTGTTGTAGATGACGTTCACCTGCCAGCGTGTGGGTATGCCTCCCTCCCAGGGGAAAACTTGGCTCGCTATCCAGGAGGCCTGCACCTCTCCGTCGTCCGAGATGACATTGCTCCTGCCCTGGGTTGCGTATGCACCAGCCTCGGGGAATGAGCTGGCTGCCGTGACTACGGACGGCTGCTCTGCGGGGGCGGCACTCAGTCCGATTGCTGCGACCATCATCACTGGGCTACTCGCAGCCAAAGCCCTTCGGATGTTCATGGTGACCACATCCCAAGCGGGCGGACATGCATGATGTGCAGGTGCCACGGCAGGGCGATGCGTCGGAGCGATCCGAATGGTGCTCGGTGCATCTGCGGGTGCTTGACCGCTTCGAGCGGTAGCTGTCGCCTGCCGTGGGGCGAGAGTGTCCGCCAGGCATATGGCGGGTTCGCCTGCGGTACCGGCAGTACCTATGTCCAGGGGAGCACAGGTCGGAGGCAGCTGCATGTCGATCAAGGGCGTTGCGGGTACGGCGTCCTCGCCGACGGGCCCGGCATCCGGGACGCGAGCGGCATCGGGTCCTGCCGGTGTTCCAGGGCGTCCTGTTCGTGCCGGAACATCGGGATCGGCCGGGAGCACCTGCCGCAGGAGCTCGGCTTCGATTCGGGGACGACACGCGGGCGGCGCCCGGCCGGTGGACCGAGGCTGGGCCGGGTGTGGCCCGCTGCATGAGGTGCTCGTCGCCGAACTCTGCGGCGCGGGCATCCCGGCTTCGGCGCGGGCGGTGGTCGACGGCTCCCGCATCCGTGCGTTGAACGGGGCGCCAGGACGGGAGGAAGCTGCGTCGACCGGGGTGAGGACGGGCAGGGCGGCAAGCATCACCTGATCACCCACGCCACCGGCAGCTCGCTCGCTGTCACCCTGGCCGGCGGTAACCGCAACCGCAAGCGCGGCCGACCGCGTCGCCGCGCGGACGTCGTCCTACTCGGGAACCGCGGCACCGATCACGCCTCGGCCCGGGCGCCCAACGCCGGGTCGGATCCGCTGGGAGATCCGCCTGACATCCACGAAGCCTTCCTCACGCTCGGCCAGCTCGTCCGCTGGAGGCGCCTCATCGCCCGGCAGGCCGTCACTTGCGGCTGAGAGCCTCCCGTCCGACTCTGCGCGAGGGCCACGCGGCGCGGACCTGTGTGAGGCGCAGATGCTGGGTATCGCCCCGGTCAGTGTGAGTCGCAGATGCTGGGTATCGCCCCGGTCAGCGGGCAGGCGCGCCGAGCTGTTGCCGGACGTCGGGCCTGCCCGAGGACAGCGATGTTGTCGACGGCGAGCCCGGAGATCTCGCCCTGTCGCAGGCCCATCGGCGCCGACGTCGGCCGTGGCCTGGTAGCGGGAGTGAGGGGCCAGGGTGGTGCGGCCTGAGTCATGGCGGTGAGGAGGGGCACCTTCTTGGGCCGGCCCCTGGGCCGTCACCCGCGGCCAAGCGCCTCCTGGCCGACTCTGCGCGAGGGCCACGCGGCGCGGACCTGTGTGAGTCGCAGATGCTGGGTATCGCCCCGGTCAGCGGGCAGGCGCGCCAAGTTGTTGGCGGACGCAGAGCCTGCCGAGGTCACCGATCCTGTCGTTGGGACCGATGGTGACAAGCGGTGACAGGTCGGCTACCGGGCGGTCGGTGAACGGCCAGGTCACAGCCCCCCGACCAAACGGGTTACCACCCAAGGGTGGACGTCAGGCAAGATGGGGTGTATCTGCCCACTCCAGATCTCAAGTTGCCGGACGGTTTCTCTTGGCTGAGTACATCTACACCATGCGCAAGACGCGTAAGGCGCACGGAGACAAGGTCATCCTTGACGACGTGACGCTGAGCTTCCTGCCCGGCGCGAAGATCGGTGTGGTCGGGCCCAACGGTGCCGGTAAGTCCACCGTTCTCAAGATCATGGCGGGTCTGGAGCAGCCGTCCAACGGTGACGCGTTCCTGTCGCCCGGCTTCAGCGTCGGCATCCTCATGCAGGAGCCGAAGCTCGACGAGTCCAAGACGGTCCTGGAGAACGTCCAGGACGGCGCCGCCGAGATCATGGGCAAGCTCCAGCGCTTCAACGAGGTCGCCGAGCTCATGGCGACCGACTACTCGGACGCGCTGCTGGACGAGATGGGCAAGCTCCAGGAGGACCTGGACCACGCCAACGCCTGGGACCTGGACGCGCAGCTGGAGCAGGCCATGGAGGCGCTGGGCTGCCCGCCCGGAGACTGGCCCGTCACCACCCTCTCCGGTGGCGAGAAGCGCCGCGTCGCGCTCTGCAAGCTGCTGATCGAGGCCCCGGACCTGCTCCTCCTCGACGAGCCCACCAACCACCTGGACGCCGAGTCGGTGAACTGGCTGGAGCAGCATCTCTCGAAGTACGCGGGCGCTGTCGTCGCCGTCACTCACGACCGGTACTTCCTGAACAACGTCGCCCAGTGGATCCTCGAGCTCGACCGCGGCCGCGCGATCCCCTACGAGGGCAACTACTCCACGTACCTGGAGAAGAAGGCCGCTCGCCTCAAGGTCGAGGGCCGCAAGGACGAGAAGCGCGCCAAGCGCCTCAAGGAAGAGCTGGAGTGGGTCCGCTCCAACGCCAAGGGGCGCCAGACCAAGTCCAAGGCCCGCCTGGCTCGTTACGAGGAAATGGCGGCCGAGGCCGACAAGATGCGGAAGCTGGACTTCGAGGAGATCCAGATCCCGCCGGGCCCGCGTCTGGGCTCCATCGTCGTCGAGGTCAACAACCTCTCGAAGGCGTTCGGCGACAAGGTCCTGGTCGACGACCTCTCGTTCACGCTGCCGCGCAACGGCATCGTGGGCATCATCGGCCCCAACGGCGCCGGCAAGACCACGCTGTTCAAGATGATCCAGGGTCTTGAGCCCGCGGACTCGGGCACGGTCAAGATCGGCGACACGGTCAAGATCAGCTACGTCGACCAGAGCCGCGCCAACATCGACCCCAAGAAGACCCTCTGGGCCGTGGTGTCGGACGAGCTGGACTACATCAACGTGGGCCAGGTCGAGATGCCGTCGCGGGCCTACGTCTCCGCCTTCGGCTTCAAGGGTCCGGACCAGCAGAAGCCGGCCGGCGTCCTGTCCGGTGGTGAGCGCAACCGCCTGAACCTGGCGCTCACGCTCAAGGAGGGCGGCAACCTGCTGCTCCTCGACGAGCCCACCAACGACCTCGACGTCGAGACCCTGTCCTCGCTCGAGAACGCTCTGCTCGAGTTCCCGGGCGCGGCTGTGGTCATCTCCCACGACCGCTGGTTCCTGGACCGGGTCGCGACTCACATCCTCGCCTACGAGGGTGACTCCAAGTGGTACTGGTTCGAGGGCAACTTCGAGTCGTACGAGAAGAACAAGATCGAGCGGCTCGGCCCGGATGCCGCCCGTCCGCACCGCGCCACCTACAAGAAGCTGACCCGGGGCTGATCTTGCGGCACATCTACCGCTGCCCGCTGCGCTGGGCGGACATGGACGCGTACGGCCACGTCAACAACGTGGTCTTCCTCCGCTACCTGGAGGAAGCCCGTATCGACTTCCTGTTCCGCCCGGAGAAGGACTTCAAGCAGGGGTCCGTGGTGGCACGCCATGAGATCGACTACAAGCGGCAGCTCGTCCACCGGCACGCGCCTGTGGACATCGAGCTGTGGATCACCGAGATCCGGGCCGCGTCCTTCACCATCGCCTACGAGGTGAAGGACGGCGACGACGTCTACGTCCGGGCCTCGACGGTGATCGTGCCGTTCGACTTCGAGGCCCAGCGGCCGCGCCGGATCACCGCGGAGGAACGGGAGTTCCTCGAGGAGTACCGGGACGACGACGAGGAGGAGGCCGTCGCCGCATGACGGTGCTCCACCTCGCCGACGAGGGGGAGGCCGCGGATCTCGCCGCCTTCCTCTCCCGGCTGCTCCACTACGACCGTTCGGCCGCGGTCCGGCTCCAGGGGACCGGCACCGCGCTCGCCGTCTTCGGGCGCCCGCCGTCCTTCGAGGTGCTGGCGATCCGGGCGGTGCGACTGGCCAAGCCGTACGAGAACGGGCTCGACGACACCCTCGATGTGACCGTGTCCGCCGGGGAGCTCCTCGAGTCCGTCGACGAGAGCGCGGGTACGGCTGTCGTGCCGGGAGCGGTGACCGGGCCGCCCTGGGCCGGAGTGCTGCCGCCGCGCGGCGGGTGGCAGGCGGTGACCGGGCTTCCGGGGCCGGAGGCGCTGCGGGCGCTCGTCCACGCCGGGGTCGCCGAATTCCGGGCCCGTAGCGAGGAGTTGGCATCCGAGGCCCGTACACGGGATGAACTCGACCGGATCGGGCGGGAGATCTGGTCCCGGACCGTGGGAGACACCCGGCTGCCCGTGCGGGCCGTGCACGCGGCCCAGTCGCTCGGATTCCTGCGGCCCGGCGGGGGCCTGGGGCTCTTCTCGTCGGGGGCGTGGCTGCGGCTGCGGACGCCCTACGGCTCGATCGCCGTACGGCAAGGGGGACTTGGGGCGCTCGGCGTCAGCGTGCGCTGAGGGTCATCCGTCCCGGTCGCTGTCGTCCGGCCATACGCCGATGTGGTCCGGCTCCAGTTCCAGCGCGACCCGGTCGCGCATCCCCAGCGCCTCCGTGTACTCCTTCGGGAGCTGGAGGCGGCCCGCGCGGTCCAGCATCGCGTACTCCCTGGCCACCAGGGTCTCGTGGCCCGTCGCCGCGTCCACCTCGCTTCGGCGCAGGACCTCGGTGGACGTACGGCCGTCCCTGATCGCCACCGCGCGGCGGACCTCACCCGCCACGGCCTGGTCGTGGGTGACGATGACGATCGTCGTGCCGAGCTGTTCGTTGGCCGTGCGGAACGCGGCGAAGATCTGTTCCGCGGTGTGGGAGTCCAGTTCGCCTGTCGGTTCGTCGGCCAGGAGGACCGCGGGGTTGTTGGCCAGGGCCACCGCGATCGCCACGCGTTGCTGCTGGCCGCCCGACATCTGGTGGGGGCGGCGGTTGCGGCAGTCGGCGACCTCCAGCAACTCCAGGAGTTCCAGGGCGCGTTCGGTGTGGGTGCGGCGGGGTGTCCGGGCGCCGGACAGCTGGATGGGGAGGGTGATGTTCTGGGCGGCGGTGAGGTAGGGCAGGAGGTTGCGGGAGGTCTGCTGCCAGACGAATCCGACCGTCTTGCGGCGGTAGGCCAGGCGGTCCTTCGCGGTCATGGTCAACAGGTCGTGCCCCGCGACCCTGGCGGCGCCGGCGGTGGGGGTGTCCAGGCCGGCGAGGATGTTCATGAGCGTGGACTTGCCGCTGCCGGACGCGCCCACCAGGGCGAGGAGTTCGCCCTCGCGGACGAGGAGGTCGAGGCCCTGGAGGGCCTGGACCTCCACGCCGTCCGTGGTGAAGACCCGGACGAGCCGGTCGCAGGTGATCAGGGCGTCGTGGCCGTAACCGGGGCGGGAGCGGGCCTGGGCCGCCCGCTGGGCCAGGTCGGTGAGGGTGGGATTCGTCGTCATCGGCCTTCTCCTCGACGGTGGTCCGGGACGGTGACCGGCCGGGACTGGGCCCCGCTCACCGCTGCAGAGCGGGTGCGGTCGCCCCCGGCGAGGTCGCCGCATCGGCGGCACGGCTGCGTGTGGCTGGGGCCGAGGCGGGCGCTCGTCTCGGGCGAGCGGGTGCCGTCGCGCTCACCGCCACGGCGGCACGGCTGCCCGTGGCTGGGGCCGAGGAAGGTGCTCGTGCCGCGCGGGCGGGTTGCTTCGCCCGCCGCCGGGCGGGTGCCGTCGCGCCCGGCGAGGTCGGTGGGTCCAGCGATGTCCTCGCGCTGGCCGGTGCCGCCGTGTCCACCGGGTTCGCCCCAGCAGCCCGATTGCCCGCGACCGGGGCCGGGGCCGGGGCCGAGGGAGGCGCTCGTCCCGTGGGGACGGGTTGGTCCGCCCGCCGCCGCTGAGCGGGTGCCGTCGCGCCCACAGCCACCGCCCTGGTGGCACGGCTGGCCGTGGCTGGGGCCGAGGGGGGCGCTCGTCCCGTGGGGACGGGTTGGTCCGCCCGCCGCCGCCGGGCGGGTGCCGTCGCGCCCACAGCCACCGCCCCGGTGGCACGGCTGGCCGGGGCTGGGGCCGAGGGGGGCGCTTGTCCCGTGGGGACGGGTTGGTCCGCCCGCCGCCGCCGGGCGGGTGCCGTCGCGCCCACAGCCACCGCCCCGGTGGCACGGCTGGCCGTGGCCGGGGCCGAGGTAGGTGCTTGTCCCGTGGGGACGGGTTGGTCCGCCCGCCGCCGCCGGGCGGGTGCCGTCGCGCCCAGCGATGTCCCCGTGCCCACCAACACCGCCGCGCCCCCCGTCACCGTCCCAGCCGCCCGAACTCCCGTCGCTCGGGCCGTAGTAGGTGTTCATCTACCGTCCCCCGCTCTCAGCTCCCGCACCGATCCCCGTCTCCCCGACCACCACGCCTGGCCGATCCCCATCCCCACCGCCAGCAGCAGTACGGCCGTCGCCGGTATCGCCAGGGACAGGGTGTCCGTGCGCAACTCCGACGCGGCCGAGGAGGGTTCGGCCGAGGGGAGGGCGATGGCGGTCAGGTCGATGCCCGGGGACAGGAGGCGGATGGTCGCCCAGCCCGTGAGGGTGCCTCCCAGGGCGGCCAGGATCGCCTGGGGCAGGGACTCCAGGATCAGCAGGCGGCGGCCCGCCGCTCGGGTCAGGCCCATCGTGCGGAGGCGGGCCAGCAGCGCCGTGCGTTCGGGGGCCGAGCGCAGGAGGGACAGCAGGAGGGCCAGGAGCGCGTAACCCGTGCCGGCTGCCACCGCCGTCGCGTAGACGCCTTCCGCGCCGGTCTGCAGCGGCGAGTCGACGTAGCGTTCCCGTTCCTCGGACCTCAGGTGTACGGACGCCGCCTCGGGGGCCGCCTTGCGCAGAGCGGCCCCGTCCAGGTCCTTCCCCGTCAGCAGCAGGGTCGTCGGCCGCGCCGTCTCCGGGCTCAGCGCCTCGCGGTTCACGACCAGGAAGTCCGGGCCCGTCACGGCCGACGTGCGGTCGACGACGGTGGTGATGCGGACGGTGAGCGAGCTGCCGTCCGGGAGGAGGACCGGGAAGGGGCGGGTGCCGTACGTCCGGGCCGTGGCCGTGGAGGCAAGGGCCGGGGTCGTGCCGCCGGCGGTCTCCTTCTGCAACCGGTCCGCCGGGAAGGCGCCGATGCCGGTCCGGGACGACAGTGCCGCGTAGTCCGCGGGGTCCACCCCGGCCAGCGGTACCGCCTGTGCCGCGTTCTCCGGCTTCGCTTCGTACGTGACGCTCACCGCGGACAGGCCGCTCACCCCGGGTGAACCGCGCAGCCGCTCCGGCAGCCCCGACGGGAGCGGCGTCGCCGTCTCCACGCGCGCGTCGGCGCCGACCGCGAGGAGCGACGCGTGGTCGCGGGCCTCCTGGACCCCCGCGAGGACCGAGCCGCCGAAGGCCGCCGTGGTCAGAGCGGTCAGCAGGGCGAGCAGGGGCAGGACGGCGGACGCCGAGGTGCGGCCCGCTCGGGCCAGGGACAAATGGGCGAGGACACCGCGCAATCGGGCGGCCGGGCGGGCCAGGACCCGCAGCGGAAGCGGGTACAGACGGACCAGGACCAGGGCGGCGATCACGCCCACCAGTACCGGTGCCAGCGAGACGAGGTCGTCGGACGCGCCTGACGTGCCGCGGCGGCGCAGCGACTCCACCGCCCCCGCCGCCAGCGTCAGCAGCGTCAGCTCGACGACCGTGCGGCGCCGGGACGGTCGTACGGAGGAGATGTCCTCGCGGCCGGTGTGGACGCGGACCACGCGGTGGGCGGCCACCGCGCGCAGGGGCAGGGCCGCACAGGTGACGGCGGTGACCGCCACGGCGGCCGCGATCGCGTACGGGAAGCGGCCCTCGGGGACCGTGAGGAGCGCGGCGGACAGGCCCAGGGCGCCCGCCGGGACGGCCACGACCGCCGTCTCGGCGAAGAGGCGGGCGGTGAGCCCCCGCAGGGAAGCGCCACGGGCCCGCAGCAGGGCGAGTTCGCCGCGGCGGCGGTCGGCGGTGAGGCCGCCCGCCATCAGCAGGACGACGACGGCGACCGTGCCGGTGCCGGACGCGGCGACCGCGACGAGCGGGGCGATTTCGCCGCGGAACCGGTCGTAGGCGATGAGGACTTCGTCGAGGTCGGTGAGGACATCGGTCCGGCCGGTGATCTCGGTCAGCTCGGTCACCGGACCGTCGATCTCCAGCCGCACCTTCTGCAGGGCCGGACCGGCCTCCAGGGAGGCGAGCGCGGAGCGCAGGGCCGGGGTGTCGCGGGCCCGCAGCGTCTGCTCGGAGGGCGCCAACTGCCAGTAGGGCTCCGGGCGTCCCGGGGTGGCCAGCAGGAGCGGGGCCGCCTCGGGGGCGATGAGCAGGGCGCCGAGCCAGTGCATGTCCATGGACGGCGCGGGTTCGCGGATCAGGGACGGGGAGCGCAGGATCGGGTGGGTCGACCAGTAGGCGCCCTTCGGGTCGCGCGGGGTGACGATGCCGGTGACGCGGATCGGCAGGGTACGGCCGGCGGCGGGCGCGTGGATCACCGAACCGACCTTGATGTGGAGAGACTTGGCGGTCTCGACGGTGACCGCGGCCTCCAGCTCGGGGGTGTTCGCGGTCACGTCGCCGTCCGCACGCGGCAGACGGCCCCGGGCCAGCGAGGCGTGCGCGCCGAGGCCCGCCTGGGCGACCAGGGTCACCTCCGCGGGTTTGCCGGTCGGGCGCGGCAGCCACGGGTCCGGTACCGGGAAGTCCATGGTGGTGCGCACGCCGTACGTCGACTGCCCCGGGTCGAGGACCAGCGCGCGCGGGACCTGGGCGCGGACCTTGGCGTACTGGTGGGCCAGCACGCCGGGGCGCAGGATGTCCTCGCGTCCGCGGGGCGGCAGCATCACGGACGGCTGCGGGGCGAAGACCTCGATGCTGGTCCGGTCGGGGCGGGCCTGTTCGGCGGCCCGGCGCAGTCCGGCGTCCTCGTAGCGGTCGACCGCCCGTGGGAAGGCGGCCGCGAGACACGCGGTCAGCGCGACCAGCAGCGCCAGCCAGAACGCGGTGCCGGGCGCGGTCCGCAGCCGCGTGCGCACCCAGGGCACGGACTCCCTGGAAGCCGCCGGCTCGGCCGTGTTGAAGAACCTCACCTCACTCGCCCCCCTCACGCAGCGCCCGCGCCGGATCCGCCCGCCGCAGTGCCAGCGCCGCCGTGACCAGGAGCGGGGCGAGGGCTACCGCCGCCAGCAGCGTGGCCGCCTGCGGGAGCGGGAGCTGGACCAGGACCCGCGGGACCGGTCTGGTCGCCTCGTCCGTCAGCACGATCAGTGGGACCACCGCCCGGGTCAACGCCGTGCCCAGCAGCGCGCCCACCAGCAGCGCCAGCACCACCAGGACGCCCTGTTCCACGGCGACCGCCCGGGCCAGCCGCCGCCGTGGAGCCCCCAGGGCGCGCAGTACGGCGAACTCCGCGCCGCGCTCCCGCAGCGACCCGGCCGCGCTCACCGCGAACCCGACCGCGGCCAGCGCCGCCGCCACCGCGGCCGCCGCGGCGAACGCGGCCTCGGGGCCCGCACCGAACGGGTCGTCGCGCAGCTGCCCGGCGAGTTCGTCCCGCACCACGACCTGCGCGGGGTCCATGTCGGGCCGGGCCCGCAACGCCGCCGCGACCCTGTCCGACGCGCCCGGCTGGGTCGACAGCCACCACTCGGTCGGCTCCACGCCGCTGTCGGACTGCTCCTGCAACTGCCGGTTCACGGCCCGCAGATCGACCAGCAGGGCGCCGCCGTTGTCCGAGGTGGTGGGCAACTCCCGTACCGAGCGCACGATCCGCACCGACACCGTCGAGCCGCCCAGCGGCACGTCCACTGTGTCGCCGAGGGCCGCGCCCGCCGAGGTGAGGAAGCGCTCGGTGGCGACGGCGGTGATCCCGGCCGACCTCGGCTGCGGGGCCTTCAACTGGATCGTCAGCGACCCCGAGCTCCAGGTCTCGTCGTACGGGATGAAACCGGTGCCGTAGGCCACGCTCAGCCCACCGGATCCCGAACTCAGGCGTGGCGAGGTGGGTTTGGTCTTGGGGTTCGCCGAGGAACTCGCCCCGTCGTTCTGCGAGCGGGCCGTCCAGTCGGTCGGCAACCGGAGCCGCCGCACCGCGCCTCCGGTGCCCGAGGCGGTCAACTCCGAGACGGTGAGCCTCTGTTGCTCGGCCCTGCCGCCCGGGACGGGGACGAGCAGTTCCAGGGCGGTCAGGGTCAGCGGGCCCCCGGACACATAGACGTCCAGCGCGTGGGGCCGTCCGTCGGCGGGGAGTTGGCCGGCCTGGACCCGGTAGGGGGTGTCGTAGCGGTCCACCAGGGTGACGGCGACCTGCGCCGTTGTACTCGGCACCGAGCCGCGCAGGGTCGCAGTCAGCCGCAGCCGGGTCGTGTCCGCGGGCGCCTTCACGCCCGCGGTCGCACCCTTGGGGGCGAGCCCCTGGCGGAACGGTCCGGAGTGCAGGTCGGGGCGGATCAGCATCGAGGCGTGGGCGGTGTCGAGGGCCAGCACCGTCGCCACCCGGCTGCCGGACAGGGCCAGTTCGGAGCGGGCGGCGGGGGCGGTCCGCCGTACGCCCGGGACGGCCGCGTACTGCTCGGTGCGGCCCGGACCCGCGTCCCCGGAGACCAGCACGCGCACCGGTGCCCCGGCCCGGAAGTCCGCCTGGTCGGACTGCGAACGGTCCCAGGAGGCGCCCTGTCCGATCGCCAGCATGCCCAGCGCCATCGCGAGGACCAGCAGCAGCACCGGGCCCGCCCCGCGCATCGGGCGCCGGGCGATCTGCCAGCCCGCCAGGGCCGCGGTCAGTCCGCGCCCGCCGGTCGCCCGGCGTTCGGCGAGCCGGGCCAGCGGCGGCAGCAGCCGCAGCGTCAGGACGGTACCGGCCAGCAGCGCGAGCGCGGGCGCCGCCACCAGCAGCGGATCCACGCCCAGCGTGCCGGAGGTGTCGTCGGACACGGCACCGGAGGTCTGACGGCTGAGCTGGAAGTACGCCACCGCGGCCACGGCCAGCAGCCCGAGGTCCGCCCCCGCGCGCACCGCACCGGGCAGCGTCCGGGCCCGGCCACGCGCGAACGACGAGGTCAGCGCGGGCAGGGTCACGGCCAGCGCGCACCCGAGCGCCACCGCCCCCGCCACCAGCCACACCCCGGGCCGTCCGCCCGGCGGCACCTCCAGACGCAGCCCGATCCGGGCCAGCGTTCCCCGTTCGGCCAGCGTCCGGGTCAGCGGGCCCGACAGCAGCGGCGCGCACAGCAGGGCGGGCACCGCGAGCAGCACCGCCTCCAGGGCGGCGAGGCCCGCGATCCGGGCACGGGAGGCGCCGCGCGCCAGCAGCAGCCGGCTCTCGCCGGTGCGCTCACTGCTCAGCAGCCCCGCCACCAGCAGCAGGGCGCAGCCCGCGAGGAGCACCAGTTGCAGGGCGACGATCAGCAGGGTCGAGCGGGAGACCAGCAGGGAACGGTCGGTGCGGTCGAGGACCTCGGGCAGCGAGGTCGAGGCGGTCGTGGCGCCGCCGAGCGAGGACTCCTTGCGCAGCGCCGCGTTCCCCGCGACGGCCGTCCTGCGCAGCGCGTCCGACCGGGCGGTGGTCACCGTCGCGAAGTCGGCCGACGCCAGCCACCCCGACGTCCCGACGCTCACCGTCCCGTCGGCCAGCACGCCGGGATCGGCGAGCAGGGGGCCGTACGTCGTGAAATCGAGCTTGTTGATGCCCCGCCCGTGCAGGTCGTCGAGGAGCCAGTACGGGTCGTCGGCGCGGACGGGCCGGTACAGACCGGTCACCGTGATCCGCACCGCCGGGCCGCGCAGCCGGTCGGCGAGGGTGAGGCGGGCGCCGGGGCCGAGGTGCAGGGAGCGGGCGGCGGCCTGCGGGAGCGCCACCTCGACCAGCCCCTTCGCGGCCCGCGGCAGCCGCCCCTCGACCAGTCGCACCCGACTGCGGTCCAGTGCCGCGAAGTGCGTCAGATCCGGGTCCCCGGACCGCTCCGACGCCGGCTGCAGCGACCGCGGCAGCGCGTACGGGCCCGACCGCAGAAACGTCCGCACGGTCACCGGCAGCCCGTCGAACGCCTGCCGCGCCACCTTGCGTACGGCGGTGTCGGCGGCCGTACGACGCTCCTCGGGTACGTCGGCCTTGACGACCAGGGCGGTGTCGGCGGCGTAGCGCGGGTCCTGGAGGGAGTGGCGCAGGGCCGCGTCCCCGATCGCGCCGGAGTAGGCGGTGAGGGTCGCTAGGACCGCCGTGGTGAGCAGGACCGTGAGCAGCGCGGCGGCGAGCAGCAGCCGGTGTGCCCGCCCACGCAGGAACACCAAACGCGCGATTCCCCCGAACCCCGTCACCCGGCCCCCCGCCGTGTTGTGCAGATCTCCGGCGAGGATGTCAGAGGGGACGGTCGCGGGTAAGCGCTTGTAGCCCGGGCTTGACCGGATTGTGACCGGAATCCGACACCGGACGACCGGAATCCGGCACTCAGCGAAGAGTTGTCAGTCGGCGGTGTTCACCATCGAAGCAGCCGCGTACGTCAGGTAGTTCCACAGCTGGGTCTCGTGCTCCTCGGACAGGCCGAGTTCGTCGACGGCGTCCCGCATGTGCTTGAGCCACGCGTCGTGCGCCGCGCGATTGACCACGAAGGGCGCGTGGCGCATGCGCAGCCGCGGGTGGCCGCGGTTGTCGCTGTACGTCGTGGGGCCGCCCCAGTACTGCATCAGGAACAGCACGAGGCGCTCCTCGGCCGGACCGAGGTCCTCCTCGGGGTACATGGGCCGCAGGACCGGGTCCTCGGCGACCCCCTGGTAGAAACGGTGGACGAGGCGGCGGAAGGTCTCCTCCCCACCGACCTGCTCGTAGAAGGTCTGCGTCTGAAGCGTGCCGCGCCGGATCTCTTTCACGTCAACCATGGTCTCAGACGGGGTGGACGAGGACTCAAGGCTTAGGACCTGCCGTTCCCAGGGTGCAGAGTGGAGGCATGAGCGCGCACGCTCTCGACAGGGACCTCGCCGCACTCGCCGCCTCCGCGCGGGCCGCGCTGGTGCGGGAGATCGACGCGAGCGGGGCCTGGGCCGCCGACCCGGTGTGGCGGCAGGCATTCGAGGCGGTCCCCCGGCATCTGTTCGTGCCCTACTACTACGTCGGCGTCGTGGGCGGCTACGAGCGGCGCTGGGGGGAGAGCCCGGACCCGCGGGCCCGTCAGGAGTGGGTCCGCGGGGCCTACGCCGATGCCCCGCTGGCCACCCGGCTGCGCGACGGCGAACTGGTCTCCTCCAGCAGCCAGCCCTCGCTGATGGCGATGATGCTGGCCGAGCTGCGGATACGGGACGGCGACCGGGTCCTGGAGATCGGCGCCGGCACCGGCTACAACGCGGCCCTGCTCGCCCACCGGCTCGGCGACGACCGCGTCACCACCGTCGACCTGGAACCGGAGATCACCGAGGCGGCGCGCAGACACCTGGCCGCCGCCGGGTACCACCCCGTCGTCGTCACCGGCGACGGAGCGCGCGGGGTGCCCGAACGCGCCCCCTTCGACCGGGTCATCGCCACCTGCACCCTGGCGTCGGTCCCGACCGCCTGGCTCGGCCAGTGCCGCCCCGGCGCCCGCATCCTGAGCCCGCTCGCCACCGGCCTGATCGCCCTGACCGTCCGGGACGCCGGGCACGCCGAGGGGCGCTTCCTGCACACGCCTGTCTACTTCGTGCCGCTGCGTGGCGCGGACCGGCACGACGAGGGGTCCGTCGAGTGGGGCGGGGTGCCGCGCCGGGCCCGGCAGGACGACCTGTTCCGCTTCCTGCTGGCCCTGAGCCGCGGCAGCCTCCAACCGCGGGAGGCGTACGCGCTGTGGGAGCGCGAGGGGCGGCCGAGCCGTGAGCGGTACGGCATCACGGTCGGCGCGGACCGGCAGTGGGCGTGGCTGGACGACCCGGAGGGACCTCATACGTGGCCCCTCCGGTGAAGCCCCTCCCGTGACCTGGCCGCCGGCTAGCCGCGGCGGATCGTTATCGTCGTCCAGGCGCCCACGTGCACTCGGTCGCCGTCCTGGAGCGGCACCGGCACGAACGGTGTGATGGGCTCCTCGGCCCCGTTGACCGTGGTGCCGTTCGTCGAGTTCTGGTCCACGACCGCCCAGGAGCCGTCCGGCTGCTGCACCAGCACCGCGTGCTGGTGCGAGACGCCCGGGTCCTCAGGCGGCACCGACAGATCGACGTCGGGGGTGTCACCGGTGGAGTGCCGGCGGCGGCCGATGGTGACCTGGTTGCCGGTGAGCGTGCGTTGCTGCTCGGGGGAGTACGCGGGCAGGTTCAGTCCCGCGGCCTCCGGGCCGGAGCGCTGCATCATCGCCAGGAAGTAGTCGCGGTCCGGGCCGATCGTCGCCGTCCAGGTCGCAGGCTGCTGCGGGAAGGACGGCCCGGGGGGCCCGGGCGGGGCCTGGGTGGCGCCGGGCTGCGGGTAGCCGTAGCCGCCGCCGGGACCGCCGGGGCCGCCGCCCGGACCTCCGGGGGCGGTGTTGGAGGGCGGGGAGATGACCCAGTCGTCGGCGCCGCCGCCGAAGGACGGACCGCCCTGCTGGGGCCGGTTGGTCTCCTGCGGGAAGGCGGGCGGGGCGGATGCGCCCTGCGCCGGGAAGCCCTGCGGGGCACCGCTCGTGTTACCGGGGCCGGCGGGTGGGGTCGGGCCCGGGGGCGGCGGGACCGGGCGGGAGGGGTCGGCACCGAAGTTCGGCGGACCACCGGGAGCGGAGGGGCCACCCGGGCCGGGGCGGGACGGGTCGCCGGGGAAGCCCTGCGGGCCGCCGGGGCCGCCGGGACCGCCAGGGCCGGGCTGGGTGGGAGTGCCGCCGAAGCCCTGCGGACCGCCGGGCTGGGGGTAGCCGTAACCACCGGGACCACCGGGGCCGGAGGATCCGGGCGGACCGGGGGGAGCCTGGGTGGCGCCGGGCTGCGGGTAGCCGTAGCCGCCGGGGCCGGGGTTGTTTCCGGGACCGCCAGGACCGCCGGGACCGCCAGGACCGCCGGGGCCGCCTGGGCCTCCGGGACGTGAGGGTTCGCCCGGGAAACCGGAGGAGCCCGGTGCGCCGGGTCCGCCCGGGCCGCTTGGGAAACCGGAGGGGCCGGGGGCGCCGGAGCGTCCGGGGTCGCCCGGGAAACCCTGCTGGCCACCAGGACCGGACTGGCCGGGGCCACCGGATCGGGACGGGTCGCCGGGGAAACCGGAGGGGCCGGAACCGCCGGGTGCACCGGGCCCACCCGGGAAACCGGAAGGACCGGAGGAGCCCTGACCACCGGGACCGCCGGGACCACCGGGCCGGGACGGGTTACCGGGGAAACCCTGCGGACCGCCAGGACCGCCAGGACCGCCGGGCCCAGCCGGGCCGCCGCCCGGTCCACCCGGACCCGAGCGGCCCGAAGGCTCCGAGCCGAAGGGGATCGGTTCCGCGGGGCGGTTCACCTGGGACGGGCGCGAGCCCTGGTACTCGTACGAGTCACCGCCGCCGCCGAAGGACGGACCGGGCCCGGGCGGCTGCTGCTGGAAGTGCGAGGGCGGGCCGCCGGAGCCGGCCGGCGGGCGCGGGGCGGCCGGGGTGTACGAGGTCGCCGTGTTCGTCAGGAAGTTCCACCGGCACTCCTCGCAGAAGGGCGCACCGCCCTCACGGGGCGTACGGCACTGCGGGCAGAGCTCCGGCTCGGGGTCCGGTACGGCGGACAGAGGCGGGCGTCCACCGGGCTGGCCCCCGGGGCCCCCAGGACCGCCGGACGGCGGGAAGCCGTAGCCGCCTCCACCCGGACCGGGCGGCGGCGGAGGAGGTGGAGGCACGGCACCGGCCATGCGGTGACCGCAGACCTCGCACCAGTCGTCGGAACCCGACTGGTGTCCGTTCGGGCAGGTCGGCATGTCGGCGCTTCCCCCTCTCGGATCAGGGAACTTCTACGTCGGTAACTGTCTACTTCTTTACACGAACTGTCTTTGTCGACCGTGTCTCGAGAGTCATCTCGTCGGCCTCCTCGACCTTCGCCTTCAGTCGCACAGTACCTGTCGTGGCGTCGACCACGTCGACCACCTTCGAAAGCAGTTTCGCAGTATCGGCGTTCCCCGAGTCGCTCGCGAGCTGAACGGCCCGGCCCAGTTTGGCCGTTGCTCCGTCGATATCGCCCGCTTTGCGGAGATCGAGCCCTTGTTGGATGGCCTGTGCCAGTTCGGCCTGGCCGGTGTAGTGGGCGACTTGGGGGTTGATCGACGTCGAGGCGACCATGTCGTCGGTCCACACGGCCCTGACGAGACCCTGTGCGCCCAGGTTCTGTGTGGTGCCGTCGGGCTGCGGGACGACCAGGGAGACCCGGGCGGCGAGCATCTCCTGGCCGATGTTCGCGGCCGGGACCTCGACGCAGACGTGGTAGTCACGGGACTCGTCTCCCCAGGAGCCGGTGGGGTAGTCCCCGGCGCGCGGACCGGCCTCGGTGCGGCGGTCGGTGAGCTCCTCGACGGTGGGCGCGACCTGCTTGACGAACTTGATGGTGGTGCCCACCGGGGTCCACACCCTGAGGGCGACGTCGGCGACCTCCTTGCCCATGGCCGTCTCCATCATCTGCGTGAAGTCGGCGGCGAGGGCGGCCGGGTCGGCGACGATGTCGGCGGTGCCGAGCAGGGCGGAGGCGATCCCTGTGACTTCTTTCACTTCCCAGTCGGTGCCCACGCCCCGGGCGTCGCAGGTGAAACGGCCCGCGCAGGCGTCGAGGGAGGCCTTGAGGTCCTCCGGTGACTCGTGTTCGTTGCGTCCGTCGGTGAGCAGGATGCCGTGCCGTATGGCGACGTCCGCCGAGGACAGCAGGCGGTCGGCGAGGCGCAGCCAGGTGCCGATGGCCGTGCCGCCGCCCGCGCTGAGCCTGCGCAGGGCCTGCTTGGCCTGGTCGCGGGTGGTGGCGTCGGCGACCGCGAGTCGGCCGTCGCCCGGATAGATCTCCTTGGCCACGTGGGTGCCGCCGATCACCGCGAAGTGCACCCCGTCGCGCAGGGTGTCGATCGCGGCGGCCGTGGCGTCGCGGGCGTTGCGCATCTTGGTCGGCGGGTAGTCCATGGAGCCCGAGCAGTCGACCATGACCGCGACCGCCGCCGAGGGGCCCTGTTGCGCCGACCACAGGTGCGCGGCCGCGACCGCGCTGCCGATCGTGCCGCCGCCGGTCGAGGTCACCGTGACGACCGCGTTGACCTCACGGCCGCCTTCGGGCAGGTACTCGTTCTGGTAGACGTCCATCGCGAACTGCGGCGCGTGCGACTTCGAGAAATTGGCCATGCCTGCTCACATCCCCCTCGCGAACCCCCACAGTCGTGGGGCGATGACTGATCGCGGACCGGTCCCCTCCGGTCCGGCGCTCCCGCTGCGGCGCGTTCCCCGTGTGCGGCCTCAGGCCGATCCTGCCCCCTGCGAAGGGGTCGGGAACGGCACGACGGCCACTGTTACGTTGTCGTGGCCCCCGCCGTCCAGGGCGTGGCCGACCAGCACCCGGGCGGTGTGCAGCGGGCGCGCGGCGGCGTCGGCCGGTACGGCTTCCGCCATCTCGTCGGCCGCCTCGGCGTAGTTCCACAGGCCGTCGGTGCACACCACCACGACACCAGGCCGGTCCGGCTTGAAGGAAGCGGTGTGCGGGTCGAGTTCGTAGGCGTCCGCGCCGAGCCAGCCGGTGATCGCGTGGGCGCGCTCGTCGGCGTACGCCTCGGCCTCGTTCATCAGGCCCGCAGCGACCATCTGTGCGGCCCAGGAGTCGTCCTCGGTGAGCCGGGCCGGGGGTGAACTGCGGTCCGTGGGCACCCAGTAGACGCGGCTGTCGCCGACCCAGCCGACGACCAGCAGGCTCGGGGTGACGACCGAGCCGACGATGGTGCACGCGGGGGCGTTCTGGTGGGGCTGGTGCTCGCGGGCCGTGGCGGGTTCCCCGGCGAGCGAGTTGACCGCGCGGGAGGCGGCGACGATCGCCTCGTGCATGGCCTGTTGGGGATGCGTGCCCTGCGGCAGCGCGGCCAGCAGCGCGTCGGCCGCGGCCCGGGACGCGGCCAGGGAGGCGTCGTCGGGGCGGGTCGCGGAGGACACGCCGTCGCAGACGACCGCGAAGGTGGCCGGCGAGCCGTCGGGCAGCACGCTGGTGCCGAGGGTGAAGGCGTCCTCGTTGCGGTGGTGGCGCAGCCCGCGGTCGCTGACGGCGGCCATCGGGCCCGCCTCCTGCTCCATGTGGTCGCGCTCACGCGGCTGGGCGTGCCCGCAGTTCTCGCAGTACCCGTCGTCGTCGACCCGGCCGGCGCGGCAGGCCACGCAGACCGTCGACGGTGCGGTGCCCTCGGCGGGGGTGGGCGGTCCGGCGGCCACGCGTGGGTCGGGCGCCTGCAAAAGGTACTCCTCGGGCTCCGGGGGCCGGTCGAAGCGCACACCGGAGGCGGGGGAGACCGGTGACCCGAGCACCGGCCCCGACTGGGGTGGCACCTGGGGCAGTTCGTGCTCGCCCGACGCCGCGGCCCGCAGGTCGGTCGGCAGATGCAGTTCGGCCGGGGGGTGCGGGGCCTGCGGCCAGGGGCCGGCCGCGGGCGCGCCGTTCATGGCGATGGTCGGGCTGTCGTCCGGGCGTGCCGGGACGGCGGACAGGTCGTATCCGCACGCACCGCAGAAGCGGTCGCCCGACTCGAGGGGTTCCTCGCAGCTCGGGCACCTCGACAGGGCGGTCTGCTGGGGCATCTGCGACATCAACTACACCCACGTCCGGGGGCGGTAACGGTTGGCTCGTTCCACCAGGTAGATCCTCTCCTCGCCGCCCTGCGCGAGCCGGGCCAGCGCGCGGTACGAACGCTCCAGGCCGAAGCGCAGTCCTCGCTCGTCCAGTCCACTGCCGAGCAGCGCCCGTCCCCCGGCGGCGGGGGCGACGGAGTCCTGGCCACCGGAGAGTATCCAGTCCAGGGCCGCGCCCAGCACCTCGGCCGACAACTGCTCACGGCGCGCCGGATCGAGACCGTACGCGTCCAGCGCCTCGACCTGCCCGGCGGCGGCGGTCAGGTCGTCCAGGAAGGGTACGTCGCCCGCGGTCGCGGTGCGTCCACGCAGCCGCGCGCGGACGGCGGCCACCCGGGCGGCGGTGTAGTGGATGGAGGACTCCGGCACCGACTCCAGCGTCTTCACCGCGCTACGGCGGTCCCCGCTCGCCAGTTGCACGCGCGCGAGGCCGAACGCGGCGCTCACATAGCTGGGGTCGGTCGACCAGACCAGGCCGTAGTACTCGGCGGCGTTGTCGAGCTGGCCGAGCACCTCCGCGCACAGGCCGAGGGCGAGCTTGGGGGCGGGTTCGCCGGGGAAGGCGTCGTAGATCGCGTCGAAGGCGAGCGCGGCGGCCTCGTGGTCGCCGGTCACCAGGGCGGCCACGCCCCGGTACCAGACCACCCGCCAGTCGTCGGGCCGTTCGTCCTCGAGACGCCGCAGCGCCTCGTCCGCGGTGTGCGCGTCGCCGTTCTCCAGCCAGGCGCGGATCTGCCGGAGCCGTGACTCCGCCGACGGGGCCGGCGCGGCCGCGAGGGCGCCGAGCAGTTCGGCGGGCGCGGTGGTCATGAGTCCGGCGAGGAAACCGGCGTTGGGGTCGGAGGGGTCGACGAGGGGGACGGGAAGCGCGAGGGAGGCGGTGGGAGTGTTGACCGGCTTGACGATCGAACCGCCGGCACCGATCGCACCGGCCACACCACCGGAACCGACCACACCGCCGGCACCGACGGAGGCCTTCCGGGACGGCAGCACCCGTCCCCCCAGCCGCGACACCTCTCCGTCCAGCTTCGGGAACAACTCCGTGTCTGTGAGCCGAACTTCGGGGCCGAAGAGGGTCGACAGGGAGGGCCTGGCGCGGCCCGTCTGCAGGGAGACGACCTCGCGCAGGACGCCCGTCAGCTGTTCCGACATCTCCTGCGCGGAGGAGAACCGGCGGGCCGGGTCAGGGTCGGTCGCGCGGACCAGCAGCCGGTAGAAGGACTCGTACCGGCGGAAGACCTCGATGTTGTCGGGGTCGGGGAGCGAGTCCACGAAGACGTTGGTGTAGCCCTGGAAGTCGAAGGTCAGCACCGCCAGGGTGCGGCCGACGGTGTACAGGTCGGAGGCGACCGAGGGGCCCACGTCCGCGACCTCGGGGGCCTGGTAGCCCACCGTCCCGTAGATGGCCGACTCCTCGTCGTCCATCCTGCGCACCGCGCCCATGTCGATCAGCTTGAGCTGGTCCTCGGTCTGGATGGCGTTGTCGACCTTGAAGTCGCAGTACAGGAGGTTGCGGCTGTGGAGGTGGCCGAGCGCCTCCAGGGCCTCGATGCCGTAGGCGCACGCCTGCTCCACCGGCAGCGGGTCCCGCTTGCCGTCGGCCGAACGGCGGCCGTTGGCGATCTCCTTCAGCGACTTGCCGCCGACGTACTCCATGACGATGTAGCCGTCGAGCGAGCCGGTGCGCTGGTCGAGATGCTCCACGAAGTTGTAGATCCGCACGATGTTGGAGTGCTCGATCTCCGCGAGGAAGCGCCGCTCGGAGATCGCCGCGGCCATCGCGTCCTGGTCGCCGGTGTCCAGCAGGCCTTTGAGGACCACCCAGCGGTCGGACACCGCGCGGTCCACGGCGAGATACACCCAGCCGAGACCGCCGTGCGCCAGACAGCCCGCGACCTCGTACTGGCCGTGCACGACGTCACCGGACTTCAGCTTCGGCACGAACGAGTACGGGTGGCCGCACTTCGTGCAGAAGCCCTCCGTGCGCCCGGCCCGCTCCCCGCGCGAACGCCCCACCGGGGCACCGCAGTCGGAGCGCGAGCAGAACCGCTTGCGCTCGGGCACCTCCGGGTTCTCCAGCACCATCCCGCGCGGGTCGGGCCGCGGTACCCCGGGCACCTCGACGAGCCCCGCGCCGAGCCGGCCGCGCCCGGTCGAACCGGCGGTCGAGCCGGAGCCGCGCACCGACACCGAACGGCCCGTGGACCTCCCGGAGACCGCGCGCGAGAGGCGTCCCGACACCGAGCGCCGCGACTTCGACGAGTGCGAGGACGTACGTGTGGAACCGCGGCCGGTGGCGCGCGAACCGGCGCTGCCCTGCGAGTGGCTGCCGCCGCCCGTCCCGCCGGTGGGCACCGAGCCGGCCCGGGCCGCCCGGGCCGCCCCGGCCGGGACGACCGGCGCGAGGCCGCAGGTGTCGCAGTACAGCTCGCCGCCGCCCATGTCCTCGTACGTACCGTCGCAGCCGGGCCGCTGGCAGGGCTGCTGTTCCTGGCTCATGACGTCGACTCCCCCCTACGGTCCTGCGGCACCCGCGGGGCGCCCAGCAGTTCGGCGACCGCGTGCTGGTAGCGCAGCACGGCCTGTTCGGCGACCCGCAGGTCGCAGGGCGCGCTCCACAGCATCCGCCGGGCCGCGTCGTACCGCTCGATCAGGAACGGGTCCTCGGCCAGCCCGTGCCGGGCGACCTTCGCCTTGTACGCGTCGAGCCGGCCGCGCAGCTCAGCGCGGACCGCGAGCGGTGCGGTGACCGCGGTCAGCGACTCGCGGGCGCGCAGCAGTTCGTCCTCCGCCTTCTGCTCCAGGGACTCCAGGAGCGGGGACAGACGGTGCCACTGGGCGTGTCTGCGGTACTCGGCGGCCGTCGCCAGTTGCTCCTGCAGCGCGGTCGGCGGTCCGCTGACGACCGGCACCTCCGTGGCGGCGATCTTCGCGAGCACCTCACCGCGCGCGAGACGCGCCTCGGCGAGCGTGCGGTCCGCGCGGGAGAGCACGTCCCGCAGCCTGACCAGCCGGGCCTCCGCGTCCTGCCGGACGGTGAGCACGGCGTCGATCTCCCGGCGCACGTCCTCCAGCGCGCGCGCCTCACGGTCGTACGCCGTGGTGTCCGGCCTGCCGCCGCCGGGCGCCGAACTGCCCTGCGCGCGCTGCCAGAAGGCGAGCGGGTCGGAGATCACCTGCTCGCGCAGCGAGGTGAGGGTGCGGGTGATGCGCTCCAGGTCGTCACCGGCCGGATGCTCCCCGGGCCGTACGCCGACGGAGTGCGCGAGCCGGCGGGTGCGCTGGAGCTCGGCGGACAGGAGGTCTATCCGCGCGGGCAGTGCCGACCACACCGCGTCGGCGGCGACGACCATGTCCAGGCTCGTCGCGTACAGCTCGTTCATCCGCTCCACGAGCGTCACCAGCGAGAACCGCTCACTGAGCTTGCCCGAACCACCGTGCAGGGTGGGCGCGTTGGCCGTGGCGGTGGCCGAGCCCGCGACCGTGACCGACTCGCCGCGCAGCAGCTCGGACAGCTCCACCAGGTCCTCGCGGCTGGACCAGCGGCGGCGGGATCGGATCTCGCGGGCCGAGCGCAGCGCGTCCGAGTACGCGTCGAAGTACGCCCACAGCAGGGTGATCGACGCGTCGGCGGCCTCCCAGCGCTCCTTGGTGACCCCGGTGAGGTCGGCGCCTTCGAGGAGCCTGCGGCCCGCGTGGTCCTGCAGGGCGAGGAGCGAGGTCTCGATCGCCTCGTGCTCCGCGCCGAGCCGCGCCAGCGCACGGTCCACCTCGTCCCGGTCCATCACCGGCCCGGGGGGTCCCGTGACGCCCATCGATCACCTCTCGCTGCTGAAGGGTTGCTGGGTGGTTGTTCGGTTGTGACGGTGCGTCAGTTCTTGCGCAGGTACTTCGGTGGTGGCGGCTCCGACTTCGCCGAGCTCTCGTTCAGTGTGGCCGACAGCCACCTGTCGTACGACGCCTGCCAGCCGTCGGTGGTGTCCTTGCGGTAGTCCACCAGGATCTGGTTGACCCGGCGTACCAGGTCGTCGGCGTTCCTCTTCATCGCCACGCCGTAGTACTCGGTGGTGAAGGGGGAGCCCTTCAGTTCGACCGTGGGGTCCTGGGCGGCCTGGCTGGCGGCGAGGGCGCCGTCGGTGACCACGGCGTCGACCTCGCCGAGCTGGAGCCTGACGAGGCAGTCGAGTTGGTTGGGCACGGTGGTTTTGATGTCGGCGGAGGCGACGAGATCCCCCGCCTTCTTGTCGTCCTCCAGCTTGGAGAAGGCGGTCGAACCCTCGGCCGTGCAGATCTTCTTCTTCGCCAGAGTGTCGTTGTAGCCCGTGATGTCCGATGACTTGGGGGCGAGAACCTGCTGACCTGTCTTGAAGTAGGGGGCGGAGAACGCCACTTGGCCGACACGGGTGCAGTTGATCGTCATCGTGCGGACGACCATGTCGACCCGGCCCTTCTCGATCGCCGGGATGCGCTGGTTGGTCGGGATCGCCTTGAACTGCACGGCGTTCGGGTCACCCAAAATGTCCTGCGCGATCCGGTGCACCAGATCGATGTCGAAGCCCTCCAGGTCGGCCTTCGCCCCGCCGTTGGGGTTGCGGTAGCCCCAGCGGTAGCTGTTCTGGTCGACGCCGACGATCAGCTTGCGCTTCTCGCCCTGGCGGGCCTTGATCCTGTCTATGGTCGGGCCGTCCGCGCTCGACGGGGACAGCGTCTGGTCCTCGGGGTGCGTCTTGATCGCCGGGTTCAGACAGGGGTCGTTGTCCGCCGCCTGCAGCGCGCGCGTCGCGCCCGGCCCTCCGGTGCCCGCGCTGTCCCCGTTCGGCCGGGTGTGTGGCAGCAGCAGCGCGAAGGCGAGCACCAGGACGCAGACGACCGCCATCGCCCCGACACCGCCCCAGCCCCTGAGACCGGTCCGCACACGTCCGCGCATCCGCATCGTCACGCCCCCTCTCACCGGTACTCCGACAACCTGCGCCCGATGCCCAGCACCGCGCCGGCCGCGCCGAGGACGGCCAGGACGGCGGCGCCCACCGGCAGTCCGGTCATCGCGCCCAGGCCGTCACCGGCCGACCGCGCGAACTCCTTCTCCTCGTGGGTCAGGGCCTTGGCGAGGTTCTTGTCGACGCTGTCGAAGCACTCGCCCGTGGTGCCCGTGGTGCCCTTGTCGCCTATGACCGCCTTCAGCGCCACTTCGTAGTTGCCGTAGTCGTCCTGCTCGCGGGCCGCGGAGTGACGCTGCTTCCACACCGCCATGTTGCCCTCGGCCGAGGTGACCGGCTTCTTGCCCTTGCTGTCGTCGGCGAGCCTGGACGCCTCGGTCAGGCCCTTGCCCAGGGTGTCCATGTCCTTGCCGAAGTCGTAGTCGTAGGCGTCGTAGGTGACCTTCTGCCCCTGGGCGTTCCGCACGGTGACCGTCTCGGCGCCGCGGGCCACCAGGGTGAGATTCTCGTTGCCGCGCGCCTTCAGGGAGGCGATCCGGGCGTCGTGGAGCACATTGAGCGAGCGGACCCCGTGCTCGTAGGAGTCGTCGAGGCCCGCGCGCGCGACGGTGTGGCCGACGACCAGCCACAGCAGGACCACCGTGGCCGTCGCGGTGGCCGCGACCAGACCGTGGTTGAGGACCCGGTTGGTGCGCCGGTAGTTGCGGTGCTGCGCCCAGGCGAGCCCGGCGAGCGCCAGGACGCCGAAGCCGATCGCCGCCCACGGGTAGGGCGTGGCGTCGGCGTAGTCGGCGCGCAGCCGCTGGTTCTCGCTCGTGTAGAGGTTCTGCGCCTTCGGGAGCATCTCCTCCTGCATCTTCTCGTTGGCGTACCGCAGATAGGCACCGCCGACCGGGAAGCCCTGGCGGTTGTACGTACGGGCCCGCTCCACCAGGCCCTTGTACTCCGGCAGCAGGGTGTTCAGCTCGGCCACGGTCCTCGCGGCGGGGGAGTCCGGGTCGGAGTTCGAGGCCGCCTTGACCAGACCGGTCGCCGCCAGATCGATGTCCTTCTCGTACCGGTTGCGGGAGACGGCCGTCTCCTGGCCGCCGGCGAGGAAGCCGCTGGAGGCCGTGGTGTTGGCGTCGGCCAGGTAGCGGTAGATGTCGGCGGCGGCGCTGCTGAGCGGCTGGCTCTTGTGCAGCACGTCGTCCGCGGCGGCGGCCCGGTCGTTGGTCTGCCAGGCGGTCACCGCGCCGAAGAGGACGACCAGCAGGGCGAGCGCCGCGCCGATGATGCGCAGCCGCCCCGGTTCGGTGGTGGCGGTCGCGCGCACCTGGTCGAAACCCTCGGCGAAGGCCGTACGCCGGGCGGGTGCGCGGTCCGGTGCGGGGGCGGGCGGGGGCGCCTGCGGGGCCGGGGCCGGGGGTCCCGGCTGCGGCGGAATGGCCGGCATCGTGGGCACCCCGGAACCCGGTGGTGCCGCGCTGCTCTTCGGCGGGTGTGTCACTGTTTGACCTCCCCCATGGTCATCCCTCGCCGCAAGTATCGCTGCCGGGACCGACATCCGCACCGGGCTTCACTCGATCTTGATCGGATCGCAGCGGACTGCCTGCCGCCGCTCCGCGTTCTGCACCACCCCTTGCCCATCAATACGCCGCCGGAATCGGTTCGGTTCCCCCCAAGGGGCGCGTAAGGTCACCGTCGTGCGCGGGGTAAGGGTGGTGATGATCGGCGGAACGTCGAATACCGGCAAGTCCACGGTCGCCGGGGCCGTCGCCGGCCGGCTCGGCGTCGCGCATCGCTCGACGGACCTGCTGGCGAGACACCCGGGGCGGCCCTGGCGCACGCCGGAGCGGGAGGTGCCGCCGCACGTGGCCGAGCACTACGCGACGCTCGGCGTCGACGAGTTGATCGACTCGGTCCTCGCCCACTACGAGCGGCTGTGGCCCCGCATCGAGGACCTGGTCCAGGCGCACGCCACCGGACCGGGCCTGGTCCTGGAGGGCTCGGCGCTGTGGCCGGAGCGGGTGGCCAGGCTGGACGTGCCGCACACCGCCGCCGTCTGGCTCACCGCCGGCGAGGACGTCGTACGCGCCCGGATCCGGACGGCCGGGCGCTACGACGAGGCGACGGACGAGGAACGGTTCCTGATGGACAAATTCCTTGCCCGGAGCGTGCGTTACCAGGAGCTGATGGTGGCGGCCGTCGACCGGCTGGGGCTGGCCCGCGTCGACGTCGGGAAGGACATGTCCGTCTCCGAGGTGGCCGACGCGGTACTCGCTCAGGCCTCGTAGTACGCCCGCGTCCTGGCCTGCACCTCCGGGGACGCCCCGGCCCGGTCCAGGCCGAGGAGCGCGGCGCCCAGGACCGGACGCGCCGTCACCACCCGGGGTACGGCCTTGGGGGCGCGGTCCGCCAGGAGTTCCCTTACGCCGTCGTCCAGTTGGGGGTGCCGGGCGGCCAGGACGCTGCCGCCGAGCAGGACCGGGGTCTCCTCGTCGAGGAGGTCGAGGCGGGTCAGGGCCACCGTCGCCATGGACACCACCTCGTCTGCCAGGCGGTCGACGAGGGAACGGGCCACTCGGTCGCCGGCCGCGGCCGTGGCGAAGAGCACCGGGGTCAGTTCGTGGCGGCGGGCGGGGGCGATCTCCTCCAGGTGCAGGGCCTCGATCAGGGCGTACATGGAGGGCAGCCCGAAGTGCAGCGGGAGCACGTGCGCGAGGTCGGTGTCGACGCCCCGGCCGTCCTCCGCGCGGGCCGCGTGCCACAGGGCCTCCTCCGCGAGGCCCCAGCCGCCGCCCCAGTCGCCGGAGATCCGGCCCAGCGCGGGGAAGCGGGCGGTACGGCCGTCGGGCCGCATGCCGACGCAGTTGATGCCCGCACCGCACACCACGGCGACCCCGCGCGGTTCGGTCACCCCGGCCCGCAGGATCGCGAAGGTGTCGTTGCGGACCTCCACGTCCGGGCCCCACGCGCGCGTGCGCAGCGCCGCGGCCAACTGCCGCTCCTCGACCGGGAAGTCGGCGTTGGCGAGACACGCCGAGACGTGCTCCACCGAACTCACCCCGGCCGCGGCGAGGGCCCGCCCGACCGCGTCGGCGACGGCGTCCACCGCCGCCTCGACGCCCACCACCGGCGGCCGGAACCCGCCGCCGCGGGCCGTGGCGAGGACGCTGCCGTCGGCCGCCACGACCGCGACGTCGGTCTTGCTGTTGCCCGCGTCGACGGCGAGGACACATGCGGTCAGGCCCACGCGAGATGCTCCCGGTTGTGTGCGATCAGTCGGTCGGTGAGGCCCTCGGCGTACGCGTACTGGCCGACGAGGGGATGCGCGAGCAGCGCCTTGAACACCCGGTCCCGGCCGCCCCGCAGAGCCGCCGCCAGCGCCAGGTCCTCGTACGCCGTCACGTGCGCCATCAGCCCCGCGAACAGCGGGTCCACGGTCGGCACCGCCAGCGGGGTCGGACCGTTCGGGCCCACCGCCGCCTGCACCTCGATCACCGCGTCGGCGGGCAGGAAGGGCAGCGTGCCCCGGTTGAGGGTGTTGACCACCTGGTAGGGGCTGCCGCCCCCGCCGAGCAGCCCGGCGGCGAGGTCCACCGCCGCCTCCGAGTAGTAGGCCCCGCCGCGCTTGGCGAGCAGCTCCGGCTTCTCGTCCAGGGCCGGGTCGCCGTACATCCGCAGCAACTCGCTTTCCATCGCCGCCACTTCGGCGGCACGGGACGGCTTGCTGCCCAGTTCCCGCACGACCTCGTCGTGCGCGTAGAAGTACCGCAGGTAGTACGACGGGACCACGCCGAGCCGGTCGAGGAGCGGGCGCGGCAGGTGCAGGTCGCCGGCGATCGTGTCGCCGTGCTCGGCGAGCAGCTTGGGCAGGACGTCCTCGCCCTCGGGACCGCCCAGCCGTACACCCGTCTCCCAGGTGAGGTGGTTGAGGCCCACGTGGTCGAGGTGGAGGTCGGCAGGTGTGACGCCGAGCAGCCCGGCGAACTTCCGCTGGAAGCCGATGGCCACGTTGCACAGCCCGACCGCCTTGTGCCCGGCCTGGAGCAGGGCGCGGGTGACGATCCCGACCGGGTTGGTGAAGTCGATGATCCAGGCGTCCGGGTTGGCCCGGCGGACCCGTTCGGCGATGTCGAGGACCACCGGGACCGTCCGCAGCGCCTTGGCGAGGCCGCCCGCGCCGGTCGTCTCCTGACCGACGCAGCCGCACTCCAGGGGCCACGTCTCGTCCTGTTGCCGAGCCGCCTGGCCGCCGACGCGCAGCTGCAGGAGCACCGCGTCGGCGCCGTCCACGCCCGCGTCCAGGTCGGACGTGGTGACGATACGGCCGTTGTGCCCCTGCTTGGCGAAGATGCGCCGGGCGAGACCGCCGACCAGCTCCAGGCGCTCGGCGGCCGGGTCGACGAGGACGAGTTCCTCGACGGGCAGGGTGTCGCGCAGGCGGGCGAAGCCGTCGACGAGTTCGGGGGTGTAGGTCGAGCCTCCGCCGACCACGGTGAGTTTCATGGCTTGTTAACCCTTTACTCCGGTGAGGGTGACACCTTCGACGAACGCCTTCTGGGCGAAGAAGAACACGAGGATCACGGGGGCCATGACCAGCACGGTCGCGGCCATGGTGAGGTTCCAGTCGGTGTGGTGCATGCCCTTGAAGGACTCCAGGCCGTAACTGAGCGTCCAGGCGTTCTGGTTCTCCGAGGCGTAGATCTGCGGGCCGAAGTAGTCGTTCCAGGCGTAGAAGAACTGGAACAGGGCGACGGCCGCGATGCCGGGCTTCGCCATGGGGACGACGACCTTCAGCAGGGTGCGCAGATCACCGCAGCCGTCGACCTTGGCCGCGTCCACGTACTCGTTCGGGATCGTCATCAGGAACTGCCGGAGCAGGAAGATCGAGAACGCGTCCCCGAACGCCATCGGGATGATCAGCGGCCACAGGGTGCCCGACAGTCCGAGCTGCTTCGCCCAGAACAGGTACATCGGGATGATGACCACCTGCGGCGGCAGCATCATCATCGAGATCACCAGCATCAGGGAGAGATTGCGGCCCCGGAAGCGGAACTTGGCGAGCGCGTACGCCACCGGGATCGACGACACGACCGTAAGGACTGTTCCCAGTCCCGCGTAGATCAGCGTGTTGCGCCACCAGGTCAGAAAGCCCGGGGTGTCGAAGACCCGCCGGTAGTTGCCCCACTCCCAGGTGTGCGGGATCAGATCGCGGCTGAGGGCCTGGGTGTCGCTCATCAGCGAGGTGAGGAACACGAACACGAAGGGCAGCGTGAAGAAGAGGGCGGCGGCGAGGCCGAGGGAGTGGACCGCCACCCACTCCAGCAGCGCCTTGCGCCGGGCGGTGCGCTCGGCGGGCGAGACCGGGGCCTTCAACTCCACCGGCCGGTCCAGTACTTGGGTCATGGTCAGTCACCTGCCAGGTTGAGACCGCCCCGACGCCGCATCAGGAACGCGGTGAACACCATCGACAGGGCGAAGAGGACGAGGGCGACGACACACGCGGAGCCGTAGTCGAAGCGCTGGAAGCCGAGGTTGTAGACGAGCTGGGGGAGGGTCAGCGTGGACTTCTCCGGGTAGCCGGGCTCGAACTGGGTGCCCGCGCCCTGGATCACGCCCGAGGCGACCTTCCCCGCGATCAGCGGCTGTGTGTAGTACTGCATGGTCTGGATCACGCCCGTGACGACGGCGAACATCACGATCGGCGCGATGTTGGGAAGGGTGACGAACCGGAACCGCTGCCAGGCCGACGCCCCGTCCAGCTCGGCCGCCTCGTACTGCTCCTGCGGCACGTCGAGCAGCGCGGCCATGAAGATGACCATCAGGTCGCCGATGCCCCACAGGGCGAGCAGGGTGAGGGCCGGCTTCGACCAGGTGGGGTCGTTGAACCAGCCAGGCGCGGGGATGCCGACCTTCTCCAGGATCGAGTTGACCGGTCCGGTACCGGGGTTGAGGAGGAACGCGAAGGCCATCGTGGCGGCCACCGGCGGGGCCAGGTACGGCAGGTAGAAGAGCGTCCGGAAGACCCCCGTCCCCGTCTTGATCTTCGTGATGAGCAGACCGACACCCAGGCCGAAGACGACCCGGAGGGACACCATCACCACGACCAGCCACAGGGTGTTGCGCAGGGCCGGCCAGAAGAAGGGGTAGTGCTCGAAGACGTAGGTCCAGTTCTTCGTCCCGCTCCAGGTCGGCGGCTTGAAGCCGTCGTAGTGCATGAACGAGAAGTAGACGGTCGAGAGCAGCGGGTAGGCGAAGAAGACCGTGAAGCCGATCAACCAGGGCGACATGAAGGCGAGGGTCCGAAGCGCCGACCGGCGGCGCTTCGATGCCAGGGTGACGGTGCTCATCGCTACTTCGCCTGCGCGATGTCCGTGTCGATCTGCTTGGCCGCGTCGGCGAGGCCCTTCTTGAGGTCCGTGACCTTGCCGCTCTCGTAGGCGTAGCCGAGGTCCTGGATGGTGACGAGGTAGACACCGCCGTTGATCGAGGAAGGGGCGGTCGTCGAGTTCGGGTTCGCGGCGATGTCGAGGAAGGTCTTGAAGCGCGGGTCGTACTTCAGCTTCGGGGACTTCAGGGCCGCGAGGGTCGAGGGCACGTTGTGGATGGCGTTGGAGAAGCCGACCACCGCGTCCGTGTCCGTGGTGATGTACTTCAGGAACTCCCAGGCCGCGTTCTGCTTGGTGCTGTTGGCTGCGATGCCGGCGATGGTGCCGGTGATGTAGCCCTTGCCGTACTGGTCCGCCTGGTCGTCGGGGACGGGCAGCGGGGCGACGCCGATGTCGAAGCCGGGCTTGGCGTCCACGGCCATGCCCAGGCGCCATTCACCGTCCAGCTGCATGGCGACCTGACCGGTCTGGAAGGGGTGCTTGGGGCCCCACTCGTCGCCGAGCCCCGCACGGTACTTCTCCAGCTTCTTGAAGCCGCCGAGTTCGTCGACGAGCTTCTTCTGGAGGGTGAAGGCGGCGGAGACGGCCGGGTCGGTGGCGACCGTGGACTTGCCCGACTTGTCGAAGTAGGTGGGCGAGAACTGGCCCATGTAGTGCTCGGTCGTGGTCTCCCAGCCGTGGTAGTCCGGCATGAACCCGAGCTGCTTGTACGAGTCGCCCTGGGCGATCGTCAGCTTCTTGGCGTCGGCCTCGAACTCGGTCCACGTCTTGGGCGGTGCGGTGATGCCCGCCTTCTCGAACGCCGTCTTGTTGTAGTAGAGCCCGTACGCGTCACCGAGGAGCGGCGCGGCACAGCGGTCGCCGTCGAACTGCGTGTACTGGTTCATCGCGGCCGGGAAGGTCGTGTCCGGGTCGATCGACGACTTCTTGAAGAACGGGTTGAGATCGACCAGCGCCCCCGAGGAGCAGAACTTGCCGACGTTGTTCGTGGTGAACGAGGAGATGACGTCGGGGGCCTTGCCGCCGCCCGTGCGCAGCGCCTGGTTGATCTTGTCGTCGGTCATGTTGCCGACGACGTTGACGTGGATGTTGGGATGCGCCTTCTCGAAACCGGCGACCAGCGCCTTCACTCCCGCCACCTCGGAGTCCGCGCTCCAGGCGTGCCAGAAGTTGATGGTCGTCTCCTTCGAGGCGTCGTCGTCGGCGCCGGAGGAGGACTGGCCGGTACAGGCGGTGGTGACGAGCACGGCGGACACGGTCAGGGCAAAGGCCGCTTTTCGGGCGGACGAGGGTGTGGGTGTGCGCATGACGGGGTCTCCCAGGGGACGGGAAGGGACGGTGAGGTCGGGGGCTCAGCGCGAGGTGTCGAAGACCTCGTCGCGGGTGGCCGCGAGCGCGCTCTCCAGCGCGCCGCGCAGCACGGGATGTTCGCGGACGTCGCCGACGACCAGCCGGGGCCGGGAGGCCGCCAGTTCCTCCAGCTCGGCCTGGACGAGGGCGCGCAGGGTGTCGCCGCCGGCGGTGAGCGAGGCACCGCTGAGGACGACGAGTTCGGGGTCGAGGACGGAGACGAGGGAGGCGAGACCGGTGGCCAGACGGGTGGCGTAGGTCTCCAGGAGCAGCCGGCCCAGGACGGTGTCCTCGGTGGCGGCCCGCTCGACGAGGGCGGCGGCGGCCTCGGCGTACGGCCCCGAGGGGATGTCCGTCATGCCGAGCTCGCGGGCGAGGGTCGGGATGGCCTGGGAGCCCGCGAGCTCCTGATAGCCGCCACTGTTGGCCTTGGTCACCTGCCGCACCAGCGGTGCTCCGGGAACCGGCAGGAAACCTACCTCCCCCGCGCCGCCGGTCCAGCCGCGGTGCAGCCGTCCGCCGAGGACCAGGGCGGCGCCGAGACCGCCCTCGTTCCACAGCAGTACGAAGTCCTCGTGTCCACGGGCCGCCCCGAGCCGTTGCTCGGCCACGGCGACGAGGTTGACGTCGTTCTCGTACTCGACCGGCATCGGCAGCGCCGCGGCGAGTTCGTCGAGGAGGGTCGGGCTGTGCCAGCCGGGGAGGTGGGAGGCGTAGCGCAGCCGGCCCGTGCCCGGGTCGAAGGCGCCCGGAGTGCCGATGACGAGCCGGTGGACGTCGCCCCGGGCCAGTCCCGCCGCCTTCACCGCTCCGTCGAGGGCGTCGGTGACCTGTTGTACGACGGGCTGGGCGGGTCGGCGTCCCGGCGTGGGCAGTTCGTAGGAGCCCACCGTGCGGCCGGTGATGTCGGCGACGGCGGCGAGGACACGCTCGGGGGTGACGTCGAGCCCGGCGGCGTACGCGGCGGTCGGGTCGACCTCGTACAGCTGGGCGTTGGGGCCCGGCCTGCCCTCGGTGGTACCGGTGGCGAGGACGAGGCCCGACGCCTCCAGGCGGGCCAGGAGCTGGGACGCGGTCGGCTTGGACAGGCCGGTGAGCTTGCCGATCCGCGTACGGGAGAGGGGGCCGTGCTCCAGCAGGAGGTCGAGCGCGGCACGGTCGTTCATGGCGCGCAGCGTGCGTGGTGTGCCTGCCATGGGTGCCCCTCTCCGTGACTGCCGGACGACTTTACTGTCCAGCGACTGTTAGGAAGGTTTCCTATCGGATGCACGGGAACTTAGGTCTGGACCACCTGTCCGTCAAGGGGGGAACGGCAAACCGCCCCCGCAGGAAACGGAGTCGTTACCTGCGGGGGCGGTCGAGAAGCGGGGGAAAGCCTCTACCGGACGTCGATGAAGTCGCCGGGGGCCTTCGCCGAGCCGGTGGTGGCCGTACCCGCGAAGACGTAGCGGTAGTAGCCGTCCTTGGTGGCCTTCGTCGTCGTCTTCAGGGCGCCGCCGGTCCCGGAGGTCACCGTCTTGACGGTGGTGTAGCTGTTGGTGCCCTTGGCGCGGAACTGGAGGGTCGCCTTCTGGGAGGTGTAACCCGTGTACCTCCCGGCCTCCCAGTCGGCCCGGGTCAGCTTGCCGGTGACCGTGATGGTCCCGCCCTTCTTCACCGGCTCGGGCGCCGCGTCGGCGGTGAGCCTCGCCGCGCGCTTGACCTGGACGCCGCTGCCGAGGGGACCCCAGGCGTCGAAGTCGTAGCCGAGGTGGATGTGGCCGTCGGAACCGTCGTTGTCCTGCTCCATCGTGCTGTAGAGGCCGGCCGCCTTCCAGGTGGTGGCGTCCGAGGCCGAGTACAGGGTGTCCTCAGGGGCGATCACCAGGGTCTCCTTGCACGACTCGGTGACGGTGGTGTCCGTCGTCGCGGTCGTCGTGCAGGTGGGGAGGTCCTCGGGCTCGACCTCGTTCGACATCCTGCTGAGCGTGCCCCGGTAGAGCAGGACGCCCGCGAAGGTGGTCTTGTAGTCGATCGTCAGATCGGAGGGGCGGGTGAGGGTGTACGTCACCGGCACCTTCACGGCGGCGGTGGTGCCGACGGTGACCGCCTTGCCGTTGTTGACCGTGACGGCGGAGAAGACCAGGTCGGGCGAGGTGCCCGCGGACGCGACGGGCGCGACCAGACCGGTCAGTGCCAGGGCGCCGGACGCGGCGATGCCTATGGCGAGCTTTCTCATGCGTTTCCCCACATTCGAAGCGGGCCCCTGGGCGTTGCGCTCCAGAACAAGGGCCCGCTGTGGGGGTGACCCTAGACGATCACATCCGTGACCGGAACGTGGGGTTCACGTGAAGAAGGTGAGTTCACCGCCGCCGCACCGCTCAACCGCCGTCCCGCCGGCCGCTACTTCGCCGCCGGACGCTGCGCCGGTGTCGACACGAGCGGGGAGGCCGCCGCGGCCTGCGGGGAATCGGAGTTGGAGAAGACCGACGGGGCCGCGACCGCCGCCGTCGGGTCGGCGGCCTCCTCGTCGGTGACGACGACGGCGGCGCCGCCGACGATGCGGATGTCTGCCGCGTCGAAGGCGCGCTTGATGCGCCAGCGCAGCTCACGCTCGACGGTGAGGGACTTGCCGGGCATGGTCTTGGCGGAGACCCGCACGATCATCGAGTCCAGCAGGACGCTGTCCAGGCCGAGGACCTCGATCGGGCTCCACAGGAGCTCGTTCCAGGGCTCCTCCTTGCTCATCTTCTCGGCGACCTCGCCCAGCACCCGCTTGACCTTGTCCAGGTCCTCGGAGGCCCGCACGGTCACGTCCACGCCGGCCGTCGCCCAGCCCTGGGAGAGATTGCCGATGCGCTTGACCTCGCCGTTGCGGACGTACCAGATCTCGCCGCTGTCGCCGCGCAGCTTGGTCACCCTCAGGCCGACCTCGATGACCTCGCCGGAGGCCACGCCCGCGTCGATGGTGTCGCCGACGCCGTACTGGTCCTCCAGGATCATGAAGACCCCGGAGAGGAAGTCCGTGACGAGGTTGCGGGCGCCGAAACCGATCGCGACACCCGCGACACCGGCCGACGCGAGCAGCGGGGCCAGGTTGATCTCGAAGGCGCCCAGGACCATCAGGGCGGCGGTGCCCATGATGATGAAGCTCGCCACCGAGCGCAGCACCGACCCGATGGCCTGCGAGCGCTGCCGGCGGCGCTCGTTGTTGACGAGCAGACCGCCGATCGCCGTGCCGTCGACCGCCTGCGCGGTGCGGTTCATCCGGTCGATCAGCTTGGTGATGGCCCGCCGCACGAACATTCTCAGCACCGCGGCAATCACCAGGATCAGCAGGACCCGCAGACCGATCGCCAGCCAGGTCGACCAGTTCTGCTCGACCCAGCTCGCGGCGTTCGTCGCGCTCTCCTGGGCGTCCTGGAGACTCGGCACGGCCGGCGTCGAGCTGTCCGAGGGGGACGGCGACGGCGACGGACTCGCGGCCAGTAGGACGGCGGACAAGGACACGGCAGGTACCTCCAGGTGCTGCGTCTGCCTTCCGGTACGGCGGTCAAGGTCACGAAATGGTCACCGGTAAAGCAGGCTCACCACACTAACGGTGCATCGTGTGTGGATCGTTGCAATGCCGAGGGGAGAGACGGCTCTCACCTGGGGATGAAGAATGGTGTGGTCGAAAACACTCCCAGCCCGTTACCGGGACATGGTGGCGTTTCTCCCGGCTGAGAGGGGAGACTGACTGCAGTTCGTCCCGGCGCGAGCCACGCGCCGCCGACGCCCAAGGAGGCATCCGTGCCGCATGTCCTGGTACTCAACGCGTCGTACGAGCCCCTCGGCGTCGTACCGCTCCGCCGCGCGCTCGTCCTCGTCCTGGAGAACAAAGCGGTCTCCCTCGAGGAATCCGGCGCCTACATGCACAGCGCGACCGTCACAGTCCCCGCACCCAGCGTGGTCCGGCTCAAGCGATTCGTGCGGGTTCCCTATCGGGGGCCCGTTCCTCTCACCCGCAGAGCGCTCTTCGCGCGCGACGGGGGCCGGTGCATGTACTGCGGTGGCGTCGCAACCAGCGTCGACCACGTCATCCCGCGCAGCCGCGGGGGCAAGCACGTCTGGGACAACGTGGTGGCGTCCTGCCGACGCTGCAACCATGTGAAGGCCGACCGACACCTGTTCGAAATCGGCTGGCGGCTGCGCCACAAACCCGCCCCGCCCACCGGTCTGGCCTGGCGCATCATCGGCACCGGGCACAGGGACCCACGCTGGCTGCCGTACTTGCAACCGTACGGCGCGGAGGCCGCCATGGCCCGGATCGACGGCATCTCTGCCTGACGACGATCCGGGCCTTTGTGTTGCCGCACGCGGCTCCTTCCGGCCCCGGAGGCCCCCCGTACCTCCGGGACCGGAAGATCGGCTGCTCAGGTGTACCTGAGCTCCGCCGGGCGCAGCGAGCGGCGCAGCAGCGGCAGCGAGGTGGCGGCGGCCAGGAGGCAGGCCGCGTAGACCCCGAGCGGAACCAGGAGCGCGGCGTACGGCAGTCCGGTCACCGTGTCCTGCGAGGCCAGCGAGGCGTACCAGACGCCGATCGCCGTACCGCCCACGCCGGCCACCGCGACCGCGGGAGCCAGCGGCAGAGCGGTCTCCAGGAGCAGCGCCCTGGCCAGCACCCGGTACGGCACCCCGGCGGCGACCTGGGCGGCCAGACCCCGGCGACGGGTCGCGAGGGACTCGACGGTACCCACGGCCAGTCCCGTCACGGTCAGGACGAGCGCGACGAGGATCGCGGCAGCCGTCAGGTCGATACCGGTCGTGTAATAGCTCATGTCCGTCGCCGGCGTGCCCTCGCCGCGCATGGTGTGCAGGGTCGAGAGCAGCACCTGCCGTACGCCCACGAACCCCGCGCCGACCACCGTCACCAGCAGCACCGAGGCATGGGTGCGGGCCGACGCCCAGGGGTCGTCCCGCAGCCGTTCCGCCGAGATCAGCACCGCCGGGCTCTGCGCGCGGGCGGCCAGGGCCCCGCCCAGCCGCCGGGCCGCCGTACCGGCCAGGGACACCGTCGCGGCCCCGACGACCAGGACGACGGCGAACAGCGCCGGCGGGCCGAGGGCGACCTCGACGGGCCCGCCGAGGAACGACGACACACCGACGAACAGCGCTGCGGCCCCGAGCAGCCCGATCACCACGCGCAGCACCCGCCCTGGACCCCACACCGGCCGCGCTCGTCGCACCCAGCCCAACGGGGAGGCCACCACCCGACGCAGCGCCAGCATGCTCACGGCCGCGGCCAGCAGCGGTACCGCCACCGGAACCAGGACGACACCGGCCCAGGCGAGGGCGCCGGGCCGCTCCCACAGGTGCAGCAGCAGCGGTACGAACACGGCGGTGGCCGCCACCGAGCCCGCCAGACAGGCCGGCCCCGACTCCAGCGCCGCGATCCGCCGTACCTGCCACGCCCCGGCACCCGCCAGCCGCAGCGCGGCCAGCCGCCGGTCCCGGTGCACCGCACCGATCCGCGCGCACTGCCCGAGGAACCCCAGCACCGGGACGAGCAGCATCAGCAGCACGAGTCCGACGTTGCGCCGGTCGCTCGCCGAGTCGAGGAGCCCGGAGCCGAAGGACACAGAGTGGTACCCGTCCAGCGAGTTCAGCGCGACGACGGACATCACGATGCCGGCCGCGAGCGCCGCCCCGACGGCCGTCAGCCCCACCCGCCACCACTCCCGCCGGTCGGAACCGCGGGTGAGCAGCCAGGCCATCCGGAGGTCCGCGGCCGGGGAGCCGCCGGTACGTGCCTCGAGATCGGTCGTCATGCCGTCACCCCCGCCGGAGTCACGGCCCCGTCGGCGATCCGCACCTCACGGTCGGCGTACGCCGCCACCTGGGCGTCATGGGTGATCAGCAGGACCGCAGTGCCGGACTCGCGGGCCGTGCGGACCAAAGCCGTCATGACCTGCTCGCTCGCCAGGGAGTCCAGAGCGCCGGTCGGCTCGTCCGCGAAGACGACCTTCGGTCCGGTGATCAGGGCGCGGGCCAGCGCGGTCCGCTGGGCCTGCCCGCCGCTCATCTCACCGGGCCGCAGCGGGGCCTGGCCGCGCACTCCGAACCGCTCCAGCCACTCACCGGCCCGCGTGTGGGCGTCGGCGCGGGAGACGCCCGCGAGCAGCAGCGGCAGCGCCACGTTGTCGAGCGCCGTCAGCTCGGGGATCAGCTGCCCGAACTGGAAGACCACCCCGAACTCCGTACGGCGCAGCTCGCTCAGCCGCTTCTCGGGCAGCTCGTCGAGGCGCTCACCGCCGTAGGACACCGAACCGGCGTCCGGCCGCACGATCCCGGCCAGGCAGTGCAGCAGCGTCGACTTCCCGCTGCCGCTGGTGCCGGTGACGGCGAGGATCTCACCGGCGTCCAGCTCGACCGAGGCGCCGCGCAGGGCCTCGGACCTGCCGTACGCCTTGGCGAGGTCGCTGGCCGCGAGCAGCGGCTCTGGGTTGCTCATGCTGAGTCGACCTCCGCGGTCAAAGTGGTCAGCCGGGCCGCCGTGGTGGTCATCCAGCGGAGGTCGGCGTCGAGGTGGTTGAGGGCGTAGTCCGCCGAGAGCACGGTCGCGAGGTCGGCGCCCTGGGCGGTCTTGACCGCCGTGAGCTCCCGCATCCGCGCCATGTGGGCGGCGCGCTGGGCCCGGAGATAGGCGTCCGGGTCGCCGCCGGACAGGATCGAGACGACGACCTTGGCGAAGATCTCGTTGGTCACGAAGGGCGCGGGCGGGGCGATCCGCCCGGCCCACTCGGCCAGTTCACGCGCGCCCGCCTCGGTCGAGCGGTATTTGGTGCGCTCCGGCCCGCCGTCGGAGTCCGTGCCGTCGATCTCGGCGAGACCGTCGCGGACCAGCCGCTGGAGGGTTGTGTAGACCTGCCCGTAGGCCAGCGGACGGGCCTCGGGGAAACGCTCGTCGTGGCGTCGCTTGAGGTCGTAGCCATGGCTCGGCCCTCCGGCGAGCAGCCCCAGCAGGATGTGGCGGATGCTCATGGCGATCAGTATGCACCATGTACATGTACTGAGTGAATAGTGATCAGGATCAGTAATGATCGGCGACCGGTGGACGGGAACCACGGAGCCACGGAACATGACGAAGAGCACGTTCTCCCCTCCGGTACGTCTGTCGTCGCGTCCTGTGGGTAGGGCTGCGGTAACCCCCGTCGTCGTACTCGACAAGGAGGCCCCCGTGGCCGCACCGGCACCCCTTCTGCTCCCGGCCCCGTCCAAACCCGAGGCGCGCGCTGAGCACTTCTGTGTCTTCAGCGCCGAGAGCGCCTGCACCGAGACCCCGCTCACCAGCGAACCACCGCTGCCCGACGCCGAACCCCTCACCAGCGAACCCCCGCTCGCCGAGGCCGCCCACCTGATCAGCGAGTCCGACGCCCACCTGGAGCCATAGATGGTGGCGCCCCCCGGTCCGGAACTGTCCCGGCTCGCCGAGTCGTACGGCATCGCCACCGCGTACCAGCCCTCCCCGGACCGTACGGTCGCCGCCTCCGCCACGGCCGTCACCCTGGCCCTGGCCGCCCTCGGCGTCGACGCGAGTGACCCGGCCGCCGCCCTCGCGGCCCGGGACCGCGAGCTGCGCGAGCGCCTGCTGCCGCCGACCGTGGTGTGCTGGAGCGGCAGCCCGCCCGCCTTCGTCGCCGACCTGCCCGCGGGCACCCGGCTGCGCATCGCCACCGAACAGGGCGAGGTGCGCGCCGCCGCCGACCAACTCCCGCCCGGCGTGCACCGGTTGACCGCCACCGCCCCCGACGGCCGCACCGCCGACGCCCACCTGATCGTCGCCCCGCCGCGACTGCCGGCTCCGCCCGGGCGGTCGTACGGCCTCCTCGTCCAGCTCTACTCCCTGCTCTCGCACCGCTCCTGGGGCATGGGCGACCTCGGCGACCTCGCCGAACTGACCTCCTGGGCGGGGCGTGCCCTCGGCGCCGGTTTCGTCCAGGTCAACCCGCTGCACGCGGCCGTGCCCGGCGCCCCCACCGACCCGTCCCCCTACCGGCCGTCCTCGCGCCGCTTCCCCGACCCGGTGCACCTGCGCATCGAGGACATCCCCGAGTACGCCCAGGTCGCGGACCGCGACCGGCTGCGGACCCTGCTCGAGCGGGCCGAGCGGCTGCGGGCATCCGTGCTCGACAAGGGCGCGCTGATCGACCGGGACGCGGTGTGGGACCTGAAGCGGCAAGCGCTCGAACTCCTCCACGAGGTCCCCCTCGGGCCCGGTCGCCGCGCCGCCTACGCCGACTATCTCGCCGAGGGCGGCGAGGCGCTGGAGGACCACGCGACCTGGTACGCGCTGGCCGAGGCGCACGGCTCGGACTGGCGCGGCTGGCCCGTCGGCCTCCGCGACCCGCGATCCGCCGAGACGGCCCGCGCGCGCGGTGAGCTGATGGACCGCGTCGACTTCTACTGCCGCCTCGCCTGGCTCACCGAGAGCCAGCTCGGCGCCGCGCAGCGGACCGCACGGGAGGCGGGGATGCCGGTGGGCGTCGTCCACGACCTCGCGGTGGGCGTGCACCCCGAGGGCGCGGACGCGTGGGCCCAGCAGGCGTACTTCGCGGCCGGGATGTCCGTGGGAGCCCCTCCGGACGCCTTCAACGCCCGCGGCCAGGACTGGGGGCTGCCACCGTGGCGCCCGGACCGGCTCGCGGAGTCGGGGTACGCGCCCTACCGGCAGCTGCTGCGGGCCCTGTTCCGGTACACCGGCGCGCTGCGCATCGACCACGTCATGGGCCTGTTCCGGCTGTGGTGGGTCCCGCACGGGCAGCCGCCGACGGAGGGCACGTACGTCCGCTACGACGCGGAGGCGATGCTCGCCGTGCTGGTCCTGGAGGCGTCGCGGGCCGGGGCGCTGGTGATCGGCGAGGACCTCGGCACCGTCGAACCCGGGGTGCGGGAGGCGCTGCGCGAGCGCGGGGTGCTGGGGACGTCGGTGCTCTGGTTCGAGCGGGACTGGGAGGGCGACGGGCGTCCGCTGCCGCCCGAGCGGTGGCGCGCGGACTGCCTCGCGACCGCGACCACGCACGACCTGCCGCCCACCGCCTCACGTCTGACCGGGGAGCACGTCGAGCTGCGGGACAGCCTCGGACTGCTGACCCGGCCGCTGGACGAGGAGCGCGCCGAGGCCGCGGCGGACACGGGGGAGTGGCTGGAGCTGCTGGCCCGTCTCGGACTGCTGCACGGCACGGGGGGCGGCGCCGACCCCTCTTCGGAGGAGGCGCAGATCCAGGCCGTCCACCGGTACCTGCTGAACACGCCCGCCCGCATGGTGGGGGTCTGGCTGCCGGACGCGGTGGGGGACCGCCGACCGCAGAACCTGCCGGGGACCTGGGACCAGTACCCGAACTGGCGCCTGCCGATCGCGGACGGGGAGGGCCGGGTGATGACGCTGGAGGACCTGGCGGCGTCGGCTCGCCTGCACGCGCTGGTGGACGTCCTGCGGGCGCCGTAACGGCCGCGGCCGCGGGCGCCGCGGGGATGCGCGCACGGCCGGGGCGCCTCATACGGCACCCCGGACGCGCGGCCCGAACCGCCGTTGGATACTTTGGCTCCGTGGACAAGAAGAACGCCCTGCGCGCCGGCGCCCTGGTGGCCGGTACGACGCTGATGATGCTGCTCATGTCGTCCCCCGCCTCCGCGCTGTCCCGCGACGACGGTGACGACCCCGGCACGGGCCTGAGCGTCATCGAGACGCTGGGTCTCTTCGTCGTGGCCCCGCTCGTGCTGTTCGGGGTCATCGCCGCCCTGGTGCTGGTCCTGGACAAGTCCAAGGAAGAGCACCGGGTGACCAGCCGCAACATCAGGACCAAGCCCGCCGAGGCCGAGGCAAAGGCCGGATCGAAGGCCTGACCCCGCCTTTCCCGGGGCGCCGACCCCGCCGTATGTACGCGCGTCGTACGTGGGCGAGGCCGGCGCCCTCGTGCGTTCTCAGGGGCTGGGCGCCGTGAGATACCGCTGCAGAGTCGGGGCCGGCCACGCGACGACCTCCTCGCGGGTCAGTGCGACGACCGGCGGGAAGCGCAGGACGTACCGGGTGAGCCCCAGCCCGAGCAGCTGCGTCGCTCTGGGTGCGCTCGGTGCCCGCCTGATTGGTCACCCCGACCCGGAGCAGGGCGGTGAGCACCTCGTTCTCCTCCCACATGGTGAGGAAGTGCGACACCAGCACCCGCCCGACGTCGTGCCGGGGCAGCGCGGCGAGGTCCGGCAGCTTCAGGCCGACGGCCACGACCGCCGCGAACAGGCCCTCCATGCTGCCGTAGTAGCGCATCACCATCGACGAATCGATGCGCGAATGCTTGGCGATGGCGCGGATGGTGGCCCGCTCGTAGCCGTCGGCGGCGAAGCGCTCGCGGGCCGCGGCGAGGATCGCGGTGCGGGTGGCGTCGGAGCGGTGACGCACGCCGGTGGAACCGGAGTCTGAGCTGTTGTCCTGGACACCTACCAACTGGAACGGCACCCGGTCGGCAGGGCCGTCCTGCGCAGCAGCGGCGGCATCGTCCGCCTTGCGATGGCCAAGCGCCCCTGGGAACTGGCCCTGCGCGCCATACCCGGCCGCCCGCGGCGCCCACCCCCTGACCGGCATCCGCGCCCCCGACGTCACCCTCGCGGACGGCGGCCGCCTCTACGAGTCCCTGCGCGGCGGCAGGTTCGTCCTGATCACCCCGGACGGCCACGACGCCCAGGACCCCCGCAAGGAACGGCTCACGGTGGAGCACTGGGCGAGCGGACGGCGTACGACTGTGCTGGTGGGGCCCGACGGGTATGTGGGGTGGGCGGCGGAGGGGGCGACGCCGCGGGAGATCGAGGCGGCCCTCACCGCTCACGTCGGCTGACGCGGACACCGGTGCGCGCGGCGAGAGTGATGTTTTCGTCCCCGGGGCAGTGTTCGAAAGGGAGCGGCTCGGCTGCACTCGGGTGACAGTTTGAGCGTCCGGCGGCGGGCTGCTTCGCGCGCTGTTAGATTCGGCCGGTGCTCCCCCCGTACGTGGATCTTCGCCCGATCGGCAGATGCAATCTGAGCTGCCCTTTTTGTTTCGGACCTCGCCACGAAATGCCCACCATGCGTCGTGCGGAGGCATTCCGGATCGCCGCGACGCTGCGGCAGGAAGGGGTGCAAGGAGTGGTGATCTCGGGAGGCGAGCCCACGCTTCTGCCGTATCTCGGGGACCTCGTCCAGGAGTTGAGCAGTCCGCTGCCGGACGGCGGAGCACCTCCCAGGGTGGTGCTCAGTACCAACGGGCTCGCACCGCTCAAGGTGATGCAGCGCGTGCTGCCGGGGTTGTGGTCGATCGCCCTGCCGCTGGAATCGGCGGACGAGAAGGAGCACCGGGAACTGCGCAAAGGTGTCGCGCCGCACCGGGGAAAGGTCCTCGGTCTGCTGCAGGAGGTACGGAAGAACCACCAGCAGGTCGGGGTGAAACTGGGGACCGTCGTCACCCGGCGCAATGTCGCCGGAGCTCCGCGCGTGCTCGAGCTCATCGAGGACTCCTGCCTTCCCGACGTGTGGAAGGTCTACCAGATGTCGGAGACCAACTACGGCGCCGACAACGCCGGTTGGCTCTCCGTCGGCGACGAGGAGTTCGAAGACGTGGTGGCCCGCTGCCAGGAGTCCGCCGACGCCCGCGACGTTCCCCTTCGGGTCTACCGGAACGCCGACAGGGCGGGCACCTACTTCTTCATCGACCCCGACTGCGAGGTCGTCGTCGTCGACGCGGGCGAGGAACGGCGGCTCGGCAACTTCTTCGACCTCGGGCGGGACGACGGCATGCCCCATGCCGGTCTGGTCCAGGCGTTCAGCAATGCCGCGAATTTCGTCGGAACATATCCGGAAGAACGGAGAGGTCAGCGATGACGGCGGCACACGTGCGCGTGGGAGTGCAGGCCATCGTCCGCTCCGGCGGGAGTGTCCTGCTGGGGCTGCGGGTCAACACCTTCGGCGCCGGCAGCTGGGGGCTGCCCGGCGGGCACCTGGAGATCGGCGAGACCCTGACCGGCGCCGCGTGCCGGGAGCTGGAGGAGGAGACCGGCGTCCGTGCCCGGGGGGAGGCGCGGGTGGTCTGTGTCACCGACCCGGACCCGGCCGCCAACCATCACATGCAGGTCGGTGTGGAGATCCCCGACTACACGGGCCAGATCCGGGTGCGCGAGCCGGACCGGTGCGAACGCTGGCAGTTCTGGCCACTGGACGCGCTGCCCACGCCGTTGTTCGTGGGCTCGGTGGAAGTGCTGCACAAGGTCAGGGACGGGGCACTTCTCCCCTCCTGACACTGGCCCTCATCCGCACGGAGGCGAGCGCCCCCATCTCCGACCGCAGCGCCGCCTTGTGCTGTTCCTGGTTGGTCTCGAACTCCTTCCAGGTGCTGGAGAGTTCCCACTGGGCCCGGAACTCCTCCAGGCTGTCCGCGTAATACCGGCTGTCCTTGCGGAACTCCACCTCGAAGACGCTCATGCCGCGTCGCGTCCGGCGCTGCGGATTCGACGTGATGTACGGCTCGAAGAACCCGGCGTTCGAGGTGAGCAGGGTGGAGCCGCTGACGTCCATGGAGGTGATCCGCAGCTCGATCAGGTCCGGGTACATCGACTTGAGCAGCCGGTACGAGTCGATCACGGGCAGGAAGGTGTTGTTGTACGAAGGGCTGCTCTCCACCAGCTCCACGATGTTCTGGTAGTTGCCCGGTTCGGCCGCGGTGTCGTGCGGCATGAACGCGGCGAGGCTGTTCCAGGGGCTGCTGATGACGACGTGGAAACGGACCCCGCGCTCCAGCGCGTCCTTGACCCGGCCGTAGAAGAGCCGTGTCTCCTTCAGGAAGTAGGAGGCCCCGGCGTGGGCGATGAGGCGGATGATGTCCGTCTCCTCCTCCAGCGCCTTGCGTTTCGCGTCGTTGCGCTCGGTGTTCTCGTGGGGCTTGTACACCCTCTCGATGTGGTACGGGAGCTTGTCGTCCGGGGTGATGGCCGCCCGCATCTCCGCGAGTTCGTCCTGCAGGATGTGCGTCTGGGGATGCTCCTGGCCGAGGTCGGGAGAGGTGACGGCACGGGCGGCGGCGGTGACGAAGGCCTGTACGGCGGCCTCGGTGCGCTCGTTGGCCTGTCCGTCCCAGCCGCCCGCCGCCGCGAACTCCGTGGCCGCGAGGGTGGCTTGGGCGATGATCGTCTCGCGGTGCTCAAGGCCCAGGGTCACCTGCGCGGTGACGTACAGGAGTTCCAGTGCGGCCAGGTTCTCGAGGCTCGGCTCCGCGTCGTGGCGGGCCGCGGCCAGGGCGACACGGGCGCCGAGGGCCCGGGCGTGGTCGCCGCCCTCGCTCTCGACGAACCGGGTCACCGACTGGTCGAAGCTCTCCAATGCGTTGTGCAGCTCCTGCTCGTCGCCGGACGCCCTGGCGAGGTCGAGGCGGACCCGGTCGGCGGTCAGCCGGGTCTCCAGGTCCTTGTCCTGTTCGTACTTGAGCGAGTCGAGCGCCTTGTTGGCCCAGATCGCGGCCGCCTCCGGATCGCCCAGCTGAAGGCTGACGACGCTCAGATTGGCGAGGATGGCCGGGACCTCGTAGGTCTCGTACTCGTGGGCGCGGGTGAGCGCGCAGTCCAGTACGGCCATGGCCCGCACCAGGTCGCCCTGTTCGGCGAGCAGGGAGCCGAGGTGGTTCCACAGTTCCGGCTCCCGGTAGACGACCTGGTCGATCTCGGAGAGCCGCATGGCGCGCAGTGTCGTGTCGGTCAGGTCCGCCGCGGCCTTGTCGAGGCCGAGCGCCAGCAGCAGTTCGACCAGGTGGGCGTACCGGGCGATCCGCTCCGGTTCGTCCTCCCACACGGCCTGGCCGCTGCGCAGCCGGTCCACGTAGCCGATGAGCGCCGCCTCGGATTCCCGCGCGGGCCGCGTCTGTGTGCCGCCGTCCTCGTGTTCCGCCTTTTCCTCGGCGACGGATATCGCTTCGTCGAGGTCACTGATTTCGATCATCGATCAGTTTCCTTCTGACGGACGCCGTGCACGCCGGTTCGGATCGGTCCTCGTCCAGCGCGGGCGCACGCTTCCGTATCCCCGGTCGTGGAGCACCTGATTGGCCCGGGTGCGTTTCTCCGCTCTCTTGCCGCCGGTGACGTCGTTGAACAGCCTGAGCGCCTCCGCCACCGAGATGGCGAACGCCTCGTCGCTCTCGCGGGGCGAGGTGTCCCGGGGCCTCACCAGCAGACCCAGGACGACGGGAGGGTCCTGGCGGGTCTCCTCGATCGGGCTGCCGGCGTAGGCCGCCGGGTCGCGCAGGATGCGCTCGCAGCGCAGCCGCAGGGCCGTCACCGTGAGGTGGGGACTGTCGTGGTAGACGGCTTCGGGTTCGACGACGCTGCCCGTCAGGGGCTTGGGGTCGACGGAGACGGTCGCCCGCCAGGACTGCCCCCGGTGTGCCTCGCCGAAGGCGGTCGTCGCCAACGGGCCCGTGGTGCCGTTCAGTTCGAGTCTGAGCAGGGCCAGGTCCGACGGTGTGTTGCCCCAGAGGATGTGCGCGGGTGTGCCGTCCCGCAGATGCAGGAGCGGCTTCGTCGTGAGGACGTCCGGCCCGAGTGCGTGGGCGGTCGTCAGCGCGAAGGGGCGTGCGATACGCAGGCCGGACGCGATGCGCTTTCCGGCGAGATATAACTCGATCAGATGCTCGTCCCGCGCCATGGCCCGGCCCCCCGTCTGTTCCGCTGCGCGTTCCAGAAGTCTCACCCGGAACGAAGAACGTTAACCGTTGTCGGGTTTCCTTCCCTTCCCGCTTTTGCCGTGGACGTCGGCCAGCAGCAGTTCGAGGAGTTCGCTGTCGGCCTCCTCCGCCTCCTCGACGCGTTTCAGGAATTTCTTCCACAGGCCGTCCGCCTGGCTGGGGAGCCGGACGTCGGCGCCCTGCTGGTGCCACTCCTCCCATGCCTCCAGCCACCGCTGCACACAGTCGAACGACCTCTCGCAGGCCTCGCGCAGCCGCTCGGAACTGTAGAGCTCGATACGTGCCGCCAACGTGGCCGCGGAGTGCAGGGCCTCGCTGCGCACGCCTTCCAGCTCGGGGAGGTCGAAGCTGCGCCGGGTGTGGGCGCGGAGCTGGGCGTAGGTGTGCACCGTGCTCATGAGATCGTCGTACGTGGCCACCCGGCGGTCCCAGAGCCGCCGCTCCCGTTCGCGTCTCGACGTCGACCGTTGGGTGAGCCAGGCGGCGCTGAGGGTGGCCGTCGCGCCCAGGGACGTACCGATGAGAGCGGCCTCTGTCGGTGAGATGTGCACGCCGTCATGATGCGGGGGTGGTGGGGCGGACGGAACGCCTCCGTCGGGGTGGGGCTCGCGGAACCCGGGTCACTCCGCTGAGTTCTGAGTCCCTTCCAGCAACGCTCGCAACAGGTCGGCCAGTTGGTCGGCCTGTTCGTCGTCGAGGGTGGACAGGGCCTCCGTCTGGGCGGTCAGGCCCGCTCCCACCGCCTCGTCGATGACGGCCAACCCCTTTTCGGTCAGGGTCACTTGGAGTCCGCGGCGGTCGTGGGGGTCGGGGGAGCGGCGGAGCAGGTCGGCGCGTTCCAGCTTGTCGAGGCGGCCCGTCATGCCGCCCGTGGTGAGCATCAGCGTCGAGGAGAGCCGGCGGGGGGAGAGGGTGTACGGCTCACCGGCGCGGCGGAGGGTGGCGAGGACGTCGAACTCGCCGCGGGAGATGCCGTAGGGGGCGTACGCCTTCTCCACGCGGTCGCCCATGGCGCGGGAGAGGCGGTAGATGCGCCCGAAGACCTCCATGGCCCGGGTGTCGAGGTCGGGCCGCACGGCCGCCCACTGCTCGATGATCGCGTCGACGGCGTCCTTGCGCTGTGCACTCATGTGCCGAGTATCCGCGGGGCTCGGCTCGGCCGCAAAAAAGTGGCTTGCAGGAAAGTAGCTTAGTGGTAAGCTACTTTCCTGCAAGCTAATGAGGAGAGGGAGTCATGAGGAAGCCGACCACGAACCGCCCCGCCACGATCCTTCTCACCGCCCTCGCCCCCGTCTCCTGGGGCACCACCTACGCGGTGACCACCGAGTTCCTCCCCGCCGACCGGCCCCTGTTCACCGGCATGATGCGCGCGCTGCCCGCGGGACTCGTGCTGCTCGCCCTCGCTCGGGTGCTGCCGCGTGGGATCTGGTGGGGGAAGGCGGCGGTGCTCGGGGCGCTGAACATCGGGGCGTTCTTCCCGCTGCTGTTCCTGTCGGCGTACCGGCTGCCGGGCGGGATGGCCGCGGTGGTCGGGTCGGTGGGGCCGCTGATCGTCGTCGGACTGTCGGCCGTGCTGCTGGGGCAGCGGCCCACCGCCCGGAGCGTGCTCACCGGGCTCGTGGCCGCGTTCGGCGTCAGTCTGGTCGTCCTCAAGGCGGCCGGGGCCCTGGACGCCGTCGGTGTGGCGGCGGCCTTCGCCTCCACCGCCTCGATGTCCGCCGGGACCGTGCTGACCAAGCGCTGGGGCCGCCCCGACGGCGTCGGCCCGCTCGCGCTCACCGCCTGGCAGCTCACCGCCGGCGGCCTGCTCATCGCGCCCCTCGCCCTCCTCGTCGAGGGTGCTCCGCCCGCCCTCGACGGCCGTGCGGTCGGCGGCTACCTCTACCTCGCGCTGGCGAACACGGCGGTGGCGTACTGGCTCTGGTTCCGCGGCATCGGCCGTCTCACCGCCACCCAGGTCACCTTCCTCGGCCCGCTGTCCCCGCTGACCGCCGCGGTCGTCGGCTGGGCGGCGCTCGGGCAGACGCTGACCCCGCTCCAGCTGACGGGCATGGCGCTGGCCTTCGGGGCGACGGTGGCGGGGCAGCTGGGGGTACGGCCGTCCGCCCGGCGGTCGTTCGGTTCTGTTGAGCGGGATCACCGCAGGGCCCCGGCGGACCTGGCGCTTCCGACCGTCCGCCGGTAGGGGGCACACCCGGCGGGGGCGTTGTAACGTCACGGGCAGAGGCTGCGCTTCAGTTGACGGGCAGGGCGCCGGCCTTCGGGGCGACGGTGGCGGGGCAGCTGGGGGCATAGCCGTCCGTTCGGTCGTCGTTCGGTTCTGTTGAGCGGGATCACCGCCAGGCTCTGGCATGGGGCGTTGTAACGTCACTCCGGCATCGCGTTACGAAACTCCCGGAGGCGCACGTGGCCACAGACGTCTGCGCGGTGTGCGGGAAGCCGCTCGCCGCGCGAGCCGGCCGTACCGGACGCGGCTCCGTCTACTGTTCCGCCGCCTGCCGCCAGAAGGCCTACCGGGAACGGCGGCAGCCGCCGAGCCTCACCGTGCAGGGGCTCATCGACGACATCGGGCGCCAGGCGGGCCGGCTGGCGCCCCGGCCCACGGACGCCCTCTACTCGACCGTCACCGAACTGTCGGAGTCCGTCGCACGGTTGAGGCGGGTGGCCCGGACGGTACGCGAGACCACCCAGGACACCCAGGGCCCCCAGGACACCGGGGATTCCGTCACGCCCACCCCCGTTACGCAACTCACCGAAACCGACTTCGGCGCCCTCACCGAGCAGTACCGTCGTGAGATCCAGGTGCACTGCTACCGCATGACGGGGTCCTACGACGAGGCCGAGGACCTCGTGCAGGAGACCTTCCTGCGGGCCTGGCGGGCCCGGGACGGCTTCCGGGGGCGGGCGAGTGCGCGGACCTGGCTGTACCGGATCGCCACCAACGCCTGTCTGGATCTGCTGCGCCGGACCGCGCGCCGCCCGCAGCGCTACGAGCCGGTGCCGGGGATGAACCACGGCGAGGGAGAGCCGCCCGCCCGGATCACCTGGCTGCAGCCCTACCCCGACGACGAACTCCCCGTCGCCGACAGCGAGTTGCCGGAGACGGCCACCGTCTCCCGGGAAACCCTGGAGCTCGTCCTGCTGGCCGCGATCCAGCATCTGCCCGCCCGGCAGCGGGCCGCCCTCATCCTGCGGGACGCCCTCGGACTGACCGCCGCGGAGACCGCCGAGGCCATGGAGACGAGCGTGGCCTCGGTCAACAGCGCGCTCCAACGGGCCCGGCCGACCTTGCGCGCGCACCTGCCCCGGGAGCGTTCCGACTGGCGGCCCGCGGAGCCGACAGAAGCGCAACAGGCCGTACTGGAGCGGTACATGGCCGCGGTCGAGCGTCTCGACCTCGACGCGATGACCGCGCTGCTCGCCGAGGACGTGGTCCTCACCATGCCGCCGAACCCGTTCTGGTTCACCGGCCGGGACGCGCTCGTCGACTTCGTGCGGGTCAGCCTCGACCCCGCCTCACCGGCCTTCCTCGGCCACTGGCGCAGCCTGCCCGCCCGCGCCAACGGGCAGCTCGCGGTGGGGAACTACGTCCGCAGACCGGGTACGAGCGTCTACCGCGCCCAGGTGCTGGACGTCCTGCGCTTCGACACGCGGGGCCGGGGCGACCGGATCGTGGAGATCACCTCCTTCGAGCCGCACCTCTTCCCGGCGTTCGGGCTGCCCCTGCGCCTGTGACGCTGTGCGCCTGCGACCTCGCGACCTCGCGACCGATGAGCATCCGGGGAGTCGTACGTCTGCATGGATGTCACCCGGTACACCCGGTACACACCACTTCCCAGGAGTTCACCATGCTGCTCACCGACAAGACCGCGATCGTCTACGGCGCCGGCGGTTCCATCGGCGGTGCCGTCGCCCGTGCCTTCGCGGAGCAGGGCGCGAGGGTCCACCTCGTCGGCCGCACCCGTGCCTCCCTGGAGGCGGTGGCCGCCGACATCAAGGACGCCGAGATCGCCGTCGTGGACGCGCTCGACGAGGTGGCCGTGGAGGCGCACGCCGAACAGGTCGGGGACATCGACATCTCCATCAACCTGGTCACGCGCGGCGACGTGCAGGGCGCGCCGCTGGTCGACATGGCCGCCGAGGACTTCCTGCGGCCGGTCACCAACGGTCTGCGCGCCAACTTCCTCACCGCCCGGGCCGCGGGACGCCGGATGGCCGCACGCGGATCCGGAGTGATCCTCGCCCTCAACAGCGGCTCCGCGCACGGCAGTCCGATGATGGGCGGCACCGGCCCCGCGGACGGGGCGATCGACACGCTCGTGCGCAACCTGGCGATCGAGCTGGGGCCGCGCGGGGTGCGGGCGGTGGGACTGTGGGTGGCCGGGGTGCCCGAGACGTTCACCGTCGAGAAGCTCGCCGCCGTCAATCCCGCCATCGACGAGGGGGCCGTGCGGGGCATCATCGACCAACTCGCCGGGATGCGCATGACCCGCCGCAACCCCACCCTCGCCGAGGTCGCCGCCACCGCGGTGTTCCTCGCCTCCGACCACGCGGGCGGCATCACCGGCACGTTCGTCAACGCGACGGGCGGGATGGTGTCCGTCTGAGCCCGCGGCCCCGGCACCGCGGCAGGCGCCCGCTGGACAAGAAGCGTGCGGACTTCGCTCTATCCGGCAGTCGACGAACTGGAGCGAACGGCCCGCACGCTCGTCCGCGCCGCCCCCGCCCTGCTGCGGCTCAGTCAGGTCGGGCAGAGCCGGGAGGGGCGCCCGCTGTGGCTGCTGTCCGCCGGACACGGCGACCGTCACATCCTGACCGTGTCCGGCGCCCACGCCAACGAACCGGTCGGCGGGGACTCGGCGTTGCGGCTCGCCGCCCTGTTCTCCCGCCGCCCCGCGTGCTCGAACTCCTTGACGGCACCTGGCACTTCCTGCTCTGCCGGGTCCCCGACGGGGCGCACCTCGCGCACGGCTGGCAGCCGGAGAAGCCGGAGCCGTCACTGACGGAGTGTCACCGACACTTCTACCGGCCCGCGTTCGCCCGCCAGCCGGAGTCCCTGCCCGTGCCTCCCGGTGAGCCGCTGCCCGAGTCGGCCGCGCTCGTCCGGCTCCTCGACGAGCTGCGGCCGGTCGCCCAGTTCACCCTGCACGGCATCGAGTTCGGCGGTGCCTTCGTGATGACGACACGGGAGGCGCCCGGCGCCGCGGACGCCTTCCGCGGGACGGCGGCGCACCTGCGCGTCCCCGTCGACCGGCACCCCGTCGACGGCCCAGGCTGGCGGCTCGACCCGCCCGGTGTCCTGGTGCTGCCCGACGGCCACGGCGAGGGCGAACGCGACCCGAGCGGATTCGTCGCCGACAGCACCTGGCTCCACCGTTCCTAGAGACTGAGCGGGAGTGAGTCCTGTTGCCAGGATTCATGCTCAGCCGAACGCTCCGAACGGTGTTGGGCGTTCTGGTTGCCCGCGTTCGCTCCGCGGTCCGGCGGCACGCATCTGGTGCGTGGTTCGGGAACGGGAGGGCGGGGTCCCTCACCCCCAGGGACACGCCGGTCGGCCTGGACGGTCCGATGCCCCGCACGATCACTCCGGTCGTGAGGGGGCGGTGCCGTCCGTCGCCGGATCGGGTGCCCCTGGGCGCGCCTGCCGATCGCCACGGCGGCAGCGTCGTCCCGGGTCGTCTTGCGGTTTGTGCTGGTGAGGGGCTTCTGCCAGTGCTGGGCGCCCCACTTGGAGGTGTAGGCCGGGTCCACGGCGAGAGACTGGATGTGCGCGAGCTGACCAGGGCGGGCCAGCGCCCACTGATCATGCGTGGCCTTGGTGAGCGAACCCGCCCACCGGGACGACGACACCGCCGTCAAAGCCCGCTTACGGGCTGCCCACGTCTGTGCGGAATGCTCCAGGCCCTGCCCGCACCGCATTTTCAGATCCCGGGAGGCGAGGGATCCGAGGTGCGCGCCCACCAGCGCGAGGACCTTCTCATCGGCGGGCGTCAGCTGCTTGAGCCTCGTACGGACCGCCACCCCGGCAGGGCCGGGCACGACGAACGACGCCGCCAGCTCCCGCAACCCGCCCACCCCACACCCCCCATACAGCCCTTCGACAACCCGCTCACCACACCCAACGAGCCCTACCCGCAAAGGTCACACATTCGACGGACGAACTCTCATTCACCTCGCGCGACAACAGCACCCACCGGGAGGCCGCGCGGCTGGGCGAGGTGCTGCTGGGCCGGACCCGGGAACTGACGGCCGTCCTCGGGACACGGCTCGACACGGCCGTACCGCAGGAGCTGGCGCCGCTGCGGGACGCCGCGCGGGAACTCCTCGACGTGGCGCCGTCGATCGTGGCGGGCTGGGCCGCGGAGGAACCCCGGCGGTTCCACGGCCACTTCGCGACCCGGGGGATCTCCGCCCGCCGTATCCCGCTCAGGGTGGCGGCGATGGCGAGCCGCGCCCTGGCCCGCACCGAGCCCCGGACCACCGAGGTCCTCGACGACCTGGTCCGCGAGTGGTGCCAGGAGCTGGAGAAGACCTACGACCTGCGCTGGGTGCCGGTGGCCGCGCAGACCGGGGTGCATGTGCGGACGATGCTGCACACGGCCCGGCTGGTGTGTCTGGGAGGCGGATGACCGGGGCCACCCGCCTCCCCGCTGTCCTACTGAGCCGCCTGCGCGTCCGCCGCCTGGGCCTTCAGCGCGCGCTCCACGCCCGCGCGGGACTCGGAGACGAGCCGGCGCAGGGCCGCGTTCGGCTCGGCCGAGGCCAGCCAGGCGTCCGTCTTGTCCAGAGTCTCCTGGGAGACCTGGAGCGACGGGTAGAGGCCGACCGCGATCTGCTGGGCGATCTCGTGCGAGCGGGACTCCCAGATGTCCTTGACCACCGCGAAGTACGTGTCCGTGTACGGCGCGAGCAGCTCACGCTGGTCGGTCTGGACGAAGCCGCCGATGACGGCCTCCTGGACCGCGTTGGGCAGCTTGTCGGACTCGACGACCTGCGCCCACGCCTCCGCCTTCGCCTCCTCGGTGGGCCGCGAGGCACGCGCGGTCGCCGCGTGGCGCTCACCCGCCGCCGTCTTGTCCCGCTCGTACTCGGCGGCGATCTCCGACTCGTCGTAACGGCCCACCGAGACCAGCCGCTGCACGAACGCCCAGCGCAGCTCGGTGTCGACGGCCAGGCCCTCGACGACCTGGGACCCGTTGAGCAGCCCCTCCAGGAGGTCCAGCTGCTCCGGCGTACGGGCCGTCGCCGCGAACGCCCGCGCCCACGCCAGCTGGTGGTCGCTGCCCGCCACCGCCGACCGCAGGTGGGCCAGCGTGGCGTCGGTCCAGCGGGTCAGCAGGGTCTCGCGGGCGGTGGGGGCGGCGTACAGCTCGATCGCCAGCTTCACCTGCCGGTGCAGCGACTGCACGACACCGATGTCGGACTCCTTGCCGATGCCCGACAGCACGAGGGAGAGGTAGTCGCGGGTCGCGAGCTCCGCGTCCCTCGTCATGTCCCACGCCGACGCCCAGCACAGCGCGCGCGGCAGCGAGGACTCGAAGTCGCCGAGATGCTCGGTGACGAAGGCCAGGGACTGCTCGTCGAGGCGGACCTTGGCGTACGAGAGGTCGTCGTCGTTGAGAAGCACGACCGCCGGGCGGCGCTTGCCGACCAGCTGCGGTACGGCCGTCAGCTCGCCGTCGACGTCCAGCTCGACGCGCTCGTCACGCACCAGCTTGCCGCTGTCGTCGTCCAGTTCGTACAGGCCGACCGCGATGCGGTGGGGCCGCAGCGTCGGCTCGCCCTTCGCGCCCGCGGGCAGCGCCGGGGCCTCCTGACGGATCGCGAACGAGGTGATGACACCGTTCGCGTCCGTGTCGATCTCGGGGCGCAGGACGTTGATCCCGGCCGTCTGGAGCCACGCCTTGGACCAGGACTTCAGGTCGCGCCCGGAGGTGGTCTCCAGGGCGCCCAGCAGGTCGGACAGGCGCGTGTTGCCGTACGCGTGCGCCTTGAAGTACGCCTGTACGCCCGCGAAGAACTCGTCCTCGCCGACGTAGGCGACGAGCTGCTTGAGGACGGAGGCGCCCTTGGCGTACGTGATGCCGTCGAAGTTGACCAGCACGTCGTCCAGGTCGCGGATCTCCGCCATGATCGGGTGCGTGGACGGCAGCTGGTCCTGGCGGTACGCCCACGTCTTCATGGAGTTGGCGAACGTGGTCCAGGAGTGCGGCCACCGGCTGTCCGGGGCGTACGCCTGGCAGGCGATGGAGGTGTAGGTGGCGAACGACTCGTTCAGCCACAGGTCGTTCCACCACTCCATGGTCACGAGGTCGCCGAACCACATGTGGGCCAGCTCGTGCAGGATGGTCTCGGCGCGCATCTCGTACGCCGCGTCGGTCACCTTGGACCGGAAGACGTACTGGTCGCGGATGGTCACCGCGCCGGCGTTCTCCATCGCGCCCGCGTTGAACTCCGGCACGAACAGCTGGTCGTACTTCTTGAACGGGTACGCGTAGTCGAACTTCTCCTGGAACCACGCGAAGCCCTGCCGGGTCACCTCGAAGATGGCGTCCGAGTCGAGGTGTTCGGCGAGCGAGGGGCGACAGTAGATGCCCAGCGGGACGGACTGGCCGTCCTTCTCGTACACGCTGTGCACGGAGTGGTACGGGCCGACGATCAGGGCCGTGATGTACGACGAGATCCGCGGGGTCGGCTCGAAGACCCAGACGTCGTCCTTCGGCTCCGGCGTCGGGGAGTTGGAGATGACGGTCCAGCCGGTCGGCGCCTTCACGGTGAACTGGAAGGTGGCCTTCAGGTCGGGCTGCTCGAAGGAGGCGAAGACGCGGCGGGCGTCCGGCACCTCGAACTGCGTGTACAGATAGGCCTGCTGGTCGACCGGGTCGACGAAGCGGTGCAGGCCCTCACCGGTGTTGGTGTACGCGGCGTCGGCGACGACCCGCAGGATGTTGCGACCCTCCAGCAGGCCCGGCAGGGCGATACGGGAGTCCGCGAAGACCTCCGCCGGGTCGAGCGGGTCCCCGTTCAGCGTGACCTCGTGGACCGTGGGAGCGACGAGGTCGATGAAGGACTCGGCTCCGTTTTCGGCCACGTCGAAGCGCACCGTGGTCACGGACCGGTAGGTACCGCCCTCCTGCGCGCCGGAGAGGTCGAGATCGATCTCGTAGGACTCGACGCTCAGCAGCTTCGCCCGCTGCTGCGCCTCTTCGCGAGTCAGGTTTGTGCCAGGCACGCGGTCATCTCCTCGTTATGTGTGGGTTCGGCGGTTCGGTCATCCTTCCACGAACTGCCTCCCACGGATCGGGGGATTACCCTGCGGTTGCGGGGGCGCCACGTCCGATTTCCGCCGGTCATCCGTGCTCGGCCGCGTCAGCCTGGTCCCATGACGACCTACACCGCACGCCCCGTCGACTTCGCCGCCCTCAAGGAACTCCGCACCACCGACGACGCCGGCCGCTCCCCGGCCCCCTTCACGGACGAGGAGGGCGGTGCCCCGCTCCGCTGCTGTCTGCGCCGCAGTGCGCCCGGCGAGCGGATCGCGCTCGTCTCCTACGCCCCCCTGCGCCGCTGGGCGGCCGAGACCGGCGCCCGGCCCGGGGCGTACGACGAACAGGGGCCCGTCTTCATCCACGCCGACGAGTGCGCCGGGCCGGACGGGCGCGACGGGTACCCCTTCGCCCAGGCTCACCGGACGGTGCGGCGGTACTCCGCCGACGGACGCATCCTCGGCGGTGAGCTGGTCGAGGCTCCCGACGACGACGCCTTCCGAAACGCGTTCGACGACCCGTCCGTGGCACTGGTCCACGTCCGGGCCGTCGAGTACGGCTGTTTCCTCTACGAGGTGCGCAGGCCCCCGGCCTAGCCCTTGAGCTCGGCCGCCACCAGCTCCGCGATCTGCACCGCGTTCAGCGCGGCGCCCTTGCGGAGGTTGTCGTTGGAGATGAACAGGGCGAGGCCGTGGTCGACCGTCTCGTCGCGGCGGATGCGGCCGACGAAGGAGGCGTCCTGGCCGGCGGCCTGCAGGGGGGTCGGGATGTCGGAGAGGGTCACGCCGGGGGCGCCCGCCAGGAGCTCCGTCGCGCGCTCCGGGGTGATCGGGCGGGCGAAACGGGCGTTGACCTGGAGGGAGTGGCCGGAGAAGACCGGGACGCGCACGCAGGTGCCGGAGACCTTCAGCTCGGGCAGCTCCAGGATCTTGCGGGACTCGTGGCGGAGCTTCTGCTCCTCGTCGGTCTCGTTCAGGCCGTCCTCGACGAGGTTGCCGGCGAAGGGCAGGACGTTGAAGGCGATGGGCCGCTTGTAGACCTGCGGCTCGGGGAAGTCGACCGCCCCGCCGTCGTGGGTGAGCTTGTCCGCGTCGGCGGCGACCTTCTGCACCTGGCCGTGCAGCTCCGCCACGCCCGCGAGGCCCGAGCCGGACACCGCCTGGTAGGTGGTGGCGATCAGCGTCTCAAGGCCCGCCTCGGTATCCAGCACCTTCAGGACCGGCATCGCGGCCATCGTGGTGCAGTTCGGGTTGGCGATGATGCCCTTGGGGCGGTCCGTGATGGCGTGCGGGTTCACCTCGGAGACGACCAGCGGGACCTCGGGGTCCTTGCGCCAGGCCGAGGAGTTGTCGATCACGACAGCGCCCTGCGAGGCGACCTTCTCGGCCAGCGCCTTCGAGGTCGAGCCGCCCGCGGAGAACAGCACAATGTCCAGGCCGGCGTAGTCGGCCGTCGCCGCGTCCTCCACCGTCACACCGTCCAGCTCGGTCCCGGCGGAGCGGGCCGAGGCGAACAGGCGCAGCTCCGTGACCGGGAAGTCGCGCTCCTTGAGGATCCTGCGCATGACCGTGCCGACCTGACCGGTGGCTCCGACGATTCCGACCCTCACGGTGACTCCCTATCTCTTCGCACGTGACCGAGGCTTTTCCATCATGCGGCCGACCCGGGGCTCCCTGTCCAATTCTTTGCGCTCCATGCCCGAGGAATGGAACGCCTGAGCGTGTGATGTACGCCTCTGGACAATTTCCCGGGGATCCGCCGAACGTTTCCGCACCCTGCGGCGTCGTAGAGGAAACGCGGTGAGGGGAGGGTGTCTGTGCTGCGCGGAATCGCCCGCCGTGGCCAGGGGGAACAGCGGGAGGACCCCCTGGACGCGGCGCAGGAACGCCGGGTGCGGGCCGTGCTCGCCCTGGGCGGAGTGCCGCAGGCGGACCTGCCGGACGGGGTGCAGCAGGTCCGCCTGCGGTTGCTGGAGCGGGCGGCGAAGGGGTACGAGGCGCCACGGGACGTGTCCGCGTGGGCCGCCGTCGTCGCCTCCAACCTCGCCATGGACTGGCACCGGGCCAAAAAGCGCCAGGACCGGCTGGGGGAGCGGCTGGCCTCGCTGCGCCAGCACGAGCACCCCTCCGGGGAGGACACCAGCGTGCTCTCCCTCGCCGTCGCGCAGGGCCTGGACGAGCTGCCCGACCAGCAGCGCCAGGTCGTCGTGCTGCGGTTCTTCGCCGATCTGCCGGTGCGCTCGATCGCCCAGGAGCTGGGCGTCCCGGAGGGCACGGTCAAAAGCCGCCTGCACACGGCGGTCCGGGCCCTGCGCGCCCGCCTGCACGAGGACGAGGTGGTGTGAGATGACCGCGGAACACGACGGTCTCGACGCCCTGATGGCCGCCATCACCGACGAACCGCTGCCCGGGAGCGCCGCCGACGACCCGGCCTTCCTCGCCGAGCACCGCTCGGCCCGGGCCGATGTCGCCCTCCTGCGCGAGCAGCTGCGGATCATCGGCGAGACGCTGACGGAGGCCGCACCGGTCGCGGAACCCGTGCCGCCACGACGGCCCCTCGCGGCCCGTCGTCGCGCCCGCGTGCTGGCCTTCGGCACCCTCGCGGCGGCCGCCGTCGCCGGTGTCGTCACGGGTCTCGGCTGGCTCGCAGGGCACAACGGTGCGAACAGCCTGAGCTCGGCCGACTCGGGGTCCTCCAAGGCGGAAGCCGGCGTCCGCTTCGGCAGCCCGGCCTACCTGGCCTGTGCCACCACGGTCGCCGAGGGCGAGGTCACCGTGGTCAAGCGGGTCCCCAGCACCGGCGAACTCCAGGTCACCGTGCAGGTCACCCACTACTACAAGCCGACCCGGGGCCTCGCCCACCTCACCTACGTGATCCGTGAGTACGACCTCCCCGAACCCCTGGCCAAGGGCACCCGTGTCCTGTTCGGCGTGACCGAGGGCTCGCCGAGCCCCGACCACTGGGCGGTCGGGGAGCAGGAGATCGCCGTGGAGCGGGCCTGGATCACCGCTTCGCTCCCGGCCTCGCGCGGGCTCGCCTGCTAGGGCACGAGAAAGGGCGGGCGCCCATCGGACGCCCGCCCCTTTGCCGCCGTACGGAGAAGTGTTACGGCGTGACCTTCTCGATCTTCACGTTGCCGACGCCCGCGACCGTGCCGCGCGCGTTGACGAGGCTGACCTGGCCGAAGAACTCACGGCCCTCCGGCGCGGCCGCCAGGGCGGTGACGCTGCCCGAGACGGTCGTCGAGGCGCCCGTGGCGAGCTTCACCGGCGCGTCCGGGACGGTGACGGTGCCCAGGGTGCTGGAGAAGAACACGTCCTGGTAGTCGTACGCCGTGGAACCGGCCGGGACCGAGTAGCCGGCGACCTCGATGGTGTACGTGCCGGCGGCGGGCGAGGCGACCGAGACGGCCTCCTCCGAGTCGCCGTCGGCGGACGTGCCGACCACGGTGCCCGCCGCGTCGTAGACCGTCAGGTCCAGGTCGGCGGAGACGTCCGAGACGTTGCCGATGGCGACGTCGAGCGACTTCGCGCCCGCGGACACCTCGACCGTGGTGGTCTGGGTGGCGCCCTCGGCGATGGTCGGGCGGGCCGTCTTGGACGAGCCGAGCGGACCGCCGGCCAGCTTGCCGTCGATCGCGGCGAGCGTGTTGGTCACCTTCCAGGAGGCGGTGGCCGGGGTGCCGACCTTGGCCTCGGGGACGGTCACGGTCTCCGGGTCGAAGAGCGCGCCGTAGACGGCGACGTCCAGCTTGTACGGGTTGTCGAGCAGCGGCGAGGTGCGGCGCGACTCGACCTCGATCTCCCAGACACCGGCCTGCGGGTCGGCGTAGGAACGGGCGTCGGGCTTGCAGCCGTTGCCGTCGAGGTAGTTGTTGTAGCAGTACGGGGTGCCGGTGTTGTCGACAGGGACGCCGTAGGGGTGGATGGCGATGAAGCGGGTCTGGCTCTTGTCCTTGAGCCCGCCGATCGCGACTTCGAGGGACTTGGCGCCCGCGGGCACGGTCACGAAGTACGACTGGGTGCTGTTGCGCTGCACGGTGTTCGACGCGGTGTAGGTGTACTTCACCGGCGCCGAGACGACGACCGTGGTGAGGATCTGCTGGTCGAGGCCCTCGGTCTTCGGGTCGTCGACGACCAGGATCGCGCTCTTGAGGCCCGCGGACTTCGACTGGGCCTGGACCTTGACGGTCACCGGCTGGTTCAGCGGGAGCCTGATGTCGTCCTTGCCGAGGATCCGGAAGGTGCCACCGGCGTTGTTGTGGAAGTGCAGGGTGTGGAGGAGCGCCTTGTCCGCGCCGGACGTACGGGTGATGGTGACGTCGTACGTCTTCTTCTGACCGGCCTTCAGACCGCCCTCGCGGTCGTAGAGACCGGTGCCGTAGCCCGGGGTCTTCAGGAGCTGGTCGATCGCGGTGTCGACCGGGGCCTTCACGGTGTAGTTATTGGGCACGGCGTCGTGAGCGGTGGCGCCGTCCTTGATGGCGTCCCAGGCGTCCACGATGTCGATGAGGCCCGCGCCCTCCTCGTACGCCTGCACACCCTTGATGTGGTCGGCGGTCGAGGTCAGGGCGGTGCGCAGAGTGGCCGGCGTCAGCGCGAGGTGCTTCTGCTTGGCGGCCGAGATCAGCAGCGCGGACGCGCCCGTGGCCTGCGGCGAGGCCATCGAGGTGCCCTGGAGCATCGAGTAGCCGGCCGGCAGCGTGTAGCCCGACTCGGCGACCGGGGAGCCCGGCAGCCAGGTCTGCGTGGTGTTGATGGCCGCACCCGGGGCGGACAGGGTCGGCGTGAAGCCGCCGTCCTCACGCGGACCGCGCGAGGAGAACGGCATCATCGCGTACTTCTTCTCCACGGCGGAGCCGTAGTTGGAGGCCCAGGTCGCCTTGGAGATGGTCGCGCCGACCGAGATGACCTTGTCGGCCAGGCCCGGGTCGCCGATGGTGTTCGCGCCGGGGCCGGAGTTGCCCGCGGAGATCACCAGCTGGACGCCGTAGGTGTCGATGAGGCGCGTGTAGAGCTCGGCGCGCGCGTTGTTGCCGTCGTTGAGCGCGGGCAGGCCGCCGATCGACATGTTGACGATGTCGACGCCGCGGTTGACGACGAGGTCGATCATGCCCTCGGTCAGCGCCACGTTGGTGCAGCCGCCGGTCCAGGTGCAGGCGCGGGAGGAGACGAGCTTCGCGCCCGGGGCCGCGCCGTTCATCCGGCCGCCGAACAGGCCGTTGGCGGCGGTGATGCCGGCGACGTGGGTGCCGTGCTCGGACTCGATGACACCGATGTTGACGTAGTCGGCCTTGCTGCCCGCGGCGTCGTAGACGACGTCCTTGCGGATCTCGACGACGAACGGCTGGCGCTCGGCGACGTCCGTCGACGGGTCGTCGGTGCCGAAGTAGCCGACCTGGTAGCCGTCCTTGTACGGCTTCATCGGCGTGTCGTCGGCGAAGTTCTGGTTGTTGTTCAGGTCGACCCTGACGGTCCCGGCGGCCTTGTCGTACAGCACGCCCCAGGTGTCGGTGGTGTCGCCGTCCCGGTTCGCGTCACCCTTGGCGTCGCCGCCCGCGGTCGCGGCCTCACGGAACAGGTTGACCTGGTAGGAACCGGCGGGTGCGGTCCAGGTGCGGCCGTCGAAGGTGAAGCTCGGGCCGGAGACCGAGGTGGTCATGCGCCGCCAGGTGGCGTCACCGTCGGAGACCGGGTCGGTCGCCGTCACCCAGTCGACGATCTTCCGCTCACCGGTGGTGGTCTTCTGCAGCGCCGGGTGGCCGAGGTCCACGCCGGAGTCCAGGATGCCGATGGTGACCCCGCGGCCGTCCGCCTTCGGGTGGTCCTTCACGAAGTCGACGGCGCCCGTCTCGAAGGACGGGTTGTACGGGTTCTCGGCGGGGGTCTTCGCGCTCGGCGCCGGGTAGGTCTTCGCGGCCTTGTGCGCGGCGCCCTTCGCGGTGTCGGCGCTCGGCGTCGGGTCGTCCAGCGGGATGTCCTGCTTGACGTCGATGCCGTGCACGGAGGAGAGCTTCGCGGCGCCGGCGATGGCCGAGTCCGCCTTCGCGGTGGGGACGGTCGCCCGGACGTAACCGAGCTTGTCGTACGTGAGGCCCACCAGGCCGCCCTTGACCGCGTCCAGCTCCTCGGCGACCTGCTCGGTCTTCCCGGGGGCGGTGGCGACCATCAGCGTGATGTTCTTGGCGCCGTCGGCCTTGGCCTCGGCGAGCGCGTCGGCGTCGTCCGAACCGAGCTTCTCGTCGGCGGACTTCAGGCCCGGGTCCGACGCCGCGGGGGTGGTGCCCGCCTCGGCGGAGAAGGCCATGGGTATCGGCCCCGCCGCGGAGAGCGCGGCGACCAGTCCCGCGGCCGCCGCTATGCGCGCCACACGTCTCGCGCCCGATATCGGAGCGTGCTGGGGGGTGAGGGTCATCGGCATCCCTTGTAGGTAAAGGAACGAGCGGGTGTGTGACCGGATCCGATCGGACCTGGCCACGGTGATCCGGAAGAAGACCCCGGATGACCGCACAGCTTTACGCATGGGAAGGATGTTTAGGGAGAGTTGACCGAATCGATATGGGTGTATGGGGAAAACCCGCGATGCCCTTTGGGGACATCGGTGAAGAGGCATGAGAAAGCGGGCAATTCACCCCATGGGCCCTTGGGGATGCCTTTTCAGGCGTCCTTCGTGCGCGCGTAATGCCGGGACGCCTTCGCCCGGTTGCCGCAGGTCGCCATCGAGCACCAGCGCCGGGTGCCGTTCCTCGACGTGTCGAGGAAGTGGAGTACGCACGAATCGTGGGCGCATGACCGGATCCGGTCCGGCGCGGTGCTCAGCAACTCCAGGTAGTCGCGGGCGGCGAGCCACCCGGGCCCCCAGGCGGGGTCGCTCAACTCCGGGTGCTCGACCGGGCCTTGGAGGGTGAGCGCAATCCTGATCCGCCCGTGCTCCAGCACGGCGTCGACCAGCGGTGCCCCCTCCTCCGGTGACCCGTCCACCGCCGTGCGCAGCGCCTCCCGGGCCTGCCGGACGTGTCGCAGCATCGCGGCGTCGGGGGTGTGACCGTCACTCAGTCCGGTCGAGTCGAGCCACACCGCGAGCCCGTCGACGTCGGTGAGGAGGTCCTGGAGGGTCCCCTCGCTCATCCACCGCGTGTTGAGCAGATCGAGCGCGAGCGGTTCGCCGGTGAGCGGGCGGGGATCGCGGGGGGCGGACATGCGGGGCTCCCTTCCGTGCTAACCACTCAAGCGTACGTGACTGGTTGCACCTCTTGCTTCTAACCTCTAAAGTCGATTACAAGGGTTAATCGTTCGGGTTACCCACGATGAAGGGGACAGTCGTGACCTTGCGCACCGGCCACATCGGCCTGAACGTCACCGACCTCGACCGCTCGCTCGCCTTCTACCGGGACGTCCTCGGCTTCACGCCCCTCGCCGAGGGCAAGGAGGAGGGCCGCCGGTACGCCTTCCTCGGCGACGGCGACACTCTCGTTCTGACCCTCTGGCAGCAGGCGGAGCAGCCGTACGGATCCGACCGTGCGGGCCTGCATCACCTCGCCCTGGAGGCGGACTCGATCGACCGCGTCAGGGAGTACGAGGAGGCGCTGCGGGCGTACGGGGCGGATTTCGCCCACGAGGGTGTGGTCGCCCACCGCGAGGGCGCCGGGTCGGGCGGCATCTTCTTCCACGACCCCGACGGCACCCGCCTGGAGATCTTTGTGCCGAGCGGTGCCGAGGACGCGCCGGCACCCTCCGGTACGGCCCCGACCTGCGGGTTCTTCTAGCCGTGGGAGCCATGGGGATCTATCACGCGGGCTCGCGGGCCGTGCAGGACCGGGTGGGAGTGCGCGAGCAGGCGGATCACGTGGGCCGCTCGGTCGGCCGGGGCATCCGGGAGGTCGCCGCGGCCTTCCTGGAGCTCCAGCCCCTGCTGGTCGCCGGTGCCGCGGACCCCTCGACGGGCCGGGTCTGGGCGTCCCCGCTCACGGGGGAACCGGGCTTCGTCAGGGCGACGGGCCCGGACCGCGTCTCGGTCGCGGGCGGATGGCTCCCGTCCGACCCCCTCGCGACGGCCTTCACCACCCCCGGCACCCCTGTCGGCACGATCGCCCTCGACCCCCGCACCCGCCGCCGGATGCGCCTCAACGGCCGACTCGGGCCCACGGCACGGGGGTTCGCGATCGAGGCCGACCAGGTGTTCTCCAACTGCCCGAAGTACCTGCAGAAGAGGCAGGCGTACGAGATCGTCGCGGACCGGCACCGGGGCGCCGCGCGGCACGGCAGTGAACTGACCTCCGAGCAGGCGGAGTTCGTGTCGGCGGCCGACACCTTCTTCCTGGCCTCCGTGCACGAGGGCGGCGCCGATGTCAGCCACCGGGGCGGCAACCCCGGCTTCGTGCGCGTCGTTTCACCGGGCGAGCTCAGCTGGCGCGACTACCCGGGCAACTCGATGTTCCTCACCCTGGGCAACCTCACCGCGGACCCCCGGGCCGGCCTGCTGTTCCTCGACTGGACGACCGGCACGACCCTCCAGCTGACCGGGGAGGCGACCACCGAGTTCGGCCCGGAGCGCAGGGTCCGCTTCACCGTACGGGGGGCCGTCGAGACCCCGTCGGCGCTTCCCCTGCGCTGGTCCGCACCCGAATACTCACCGGCCAATCCGGACCCGGCGGACTAACTTGCCCGTATGCGCGAGAAACTGAGGGTGGCGGCCTACGCCATATGCGTCCGCGACGGACAGGTCCTTCTCGCCCGGTGGCTCAACGACGGCAGCCCGGCGTGGACGCTGCCCGGCGGCGGCATGGAGCACGGCGAGGACCCCTACGACACCGTCCTGCGGGAGGTGGCGGAGGAGACCGGCTACCACGTCGAGGTCACCGGAATGCTCGGGGTGCGGTCGGTGCGCTTCCCGTCCCGGCGGCGCTTCGGCCGCACCGTCGACCAGCACAATGTGGGGCTCATGTACGAAGCCCGGGTCACCGGAGGGGAGCTGCGCTTCGAGGTCGGCGGCTCCACGGACATGGCCGCGTGGCACGACCTGGACGCGGTACCCGCGCTGGAACGAGTGCCCATGGTCGACTTCGGCCTACGGCTGTGGCGGGAGCGGCCGGTGTCCGGCCGGCCAGGGGAATAGGTGTCGTACCCCGCGAGATGAACACGGAGTGACCACCCCCGGGCCGTTCGGCGAGCGCTCCCGAACGCGCGGGGTGGGCCAAGATCCACGTACGGTGATCGGCGTTGCGCGTTGCCGTCTCGTTCACGCGCAGGCCATTCCCGGTGCCAAGCATCCAGAGCGAGCGGGAAATTCGCAGCAGTGACTCCCGCGACCACTGCCGACGCAGTTCGCACTCGGGGAGATCGCGCCATGTCGCGCACACGCTCTGTCGCCGGCGCCACGCCGGTGGTCCACCGCCGTACCGTCCTCGCCGCCGCGGGCGCGGCCGTCGTCTCCGCGGGCGTCGGCCACGCCCTGCGGCCCACCGACAGCCAGGCCGCCACGACCACCGGTGCCGCCGAGGCGCCGGTGGCCCAGGCCGTCCACCGGGCCGCCGCCCCGGTCCAGGTCCCCCTCGCCCCGTACACCCGCGGCACCACCGTCGCCTCCGTCGCCGCCCCGCGCACCGGCTCCGGCTACCGGCGCCTGGGCAACGGTCCCGGCTGGAGCCGCAAGGTGCGCTCCGACCTCGCCGCCCCGAAGACCGGGCGGGCCGGCCGCCGTACCGCGCTGGCCGCGTTCGTACAGCTCACCGACCTGCACCTGATGGACAGCCAGCACCCGATGCGCCTGGAGTACCTGCGCTCGACCGACGTGCACGCCTGGCGGCCCCAGGAGGCGCTGACCGTGCCGGGCGCGATCTCGCTCGTCGAACGGATCAACGCGCTGCGCGGCGCCCCCGCCACCGGCGCCCCGCTCCAGTTCGCCATGACGACCGGCGACAACACCGACAACAACTCCCGCACCGAACTCGACTGGTTCCTGACCGTCATGAGCGGCGGCCGGATCACCCCAAACTCCGGGGACCCGCGCCACTACGAGGGCGTCCAGAACAGCGGCCTCAAGCAGTACTGGCAGCCCGACTCGACCACCCGCGACGCCGACAAGCAGCTCGGCTTCCCACATCTGCACGGCTATCTCGCCGCCGCCATACGCCAGTTGAACAGCCCCGGCCTCACCATCCCCTGGTACTCCACGGTCGGCAACCACGACAGCCTGCCGCTCGGCTGCTACGGCCACGGAGACTCCTGGCTCGCCGAGTACGCCGTCGGCGGCAAGAAGCTCATGTCGCTGCCCGCGTCCGAGGCGAAGAAGCTCCAGGACCTGATCCGCAAGGCCTCCGACCCGCAGGGTCACGCCTTCCGCGACCTGCTCAAGGCGCACGCCCGCAGCATGCGCTCGGTCACCCCCGACGAGCGGCGCGCCCCCTACACCGCCCGCGACTACCTCACGGCCCACCTCGACCCCGCGCACCGGGGCGTGGGCCCGGTCGGCCACGGCTACTCCACCGCCAACCTCGACGCGGGCACCCAGTACTACAGCTTCCGCATCGCCGACGACGTCATCGGCATCAGCCTCGACACCACCGACCCGGGCGGCCACTACCAGGGCTCCATCGGCACCGGGCAACTGCGGTGGCTGGACCGGACGCTGCGGGAGAACAAGGACTCCTTCGCCGTCGTCTTCAGTCACCACACCAGCGACTCGATGGACAACACCCGCCCCGACCCGGCCCACCCCGGCGAGCGCCGGCACAACGGCCAGGAGGTCGTCGCCCTCCTCGCGAGCCACAGCAACGTCCTGGCCTGGGTCAACGGCCACATCCACCGCAATGTGATCACGCCGCACCGGGCCTCGGGCGGCCGTTCCTTCTGGGAGATCTCCACCGCCTCCCACATCGACTTCCCGCACCTTGCCCGGGTCGTCGAGCTGGCCGACAACAAGGACGGCACCATCTCGGTCTTCACCACCCTGGTCGAGTCCGCGGCCCCCCACCGCACCGACTTCGCCGACCTCTCCCAGACCGGCCTCGCGGCCCTCTACCGCGAACTGGCCTACAACGCCCCCGGTTCCAGCAACAAGCTCGGCGGCAGTGCGGGGGACCGGAACACCGAGCTGATCCTGAAGAAGGGCTGAAAACGGCTCAACCGGCCGTACCGCCTCAACCTTTCCCTCCCGGTCCGGGTCTCTCCCGCCGATCACGCTCGCCGAGCGTGTCCGGACAGGGGGAAGACATGACCGTACGTACGACCGTGGCGGTGGCGACGACGGCGGTGGCGCTCACGGCCGGCTTCGCCGCCCCGGCGATGGCGGCGCAGGCCACCGGAGCCACTGACAATCACCGCGCGACCCGGCAGGCCGTCCGCGCCGCTGTGAAGGACGGCGTGCCGGGGGTGACGCTCACCGCGAAGGACGGCCGGAGCACCTGGTCGACCACCGCCGGGGTCGGCAACCTCAGGACGCACGCTCCGCGTTCGGCCGACGACCGCTACCGCGTCGGCAGCATCACCAAGACCTTCGTCTCCACCGTGCTGCTCCAACTGGAGGCGGAGGGACGGCTGTCGCTCGACGACACGGTGGAGAAGTGGCTGCCCGGCGTGGTCCACGGCAACGGCCACGACGGCAGCCGGATCACCGTCCGGCAGCTTCTCAACCACACCAGCGGGATCTTCAACTACACCGCCGACGAGACGTTCGCGCGCACGTACTTCCTCAAGGACGGCTTTTTCGAGCACCGGTACGACCGTAAGACGCCCGGGGACCTGATCGCGATCGCCATGTCCCACAAGCCCGAGTTCGCGCCGGGCACCTCTTGGTCGTACTCGAACACGAACTACACCCTGGCCGCGCAGGTGATCGAGAAGGCCACGGGGCGGCCGTACGGTGAGGAGATCCGCTCCCGGGTGATCGAGCCCCTCGGTCTCACCGGCACCTCGGTGCCGGGCACCCGCGTCACCGTCCCGCAACCCAGCAGCCGCGCCTACTCCAAGCTCGCGGAGACGGCGACGGGGCCGACGTACGACGTCACCGAGTTGAACCCGGCACTGGCCTACGGCTCGGGCGAGATGATCTCCGACTCGGCCGACCTGGACCGCTTCTACACGGCCCTGCTGAAGGGCCGGCTGCTCCCGCCGAAGCAGCTGAAGGAGATGAAGACCACGGTGGCCATCGAGGGCCTCCCGAACGCCGGCTACGGCCTCGCTCTCATCGACCGCGAGCTCAGCTGCGGGGTCCACGTCTGGGGCCACGACGGCGGCATCCACGGCTCGACCTCCGTGGCCGTGACCACCGCCGACGGCAAGCACTCCCTCGCCTTCAACTTCAACGGCGACTGGTCGGGGGACACCGACGCGGTGATCGACGCGGAGTTCTGCGGCGAGTAGCCGCCCGGCCCCACGGCACGAGGAGGGGCCCCGGCTCCCCTCGTGCCGTGACCCCTCCTCCCCCCTCCTGGTCCCGCCCCGGTCCGTCGCTACCGGGGCAGCACCACGACATAGGCGGCGGGATCCCGGTCGCCGGAGGCCATCAGGGCGGTACGGATCACCGTCGCCTGCTGGTCCATCGCGTCCCGGAGTTTGCGCGGGGTGATGTGGACGACCGTGATGCCGAGCCGCTCCAGGTGCTCGCGCTTGCGGGCGTACTCGGACCAGAGCGCGTCGTCGTCCTCCCGGTGACCCTGGCGAGGTGCCCGGGTGTCCAGCTCCACCGCGACCGCCTGCTCCGGCCAGTACGCGTCCAGGCCGCCCAGGTGGGGGCCGCCCGGCAGCCTCAGGTCGACGTTCCACACCGGGTCGGGGAGGCCGTACTCCTGGACCATGCGGTACAGACGGTCCTCCGCGATGGCACGGCCCTCGGCGAGCAGGGAGTCCACCGCGTCCACCACGTGCGGGCGGCTCAGCAGCTTGGCATTGCTCAACTCCCGCACGACCGCGGCCGGTTCGCAGTGGCCGCCGCGTACCGCCTCGGTGAGGAGCCGGCGCACCGCGCCCGCGTCCGTGAGCTCGGTGACCGCGTCGGCGAGGGCGCGCGGCACCGGGGCGACCGGGACGCCGGTGACCTGTTCGGCGGCGGGGAGCGCCGAGGTGCGGACGATCCGCGTGCCGCCCGCCGAGCGCAGCCGGCGCATCCTCGGGACCAGGACGTCGATCCGGTCCAGGGAGGGCAGCGGCGGGGTCGAGCTGAAGCCGTGCAGCGTCAGCGCCGCGAGGCCGGTGATCATCGCGTCCGCGTACACCGGGCGGTGCGGCTCCTCCGCACCCGGCTGCGTCGGGACCCCGGCGGTCTGCTCCCGTGCCGCGTACATCAGCACCGCGTGCAGCCGCTCCTCGCTGGTCGGCGGGCCCGGGTGGAGCAGGAAGACGCCCGGGAGGATCTGCTGCCAGGGGCCGCCGGGCCGGCACTGCTCGTTGGCCTCGGCGGCCGAGACGCCGGTCGTGCGCAGCCGGCCGGCCGTCACGACACGGCGGTGCACCTCGGAGAGGTGACGCAGGGGGCGGGGGGAGAGCGGGGGGACCGGGGTGTTGTGGTTCATGCGACGGAGATTCCCGCCTTCGGACCGCCCGATAACCGCTGTTACACGCCTGTCGACAAATGCGGACAAGGTAGTCCTAAAGGACGGGTGTTCGGGTGCCGAGTAGGGACCGAAAACCCCTGGTCCATTCGGGTAGGCCCAGGGGTTACGGCTCCTATTGACCGTATTTCGTAACGGCTACCAGGCGCCCAAGCTCAGGCCAAAGGTCACTCGGTGTTGACGGTGTTGACGGCCTGCGCGTCGCACTCCTGCCCCCGCAGCGCCCGCGCCAGATCGTCCCGCCCCTCCAGCACCAGCCTGCGCAGCGCCGGCGCCGCGTTCTCGTGCGCCGCCAGCCACGCGTCGGCCGCGTCCAGCGTCGCCCGCGAGTCCTGGAGGGAGGGGAACAGCCCGGAGACGACGTTCATCGCGATCTGGATCGAGCGGTCCTGCCAGATCCGCTCGAGCACCGCGAAGTACTTCTCCGTGTAGGGCGCGAGCAGCTCCCGCTGGGCCGGCTGCCGCCAGCCCGCGATCGTCGCCTCGGCCAGCGCGTTGGACAGCGCGTCCGACTCCACGATCTGCGCCCAGCCCTGTGCCTTCACCGCCGCCGACGGACGCGCGGCCAGGCAGCGCACCTGATGGCGCTTGCCGGACGCGGTGTCGTCCCGGGCCAGTTCGGCCTCCAGCGCCTTCTCGTCGGCGAACCCGTGCACGACGAGCGGCTCCAGGAACGCCCACCGCAGCTCCTGGTCGACCTTCAGACCCGGCACGGTCGTCGTGCCGTCAAGCAGCCCCTGCAACATGTCGAAGCCGCCCGGGTCCTCGGCCGTGCGGGCGAAGAAGCGCGCCCACGCCAGCTGGGGCTCGCTGCCCGGCTCGGCCCGCTCCAGCAGCTCGCGCTCGGCACATTCGGCGAGCAGTGCCGCGCCGCGCGGACGCCAGTCGGGGGCCGCGTAGTGCGTGACCGCACCGTCGGCCCAGGCGTGCAGCATCTGCAGCACCCCGATGTCCGACTCGCGCCCCGCGAACCGCGTCACCAGCTCCACGAAGTCCCGCGCGGGCAGCAGCGCGTCCCGGGTCATGTTCCACAGCGCCGACCAGCACAGGGCGCGGGCGAGCGGGTCGGCGAGGTCACCGAGTCCCGCCTTCAGGGTCTCCAGGGAGCCCGCGTCGAAGCGGGTCTTGCAGTACGTCAGGTCGTCGTCGTTGACCAGCACGAGCTCCGGCGCCTCGGCACCGGCCAGCTCCGTCACGACCGTACGCGGGCCGTCGACGTCCACCTCGGCGCGCGCGTACCGCTCCAGCGCGCCCCCGCCGGAGCGCCGGTACAGGCCCACCGCCACCCGGTGCGGCCGCAGCTCCGGGTGCGACTCCGCCGCCTCCTGCACGACCGCCAGCTCGTCGACCCGGCCCTCGGCGTTCAACAGCACCTGGGGAGTCAGGGAGTTGACCCCGGCCGTCTGGAGCCAGGACCGCGACCACGCGCCCATGTCCCGCCCGCTGGTCTCCTCCAGCACCGACAGCAGATCGCCCAGGCGCGTGTTGCCGTACGCGTGCCGCTTGAAGTAGCGCCGCGCGCCCTCCAGGAACGCGTCCTGGCCGACGTAGGCGACGAGCTGCTTCAGTACGGAGGCGCCCTTGGCGTAGGTGATGCCGTCGAAGTTGAGCTTGGCGTCCTGCAGGTCGCGGATGTCGGCGGTGATGGGGTGCGTGGAGGGCAGCTGGTCGGCGCGGTAGGCCCAGGCCTTGCGACGGTTGGCGAAGGTGATCCAGGCGTCGGTGAAGCGGGTCGCGCCGACGTTGGCGAAGGTGCCCATGAAGTCCGCGAAGGACTCCTTCAACCACAGGTCGTCCCACCACACCATGGTGACCAGGTCGCCGAACCACATGTGGGCCATCTCGTGCAGGATGACGTTGGCCCGGCCCTCGTAGGACGCCTGGGTCACCTTGCCCCGGAAGATGAACTCCTCGCGGAAGGTCACGAGCCCCGGGTTCTCCATCGCGCCGAGGTTGTACTCGGGCACGAACGCCTGGTCGTACTTCCCGAAGGGGTACGGGTAGTCGAAGTGCTCGTGGAAGAAGTCCAGGCCCTGCTTGGTGACGAGGAACACGTCGTCGGAGTCGAAGTGGGGGGCGAGCCCCTTGCGGCACAGGGCGCCGAGGGGGATCTCCAGCCGGGTGCCGTCCTCGAGGACGCGCTCGTAGGAGTCCGTCACGTAGTGGTACGGCCCCGCCACCACACACGTGATGTACGTCGAGATCGGCTTGGTCTCCGCGAACCGCCAGACGCCGTCGCTCTGCGAGCCGACCCCGTTGCTCCACACCGTCCATCCTTCGGGCGCCCGCACCTCGAAGCGGAAGGGCGCCTTGAGGTCCGGCTGCTCGAAGTTGGCGAAGACGCGGCGGGAGTCGGCCGGCTCGTACTGCGTGTAGAGGTAGACCTCGCCGTCCTCGGGGTCGACGAAGCGGTGCATGCCCTCGCCGGTGCGGGAGTAGGCGCACTGGGCGTCGACGACCAGTTCGTTGTCGGCGGCCAGGTCCTCCAGGACGATCCGGGAGCCGTCGAAGACCTCACCGGGATCGAGGTCCCGGCCGTTCAGCGAGAGGGCCGTGACGCTCGGCGCGATGAGGTCCGCGAAGCTCGTGCCCCCCGGCTCGTTGCACCGGAAGCGGATCGTGGTCACCGACCGGAAGGTGCGCGGACCGTCCCCGGCCTGGTCACCGACCGCCGAGCGCAGGTCGAGGGACACCTCGTACCCGTCGACGGACAGCAGGGCGGCCCGCTCCCGGGCCTCGTCACGGGACAGATTCTCACCGGGCACGGGCGATGCTCCCTCGGGTGGTGTTCAGCATGCGGACAGGCCCGATCCTGCCATGCGCTCCTGACATCGGTCAGCCGGGAATGGGGTGGGCGACGAGCGGTGTTGGGGGTTGGAGCGAACACTTTTCTTAGGAGACCCATGTCCGAGACCTCGAACGCCTCCGCCAAGACCCCCGTCGACTTCTGGTTCGACCCGCTGTGCCCCTGGGCCTGGATGACCTCCCGCTGGGTCCTGGAGGTGGAGAAGGTCCGGGACATCGAGGTGCGCTGGCACATCATGAGCCTGGCGGTGCTCAACGAGGACAAGATCGACCAGCTGCCCGAGGAGTACCGGGACATGCTGGCGACCAAGGCGTGGAAGCCGGTCCGGGTGGTCACCGCGGCCTGGCAGAAGCACGGCGCCGATGTCCTCGGCCCGCTCTACACCGCGCTCGGCACCCGCTTCCACAACCAGGGCGAGGGCCCGACCGTCGAGGCCATCGCCGCCGCGCTCGACGAGGTGGGCCTGCCGGCCGACCTCATCGACTACGCGGACCAGGAGGACTTCGAGTTCGACGCCGAGCTGCGCGCCTCCCACAAGGAGGGCATCGAGAAGGTCGGCCAGGAGGTCGGTACCCCGGTGATCGCGGTCCCCGGTGCGGACGGCGAGCAGATCGCCTTCTTCGGCCCGGTCGTCACGCCGGCCCCCAAGGGCGAGGACGCGGCGCGGCTGTGGGACGGCACGCTGGCGGTCGCCTCGGTACCGGGCTTCTACGAGCTCAAGCGCACGCGTACGAAGGGCCCGGACTTCAGCAACCTGTGATCACTTCTGCGGCTCGGGGAAGGTGCCGCCGTCGTTCACGTCACCGAGCCGCTGGTATCGCCGGCAGCTCCCGCGTGAGCAGCGGTAGTACGCGTGCAGGCCGGTCCACTTCGGCTTGTTGGCCCGGACGTATGCCCTCTCCTTCTCGTCCCTGAGCGGTTCGAACTCCTCGGACGAGCGGCAGTTCGGGCACGGCATCTTCGGCATGTGACCCTCCACTGGCCAGAGGCCGACCGCCTCGACCCCGCGAGAGCAGGCCCTCGCGGGGCCAAGGCATCAGCCCGGAATCGGTCCCGCCGCACCATCGGCGGAACCGGGCGTTGCTCCGACCCTCCTGACATCGCCGGGGCCGGCCTTGTTCTGAGTTCCTTGAGTGACGAGCGCCGGACTCGCTCCGGGTTTCTTCGCGTTGCCGGGGCCTGGGCTGCTTCGAGCCTCCTCGCGTCGCCGGGGGGCCCACTTCAGGTCTCGTCGTAGCGCCAGCGCCAGGCCGCTCCGAGGCTCCTCGCATCGCCGGTGCCCTTCTGCGCGGAGCCTGCTCACATCGCCGGTGCCCGTCTGCGCGGAGCCGGGCTGCTTCGAGCCCCTCCCGTCGCCGGGCTCAGGCCGCTCCTAGCCTCCTCGCATCGCCGGTGCCCGTCCGCTCGGAGCCTGCTCGCGTTGTCGGCACACCGGCGTGCTCCGGGCCCTTTCACAGCGTCACCGCCTCGCTCGTCCCCGAGCCTCCTTCAGCCGGCCCAGGTGCTCCTCGTACCGCTTGGAGTAGTACGCGGAACGCCCCGGATCCGGCTCGACGATCGCCGTGGGTTCGGTCCAGGCACCCGTGTCCAGAGAGACCCCGTGACGCTCTGCTGCCGCCAGCACCGCTCCACGGGCCCCCACCTCCCCCTCGACAACCCGCAACGGCCGCCCCAGCACATCCGCCAGCAACTGCATCCACGCGGGGCTTCGGGTCCCTCCGCCGCACACCGCGAGCGACCCCGTCAGCCCGGCCGCCTCCAGACAGTGCCGGGCCGCGTAGCCGATCCCCTCGCAGGTCGCCCGGATCAGGTCGGCCTTGGTCGTCTCCAGGGAGACACCGCTGAGTTCGGCCCGCAGATGGGGCTCGACGAAGGGGGCCCGCTCCCCGGAGGGAGCGAAGTACGGCAGCACCCGGACCCCGTGCGCCCCCGGCGCGGTCGCCGCCAGCAGGTCGTCCACCTCGGCGTGGGTGACGCCGGTCGTCGACAGCACCCAGTCCAGCGCCGCCGTCCCCACCATCGCCGGCATCGCCCGCAGCCGGTGCCCGGGCCGGTCGGTGGAGATGTACAGCCCGGCCGGCTCCCCGGTCAGGTCCAGCTCGGTCGTGGCGACCAGCGCGGCGAGACACGTGCCCACGATCAGCAGCCCGTCCCCCGGCGACACCACCCCCGCGCCCAGCGCGCAGGCCGGCAGGTCGTACGGCCCGTTCGTCAGCCGTGTCCCGGACGGCAGCCCCTCACCCCGCGCCTCGCCCGTGGCGATCGGATCGCCGACGGACGCGAGCAGCCGCCGCCGACGGGTGAGCCCCAGCAGCTCCACCACCCGGTTGTCGTACGTCCGGGTCCGCGGGTCGAGGAACGGCATGGACGCGTCCGACACGTCCGTCGTCGCCCGCGCGGCCCCCGTGAGCCGCTGGAAGACCATGTCCTTGCAGTACACGGCGGCCCCGGCGGCGTCCAGGGACTTCGGGTCGTACCGGTCCAGCCAGGCCAGCAACGGCCCCGGCGAGCCCGGGAACATCGCGCCGCCGGTCCGCCGGAACACCGTCTCGAAGGTGCCGTCCGCGAGCCACTGGTCGAGCAGTTCGTGCGCCCGCCCGTCCATCCAGGACAGCGCCGACCGCACCGGCCGCCCTTCCCCGTCGACCAGCCACACCCCGTCGCCCTGTCCGGTCAGCCCGGCCAGCTCCACCGGCTCCGGCACCCGCCCGGTCAGCGTGCCGAGGACGTCGACGACGGCGTCGTAGATCTCGTCCATGTCCTGCTCGACGTACCCGCCGTGCAGGGAGAGCTCCACCGGGCGCGACTCGACGGCCAGTTGACGGCCCTCGGCGTCGAAGGCGGCGGCCTTGACGACGGACGTGCCCACATCGATACCGACGTACATGAAGAAAACCCTCCTAGGTCACGTCAAGCAGTGCGCCAACCGCTCCCCCCGCGCCCAGCGGCCCACCTCCTCCGCCGCGATCCTCGCCGCCTTCTCGGCCACCGCGCGGCTCGCCCCGCCGAGGTGCGGGGTCAACACGACCCGGTCGGCCAGGGCGCGCAGGCGGGAGTCCTGGGGCAGCGGTTCGTGCTCGTAGGTGTCGAGGGCGGCCGCGGACACCCGGCCGGCTTCGAGGGCGTCGCACAGCGCGGACTCGTCGATAAGCGGGCCGCGGGCCACGTTCACCACGACCGCCCCCTCCGGCAGCAGCGCCAGCTCGCGGGCGCCGATCAGACCGCGGGTCTCGGCGGTGAGACGGGCGTGCAGGGTGATCACCCGGGAGCGGGTGAGGAGCTGGTCGAGGGAGGACACGCGCAGGCCGTGGATCTCGCCGCGCACATAGGGGTCGTACACCATCACCTGGGCACCGAAGGCGCACAGCACGCGCGCGACCCGGCTGCCGACGGCGCCGTAGCCGACGAGTCCGACCGGCAGGTCCTCCAGCTCCAGGCCGCTGTGCTCGTACGTGTAGTAGGCGGCGCCGCCCTCCCAACTGCCCTGTCCGGCCAGCAGGTCGTGCGCCTGCGGGATGCGGCGCACGGCGGCGAGCAGCATGCCGACGGTGAACTCGGCGGTGGCGGCGGCATTGCGGCCGGGCGCGAAGCACACCCGTACGTCACGGGCCTTGGCCGCGTCGAGGTTCACGTTGACCGGGCCGCCCCGGCACACGACGACCAGCCGCAGGCTGTCGGCGGCGTTCAACACCCGCTCGGTGACCGGGCCCATCTGGGTGACGAGGACCTCCGCGCCGTCCAGCGCCTCGATCAGCTCGTCCTCGGCGTCGCTCGCCTCCACCACCTCCGCCACGGGCCCGAAGGGTTCCAGGGGCCAGCCGAGCGTCAGCTCCTTCGTCCGGGCGGCGATGCCGCCCAGCTCGGCCTCGACGGCCCCGGCGATCAGCCCCGGCAGTACGAAGTGGTCGCCGGCCGCCACGACACGTACGGGATCGGTCCTCTGGGTCATCGTCGACCTCCGAGTCGTCGCTTCACTGAGACGATGTTGAGCCGCGGATCCCGGGTACGCATAGACCCCGTGCGGGTGGGAGGTCCCGATGACCGGTATGACTGACGAGAACGAGACGGCGTGGCTGGGGATCGACCTCGGCACGCAGAGCGTGCGGGTGCTGGCGGTCACGGCCGACGGGACCGTGCTGGGCCAGGGCTCCGCCCCGCTCGGCGGCCGGCGTGAGGGCGTGCGGCACGAACAGGATCCGGAGCAGTGGTGGGACGCCGTGCGTACGGCGTCCCGGTCCGCGCTGCTCACTCTGACGGGCGTACGGATCGGCGGTCTCGCGGTGTGCGGGACGTCGGGGACGGTCCTGCTGACGGACGCGGAGGGCCGGCCGACGAGCCCGGCGCTCATGTACGACGACGCACGCGCGGCGGGTGAGGCGGCCGGACTGCGGGAGGCGGGGCTCGCGGTCCAGGACACGTGGGCGCTGCCGAAGGCGCTGTGGCTCGCCGGTGCGCAGGGGAAGGGCCGGGTCACCCACCAGCCCGATGTCGTCACCGCGCGCCTGACCGGCGGGCCGGTGCCCACCGACTCCAGCCACGCGCTCAAGACGGGCTACGACGTCGAGCGCGGCGCCTGGCCGGATGTCGCCCTGGACCTACCCGAGGTCGTCCTGCCCGGCACCCGGCTCGGCGAGGTCTGCGCGGCCGCCGCGGAAGCGACCGGCATCCCCGTCGGCACGCCCGTCGTCGCCGGGATGACCGACGGCTGCGCGGCCCAGATCGCCGCGGGCGCCCTGCGGCACGGGTCGTGGAACTCGGTACTCGGCACCACCCTCGTGCTGAAGGGGGCCACCCCGGACCCGGTCCGGGACCCGACCGGCGTGGTCTACAACCACCGTGCGCCGGGCGGCACCTGGCTGCCCGGCGGGGCGTCGAGCGTGGGCGCGGGGGCGCTTCCGGCGGACGCCGACCCCGTCGCGATGGACGAGCGCGCGGCCGCGTTCGAGCCGTCCGGCACGGTGGCCTACCCGTTGGTGTCACGGGGGGAGCGGTTCCCCTTCCTCGCCCCGGACGCCACCGCGTTCCAGCTCGGCACCCCCGCCGACGATGCCGACCGCTGGGCCGGGCTCCTGCAGGGCGTCGGGTTCGCGGAACGCCTCTGCCTCGACTACCTGCACCACCTGGGCGCCCCGCTCGACGGCCCCCTCACCTTCACCGGCGGCGCGGCCCGCAGCCCGTACTGGAACCAGCTCCGCGCCGACATCCTCGGCCGCCCGGCCCGCGTACCCGAACAGACCGAACCGGCCCTGGGCATGGCCGCGTTGGCGCTGCACGGCACGACCGGCACCCCTTTGGCGGAGGCCGCCGAGCACATGGTCCGCATCCGCACGGTCGTGGACCCGCGCCCGGGCCGTACGGCCCTCTTCGCCGAGCCCTACGCCCGCCTCGTCGACGAACTCACCGATCGCGGCTGGCTCCCCGCACCGGTGGCGGCGCACGCGCACAGCCGACTGGACCGGGACGCCCGCCGGTGCTCCCACCCACCCAGGGGAGCGGGGCTGTGACATCAGCGGCTCCGCCGCGGGGCGCGACCAGCCACGACGGCACCGCACCTACCGACAGGACCACACCATGAGCACGAGCACGACCCTGCTGCTGGCCCGGCACGGGCAGACCATCTGGCATGCCGAGAACCGTTACGCGGGCGTGAGCGACATCGGGCTCACCGACAAGGGGCGGGCCCAGTCCGAGGCGCTGGGGCGGTGGGCCGCCGTACACCGTCCCGACGCGATCTGGACGTCCCCCCTGTCGCGGGCGATCGCCACCGCCGACCCGGCCTGCCGGGCCCTCGGCGTCACCCCGCACCGCGAACCCGGCCTCAGGGAGTGCGACTTCGGGGTGCTGGAGGGCCGTACCCTCGCGGAGTTCGCCGCCGAGGTGCCCGACGCGGCCGAGGCCTACCGTGCGGACCCGGTGGCGTACCCCTTCCCCGGCGCGGAGGATCCGACGGCCGCCGCCGCCCGGGGCACGCAGGCCCTGCGCCGCATCGCCGCCGCCCACCCGGGCGAGCGCGTCCTGGTCGTCGCCCACAACACCCTGCTGCGGCTGGTGCTGTGCACGCTGCTGTCGATCCCGCTCGGGCAGTACCGCAGAGTGTTCCCCCGGTTGCGCAACGCGGCGATCACCGAACTCCGCCTCGGCGAGGACGGATCCGCCGCACTTCTCTCCCTCAATGTGCCGTGCGAGCAGGACCGGTCGTAGCACGATAGGTCCATGACGGAGATCGACACCTCGGTGCCGCATTCGGCCCGGATCTGGAACTACTGGCTCGGCGGCAAGGACAACTACCCCGTCGACGAGGCGGCCGGCGACGCCTATACGGCGGTCTTCCCCGGCATCGTCACGATTGCCCGCAGCAGCCGCGCCTTTCTCGGCCGCAGCATCCGCTACCTGGTCGAGGAGGCGGGCGTCCGCCAGTTCCTGGACGTCGGTACCGGGCTGCCCACGGTCGACAACACCCACGAGGTCGCCCAGCGCATCGCCCCCGAATCGAAGATCGTCTACGTGGACAACGACCCGCTGGTCCTCGCCCACGCCCGAGCCCTGCTCACCTCCACACCGGAGGGCGAGACGGCGTACGAGGACCTGACGCTCTACGAGCCGGAGAAGATCCTGGAGGCGGCCTCCCGGACCCTTGACCTCACCCGCCCCACGGCCCTGATCCTCAGCGGCCTGCTGGGCCATGTCGCCGACTACGACCTGGCCCGGGACCTGGTCCGCCGGCTGGTGGCGGGCCTGCCCTCGGGCAGCTACCTCTGCGTCAACGACGGCTCGCGCGGCACCGACCCGGACTACGAACAGGCCCAGGACGCCTACAACGAGACCGGCGCGGTGCCCTACTTCCTGCGTCCGGTCGACAAGATCGAGGCGTTCTTCGAGGGCCTGGAGCTGGTGGACCCGGGCGTGGTCTCCGTCCCGCTGTGGCGCCCGGACGGCGACACGGCCCCCGCACCCATCGGCCAGCACGGCGGTCTGGCCCGCAAGGCCTGACCGGACCCGGGAAGCCCCCGCGAGTCACGTCCTCGCGGGGGCTTCCGTCATTCCGCCCGCCGCATGAAGGCTGAGAAGACGATCACGAGGCGGGACGCTTCGGTGCGGGCCGGTCAGGGCGCCAGGAGCAGCACATCCGCACGGGACCTGGCGGCCTCGTAACGGCGGGCCACGTCCTGCCAGTTGACGACGGCCCACATGGCGTCGATGAAGTCGACCTTCTGGTTCTTGTACTGCAGGTAGAAGGCGTGCTCCCAGGCGTCGAAGACGAGGATCGGGGTGGCGCCCTGCCCGACGTTGCCCTGGTGGTCGTAGACCTGCTCGACGATCAGCCGCCCGCTGAGCGGCTCGTGGGCGAGAACTCCCCAGCCGGAGCCCTGCGTGGTGGCCGCGGCCTTGGTGAGCTGGGCCTTGAAGCCCGCGAACGATCCGAACGACTCGGCGATCGCGTCCGCGAGCGCGCCCACCCCGTCGGCCTCCAGCGGTTCGCCGCCGCCGTCGCCGGTCATGTTGTGCCAGTAGATGGAGTGCAGGATGTGCCCGGAGAGGTGGAAGGCCAGGTTCTTCTCCAGCCCGTTGACCGCTCCCCACGACTCCTTGTCCCGTGCCTCCGCCAGCTGCTCCAGGGTGTCGTTCGCCCCCTTCACATAGGCCGCGTGGTGCTTGTCGTGATGCAGCTCGATGATCTCGGGACTGATCACGGGCGCGAGCGCGGAGTAGTCGTACGGCAGGTCGGGCAACGTGTAGACGGGCATGGGTGGGTCCCCTCCGAACCTCTTATTGCAAAGAGCTTGCAACTACACGCTAGCAACAAAAAGACCCCCGCGGGTGGACCGGGGGGTTTTTCGAAGGGGCGTCCAGGTCTCCAGGGGCGCGTGGGGATCAGTCCTCGGTGCGCGCCCTCTGCCAGGCGAATCCCGCGCCCGCCAGGACCAGCGTCATGCCGCCCGTCCCGTACAGCTGTACGCGGGTGTCCGGCTCCCTGGCCATCAGGACCAGGATCGCCGCCATGCCGGCCAGGGCGACCCACGTCAGATACGGGAAGCCCCACATCCGGACGGTCAGGTTCCCGGGGGCCTCGCGCTCCAGGGCGCGGCGCAGCCGCAGTTGGGAGACGGCGACGAAGCCCCAAACGACCAGGACGACCGCCCCGATCATGTTGAGGAGCCAGGAGAAGACGTCGTCGGGGCGCCAGTAGCTCAGCACCACGCAGACGAAGCCGAACACGCTGGAGGCGAGGACCGCGGCGCGCGGCACACCGCCGCGGACACGGCCGAGGAACCCGGGTCCCATGCCCCGCTCGACCAGGGAGTAGGCGATGCGCGAGGAGCCGTAGACGTTGGCGTTCATCGCGGAGAGCAGGGCGACCAGGACGACGACGTTCATGAGCGGGCCCGCTCCCGGGATGCCCAGTTCGTCGAGGGCGGCGACGTACGGGCCCTTCTCCACGACCGCCTTCGCGTTCCAGGGGACCAGAGTGACGATGACCGCCATCGAGCCGACGTAGAACAGCGCGATACGCCACATCGCCGTACGGACCGCGCTCGCCACGCCCCGCACCGGGTCCTCGGACTCGGCGGCCGCGATGGTGACCGTCTCCAGACCGCCGTACGCGAAGACGGAGGCGAGGAGGCCGACGACCAGGCCCTCGCCGCCGCCCGGGAAGAAGCCCCCGCGGCCGGTGAGGTTCACGGTGCCCGGGGCGGCCGTGCCCGGCAGGAGGCCGCCGATCGCGAGCACCCCCAGGACCAGGAACAGGACGATCGCGCCGACCTTCAGGGCCGCGAACCAGAACTCGAACTCGCCGAAGTTCTTCACCGCGGCCAGGTTCGTGACGCAGAAGACCAGCATGAACAGGGCCACCCAGGCCCATTCCGGGGTCCCCGGCAGCCAGCCGGTCACGATCTTCGCGGCGCCGATGCCCTCCAGGCCCACGGCCGTGCACAGCAGGACCCAGAACGACCACCCGGCGGTGAAGCCGGCCCAGGGGCCGATCGCCCGCTCGGCGTGCGCGGAGAAGGAGCCGGAGGACGGATACGCGGCCGACATCTCGCCGAGCATCCGCATGACCAGCATCACGAGGAGGCCGGAGAGCGTGTAGGCGAGGACGATCGACGGTCCGGCGGCGGCGATCCCCGCGCCCGAGCCGACGAACAGTCCGGCGCCGATCACCCCGCCGAGAGCGATCATCGACAGGTGGCGCTGCTTGAGGCCGTGGGAGAGCGGAGCGTCGGACTCTTGTGGGGTCCTGACGGTGGTGCTGGGCATGGGCGCGGTTCGTCCAGTGCGTGAGACGGCAAAAACGCCCACAGTGTGGGCGGTCTTCCCTGGTCAAAGGGGAGACCGCCCACGATGCGGACCGGTCCGGCACCGGCTGTGACTACGCGGCTACGACCGTGTAGTGCGAGGCGTCGCCCTCGATCGAGTAGCTCTCCTTGCCCTCGATGCCCACCGGCACGTCCCCGGCGACCGTCACCCGGTGCAGCCGGCGCGGCAGACCGTCGTAGTTGTCGACGGCGTAGTGCTGGGTGATGCGGTTGTCGAACAGGACCAGCTGGTTCTCCGACCAGCGGTGGCGCAGCAGGTTCTCCGGGCGGGTCACGTACGACTGGAGGATCTCGAGCAGCTTGCGGGACTCACTCGTCGACAGGCCCACGATCCGCTGCGCGAACCCGCCGATGAACAGCCCGCGTTCACCGGTCAGCGGGTGCACCCGGACCACCGGGTGGACCGTGCGGTACTTGATCGAGGTGAACTGGGCGCGCCGCGCGGCCTGTTCCTCGTCCAGGCTCTCCTCCGGTACGGCGTAGTCGTAGTCGTTGGTGTGCTCGGCCCACAGGTCGTCGGCGAGGCGCCTGAGCGGCTGCGGCAGATCCCGGTACGCGGCCGCCGAGTTGGCGATCAGGGTCTCGCCGCCGTACGGCGGGATCGTCAGGCTGCGCAGGGTGCTGGCCTGGGGCGGGTTGAGGACGAAGGTGACGTCGGTGTGCCAGTGGTTGGCGGCCCGGCCGCCCTCGCTGTCGACGGGCAGGATGTTCGGGGTGCCGTCGACGGCCGGCACGGTCGGGTGGGCGGTGGTGAGTTCGCCGAAGTGCCGGGCGAAGGCCTGCTGGCCCTCGTCGTCGAGGTTCACGTCGCTGAAGACCAGCGCCTTGTGGGTGTTGAGGGCGTCGCGCAGCGCGGTGGCCGTGTCCTCGTCCAGGGGCTTGGAGAGGTCGACACCGGCCACGTGGGCGCCGATGTTCGCGGTGACCTTGCGGATCTCGATACCGGACATGAGAGGGGTCCTTCCTAGGCGTGGACGGGCTGGACGTGCTGGTTGGCGGGGCGGGGGAGGCCGTAGCGCTCCCGCAGGGTCTGGCGCGGTCCGTACTCGGTGCGCAGCAGGCCGCGGGCGCGCAGGATCGGGACGACGTGGTCGACGAAGGTGTCGAGTCCCGAGGGGAGCACCGCGGGCATGATGTTGAAGCCGTCGGCGGCGCCCTGCGTGAACCAGGTCTCGATGGCGTCGGCGACCTGCTCGGGCGTGCCGGCGAAGGTGAGGTGGCCGCGGCCGCCGCCGAGTCTGCCGATCAGCTGCCGCACGGTGAGGCGGTCGCGCCGGGCCAGCTCCACGACGAGCGTGTACCGGCTCTTGGCGCCCTCGACGGCGGACTCGGGCGGCAGGTCGGACGGGAGCTGCCTGTCCAACTCCAGGCTGTCCGCGGGGAGTTGCAGCAGCCGCTCCAGGTTGGCCACGCCGTGCCGGTGCACGATGTGGTCCTCCAGCTCCTGTTCCTTCGCGAGCGCCTCGGCCTCCGTGGCGCCGATGACGGGGACGATGCCGGGCAGCACCTTGATGTGCTGGGGGTCGCGACCCGCTTGTGAGGTCCGTGCCTTGAGGTCGGCGTAGAAGGCCCGCGCGTCCTCGATGGTCTGCTGGGCGGTGAACACGGCCTCCGCGTACCGGGACGCGAACTCCTTGCCGTCCTCACTCGAACCGGCCTGCACGAGCAGGGGGTAACCCTGGGGTGTGCGGGGCACGTTGAGGGCGCCCTCGACGCTGAAGTACGTCCCCCGGTGGCGGGGCGGGTGGATCTTCGCGTCGTCGCCCCAGACGCCGGCCGCCTTGTCGCCGAGGATCGCGTCGTCCTCCCAGCTGTCCCAGAGTTTGAGGGCCACGTCGAGGAACTCGGAGGCTCTGGCGTACCGCTCGGCGTGTGCGGGTTCCGCGTCCAGGCCGAAGTTGCGGGCGGCCTCCGCGCCGGCGGTGGTCACGATGTTCCAGCCGGCCCGGCCGCCGCTGATGATGTCCAGCGAGGCGAACTTACGGGCCAGGTTGTAGGGCGAGTTGTAGGACGTGGAGGCGGTCGCGATCAGCCCGATGTGCTCGGTGGCCGTCGCCAGCGCGGTCAGCAGCGTGAGCGGCTCCAGTGCACCGGCGGGCCGCTGGGCGAGGTTGCTCCACAACTGCGGCCCGTCGGCGAGGAAGAGCGAGTCGAAGGTCCCGCGCTCGGCGATCCGGGCGAGGCGGACGTAGTGGTCGAGCGAGACATGCGCGAAGGGATCGCTCTCGGGCAGCCGCCAGGAGGCTTCGTGGTGGCCGGTGTTCATGAGGAAGGCGTTGAGGTGGAGGTGGCGGGGCATGGGGGTCCTTTGCGGCGTGCTCGGGGGAGTGGCTCGGGTGCCGGCCGGCTGCGCTCAGCCCGTCCGGCGTTTGAGGACGAGGCCCCTTCAGGGCCGGTGGGGTCTGGGGGCGCAGCCCCCCAGGGACGGTCATCTGACGTCTGCGGTCACTCCCAGCGCCGTCAGCAGCCGCGCCCGGTACTCCTCCCGGGGCCGGGCCCGGTCGATGGTCTCGTCGAGGCCGATCCGCCCCTCCTCCAGAACCAGCACCCGGTCGGCCAGCGCGATCGCCTCGTCCACGTCGTGCGTCACCAGCAGCACCGACGGCTGATGCCGCTTCCACAGCTCCCGCAGCAGCGCGTGCATCCTGATCCGGGTCAACGCGTCCAGCGCCCCGAACGGCTCGTCCGCAAGCAGGAGTTCGGGCTCCCTGACCAGCGACCGGGCCAGTGCGGCGCGCTGTTGCTCACCGCCGGACAGCTCGTTCGGCCAGGCCCGCTCGCGCCCGGCGAGACCCACCTCGGCAAGCGCCTCGCGCCCCCTGTCCTCCCCGTCCGTCCCCAGCAGCACGTTGTCCAGCACCCGTCGCCACGGCAGCAGCCGGGAGTCCTGGAACACCACGGACACCCTCTCGGGGGCCGTCAGCTGCCCGCTCCCCACCACCTCGTGGTCCAGCCCCGCCACCGCCCGCAGCAGCGTGCTCTTGCCGGAGCCGCTGTGCCCGAGCAGGGCGACGAACTGTCCGGCCGGGATGTCGAGGTCGATGCCGTCGAGGACCGTACGCCCGTCGAACGACCGGGTCAGCCCCCGGATCCGTACGGCCGGCCGGGTCAGCTGCTCAGTGTGCGGCGCCATGACAGCACCCTCCGTTCGACGAGACGGACCGCGCTGTCGGAGACCAGGCCGAAGACCCCGTAGACCACGAGACCGACGAGGATCACATCGCTCTGGCCGTAGTTCTGGGCCTGGAACATCATGTAGCCGAGTCCGCTGGTGGCGTTGATCTGCTCCAGGACGACCAGGCCCAGCCAGGAGCCGGTGACACCGAGCCGGAGTCCCACGAAGAATCCGGGCAGCGCGCCGGGGATGACGATCTGCCGTACGAACGCGAACCTCGACAGCCCCTGTACCTCGGCGAGTTCGACGAAGCGGTGGTCGATGCCGGCCAGTGCGGCATGGGTGTTCAGATAGATCGGGATGTAGACGACGATCGCGATGATCGCGACCTTGAAGGACTCGCCGATGCCCAGCCAGAGGATGAACAGCGGGATCAGGCCCAGCGTCGGAATCGCCCGGTTGAGGTTCACCGTCCCGTCGATCAGCGCCTCACCGACCCGGCTGAGCCCGGCGGCCAGGGCCAGCAGGACACCGGCGGCCAGCCCGATGGCGAAGCCGGACGCGGCCCGCTCGAGCGAGGTCACCATGTCGGTGGGCAGCGTCCCGGCGGTCCACAGATGGACGCCGGTCCTGACCACGGTCCAGGGCGCGGGGACCGCGGCCGGGTCGAGCCGCCCCGCGGCGGAGGCCGCGGCCCACAGCGCGAGGAGGAGAACCGGGCCGACGAGCCGGGCCGCGGGCAGGCGCTTGCCGGGGGAGAGCCGGCGTCGCCTGCGGACCGGGGACGCGTCCGGGGCGACCACGGTCGTGGTGGCGGTCGCGGTGGTCACGGCGCTCACCTCCGGTACTCCGCGGGCACGGCCTTCGCGGCGATGCCCTCGAAGCGGTGGTCGAAGAGGCCGCCCACATCGAACTTCTTCACGAAGCCGCCCTCGGCCAGCAGATCCGCGGTCTCCTGCTCCCACTTGATCGCCTCGTCCCAACTCGTGGGAAACAGAGGCTTGTTGGCGAGCGCTGTGACGGCCTTCGCCTGGGCGAGGGTCAGGTTCTGCGTCTTCACGTAGAACTCCTCGTTCCAGATGTCGGGGTTCTCGTACGTCCACACCTGGCCCTTGGCCCAGTACGGGATGTAGGCGGCGACCGCGGCGGCCTTCGCGGGGTCGCTCAGCACGGAGGCCGGCGCCCACAGCAGGTTGAGCAGGTCGACCACGTCGGTAGTGATGGCGCGGGCACCCTTGTGCCCGTACTGCTGGAAGTAGGCGGGCGACTGGCTGTTGGGCAGCGGTGCGACGTCCACCTGGCCGGACTGCAGGGCCGTGAAGAACTGGTTGCTGGTGAGCGGGACGAGCTTGACCTCGTCGTAGGCGAGGCCGGCCTTCTTCAACGCCCGGAGCAGGACCACCCCTTGGGCCTGCCCCTGCGAGAACGCCAGCTTCTTGCCCTTGAAGTCCTCGACCGATCGGATGTCGCTGCCGGGCTTGGTGGCGAAGAGGTAGTTCGGCTTACGGGTGATGTTGAGCGCGACGATTTTCGCGTCGTAGCCCTGGAAGTGCGCCTGGATCGGCGGGATTCCCGCGTTGTTGGCGACGTCGAGGGAGCCGGCACGGAAGGCGTTGATGACGTCGGGGCCGGCGCTGATATTGGCCCAGGTGCTCACCTTGAACGGAGGAGCGCCCAACTTACCGAGTTTCAGCTGTAGTTGTTGGGTTCCGGAGTACGAGGCGATCTTCAGGCTGGTACCGGCCGGGACCTTGGCGACGAGCGGCGCGGACAGGGCGTCCTTGCTGTCGGCGGCGGCACTGCTGTCGGCGCAGCCGCTGAGGCCGGCGACACCGGCCGCGGCGCCGAGGACCGAGGTGAGGAACAGCCGCCGGTCGATTCCGGACGTGCCGATTCGGGACGTGCGGGAAAAGGGCATGGGAAGGCTCCCTGAATCAGTGCATGAGAAAGTCACGGAGAAATGAGTTCATGCAGGGGAAATGAGCGCGTCACGCGGGGCAACGTGTCAGCAACAAAGGGCGCGACAGTACAGGTGCGGGCTAATGAACAGGATGTTCGCGGCCACAAGGAGCCCCTGTCAACATTCGGAGTTTCTGAATTAAATAGCCTCAGGTGACGCGGCCAATGGATCCCGGTAGAGCACGTCGAGGGCCACCGAACCGCCCGCCACGGCAAGGACGGAATCCGGGAAACTCGACGGAATGACGGAAGCCGCGCGGTCGTCGCCGACGCCCTCGCGCAGGGCGACGAGGCAGTCCTCCCGGTGGAGGATGCCGACCTCGGTCACCACGACCGTCTCCGGGTTCAGCACGTCGAGGAGCAGCCGCGCCGCCCGCCCCACGGCGCCCGCCCGCTCGGTCAGCAGCCGGGCCGCCGCCGGGTCGCCCGTGGCCGCCGCCGCGACCACGTGCATCGGGTTCACGCCCTCGACGATTCCCGCCTGCCGGGCCCGTCGGCACAGTGTCCGCTCGCTCAGCTCGACCTGCAGGCACCCGGTTCGCCCGCAGTCGCAGGGCTCGGTGCCGCCCGGCACCGGGAGATGGGCGATCGCGCCCGCCTGGGAGCGCGGCCCGTGGTGCACCTCGTCGTTGGTGGCGAACGCCGAGTCCACCACGTTGCCGACGAACAGGTGCAGCACGCTCCGGCTGCCGCGCGCCCGCCCGAACAGCCGCTCCGCGTTGACCAACGCCCGCGCGTGCCCGTCCACATGGACCGGCAGACCGGTCCGGGCGCCGAGCAACTCCCGTACCGGCACGTCGTGCCAGCCCAGCAGGGGGTGCTCGACGACGGTCCCGGAGTCCCGGTCCACCCAGCCGCCGGCCGCGAAGCCGACGCCCAGGCAGCGCAGCCGCGGCGACCGCCCCAGCAGTGCGCCAAGCCCGTCGGCGGCCCGCGCCAGGATCTCGGAGGCGCCGGCCCCGTTGTGCCGGAGCTCCCGTGCGGCCACCACCCGGCCGCGCAGATCGAGCAGGGCAACGGTCGTATAGGGGACGGCCACATGGACCCCGCCCACGACGAACCGTGACTCGTCCAGGTCGACGGGCACATGGGGGCGGCCCACACCATGGGACTGCCGGGGCGTCTCCGACTCACGGATGAGACCGAGCTCGGTGAAGCGCGAGCAGTAGTCCGTCACGGACGCCGGGGACAGTCCGGTCAGCCGCGCGATGGTGCTGCGTGCCACCGGCCCGTGCTCCAGCACGGACCGCAGGACGACGCTGGCGCTGGTACGGCGCCGGGACGTGGAAGGGGGAGTGGAAGGGCGAGTGGCGGGAGCGGTGGCAGGGGGTGCCGTGGTACGGGGCATGGAAGACCGTCCTCGGGAACGGGGGCCGACACGTCTCGGAGAGTGAGGCGCGCCGGAGCCCGCCTCACACCGGACGGCGACAGACAGCCGTGCCCACGCGTCGCAGGTCGACGTGGCGACGCGAGGAGAAGTACCGGGACTGGGCGACCATGCCTGGAAGGGTAGGTCAGAAACGGTGAATCCGACCAGACCACTAGGGTTCGTTCGGTGATTCCGTTCGTTTGGTGATTCCCAACAGCGGCCCGACCTCGCCCCCCTGTAGCCGGTGCCACCTCACCTCAGTGACCGGCATCACGCCGAACCGGGTGTAACCGGCATCCTTTGTCCGGAGCCCACCAAGCCCCGGCTCCCGCCTTTGTCGGGCGCTGACGGTGATCGGCCGGAACACGCTGGGATAGCGTCACGATGTCCCCCGCCGTTCACACCCTCGCGGAGTCCCCATGAGCACCGCCGTCGCCCCCGCCCGCACCGGCCAGGTCCTCGCTGACCTGATCCCCGCCTCCCGCGTCCGGGACGTCGCGCTCGTGGTGGGCGGCGCCGCGCTCACCGGCCTCGCCGCACAGCTCTCCGTGCCCGTGCCGGGCTCCCCGGTGCCGGTGACCGGCCAGACCTTCGCCGCGCTGCTCGTCGGCACCACCCTCGGCGCCCGCCGCGGTGTCGCCTCCCTCGCCCTCTACGCGCTGGCCGGCCTCGCCGGACTCCCGTGGTTCGCCCAGGGCACCTCCGGGGTCTCCGTCTCCTTCGGCTACATCCTCGGCATGATCCTCGCCTCCGCCGCCGTCGGCGCCCTGGCCCGCCGCGGCGCCGACCGGAACGTGTGGCGGACGGCGGGCGCCATGCTGGTCGGCGAGGCGATCATCTACGCGATCGGCGTCCCGTACCTCGCCTACGCCGCCGACATGTCGCTGTCCGCCGCGATCGCGGCCGGCCTCACTCCCTTCCTCCTCGGCGACGCCCTCAAGGCGGCCCTGGCGATGGGCGTCCTGCCGACCGCCTGGAAGCTCGTCAAGCGCTGACATTCCTCCGGTTTCCCGCAGAGGTTCATGCCGGACATGCCGAAGGCATGACCTGACAACCCGTCAGGTCATGCCTTCGCCGTTTTCCGCTCCGGATCAGCCGGTGCGCTGCGGCCGCCGCTGCGACCACCACAGCCCGGCCACGCCCGCCGCCATCAGCGAGGCGCCCGCGGCCCCGAGCGGCAGCAGGTCCCGCCCGACACCGGTCTTCGGCAACTCGCCCGGGGTGTCACCGCCGGGCGCCACCGGCTTGTTGTCGGTGCCCAGCAGCAGCGGGGTGGCCGGGGCGTTCGGCGACGGATTCGTCGTACCGAACGGAACCGGGCCCTGCTGCCAGAACGTCTTCTTCCCGTCACCGGCCTGCACCGGCAGACAGATCTTTCCGGTCTTGTCGAGATCGAATGTCGCGTCTACGGCGTAAGACTTCGACTTACCGGCCGCGAGATTGTCGATAGGGCAGGCGAAACCGCTGTTCGAGCCTTCCGGTAGATCCTTTTCTGCAATCTGAGAGCAGCCTTGAACGTTTTTGACCGTCATGCCGTCGAATCCGACGACCAAAAGCCTGATCTTTCCGCTGTCCTTACTCCCGCCGTTCTTCACGGTGGCCGTGAGGTCGGTCTTCTGCGAGCTGTTGTCGACGGAGATCGTCCCGGGCAGTGTCGTCGTCAGCTCCACGCCCGCCGGCGCTTCGTCAACGGCCTTTCCCCCTTTGCTGCTTGCGGGTCCCTCGTCCGCGCTCGCGGTGAAGGAAAAGATCATCACCGTCGAGAAGGACGCCGTGACCAGCGATCCGGCGATGGTCGTCATGCGACGAGAACTCATGTTCGCCCCCCTTGGCTGCGCCTGAATTCGCAGTACTTGAAGAGGTACCACAAGATTTCTCCGCACTATGCTGGTACGGCGCGAAGTGTGACCATTGTGTTCCAGTCGGGGCATCGTTGAGGGGGTGCAGCGGATTGCCGGGGAATACGGGAGACACGGGAAATGCGAGGCGCGGCGGAGTTCCAGGGCTCCTGGTGACGGGACGCTATCGCCTGGTCGAAAGTATCGGCCAGGGGGGAATGGGGCGGGTGTGGCGGGCCGCCGACGAAATGCTCGACCGCCAGGTCGCGGTCAAGGAGATGCGGATCGACGGCCTCGACGCCGAGGACACCCGCACCCGCCGTGAACGGACCCTGCGCGAGGCCAGGGCCACGGCGCGCATCGACCACCCCAATGTCGTACGGGTCTACGACGTCGTGGACGAGGGCGAACGCCTCTGGATCGTCATGGAGTTGGTCAACGGCCGTTCCCTGGAACGCATGACGGTGGAGGACGGCCCACTGGGCCCGCGCGAAACGGCGCTGCTCGGCCTGGGGCTGGTGCGGGCCCTGCGCCAGGTCCACGCGCGAGGCGTCCTGCACCGGGACATCAAACCCGGGAACGTCCTGGTGGAGTCCGGTGAGCGCACTGCCCGCCGGATCGTGCTCACCGACTTCGGCATCGCCGCGATGCAGGACGCCGAGGCGCTGACCATGGTCGGCATGCTCGTCGGTTCCCCCGACTACATGGCCCCCGAGCGGGTCTCGGGCCGTCCGCAGGGCCCGCCGTCGGACATCTGGTCCCTGGGAGCGACGCTGTGCGCGGCACTGGGCGGCCGCTCCCCCTTCTCGCGCGACACCACCCTGGCCACGCTGCACGCCGTCCTCTACGAGGAGCCGGAACTCCCCGCGGCGGCGGGCCCGTTGACCGAACTCCTGACGGCCCTGCTGGAGAAGGACCCGTCGATACGCCCGGGCCTCGACGAGGTGGAGTCGACCCTGCACACGGTCGCATTCCCGGCGCCCACGCCGACTTTGAGGATGGGGACGGGGGATGACGCCGGCGACACGGGGACGTCGGAGCGGGTACCTCGGGTGGGAGGTGTGCAGGCACCGGGTTCGGACCAGGCGGACTCTGCGCAGGTGGCGGGGGCGGGACAGGTTGACGGGGATCCCCTGTCGGGGGCGGCGCCGGGATCGGAGCGAGCGGGGAGTTCTGCGCCGGCATGGGCCCAGGGGGAGTTGAGTGGCCCTCGGGATCCGAGGGGGCCGGGAACATCTGGGGCCACGGGAGTCCCTGGGACTGCGGGGGCTCCAGGAACGCCGGGTGGTTCGGGCGCTTCCGAGGCGCGGGGTGCCGATGAAGCGGGCGGGGCGGGAGAGGGGTCCGAGAGGCCGGGCGCTTCGGGAGTTCCGGGCGAATCCGAGGTGCCGGGGGACCCGGGAACACCGGGAGCCTCACGGGACGCGCGAGGAAACTCGCCGGAGGCGACGGGTATGCCCAGCGGTTCAACGGATACGTCAACGGCCCGACAGGGCTCATCAAAGACCCCGCCGGTCCCAGGGCCGTGGACACCGCGGGAGTCGCCCACCCCGGCCTATCTGGAGACCGGGGTCGTACGGGCTGCACGGGATCCGCGGGTGCCGGAGCCGGATGCCGGGCCCGAGGCGGCCGTGGACGAGCCTGCCGACGTGGAGCCGGCGGATGCGGTCCCGGGCTTCTCGGGTGCGGGGGTTGCTCGGGCTTCGGACTCAACGCCGGAGGAGTCCCGGTCAGCAGCCGAGGCGGCCTGGGGTTCGAGCACATCGCCAGAGGAGGCTCGGTCTGATGCGGAGGATGCGGAGCAGTCGGACGGAGTGGTGCCCAGGCGCGGGTCCTCGGAGTGGGCCGGGACCGGGACCGGGGCGGGGGGCGTGGGCCCGGACGGAGCGGGTGACGACGCCGTAGCCGCGCGACCCGAACACCCCACCCCAGCCGGGCCGTTCCTGCCGTCCGGGTCCCAGGAGGCCTCGGCCGACCACGTCGCCAGTGCTTCCACCGAGGCCGCCTCGGAGGAGCGTTCGGAGGTTCGGTCGGAGGCGCCGTCCGGGAGCTCGGTGGGAGCCGTACTCCGGGCAGGGGCCGCCACGACCAGTACACCTCTCGCGAGCGCCCCCACCCAGGACTCCCTCGCGGCGGGCGCCCCGACGGAGCACTTCCCGATGCCGGACGCGCCGACCAGGGACGCCCTCACGCGAGCGGCCTCCGCCCCCACCCGTGTTGGTCCGGTACCGAAGACTCACCGTCGCCCCCACCACCCGGGTCAGGACCCCGATCCAGCCCCCGAGCAAGGACGACCGGCGCAGGAAGGCGCAGCCGGCGGCGGACCCGGCATCGACAACGACGACCCCGCCACCGATCCCCTTACTCGCCCCCACCCGGGCCAGGACCCTGCCCCCCGCCCGGGACAGGGGCCGGTGCAGGAAGGCGACGGCGACAGCGGACCCGGTATCGACGCAGCCGACCCCGACCCCGACCCCGGCCCGGCCCTGGTCCTCGGCCCCCATCCCCACCGCATACCCCCGGGCGAACCCCCCGCCACCGCCCACCGTGGTCGGCGCCGGACCACCCTGGTTGCCGTCGGAAGCGTGGTCGCCGCAGGTGTCGCCGTGGTCGCGATCATCCTCGCCACCACGTCCGGCCCACCCGGCGACGACAAGGCGGGCGGTTCCCCGTCCGCCTCGGCCTCGGCCTCCGTCTCCTCCTCGGCCCCTGGCGGGACCCCGTCCGCCACCGTCGAGGGCACCTCCCGCCCCCGTTCGCTCCCGCCCGGCGCACACGAGGAGGCCGGCGGATTCGCGTGGGCGACTCCGACCGGCTGGCGGCGGGACGTGAAGACGGGGGCCGAGGTCCACTACACCTCGCCGGACGGGAAGCAGGAGCTCGCGGCCAAGTCGTCCCTCGCCCGAGGCGACCTGATGGAGACCTGGCGGACCTCCGAGCAGAACGCCCACCAGGGCCAGGACTACGCCAAGATCCGCCTGGAGGAGACGACGTTCCGCGATCACCCCGCGGTCGTCTGGGAGTACACCTTCACCCTCGGCGGCGTCCCCTGGCACGCCCAGCTGCTCGGCTTCGACGTGGGCGACAAGTCGTACCAGATCAACACCTGGTACCAGCCGGACATCGAGACGCAGGCCCTCACGACGTACGAGAAGGTGAAGGACAGCTTCACAGTGCTCTGAGCCTGCACGGAGAAAGGGCCCCGCGGCACACGCCACGGGGCCCTGCACGCACGTCCGTTCAGCCGTCCGTTCAGCCGACGGAAACCTTGTCCGTCACCTCACCGGCCGAGGCGGCGGTCGCCCGCCCGCGCCCGACCTTCTCCTTCACCACGGCGATGACCAGCACCCCCGCCGCGACGAGCAGCGACAGCAGCACGGTCTCCCGCCCGTCGTGCTCCGTGTCGGTCAGCATGTAGCCGAGGACGAACACGATCAACGCGGCCGTCGCCCAGGTCAGATACGGGTACAGCCACATCTTCACGACCAGCTTCTCCGGCGCCTCGGCCTGGATGATCTTCCGCATCCGCAGCTGCGAGAAGCAGATGACCAGCCACACGAACAGGGCCACCGCACCGGAGGAGTTGACGAGGAAGAGGAAGATCTTGTCGGGGGAGAGGTAGTTGAAGAACACGGCGACGAAGCCGAACACCACCGACGCGAGGATCGCGGCCATCGGCACACCCCGGCCGTTGACCCGCGCGAACGCCTTCGGCGCGTCACCCCGCTCGCCGAGCGAGAAGGCCATCCGGGAGGCCGTGTAGAGGCCGGAGTTGAGACAGGACAGCACCGAGGTCAGCACGATGAAGTTCATGATCTGACCGGCGTGCGCGATCCCGAGGGAGTCGAGCGCGGCGACGTAGGACCCGCTGTCCTGGATGGACTTGGAGTCCCACGGGATCAGCGTGACGACGACGAAGATGGATCCCAGGTAGAAGACCGCGATACGCCAGATGATGCTGTTGGTCGACTTGGTCACGGCCCGCTGCGGGTCCTCCGACTCACCGGCCGCGAGGGTCGCGATCTCGCTGCCCATGAAGGAGAAGACGACGAGCAGTACGCCGGTGAGGATGGCACCGGGCCCGTGCGGCAGGAAACCGCCGTGGTCGGTCAGGTTGGAGAGCCCCGCCTGGTCGGCGTCGACACCCGGCAGCACGCCGAACACGGCGAGCAGGCCGATGACGATGAACGCCCCGATCGCCACGACCTTGATCCCGGCGAACCAGAACTCGAACTCGCCGTAGGACCCGACGGAGACGAGGTTGGTGGCGGTCAGCACCACCATCACGATCAGCGCCCACCCCCACTGCGGTACGGCGGGTATCCACCCCTCGAGGATCTTGGCGCCGGCGGTCGCCTCGACGGCGAGGACGACGACCCAGAAGAACCAGTACAGCCAGCCGATGGAGAAACCGGCCCAGCGGCCGAGGGCCCGGTCGGCGTGCGCCGAGAAGGAACCGGAATTGGGATTCGCGGCGGACATTTCACCGAGCATCCGCATCACGAGGACGACCAGCGTGCCGACGAGCGCGTACGACAGCAGGATGCCGGGTCCGGCGGTGGCGATACCGGAGCTGGAGCCCACGAAGAGGCCCGCCCCGATGACGCCGCCGATGGCGATCATCGAGAGGTGACGGTTCTTGAGTCCGGCCTGGAGACCAGTCATACGGGGAATTCCTTCGTGCCGGGTGTGGGGAGGCCCGTACGAGCGGTGTACGGGTCGGTCCAGTGAATCGGAGGCAAAGAAATTCGTGAACCTTTGAATCCAGATCGTTACTTGAGGTTTCCTTGAGGTTCCATTGTCAGGCTCACTGTTTTCCTGGCCGACACCCGGGGCTGCTGCCCCGAAACAGCCGTGTCACACTCGTTCCATGCGCGTGTATCTCGGCTCCGACCATGCGGGCTTCGAACTCAAGAACCACCTCGTCGACTGGCTCAAGGCGGCCGGCCACGACGTGGTCGACTGCGGCCCCCACATCTACGACGCCCAGGACGACTACCCGCCCTTCTGCCTCCGCGCCGCCGAGCGCACCGCCGCCGACGCCGACTCCCTCGGCATCGTGATCGGCGGCTCCGGCAACGGCGAGCAGATCGCGGCGAACAAGGTCAAGGGTGTTCGGGCATCCCTCGCCTGGAGCGAGGAGACCGCTTCGCTGGGCCGCCAGCACAACAACGCCAACGTCGTCGCGGTCGGCGCCCGCATGCACTCCACGGAGGAGGCGACGAAGTTCGTCGAGACCTTCCTCGCGACGCCGTTCTCGGGCGACGAGCGCCACCAGCGCCGCATCGACATGCTGTCCGACTACGAGACCACGGGCGACCTGCCGGCGATCCCGGCGCACCACCCCCAGCAGTAGCCCTCAGCGGGGTTCGTGGCCGGGTGCGGGTGCGTGGGGGCTGGTCGCGCAGTTCCCCGCGCCCCTGAGTGGGTGACCTGCACGAAATCCAGCCCTTGGGTATGTGACGAAAGAGGAACCACCGTGCCTGAGGGGCACACCATCCACCGCCTGGCACAGGACTACGCCGAAGCCTTCACCGGCACGAAACCCCGCGTCACCAGCCCCCAGGGCAAGTTCTCCGACGCCGCGGCCCTCCTCACCGGCTCCGAAGTCACCCGCACCGACGCCCACGGCAAGCACCTCTTCCTCGGCTTCCGGGACACCGACTGGGTCCACATCCACCTCGGCCTCTTCGGCAAGGTCACCTTCGGCGCGACCCCCGCACCCCCGCCCACCGACACGGTCCGCCTCCGCCTCGCGAACACCACGGCGTACGTCGACCTCCGCGGCCCCACCACCTGCGCCCTGATCACCCCCGCCGAGAAGCAGTCGATACACGAGCGCCTCGGCCCGGACCCCCTGCGCGAGGACGCCGACCCGCACGCCGCGTACCGGCGGATCTCCCGCAGCCGTACGACGATCGCCGCCCTGCTGATGGACCAGAAGGTCATCGCGGGCGTGGGCAACGTCTACCGGGCGGAGGTCCTCTTCCGTCACCGCATCGACCCGTACCGCGCGGGCAAGGACATCACCCCCGCCGAGTGGCACGCGATCTGGACCGACCTCGTCGCGCTCATGCGCGAGGGCGTGCGGAACAACCGCATCGACACCGTCCGCCCGGAGCACACCCCCGAGGCGATGCGCCGCCCGCCACGCGTCGACGACCACGGCGGCGAGGTCTACGTCTACCGCAGGGCCGCCCTGCCCTGTCACCTCTGCGGCGACGAGATCCGCACCGCCGACCTCGCCGCCCGCAACCTCTTCTGGTGCCCGACCTGCCAGAGGCCTTGAGCGGGACCTGGAGACCTTGAGAAGGACCTAGAACCCGTGCGGCAGCCAGGGCGCCACCGCCGACCCGAACCCCACCGCCGCCTCGGCCAGCGCCCCCTGTCGCAGCTCCCGCACCAGGCCCGCGCCCGCCAGCGCGGCCAGGCTCACGCCGCCGAGGTAGGCCGCTCCCAACTCCCTTACCGACAGGGCGAGGTCGGCCGGGTCCGTCGTACGGTCGCACGACGCGCCCTTCGCGTCCCCGCTGAGCCGCCAACGGCCCGCGTTCCAGGGGCAGAAGGAGTCCTCGACCTCCAACACCACGTCCACCGGCGCCTGATAGGTCCGCGCCTGGAGCGCGGCCCCCACGTCCACCAGCCGTACGTGCAGCGAGTCCCGCACCAGCAGTGAACAGCGCCGGACGTCGGAGACGAGGTACTGCCAGGCCTCGTCGACCGGTCGCCGCCGCACATCGATCCGCGAGGTGAGGTCGAGGTCGAACAGGAACCGCCACAGCGCGCCGTGCGTGGCCGGATCCAGCGCCTCCAGGTCGGAGACCACCACGGTGCCCCTGGGTCCGGCCGGTTCCCAGTCCGCCTTGACCCGGTACCGCACGAAGCCCACGACCGACCCGTCCCGCTCCGCGACCACGCACTGCAGGGGTGAGGCACCGTCCCGGTCGCTCTCGGGGTCGAGCAGCCACATCCGCTCCCAGCCGGGAAGCCGGGTGACCATTCCGGGCCGCTGCGGCACGAGCCGGGCGTACACCGCCTCGCACGCGTCGAGCACGTCGGCGGGCGCCGCGTACCGCAGCCGTACGTCGTCGGTGCCGGGCGGCACGGACAGCCGTACCCGGGTCGTGTCGATGTCGGCGTTGAGGTGGTAGGTGCCGACGCCGTACCCGAACCGGCCGTAGATCACCGGCTCGGAGGCCGTGAGCACGGCCAGCGGCTCGCCCCAGGAGCGCACGTCGTCCAGCTGGCGGCGCATCATCGAGGTCAGCACCCCGCGCCGCCGGTGCGTGCCGGCCACGCCGACCATGGTGACGCCGGCGGCGGGCACCGAGGCGCCGCCCGGCACGGTCATCCGGAAGCCGAACGCCCCCGCCGTACCCACACACCGCTCGCCGTCCCAGACGCCGATGGAGCGGTCGTACGCGGTGAGCTCACGAAACAGCTCCCGCTCCTCGGCCGACTCCGGAACCCCGCCGAAGGCGCGGATCAGGTTGTCGTACCACTCGTCCCAGTCGTCCTGCCGTAGCACCCGCAAGTCAGTCCCCATGAACCATGCCTACCAGGGCAGTGCGGGACGAGCGAGGAAATTTCACCGGGGCCCCTCATCGGCCGGAGCGTGTACGGCCCTTGAACAGCTGTGAAGTTGAACCTCGCACGGGGGACAAGTCGTACCTCCTGTGCCAAGCAGAGGGTTCGACGGATAAGGTCCCGAACTAATGGCAGCAGGACGAGAGCGGCGCGCGGAAGCCGAGACGTTCACGGCCCGGTGGAAGATGCAGTGGCACCGGGTCCGCGTCGGCCTGCGCAGAAGCGCCGTGGACTACTTCCGGGGCGACGGCTCGGACTGGGTCGCGCTGGCCGGTCTGCTCCTGACCGTCCCGGTGATCGCGTCCGTCACCCTGATGAACTCGGTGTGGTGCTCACCGGCCGCGCTGGTCCTCCCGATCGTCGCCGGCGGTCTGCTGCTGCGCCCGGCGAGCCTGCTCGGCCTGTACGCGGCGGCGGCGACCGCGCTGATCGTGGAGTCGGTGCGGCTGGGGCCGTACACCGAGGGGCCGTCCCGGGTCACCCCGGGCGTGGTCCTGGTCGTGGCCGCCTGCGGTTTCTTCGGCCTGCTGATCGCCCAGTTCCGCAGCCGGGTCGGAGTGCCCTGGCGGCGCGGCGGCACCATGCTGTTCGACCTGCGCGAACGCATCCGGGTCCAGAGCAAGCTGCCGCACCTGCCGCAGGGCTGGCACCGGGAGATGGCGCTGCGTCCCGCGGGCGGACAGTCGTTCTCCGGTGACTTCGTTGTCGCGGCCCGTACCAACGGCGGCCGGACGATGGAGGTCGTCCTGACCGACGTCTCGGGCAAGGGCATGGACGCGGGCTCGCGTGCGCTGCTGCTGTCGGGGGCGTTCGGCGGCCTGCTCGGTTCGCTGCCCCCGCACGCCTTCCTGCCCGCCGCGAACGGCTATCTGCTCCGTCAGGACTGGGACGAGGGCTTCGCGACCTCGATCCACCTGGTCCTGGACCTGGACTCGGGCGACTACGAGCTCTACTCGGCCGGCCATCCGCCGGGACTGCAGCTCAGCGCGGGCAGCGGCCGCTGGGAGGAGAAGGCCGCGGAGGGCCCGCTCCTCGGGGTCTACGACGGCGCCCAGTTCGACCCGGTCAAGGGATCACTGCGGCCCGGCGATGTCCTGATGCTGTTCACCGACGGCCTGGTGGAGACGTCCGAACGCGACATAGTCGAGGGCATCGACCGGCTGACGGGGGAGGCCGACCGGTATGTGGCCGGCGGGTTCCACGGCGCCGCCTGGCACCTGATCGAGGCGGTGGCGAAGGACGTCAACGACGACCGCGCGCTGCTGCTGATCTGCCGCGAGGGCCCCACGGCTCAGTCGATGCCGCACTGATTGTGGTGAACTTCCTCGGTGATTCCGGGCTCGTGGCAGGTCTGGGACCCGTGGCGGGAGCGGTAGGCCGAGCCGTTGTCGGTCAGGACGCTCTCGGCCTCACCGCGGCCGTCCTCCCGCCCGCGCTGCGCTGCGGCACGCCACACTGGAGGAATGACCGACGAGTTGACGCTGGCCGAGGTCGAGGCCCTCGCCCGTACCGCACACGAGGGCCAGACCGACAAGGCCGGCCGGCCCTACGCCGAACACCTGCGGGCCGTCGCCGAGGGCGTACGCGCGCGTGGCGGTGACGACGACCAGATCGCGGCGGCCTGGCTGCACGACTCCGTCGAGGACGACGCGCTCTCCGCGCAGTGGCTCGCCGAGGCCGCGCTGAGCCGTCGTACGAAGGACATCGTGCTCGCCGTCACCAAGCGGGCCGGTGAGCCGCCCGAGGCGTACGCCGGGCGCATCCTCGCGACCTCGGGCGCGCTGCTGGTCAAACAAGCCGACCTGGCGCACAACGCGGACCCGGCACGCCTGGCGGTCCTCGACGAGGCCACCCGGCAGCGACTCACCGAGAAGTACGCGGGGATGCGCGCCCTTCTCGGTCTGCCGGCGTCCGGCTAGGCGCAGGCATCTAGGCGCTGACCTTCTCCCGGGGAGCCGCCGCCTTCTGATCGTCTCCCCGCCTCACCTCGGCCGCCTCCCGCCTGAACGCCCAGTTCATGTCGGGCTCCATCACGCACCGGAAGACCCGGCGCACCGGCGCGGTGCACAGCAGGGTGACGGCGACCGCGGCGAGGGCGCTCACGAAGAGCTCACCGGCCGGACGGTGCAGCCAGGCGTGGTCGAACCAGCCCGCGAAACCCGCGCCCTTGATCAGGAAGCCGTGCAGCAGATAGCCGTACAGCGTGCCCGCGCCGAGCGCGGTGAACCACATGCGCCGGCCCGGCACCCAGGCGAAGAAGCAGGCCGTCAGCAGCAGCGAGGCACCGAACATGGCCAGCACCATGACCGGTCCCGTCCACCAGGGAGCGCCCATCTCCTGGGCGGCGTTGCGGTGGTAGAACCACTCGGTGTTCATCCGCGGCACCGCCCACCAGCCGACGGCGAGGGCGGCGGCGAACACCGGCACCGCCGCGATCCGCATCGAACGCCGGCGCACCAGGCGGAAGTGCTCGGGCTTCATGACCAGGCCGAGCACGAAGTACGGCAGGAACTGCAGCACCCGCTGGAGGTCCAGGTCGTCACCGATGTCCGGGGTCACGGACGCCAGCATCGCGATGCCGAGCGCGAGCGGCAGCGGCCACCGCACCAGGTTCCAGATCGGCGTGGTCAGCCGCCAGATGAACAGCGCCACCAGGAACCAGGTCAAAAACCATGGGTCCAGGAGGCTGATCTCCATGCCCGGGTCGTGGTCGGCGTAGCGCTTGAAGAGGGAGTACGCCGTCTCGAAGACGATGTACGGCACCGCGACGCCGGTGACGAGCCGCTTCAGCCGGTCCGGGCGCATGTCGAAACTGCGCGAGAAGAAGCCGGAGATGACGATGAACGCCGGCATGTGGAACGAGTACACCACCGTGTACACGCCCTCCAGGATCCTGCTGTCGCCCTTGAGCGGCTCCCAGGAGTGCGCGACGGCCACCAGGACGATCGCCAGGTACTTGGCGTTGTCGAAGAAGGCGTCGCGCTGCTTGGTGGACGGCGGGTCCTGCGGCGAACGCGGACGGGGGACTGCGTCGGCGGCGGCTGGAAACATCTGAGGCACCCTAGCCCCGGCTGTGTGTCTCCGTAAAACCGGCTGTCTCGTTGCTGGTTGTGCACTTCTGAGCCGTCGTCAACAGGCTGTTTTGTCACCATCAATCCCCCCGAAATGCCGCATAACCATGCCCGTCGCACACCTGTGTTAGTGCTTCGAATTCCCTGCGGACGGAATGTGCGGACGCGGTGACCGCGGACCGAAAGGAACCGGCCAGGGGGTGCGGGGCGTGTACCGGCATGGCCAAACGTTGGCTCACCGGCCGCATATGCGGGCCGCGTTGGTGGCACGATGGTTCTGGCGGGGGTCGCGGGGTCGCGTCCCCGGGCCGGGAGAGCGGGACCGACCGAGGGTGTGATCAGTTGTGGCCATTTCGCTGTCAGTGGTGCTGCTGTTGGGGATCATCCTCGTGGTGTTGATGCGGGGAGGCTCCATCAAGGCCGGCCCCGCCATAGTCGCGGTGCTCTTCGGCTTCTTCCTCGCCTCGACAGGCATGGCCGACGACATCCAACGCTTCCTGGACTCGATAGCGCAAACCATCAACTCGATCCAGTTCTAGCCCGGGACACGTCTCCGGCCCACGGTGGATCATGAGCACATGCCTCCTCGATCAAGCCGCATCGCCGGCATGGGGCTCCTTCTGCTCGGTATCGCCCTCGTGCTCTGGAGGGTCTTCGGTAGCCCTCAGGACTGGGAGGGCGGCATGAGGTGGTTGCGTACCGGTCTCATGCTGGGAGCTCTGGGGGCGATCGGCCTCAGCGCACGACTGATATTCCCCGACACCGAGGGCGATGCACCGGATGAGGTGTCCGAGAAGGCCGACGGAGCAGCTCCGGAGGAGAGGCCATGAGCCGGTCCGTTGCTCAACGCCCTTACCGCACCGGGGAACACCGAAGGCCCAGGGAGAGGGAATCCGCCTCTTACCTGGGCCTTCGGCCTTCAGAGCGGGCGACGGGAATCGAACCCGCGTAGCTAGTTTGGAAGACTAGGGCTCTACCATTGAGCTACGCCCGCACAGCACGCGCCGCGGCCCGATGGCCGACGGCACGAAAGCATCGTACCGGGTCGTCACCCCTCGTCGCACACCCCTTCCGTCCCGCCGCCGACCGCACGGCGCACGGACGGGGCTCGCAGCGGACGCCGGGGGCGCGCAAAGTCCTCCGCCGCACCCCCTCGCGATCCGCGCACTCCAAAAGCCCCACCCGTATCCGCCACCGCCGCCGGGCGGCGTGCGTTGCGGGGCCGGCCTGCGCATCCGTTTCCTCCGGCCTCCGCTCCCGCCGCGGCCCGAGCGACACCCGGGCGTACGACGCGCTCGCCGCGAGGTGGGACACCCTGCCCGTCGGAGTTTCCCTTCGCCCTCCCGCAGGGCCCCATGTCGAAGCTGTTCAGGTGGGCGGTCCCACAGCCCGCTCGGGGTGCTTCTGGGACGGGGCTCGTGAAATGCGGCAACCCCGCTGCCTGCGGGCATGTACCCTACGTGTCGCACCAGACGGGGTGTGGCGCAGCTTGGTAGCGCGTCCGCTTTGGGAGCGGAAGGCCGTGGGTTCAAATCCCGCCACCCCGACCACCTGCGCGATCAGTCGCGTGACCGAGTCCGTGATCGCCTTTGGGGCGTGTCGCCGCTGCCGTTACTATGCAAGCTGCACGCCCGTGTGCCTCTCCATTCCAGAAGATCCTCCGGGCGGCGATCCGCCGGAGCCGCTCTGGCCCCGGCAGAATCCGAGAAGTCAGCCACAAGGAGACCGAACCGTGAAGAGCGCCGTGGAGACCCTGAACCCGACTCGGGTTCGGCTCAGCATCGAGGTGCCCTTCGAGGAGCTCAAGGACAGCCTCGACGCGGCGTACAAGAAGATCAACCAGCAGGTCACGGTGAAGGGCTTCCGCAAGGGCAAGATCCCGGCGCGCGTCATCGACCAGCGGTTCGGCCGCGGTGCGGTCCTGGAGGAGGCGGTCAACGACGCGCTTCCGAAGTTCTACACCGAGGCGGTCAACGAGGCCGAGATCGACGTCCTGGGCCAGCCCGAGGTCGACATCACCGAGCTGAAGGACGGCGAGACGCTGAACTTCACCGCCGAGGTCGACGTCCGCCCCGCCATCGAGATCCCGGACTACTCCGGCATCGAGGTCGAGGTCGACGCGGTCGAGGTCAGCGACGAGGACGTCGAGAAGGCCGTGACCGAGCTGCGTGAGCGCTTCGCGTCGACCTCCCCGGTCGAGCGGGCCGCCGAGGACGGCGACGTCGTGACCATCGACCTGGAGGCCAAGGTCGAGGGCGAGGTGCTGGAGGACGGCGTGGCGAGCGGCGTCTCCTACACCATCGGCTCCGGCGAGCTGCTGGACGGCATCGACGACGCCGTGAAGGGCCTGGAGGCCGGTGGCGAGGCCACCTTCACCTCCGAGCTCAAGGGCGGCACCGCGGCCGGCAAGGAGGCCGAGGTCACCGTCAAGGTCACCCAGGTCGCCGCCCGCGAACTGCCCGAGCTGGACGACGAGTTCGCGCAGCTCGCTTCCGAGTTCGACACCCTCGACGAGCTGAAGGCCGACAGCCGCAAGCGCCTCGAGAACATGAAGCAGTACGACCAGGCCACCCAGGCCCAGGAGCGCGTCCTGGAGAAGCTCCTGGAGCTCGTCGAGGTGCCCGTCCCCGAGAAGCTCCTCGAGGACGAGATCAACACCCGCAAGCACAACCTGGAGCACCACCAGCTCGGCCAGATGGGCCTCGACCTCGAGAAGTACCTCGAGATCCAGGGCAAGACGGCCGAGGAGTTCGACACCGAGACCAAGGAAGCCGCGGTCAAGGGCATCAAGACCCAGTTCGTGCTCGACGAGCTCGTCAAGCGCGAGAAGCTGAACGTCAACCAGGAGGAGCTCACCGAGCACCTCATGCGCCGTGCCGCCTCCTCCGGCATGTCCCCCGACCAGTTCGCCCAGGCGGTCGTCGAGGGCGGTCAGGTCCCGCTCCTCGTCGGCGAGGTCGCCCGCGGCAAGGCCCTGGCCGTCGTGGTCGAGGCCGCCACGGTCAAGGACACCAACGGCGAGGTCGTCGACCTGGACGACGACGAGGATGAGACGGCCGAGACCGTCGAGGCCGTCGAGGCCGCGTCCGAGGAGACCCCGGCCGAGGCCGAGGAGAAGACCGAGGGCTGAGCCCACGGCACCTCGAACGTCGTAGGAAGGGCCCCGGAGACCATGTCTCCGGGGCCCTTCCCGCATGGGCCCGGAGGACCCGGCCGGGGGCGCGGAGAAGGGCGCGGCGGGTCACCGATCGCCCGTGCCCGGCCCCGAACCGGCGATACCACGGCGCTACGCCCCCGGCGAACACCCCCCTTACTGGGATTCCCCAAGGGGACCAGCGCGTTAGGGTCCATGAGTACCAGGGCAGGGAAGTCCCTCGAACTGCCCAGCCCCCGGACGGGAACACGTAAGACGGCCCGGTGCCGTCGTAAGACGAGCAGGTGGATACGTGACGAATCTGATGCCCTCCGCCGCCGGCGACCCCTCCATCGGTGGTGGCCTCGGTGACCAGGTCTACAACCGGCTGCTCGGCGAGCGGATCATCTTCCTCGGCCAGGCGGTCGACGACGACATCGCCAACAAGATCACCGCGCAGCTGCTGCTCCTTGCCGCTGACCCGGAAAAGGACATCTACCTCTACATCAACAGCCCCGGCGGATCGATCACCGCGGGCATGGCGATCTACGACACCATGCAGTACATCAAGAACGATGTGGTGACCATCGCCATGGGTCTCGCGGCCTCGATGGGCCAGTTCCTGCTCAGCGCGGGCACTCCCGGCAAGCGCTTCGCGCTGCCGAACGCCGAGATCTTGATCCACCAGCCGTCCGCCGGCCTCGCCGGTTCGGCCTCGGACATCAAGATCCACGCCGAGCGGCTGCTGCACACCAAGAAGCGCATGGCCGAGCTCACCTCGCAGCACACCGGCCAGACCATCGAGCAGATCACCCGCGACTCGGACCGCGACCGCTGGTTCGACGCCCACGAGGCCAAGGCCTACGGCCTCATCGATGACGTGATCGCCACGGCCGCCGGCATGCCGGGCGGCGGCGGCACCGGGGCCTGAGCCCCATGCGGGGCCACAACGCCCCCGCACAGCCCCTCAGCCGACCGCCTGAGCCCCTAGGAGACAGACAGTGAACGACTTCCCCGGCAGCGGCCTCTACGCCCGCACCGAGGCCGAGTACACCGGCCCGCGTGCCGAGTCCCGCTACGTGATCCCCCGCTTCGTCGAGCGCACCTCGCAGGGCGTCCGCGAGTACGACCCGTACGCGAAGCTCTTCGAGGAGCGCGTGATCTTCCTCGGCGTGCAGATCGACGACGCCTCCGCCAACGACGTCATGGCGCAGCTGCTGTGCCTGGAGTCGATGGACCCCGACCGGGACATCTCGGTCTACATCAACAGCCCCGGCGGCTCCTTCACGGCGCTCACGGCCATCTACGACACGATGCAGTTCGTGAAGCCGGACGTCCAGACGGTCTGCATGGGTCAGGCGGCCTCCGCCGCCGCGATCCTGCTGGCCGCCGGTACGCCCGGCAAGCGCATGGCACTGCCCAACGCGCGCGTGCTGATCCACCAGCCCTACAGCGAGACCGGCCGCGGTCAGGTCTCCGACCTGGAAATCGCCGCCAACGAAATCCTCCGGATGCGCGCGCAGCTGGAAGACCTGCTGGCCAAGCACTCCACCACGCCGATCGAGAAGATCCGCGAGGACATCGAGCGCGACAAGATCCTCACGGCCGACGACGCCCTGGCGTACGGTCTGATCGACCAGATCATCTCCACCCGGAAGATGAACAACGCCGCCGTCCGCTGACGCGGACCCGTAGGATATGCCGCCCCTTGGCACAGCGCACGTCGAAGTGAACCCTGCCAAGGGGGGCCCGAACGGGGGGCCCGGCAAGGTACCGTCGGACATAAGGCAGCACCAGGAGCCGCTGGACCTAGGCGTCTCCCAGGCGAAGGGGAAGCACACCGTGGCACGCATCGGTGACGGCGGCGATCTGCTCAAGTGCTCGTTCTGCGGCAAGAGCCAGAAGCAGGTCAAGAAGCTCATCGCAGGGCCTGGTGTGTACATCTGCGACGAGTGCATCGACCTCTGCAACGAGATCATCGAGGAGGAACTCGCCGAGACGAGCGAGGTGCGCTGGGAGGAACTCCCCAAGCCCCGCGAGATCTACGAGTTCCTGGAGGGCTACGTGGTGGGCCAGGAGCAGGCCAAGAAGGCCCTCTCCGTGGCGGTGTACAACCACTACAAGCGCGTCCAGGCCGGCGAGAACGGCGGCGGCAGCAGCCGTGACGACGCGATCGAGCTGGCGAAGTCCAACATTCTCCTGCTGGGACCCACGGGTTCCGGCAAGACGCTCCTCGCCCAGACCCTCGCCCGCATGCTCAACGTCCCGTTCGCGATCGCCGACGCGACCGCGCTCACCGAGGCGGGCTACGTCGGCGAGGACGTCGAGAACATCCTGCTGAAGCTGATCCAGGCGGCCGACTACGACGTCAAGAAGGCCGAGACCGGGATCATCTACATCGACGAGATCGACAAGGTCGCGCGGAAGAGTGAAAACCCGTCGATCACGCGCGATGTGAGCGGCGAGGGCGTGCAGCAGGCCCTGCTGAAGATCCTGGAAGGCACCACGGCCTCCGTGCCGCCGCAGGGCGGACGCAAGCACCCGCACCAGGAGTTCATCCAGATCGACACGACGAACGTCCTGTTCATCGTGGGCGGTGCCTTCGCGGGCCTGGAGAAGCTCATCGAGTCCCGGGCCGGCGCCAAGGGCATCGGCTTCGGCGCGACGATCCGCTCCAAGCGCGAGCTGGAGGCCAAGGACCAGTTCGAGGACGTCATGCCGGAGGACCTGGTCAAGTTCGGCATGATCCCCGAGTTCATCGGCCGCCTCCCGGTCATCACGAGCGTGCACAACCTGGACCGGGAAGCCCTCCTCCAGATCCTGGTCGAGCCGCGCAACGCGCTGGTGAAGCAGTACCAGCGGCTCTTCGAACTCGACGGCGTGGAGCTGGACTTCGAGCGCGAGGCCCTGGAGGCCATCGCCGACCAGGCCATCCTCCGCCAGACCGGCGCGCGCGGCCTGCGCGCCATCATGGAAGAGGTCCTGCAGGGCGTCATGTACGAGATCCCGTCCCGCAAGGACGTGGCCCGTGTCGTCATCACGGCGGACGTGGTCCACTCCAACGTCAACCCGACGCTCATCCCGAGGGACGCGCGCGGTCGCGGTCCGGGCGAGCAGAAGACGGCGTAGTTTCCCAGGACATGCGAAGGGGCCCCGGTCAACCGACCGGGGCCCCTTTCGCCGTTGAGGTGCCGGCGCGTCCGTCAGGCCTTGACGCGCACGTCGTTGCGGACCTTGGCGGTCAGTTCGGCCGCCTCCGTCATGGTGGTGCTCTTGCCCTCGGTCAGGGCGGCCATGTCGTACGCGAAGACGTAGGTGACCGTGCTGTGGTCACCCCAGATGCACACCGGCATGGTCAGGGTCGTGCCGGACTCGGTGGTCTTGATCTCCTGGCACTTCATGACGCCGTTCTCGAAGCCCGCGGGAGTGAACTCCTGGGGGCTGCCCACGAACGTGCCCGAGCTGGAGTCCTTCGAGGAGCCCTCCTTGGCCTGGGCGAACATCGAGTCGACGACCTTCTCGGGGTTGTCGATCGTGCCGTACACACCGGCGATCATCAGGGACTTGGTGCTCAGACCGGTGCCCGAGGAGTAGGTCGCGCTGACGTCCTTGGCGCCCTTGACGCCCCACGACTCGGCGTCCTTGACGTCGCTGTCGCTCAGCGCGCCGAGTCCGTCGCCGCTGCCCTTCTTGTACTCCCCGTTGAGGATCGTCGCCGGTGCCGTCAGCTTGTGCGCCCCGTCGTCGTCGACGTTCGAACCGCCGCCGGACCCGCCACCGCTGAAGACCAGGGACGCGCCGACCGCGATCGCGGCGACGACCACCACCGCGCCGACGATGATGCCGATCTTCTTCCCCTTGCCGCCGCCGGGCGCGGGCGGCTGCGGGACACCGTAGGGGGCCTGACCATACGGGGGCTGCTGCCCGTACGTCGGCTGCTGCCCGTACGTCGGCTGCTGCCCGTACGTCGGCTGCTGGCCGTAGGGGGCCTGCGGCTGGCCGTACGGCGGGGTCTGCGGCGGCACTCCGCCCTGCTGCGGATATCCGTAACCCGGTTGCTGCGCGGGCTGCTGGGGCGGCGGTGTCTGCTGGGGGTAGCCGTAGCCGGGCTGGGGCGCCTGCGGAGCCTGCGGCGGCTGGCCGTAGGGGCCCGGCTGGCCGTACGGCCCGGGCTGCGGCGGCTGCCCGGGCTGCTGAGGCTGCCCGTACGGGCCCGGCTGGTTGTGACTCATCTCTGGGTTCCCCTCCAGATGCTTACGTGTTCCCGACATCCTGGCTCAGGCACCGGCGGCGCACCGCATCGGGGCCCTCGCCGTTACAGAACAAACGCGTTTCGGGACACGCCCGCGACACCCCTAAACTGGCCCCGTGACCGAGAACGCTCAGCAGCAGCCCACAGCGCCCAGCACCGAACTGCCGACCCAGTACGCGCCGGCCGAGGTAGAGGGGACGCTGTACGAGCGCTGGGTGGAGAAGGGTTACTTCACCGCCGACGCGAAGAGCGACAAGCCGCCGTACACCATCGTCATCCCGCCGCCGAACGTCACGGGCAGCCTGCACCTCGGGCACGCCTTCCAGCACACGCTCATGGATGCCCTCACCCGCCGCAAGCGCATGCAGGGCTACGAGGCGCTGTGGCTGCCGGGCATGGACCACGCCGGTATCGCCACTCAGAACAAGGTCGAGCAGCAGCTCGCCGAGGAGGGCAAGTCCCGCCACGACCTGGGCCGCGAGGAGTTCGTCGAGCGCGTCTGGCAGTGGAAGGAGGAGTACGGCGGCCGGATCCTCGGCCAGATGCGGCGCCTCGGTGACGGCGTCGACTGGAGCCGTGAGCGCTTCACGATGGACGAGGGCCTCTCCAAGGCCGTCCTCACCATCTTCAAGCGGCTCTACGAGGACGAGCTGATCTACCGCGCCGAGCGCATCATCAACTGGTGCCCGCGCTGTCTGACGGCCATCTCCGACATCGAGGTGGAATACCAGGAGGACGCGGGCGAGTTGGTCTCCATCCGCTACGGCGAGGGCGAGGACAGCCTCGTCGTCGCGACCACGCGCGCGGAGACGATGCTCGGTGACACGGCCGTCGCCGTCCACCCCGACGACGAGCGCTACCAGCACCTCATCGGCAAGCAGATCAAGCTCCCGCTCACCGACCGCACCATCCCGGTCGTCGCGGACACCCACGTCGACCCCGAGTTCGGCACCGGCGCGGTGAAGGTGACCCCCGCGCACGACCCGAACGACTTCGAGATCGGCCGCCGCCACGACCTGCCGTCCCTGACGATCATGGACGAGCACGGCGTGATCACCGTCCACGGTCCCTTCCTCGGCCTGGACCGCTACGAGGCCCGCTCGGCTGTCGTCGGCGCCCTCAAGGAGCAGGGCCGGATCGTCGCCGAGAAGCGCCCGTACATGCACTCCGTCGGGCACTGCTCGCGCTGCAAGACCACCGTCGAGCCCCGCCTGTCCCTGCAGTGGTGGGTCAAGGTCGGCCCGCTCGCCAAGGCCGCCGGTGACGCGGTCCGCGACGGCCGAGTCAAGATCCACCCCGAGGACATGTCGAAGCGCTACTTCGACTGGGTCGACGCCATGCACGACTGGTGCATCTCGCGCCAGCTGTGGTGGGGCCACCGCATCCCGATCTGGTACGGCCCCGACGGCGAGGTCGTCTGCGTCGGACCCGACGAGGAGCCGCCCACCGGCGAGGGCTGGACCCAGGACTCCGACGTCCTGGACACCTGGTTCTCCTCCGGCCTGTGGCCGTTCTCCACGCTCGGCTGGCCCGAACAGACCGAGGACCTGCGGAAGTTCTATCCGACCGACGTCCTGCTGACCGGCCACGACATCATCTTCTTCTGGGTCGCCCGGATGATGATGTTCGGCCTCTACGCCATGGACGGCCAGGCCCCCTTCCACACCATCGCGCTGACCGGCCTGGTCCGCGACGAGTTCGGCAAGAAGATGTCGAAGTCGAACCCCAACGCGGTCGACCCGCTGGTCTGGATGGACGCCTACGGCTCCGACGCCGTCCGCTTCACCCTCGCCAACGGCGCCAACCCGGGCGCGGACGTGCCGATCGGCGAGGACTGGGTCAAGGCCTCCCGGAACTTCACCAACAAGCTCTGGAACGCCACCCGCTTCGCCCTCATGAACGGCGCCATGGTCGAGGGCCCGCTGCCGGACGCCTCCGAGATGTCGGCGACGGACCGCTGGATCCTCTCCCGTCTCAACACCACGGTCGCCCAGGTCGACGCGTACTACGACGACTACCAGTTCGCCAAACTCGCCGACGCGCTCTACCACTTCGCGTGGGACGAGGTCTTCGACTGGTACGTCGAGCTGTCCAAGACGACCTTCTTCGCGGGCGGCGAGCAGGCCAGGATCTCCGGCCGGGTCCTCGGCGAGGTCCTCGACGTGACGCTGCGGCTGCTGCACCCGGTCATCCCGTTCGTGACGGACGCCCTGTGGACCACCCTGACCGGCGGCGAGTCCCTGGTCGTCGGCGAGTGGCCGGCCGACAGCGGCTTCCGCGACAAGGACGCCGAACTGGAGATCGCGCTGGTCCAGCGGGTCGTCACCGAGGTCCGCCGGTTCCGCAAGGACCAGGGGCTCAAGGACGGCCAGAAGGTCCCGGCCCGCCTGGAGCTCACCGGCACCGCCCTCGCCCCGCACGAGGCCGCCATCCGCCAGCTCCTGCGCCTCCAGCCGGAGGGCGAGACCTTCGCGGCCACGGCGACCCTCCCGGTGGCCGGTGCCACGGTCGCCCTCGACCTGTCCGGCACGATCGACGTGGCGGCGGAACGCAAGCGCCTCGCGAAGGACCTGGCGGCGGCCGAGAAGGAGAAGGCCCAGGCGGGCGCCAAGCTCGGCAACGAAGCGTTCCTCGCGAAGGCCCCGGACAACGTGGTGGACAAGATCCGCGGCCGCCTGGCCAAGGCGGACGAGGACATCGCGAGGATCAAGGCCCAGCTGGAAGGCCTGCCTCAGGCGTGAGGCATGGGGCCCTGGGTCTTCTGGACTCCGGGCCCTGCGCCTGCCCGGCCGCCCCCGAAGCGCAGCCACCCCACTCCGTGGGCGCTCTGTCGGTCGCCGTCCGTAGACTGACTGCGTGAGTGACACCGACCCCTTCGACGAGATCGTCGCCGCCGAGACCGACCGCGACCCCGACCTCGCGGTCATCGAGGCCGGCAGCCGCACCCTGCGCACCCAGGGCGCCCCGCCGGAGGCCGACGTGCCCGGACGCCCTGAGGACCCGGAGGTCGACAAGGCCCTGCGCAAGGTCGAGGCGGAGCTCGCCGGCCGCTGGGGCGAGACCAAGCTGGAGCCCTCGGTCAGCCGTATCGCCGCCCTGATGGACCTGCTGGGCGAGCCGCAGCGGTCGTACCCCTCGATCCACATCACGGGGACCAACGGCAAGACCTCCACCGCCCGCATGATCGAGGCCCTCCTGGGCGCCTTCGAACTGCGCACGGGCCGGTACACCAGCCCCCACGTCCAGTCGGTCACCGAGCGCATCAGCCTGGACGGCGCCCCGATCTCGGCCGAGCGGTTCATCGAGACGTACGACGACATCAAGCCGTACATCGAGATGGTCGACGGTCAGCAGCAGTACCGGCTGTCCTTCTTCGAGGTGCTGACCGGCATGGCGTACGCCGCCTTCGCGGACGCGCCCGTCGACGTGGCCGTCGTCGAGGTCGGCATGGGCGGCTCCTGGGACGCCACCAACGTCATCGACGGCGATGTCGCCGTGATCACGCCCATCGATCTGGACCACACCGACCGGCTCGGCGAGACGCCCGGTGAGATCGCCGTCGAGAAGGCCGGGATCATCAAGCAGGACGCGGCCGTCATCATGGCCCAGCAGCCGGTGGACGCGGCGCAGGTCCTGCTGAAGAAGTCAGTCGAGGTGGACGCGACCGTCGCGCGCGAGGGGCTGGAGTTCGGCGTGGTCTCCCGGCAGGTCGCCGTCGGCGGGCAGCTGCTGACCCTGCGCGGTCTCGGCGGTGAGTACGAAGAGGTGTACCTGCCGCTGCACGGCCCCTACCAGGCACACAACGCGGCGGTGGCGCTCGCCGCCGTGGAGGCGTTCTTCGGGGTGGGTGCCCAGCGCCCGGACCCGCTCGACATCGACACCGTCCGCAAGGCCTTCGCGGCCGTCTCCTCCCCGGGCCGCCTCGAAGTCGTACGGCGTTCCCCGACCGTCGTCCTGGACGCCGCCCACAACCCGGCGGGCGCCCGCGCGACGGCCGAGGCGGTCGGCGAGGCCTTCGACTTCAGCCGGCTCATCGGCGTGGTGGGCGCGAGCGGCGACAAGAACGTTCGGGGGCTTCTGGAGGCCTTCGAGCCGATCCTCGCCGAGGTCGTGATCACGCAGAACTCCAGCCACCGCGCGATGGACGCCGACGAGCTCGCCGCGATCGCCGTCGAGGTGTTCGGCGAGGAGCGCGTGCAGGTCGAGCCGCGGCTGCCGGACGCCCTGGAGGAGGCGATCACGCTGGCCGAGGAGGACGGCGAGTTCGCGGGCGGCGGTGTGCTGGTCACCGGCTCGGTCATCACGGTCGGCGAGGCCCGGCTGCTGCTGGGAAGGGGCTGAGCCGCGGCCATGCGTACGCTCTGTGCATCGACCCTGATCGGCGAGTTGTTCGTCATCGGCTTCGCCGGACTGGTCGCGATGAAGGACCCCGACCTGGCCACGTCCACGGTGTGGACGGTCAGCGGCATCGCCATGTTCCTGTGCCTCGCGCTGTGCGGGATGGTGACCCGGCCCGGCGGCGTCGCCCTCGGCTGGGCGCTCCAGGTCGCCCTGATCGCCTCCGGCTTCGTCATCCCGACCATGTTCTTCATGGGCGCGATCTTCGCGGCGTTGTGGTGGGCCTCCGTGCACTACGGCCGGAAGATCGACGAGGCGAAGGCGAGATTCGCCGCGCAGGCGGACCAAGCCGCCCAAGCCGGCCCGGCGCACTCCACTACACCTGACGCTGTGTGACGAACGTACCGACACGCCCTGTAACCTCGTCCCACCGCACATGTCAGCAGGTTAGGAGCCCCTCGTGAGCCAGCGCACCCTCGTCCTCCTCAAGCCCGACGCAGTCCGTCGTGGCCTGACAGGCGAGATCATCAGCCGTATCGAGCGCAAGGCCGGCTGGCAGATCACCGCGCTGGAGCTGCGCACCCTGGACCAGGACACGCTGGAGCAGCACTACGGCGAGCACAAGGGCAAGCCCTTCTACGAGCCGCTGGTGGAGTTCATGGCCTCCGGTCCGGTCGTCGCGCTGATCGTCGAGGGCGAGCGGGTCATCGAGGGCGTCCGCGCCCTCGCCGGCCCGACCGACCCGATCTCCGCCGCGCCCGGCTCCATCCGTGGCGACTTCGGCGTCATCGTCCGCGAGAACCTGATCCACGCGAGCGACTCGGAGGAGTCCGCGGAGCGCGAGGTGAAGATCTTCTTCCCCGGGCGCGCATAGTCCGGCGCGTAGGTTTCGTGGCATTTTCTGACAGGGTGTCAGTTCACCTGACTGTCTGACCTGGGGCGGCCGTACGTTTTCGGCCGTCCTCCGGCATATGCGTGCCGATCGGGGGAACGCGTGCCCCCTATGGACCGTCTCCACAAGCGAGGCGGTGTTCGATCTGCTGACAATGGCGAAGACCCTCGCGCAGTGTTCGTGCAGGCGCGTCTACGATGGAAGCCTTCACGTCACTGCACCCACTTCGCCGACCTGAAAAGCCCTCAAAAGCTCCCAGGGAAGGCCACACGAATCCTGATGGGGAACTCAATGTCGTTCATCGGCCGTGACATGGCTGTCGACCTCGGGACCGCCAACACGCTGGTGTACGTCAGGGGTCGCGGGATCGTACTCAACGAACCGTCCGTCGTCGCGATCAACACCAACACGGGTGGCATCCTCGCGGTCGGCGCCGAAGCGAAGAAGATGATCGGGCGGACCCCCGGCAACATCGTTGCCGTGCGGCCGCTGAAGGACGGCGTGATCGCCGACTTCGAGATCACCGAGCGGATGCTGCGCTACTTCATCCTGAAGATCCACAAGCGGCGGTATCTCGCCAGGCCGCGCGTCGTCGTGTGTGTCCCCTCGGGCATCACCGGCGTCGAGCGCCGCGCCGTCATCGAGGCGTCGTCCCAGGCCGGCGCCCGCCAGGTGCACATCATCGAGGAGCCCATGGCGGCCGCCATCGGCTCCGGCCTGCCGGTCCACGAGGCCACGGGCAACATGGTGGTGGACATCGGCGGCGGCACCACGGAGGTCGCGGTCATCTCGCTCGGCGGCATCGTCACCGCCCAGTCCATCCGCGTCGCGGGCGACGAGCTGGACAACGCGATCATCCAGCACATCAAGAAGGAGTACTCCCTCCTCCTCGGTGAGCGGACGGCCGAACAGATCAAGATCACGATCGGCTCGGCATACGACCTCGATGCTGACGAACACACCGAAATCCGCGGCCGGGACCTCGTCTCCGGGCTGCCCAAGACCGTGGTCATCTCGGCCGCCGAGGTCCGCAAGGCGATCGAGGAACCCGTCAACGCCATCGTCGACGCGGTCAAGACGACCCTCGACAAGTGCCCGCCGGAGCTCTCCGGCGACATCATGGACCGCGGCATCGTCCTCACCGGCGGCGGCGCCCTGCTGCGCGGGCTCGACGAGCGGCTGCGCCGGGAGACCGGCATGCCGATCCACATCGCCGAGGACCCGCTGGACAGCGTGGCGCTGGGCGCGGGCAAGTGCGTCGAGGAATTCGAGGCGCTCCAGCAGGTGCTGGACGCCCAGCCGCGCAGATGACGTAACTCTTCGATTCCGCCGTACGAGATGATCTCCTCTCGTGCGGCGGATCGTTGATATAGAGGCATAAGCTCCCACAAACGCAACTTCAATGAGAAGGGCACGGCCGCCGCACGTGAGGGACACACGAGAGAGCCGGCTGCTCCTGGTGCTGCTGATCGCCGTCGCGTTCGCGCTGATCACGGTGGACATCCGCGGCGGGGAGGACTCGCCGGTCGACGGTGCCCGCCAAGGCGCGGCCGCCGTGTTCGGCCCCATCGAGAACGGTGTGTCCGCCGCGGTCGACCCGGTCGGCAACGCGGTCTCCGCCATCCGCGACTCCGGCGAGCGGCACGACCGGCTCGCCGAGCTGACGAAGGAGAACGCCGCCCTCAAGGCGCGACTCGGCAGCGACGACCGCAACTCCAGCCGCCTCAAGCAGCTCGACAAGATGCTGAAGATCGCCGGCGAGGGACAGTACGGCATCAAGGGCGCCGAGGTCATCGCCATAGGAGCGGCCCAGGGCTTCTCCTGGACCATCACCATCGACGTCGGCGTCAACGACGGCATCCAGCGCGACATGACCGTCCTCAACGGCGACGGACTGGTCGGACGCGTCACCACCGTCGGCCCGAACACCGCCACCGTGCTCCTGGCCAACGACCCCGACTTCACCGTCGGCACCCGCATGGAGGCCGGCGACGAGCTCGGCTTCGCCTCCGGACAGGGCGACCGCCCGCTGCGCGTCGAACTCCTCAACGGCAAGGCCGAGGTGAAGAAGGGCGACCGCCTGGTCACCTTCGGCTCGCAGGCCGACAAGCCGTTCGTGCCCGGCGTCCCGGTCGGCGTGGTCTCCCGCGTCGACCCCTCCGGCGGCGACCTCACCCGCACCGTCTACGTCACGCCGTACGTCAGCTTCACCAAGCTCGACATCGTCGGTGTCGTCGTCCAGACCCCGAAGAAGGACCCGCGCGACACGGTGCTGCCCGCCAAACGGAAACCGACGCCCACGCCGACCGTGACGGTCACCGTCACCCCGTCCGCCACTGCGCCGGTCGGCGGCCAGATCCAGCAACAGCAGTAGGAGCTGTAGTCATGCGCGTCAACCGGATCCTGCTGTCCTCCGCCCTGATCGTGGTCGCCCTGGTGGTCCAAGTGAGCGTCCTCGCCCGCCTGCACCTCCCGGGCGCAGTCCCCGACCTGCTGCTCCTCACCGTCCTCGGCCTCGCCCTGGTCTACGGCCATGTCGGCGGCGCCCTCGTCGGCTTCGCCGCCGGACTCCTCGCCGACCTCGCCCCGCCCGCCGACCACGCCGCCGGCCGCTACGCCCTGGTGCTGTGCGTCATCGGCTACCTCGCCGGCCTCGCCAAACCGGAGAACGGCAGACTCAAGTCGGCCACCGGTCCCATGGTCGTCGTGGCCGCCGCCGCCATCGGCACCACCCTGCTCTACGCCGGGGTCGGCGCCCTCGTCGGCGACACCGCCGCCCGTCATGTCGGCCTGCCCAGCCTGCTGTTCACCGCTGCCCTGTACGACCTGCTGCTCGCCCCGTTCGTCGTGCCCGGCATCATGGCGCTCGCCCGGCGCGCCGACAACGACCCGCTCGCCGAGGCCGGTTCCACGGCCAAGTCGGCGGACATCTCCTCGGGCTGGCTCTCCTCGGGCACCGGCCTGAAGATCGGCGGCCAGCGCGGCGGCCTCGGCGGCCTGAAGACCAAGACGCGGACCCGTACCGGGCGGGTGGGCCGCATCAAGGGGGTCAAGCGGCTGTGACCCCAGGCGAGTCGGCGGCCCGCGTTCACAGGTTCGCCGTATATGACACGTACACACACTGAGAGGGGGCGGCAGCCGCAGTGACCAATATCCCCGAGACCGGACGGACCCCACGGGTCCAGATCCGACTCGTCGTCATCCAGATCCTGGTGCTGTCCCTCCTCGGCACCCTCGGCGGCCGCCTCTGGTACCTCCAGATCCGCGAGGGCGACGCGTACGCCAAGGAAGCCTCCGGCAACCACGTCCAGCAGGTCGTCGACCCCGCCGTACGCGGCTCGATCCTGGACGCCCGCGGAGTGCCCCTGGCGGACAACGAGACCCGCCTGGTGGTCTCCGCCTCCCGCACCGACCTGCTGAAGATGAAGGACGACGGCAAGGCCGTCCTCGCCAAGCTGGCCAAGGTCCTCGGCATGTCCGCCCAGGACGTCATGCTCAAGGTCCGGCTCTGCGACGCCAAGACGCCCCAGCCCTGCTGGAACGGCTCGCCCTACCAGCCGATCCCCATCACCGACGAGGCCACCCCCAAGCAGGCCCTGCAGATCCGCGAGCGCGCCGAGGACTTCCCCGGCATCAGCGCCGAACCGCAGGCCGTACGCCGCTACGCTGCCCCCGGCAAGGCCAACACCGCCCAGGTCCTCGGCTACCTCTCCCCGGTCACCGACGAGGAGATCACCAAGGCCCAGGACACCGACTCGCCCTACCTGCGCTCCGACCAGGTCGGCCGCTCGGGTCTCGAGCGCCAGTACGACAAGGAACTGCGCGGCAAGGCCGGCGTCACCCGCTACGAGGTCGACAACCTCGGCCGTGTCATCGGCGAGGCCGAGGCCGACGCGGCCCAGCCCGGCGCCAACCTCGTCACCAGCATCGACGCCCGCGTCCAGCGGGTCGCCGAGTACGAGCTGAACCAGGCGATGAAGATCGCCCGCAAGCAATTGGACAAGATCACCGGCGAGAACTACAAGGCCGACTCGGGCGCCGTCGTCGTGATGGAGGCCAAGACCGGCCGGATCGTGGCGATGGCGTCCGCCCCGACCTACGACCCGAACGTCTGGGTCGGCGGAATCTCCGCCAAGGACTACAAGAGGCTCACCGGCAAGGGCTCCGACTACCCGCTGCTCAACAGGGCCATACAGGGTCAGTCCGCACCCGGTTCGACGTTCAAGGTCGTCTCCACGGCCGCCGCGGTCGAGGCAGGCTACGAGTGGGACGGCGGCTACCCCTGCACCAGCTCGTACTCGGTGGGCGGCCAGGTCTTCAAGAACTTCGAGGGGGAGAGCTTCGGCCCGATCTCGCTCGGCCGCGCCCTGGAGGTCTCCTGCGACACCGTCTTCTACGGTCTCGCCGACCGGGAGTGGAAGAAGGACGGCGGCATCAACCCCAAGAAGGGTGAGCCGAAGGACTACTTCTACAAGGCCGCCCACCAGTTCGGCCTCGGCAAGGAGACCGGCATCGACCTGCCCAACGAGGTCACCGGCCGCGTCCCCGACCGCCAGTGGAAGGAGTCGTACTGGAAGGCCAACAAGGACTCCTGGTGCAGGACCGGCAAGAAGGACGGCACCTACGTCGAGAAGATCGCGTACGAGAACTGCCTCGAGGGCAACAAGATGCGCGAGGGTGACTCCATCAACTACTCCATCGGTCAGGGCGACACCCTCGTCACCCCGATCCAGGAGGCCAGGATCTACGGGGCGCTCGCCAACGGCGGGACCATATACCAGCCGAGCATCGGCAAGGCGATCATCAGCGCCGACGGCAGGACCGTCCAGGAGATCAAGCCCAGGGCGACCGGGAAGCTTCCGATCAACCAGGCCACCATCAAGGGCATGGACGCCGCCCTGGAAGGCGTCGTCACCCGCGGTACGGCCGCCTGGAAGTTCGGCGGCTGGCCGCAGGACAAGATCCCGCTGCACGCCAAGACCGGCACCGCCGAGGTCTACGGCAAGCAGACGACGTCCTGGCTGGCCACGTACTCCAAGGACTACACGGTCGTCATGACGATCGCCCAGGCCGGCACCGGCTCCGGCGCCTCGGGTGAGGCAGTGCGCCACATCTACAACGCCATGTACGGCGTCTCGGCCGACGGCACCATCGACAAGAAGAACGCGCTGCTGCCCACCCCCGAGAAGAGCCTGCCCAAGGTCCAGACCGACGGGACCATCAAGTCCCCGAAGATCGCCAAGGACCCGGCCAAGGACCAGCGGGCGAGCCAGGAGGCCACGCCCGAGCCGGCCGCGACGCAGCAGGGCGCGACCGTGAACACGCCGACCAACGGGAACCGTGACACCCGCAGGCGGCGCCGCAGGAGGGGAAGCCGGAGGATGCTCACATGACCGGGGCGAACAGCTTCCAGGTCTCCGGGTACGGCCCCGCGCGCGCGGGCTGGACCCGGCTGCTGGCCCGCGACTCACTCGCCCGCCGGCTGGACTGGCCGATACTGTTCTCGGCCCTCGCCCTGTCCATGATCGGCTCGGTCCTGGTCTTCTCGGCGACCCGCAACCGCACCGAGATCAACCAGGGCGACCCCTACTTCTTCCTGATCCGCCACCTCATGAACACCGGCATCGGGTTCGCCCTGATGATCGGCACGGTGTGGGTCGGCCACCGCACCCTGCGCACCGCCGTGCCCCTGCTGTACGGCGCCTCGCTCTTCCTGCTCCTGCTGGTCCTCACCCCGCTGGGCTCCACGGTCAACGGCGCCCACTCCTGGATCGTGCTCGGCGGCGGCTTCTCGCTCCAGCCCTCGGAGTTCGTGAAGATCACGATCATCCTCGGCATGGCGATGCTCCTCGCGGCCCGGGTCGACGCGGGCGACAAGCCCTACCCCGACCACCGCACAGTGCTCCAGGCCCTGGGCCTGGCCGCCGTCCCGATGCTGATCGTGATGCTCATGCCCGACCTCGGGTCGGTCATGGTCATGGTCATCATCGTGCTCGGTGTGCTGCTCGCCTCCGGCGCCTCCAACCGCTGGGTCTTCGGACTGCTGGGCGCGGGCACGCTCGGAGCGGTCGCGGTGTGGCAGCTCGGGGTGCTGGACGAGTACCAGATCGCCCGTTTCGCGGCCTTCGCCAACCCGAGCCTCGACCCGGCGGGCGTCGGCTACAACACCAACCAGGCCCGGATCGCCATCGGTTCGGGCGGGCTCACCGGCGCGGGCCTCTTCCACGGCTCGCAGACCACCGGCCAGTTCGTCCCCGAACAGCAGACCGACTTCGTCTTCACCGTCGCCGGCGAGGAACTGGGCTTCGTCGGCGCGGGCCTGATAATCCTCCTGCTCGGGGTCGTCCTGTGGCGGGCCTGCCGGATCGCCCGCGAGACGACCGAGCTGTACGGCACGATCGTGGCCGCCGGGATCGTCGCCTGGTTCGCCTTCCAGGCCTTCGAGAACATCGGCATGACCCTCGGGATCATGCCGGTCACCGGTCTTCCGCTGCCGTTCGTGTCCTATGGCGGATCCTCGATGTTCGCGGTCTGGGTGGCCATAGGGCTGCTGCAGTCGATCAAGGTGCAGCGGCCGATGTCGGCTTAGCCGGGGTCAGCCGGGTGGCGGTGACCCCCTGCCGAAACCCCGGGCCGACCACTAGATTCGAATCATGGCGGACACAAAGCGGGAGATCGAACGCAAGTATGAGTCCGAGGACAGCGGCCTGCCCGACCTGACCAAAGTCGCCGGGGTCGAGACCGTCGTCGACAAGGGTGTCGCCCGGCTGGACGCCACCTACTACGACACACCCGACGAACGCCTCATGGCGTCCTCCATCACCCTGCGCCGCCGCACGGGTGGATCGGACGCCGGCTGGCATCTGAAGTTCCCCGTCTCCGAGGGCGTACGCGACGAGATCCGGGCCCCGCTCTCCGACACCCTCCCCGACGAACTCGTCGCCCTGGTCCGCTCCCGCGTCCGGGACGCCGAGCTGCTGCCCGTGGTCCGGCTGCGTTCGGAGCGCGATGTGCGCCACCTCCTCGACACGGACGGCCGGCTGCTCGCCGAGGTCAGCGTGGACGCCGTGCACGCCGAGCGGCTCAGCGGCGGCGTCGGCGGCGCCCAGTGGACCGAGATCGAGGTGGAACTCGCCGACGGCGGCGACCCCGCCTTCCTCGACAAGGTGGACAAGCGCCTGCGCAAGGCAGGCCTACGGCCCTCAGGGTCCTCCTCGAAGCTGGCCCGGGCCCTCGCGGAGACCGCGCCCAGGAAGAAGAGCCCCGTCACCGGGGCCCCGGTGACCGCGGGCGACCACGTCCTCGCGTACGTCCGCACCCAGCGGGACGCGATCGTCGCACTCGACCCGGCCGTCCGCCAGGACGCCGAGGACTCCGTGCACGGCATGCGCGTCGCCACCCGCCGGCTGCGCAGCACCCTCAAGTCGTACGGCAAGGTCCTCGACCGGGCCGTCACCGACCCGATCGGCGACGAGCTGAAGTGGCTCGCCGGCGAACTGGGCGTGGACCGGGACCGCGAGGTGCTCAGCGAGCGCCTGTCGGCCGCCCTCGACGAGGTGCCCGGGGCGCTGGTCTCCGGGCCCGTGGGCGAACGCCTCAGCGCCTGGTCGGGGGTCCGGCCCGGCGGGGCGAGCGCGCGGTTGATCGGAGTGCTCGACTCCCGGCGATACCTCGCCCTGCTCGACACTCTCGACGCGCTGATCGCGGACCCGCCACTGCTCAAGGCGGCCGGGAAGAAGCCCCACAAGGTGATCGCCAAGGCCGTGCGGAAGGACTTCCGCACGGTCTCCGGGCACGTCGGGCGGGCGCTGGAACTGGAGCCCGGCACCGACCGGGACGTCGCGATCCACGAGGCCCGCAAGAAGACCAAGCGCACCCGCTACGCGGCCGAGGCGGCCCGCCCAGCCCTCGGCAAGCCGGCCAAGACCATGGTCAAGTCCATGAAGGCTCTCCAGAACCTGCTGGGGGAGCACCAGGACAGCGTGATGGCCCGGCAGACCCTGCGCGAGCTGTCCGCGGTCGCCCACGCGGGCGGGGAGAGCGCCTTCACGTACGGCCTGCTGTACGGGCGCGAGGAGCGCCGGGCGGCGGCGGTGGAGGCGGAGCTGCCCGGGGTCTGGGACGGGATCAAGGGGGCGGCGGACGCCCTGTGACCTTTCGGGCGTACGGGGGCCGGCCGCGGCCGCGTTAGGCTAGATGGTCACCCCTGTCCGTCCATGGAAGTGCGAGATGTCAGCCGAAACCGCAGTGTCGGTGTTCCCGCAGCTCGAAGCTCTGCTCCCGCATGTGCAGAAGCCGATCCAGTACGTCGGCGGTGAGCTCAACTCCACCGTCAAGCCGTGGGAGTCCTGCGATGTCCGCTGGGCACTGATGTACCCGGACGCGTACGAGGTGGGGCTGCCCAACCAGGGCGTCATGATCCTCTACGAGGTCCTGAACGAGCAGGAGGGCGTCCTCGCCGAGCGCACCTACAGCGTGTGGCCGGACCTGGAGGCGCTGATGCGCGAGCACCGGGTCCCGCAGTTCACGGTGGACAGCCACCGGCCCGTGGGTGCCTTCGACGTGTTCGGCCTGTCCTTCTCCACCGAGCTGGGCTACACCAACATGCTCACGGCCCTTGACCTGGCGGGCATCCCGCTGGAGTCCAAGGACCGTACGCTCGACGACCCGATCGTGCTGGCCGGCGGCCACGCGGCCTTCAACCCCGAGCCGATCGCGGACTTCATCGACGCGGCGATCATCGGCGACGGTGAGCAGGCCGTGCTCGACATGACGAAGATCATCCGCGAGTGGAAGGCGGAGGGCCGGCCGGGCGGCCGCGAAGAGGTCCTCTTCCGCCTCGCGAAGACGGGCTCGGTGTACATCCCGGCGTTCTACGACGTCGAGTACCTCCCGGACGGCCGTATCGCCCGCGTGGTCCCCAACAAGTCGGGCGTCCCGTGGCGCGTGTCCAAGCACACGGTCATGGACCTCGACGAGTGGCCGTACCCCAAGCAGCCCCTCGTCCCCCTCGCGGAGACGGTCCACGAACGCATGTCCGTCGAGATCTTCCGCGGCTGCACCCGCGGCTGCCGCTTCTGCCAGGCGGGCATGATCACCCGCCCGGTCCGCGAGCGCTCCATCACGGGCATCGGCGACATGGTGGAGAAGGGCCTGAAGGCGACGGGCTTCGAGGAGGTGGGCCTCCTCTCGCTGTCCTCGGCGGACCACTCGGAGATCGGCGACATCGCGAAGGGCCTGGCGGACCGGTACGAGGAGGACAAGATCGGCCTGTCCCTCCCCTCCACCCGCGTGGACGCCTTCAACGTCGACCTGGCGAACGAACTGACCCGCAACGGCCGCCGCTCGGGCCTGACCTTCGCCCCCGAGGGCGGCTCGGAGCGCATGCGCAAGGTCATCAACAAGATGGTGTCCGAGGAAGACCTCATCCGTACGGTCTCGACCGCGTACGGCAACGGCTGGCGCCAGGTGAAGCTGTACTTCATGTGCGGCCTGCCGACGGAGACGGACGAGGACGTCCTCCAGATCGCGGACATGGCGACGAAGGTGATCGCCGAGGGCCGCAAGGTCTCCGGCCAGAACGACATCCGCTGCACGGTCTCCATCGGCGGCTTCGTCCCCAAGCCCCACACCCCCTTCCAGTGGGCCCCGCAGCTCTCCGCGGAGGAGACGGACGCCCGCCTGCAGAAGCTCCGCGACAAGATCCGCGGCGACAAGAAGTACGGCCGCTCGATCGGCTTCCGCTACCACGACGGCAAGCCGGGCATCGTCGAGGGCCTTCTGTCCCGCGGTGACCGCCGCATCGGCGCCGTGATCCGCGCCGTCTACGAGGACGGCGGCCGCTTCGACGGCTGGCGCGAGCACTTCTCCTACGACCGCTGGATGGCCTGCGCCGACAAGACGCTGCCCGCCTTCGGCGTGGACGTCGACTGGTACACCACCCGCGAGAAGACCTACGAGGAAGTCCTCCCCTGGGACCACCTCGACTCCGGCCTCGACAAGGACTGGCTCTGGGAGGACTGGCAGGACGCCCTCGACGAGACAGAGGTTGAGGACTGCCGGTGGACGCCTTGCTTCGACTGCGGGGTGTGTCCGCAGCTGGACACGGCCATACAAATCGGCCCGACCGGGAAGAAGTTGCTTCCGCTGACGGTCAAGAACGGTGGTCCGGCGCCGGCTTCGAGTGGTCACACGCACTGAGGTGAGCGAGGCACTCGATCGGGTGGTTGAGGCGTTGGCAGGGGCGAGTGAGGAGGAGTTGCAGGCTGCGCTTGTTGCGGCTGGCGCCTCGGCTTCTCGTCCCGCATCGTTGTCGGCGCCTAGCCGAACGCCGCTGCCAGGTCCTGGAGGTCCGTCGCGGATCGTGTCCGTGGTGGAGTGGGTATGAGCCCCAGGGCCTCCTTTCGGTCATATCGTCTGCTGAGTGCATGATTCGCTAGGTCTGTAGCCACGATTACTGGCATGGCGACCTCGGGGGCGAGACGCAGTCGGTTCGGTGGTTTGGGGCAGTGGTGGGGTGTCCTGGCCGGGGCACTTCTCATTGCGGCATGGATCAATGCGGCAGCCGGCCCAGTGGTGATCATTGTCTTGTCGGCCTTGGTCCTGCTGTGGTCTTTCTTCCAAGCACCGGTGACCTGCGGGGCACCGGTCCGAGGGCGGCCCGACGGCTGCCGCAACAACGCCACGGGCATCCTCATGGGCTGCCACACGTTGCGCGATGGGGCGTCCAGATCGACGTCCGGCCCCTGCGTATCGATGGGCGTGGACTCGATGATGACGCCGGTGCCGCATACGTGGCCAAGTACGTCACCAAGGGGGCGAGCGAGACCGGCGCCGGCCTGGACCACTCGCTCTCCACCGTCGCCGAAATCGACACGGCACCGGTCAACGGTCATGTCCGTACGCTCATGCGTACCTGCTGGCGCCTTGGTGGACTTCCTGAGTACGCGCCCCTCCGCCTTCGGGCCTGGGCTCACACGTTGGGCTACCGGGGCCACATCCTGACCAAGTCCCGCGTCTACTCGACGACGTACGCAGTGCTCCGCGCCGAACGCGCTGACCACATGGGCCATGGCGACCTGCCCGACGCGGTCACCGAGAGGCACTGGCGCTACGTCGGTTCCGGCCACACGCCAGGCGCTGCGTTCATCGCTGCCGGAATCGCCGATGACCTCGCGGAGTCCCGGCGGCTCGGCCTTGAGGCGAGGCGTGAGGGGGAGTGGTGCGGATAGCCGCGCTCCCTGAACGCGAGCCCCGACAGCCTCTTCGCTCGTTGTCGCCCCGACCTGACGACGACAGGGCCCGGATCTTGATCGAAAGCGAGATCGTGATGGTTGACGATGACGGTACGGAGGAGCCGTTCGACCCCGTGTCGTGGTTCGAGTGAGTGGGGACGCTGCCTACCACTGCTCTTCAGTGCGGCAGCACCGCATCCATAGGTCACGCCTGTCGTCAGAAGGCTTCAGCGAAATCGTCTTCTTTGAGTATCAGACGGTCCCGCACGTCCCTGGGAATCATGAGCTTCATGTGGATGCGTGGCGCGCGTACGCCTGCGACCTTGCTCCGTTTGATCTTGCACTGCACGCCGACCCGGAGCAGATCCGCGGCCATGGCTTCCATGCCGCCCTCCTCCCAGTGGGCCCGGAAGGTCTTGCCGTTGTGCACGGCCACCCATCGATCCTTGGTCGACTCGGGGTCGATGGCCTCCAGCTGCTTGATGAGGTCGTCGAGGGTCTTCTCCGCCTTCTCCTTGGTGAACCGAGTCTTCGTGAAGCGGCCTCCGGGCTCAAGCCCCGTCATGTAGTAGCTGATGGACTGTTCGAGGCGCTGCTGTTCCTTGCGGGCCTCAGCGCCTTGCCGGTACTCGTGCGTCATGACCGGCTCGTCGCCCAGGACCTTCAGGACGTCCTCGACGAGCTTGCCGTAGATCTCATAGGGGTTCGGTGCGCCCTGGCCTCCGGCCTTGCACTTGCCGCACCGGAGGTACATGTAGGACCGCTCTTTGACTCGGGTCTTCTGTACCGTCATGTTGGTGCCGCAGTCGTCGCAGATCAGGACCCCGAGGAACTGTGTGGCGCCGCCCGGAGCGCGGGTGGGCTGGTTCTTTCCACGTCGGTCTAAGGCGGCCTGGAGGCTGCTGAACTCGTCCTCGGTGAAGATCGGCTCTGCCACGCGGATGGGCTTGGCGTCACTGCCCAGCACGACCTTCGAACGGCGCACGCCTCCGTTCTTGTCCTCTTCTACGCGGTAGCCCATCAGGGCTGGGTTCCGGAGCCGACGGATGAGGGTCGCCGTTGTCAGGCCTGGTCCGCAGACTCCTGCGCGGACGAGAACCCTGGCCATACGGCGAGCGGAAGCCGGCTTCGCGCGCATGGCGGCATTGCGGCACCAATGCAGCGCCCTGTACGCATCGTCGTTGAAGACGAGGACGACCCTGCCGCCGTCGTCCTCCGCTGTCTCGTAGCCGTATGCGGGCTTGCCTACGAGCCAGCTGCTCTGAGTCTTGGTGTACTCCCAGAGGCTCGCGACGCGCGTGCTCGTGTTGGCGGCCTCGATCTCGGCGATGCCGCCGACGATCGTCACCATGATCTTCCCGGCGGTCGTGGTCAGATCGATCGAGTCGTTCTTGGAGACCAGGTTCTTGCCGTACTTCAGGCACCAATCGATCATGGTGCTGAGGTCTGTGAGCCGTCGTACGAAGCGGTCCAGCTTCCAGAAGAGCAGTACGTCGAACTCGGGCGCCTTGTTGTTGAGCCAGTCACCGAGCTCCTTGCGCTTCCACGGTGGGACCTTCGTCGCCGACACGTTGAGATCGCTCGCAACGCCGACCACCCGGTAGCCGCGTTCCCTGGCGAGCACGCGGAGATCGAGCTCCTGCCGGACAGGCGACGTCGTGTCATCCGTCAGGACGGACAGCCGCACTGACAAGAGTGCGCGCGGTGCGTCGTGGGGTAACAGGGCCTCCGCCCTCTGCAGCTCTTCCAAGAGTGCTAAGTCGGCCTCACTCCATTCGGACTCAACGTCGTACTGCCCACGGTCAGTTGGAGTGCGTGTCCTCGTCCGTTTCCCCATGTCGGCCACGGTAGCGTTGTTTTGGCCCCGTTGGTATATGGCTGCAGCTGGACACCCACATCCAGATCGGACCGACGGGGAAGAAGCTGCTGCCCCTGACGGTCAAGAACGCTGGTCCGGCGCCCGCTTCGAGTGGGCACTCTCACTGAGGCTACGGCTGGGGGAGTTGGGGCTTGAAGGGGTGGAGCATGTCCTGGCCCGGCTGGACGAGGCCGTAGCTGCTCTCGGGTACTTCGTTCCAGGCGCCGGGCAGGTCGCCCAGGGGCTCGGAGACGACGAGGCGGGTCTCTTCACCGACCTCTTGGAGGAACTCGGCGTCCGGGTGGAGCGCGCGCAGGGACTCCACCCGGGTGCTGTAGAACAGGGACCGCGACGAGCCCTCACTGGAGTAACGGAAGGCCCAGAGGCGGTCACCGTCGGAGAGGGCGATGGTCATCTGGAGGGGGTGGGGGACGCCGTGTCTGCGGCCCGTCTCCTCGACCAGGCCGGCCATGCGGGCCACGGCACCCGGCGGGTCCTCGGTGAGACCGAACGTCAGGGACAGGTAGAACATCAGCTCGGAGTCGGTGGAACCCTCCAACTCGGGGTAGAGGGCCGGGTCGACGGCCAGGGCCAGGTCACGTCTGAGCAGATGGAAGTCGTTGATCATGCCGTTGTGCATCCACAGCCAGCGGTCCCTTCGGAAGGGGTGGCAGTTGGTCTGCTGGACGGCTGTTCCGGTCGTCGCCCTGATGTGGGCGAAGAAGAGACCCGAACGGACGTGGTGAGCGACTTCCTGCAGGTTCCGGTTGTTCCACGCGGGGCCCACGTCCCGTAGCACCGCCGGTGTGGTGAGCTCCTGCGCGTACCAGCCGATGCCGAAGCCGTCACCGTTGGTGGTCTCCACTCCCATGCGGGAGTGCAGGCTCTGGTCGATCAGATTGTGGCGAGGCTCGAACAGGACGCGGCTGAGAAGGACGGGTGTGCCTGAGTAGGCGATCCAACGGCACATGTGCGCACTCACCTTCCTCGCACGAAGGGCGGCGTCACTCCTGCCTTCAGTATGGACCGACCGGGCGAGGAGAGCAGGACGTGGAGGGTCCGCGGCCGCCCCGCCCGGGTTCGGGCTCAGTGCCCGTCGGCCGGCCTCGGGCCGTAGAGCGCCGCGATGTCCTTCGACGTGGCCCAGCGGCTGTAGGTGGGGGACTGGGGCCAGCCGTCCGGGGAGTCCTGCCATTCCTCCTGGCGGCCGTACGGGAGGAGGTCGATCAGGGCGAAGGTGTGGCTCAGTTGCTCGGTGCCGCGGCCGTTGGTGTGCCAGGTGCGATAGACGGTGTCGCCGTCGCGCAGGAAGACGTTGACCGCGAATCCTCCGTCGGGCGGGGCGCCGACTTCGGCCCCGAAGGGGCTGTTCACGGTCGAGTACCACGGCATCCTGTTGCCGACCCGCTCCTTGTAGGCGAGGGCTTCCCCGATCGGGCCCTGGGTGACGACGACGAACCGGGCGTCGTAGTTGTCCAGGAACTCCAGACGGGTGTACTGCGAGGTGAAGCCGGTGCAGCCCGGGCACTGCCACTCCTGACCGGCGGACCACATGTGGTGGTAGACGATCAGTTGGCGCTTGCCCTCGAAGACGTCCGCCAGCCGTACGGGGCCGTCCTCGCTCTCCAGTGTGTAGTCGGGCATCTCGACCATCGGCAGGCGACGGCGCTCGGCCGCGATGGCGTCGAGTTCCCGCGTCGCGGCCTTCTCCCGGGCTCGCAGTTCCCCGAGCCGGTGCTCCCACGTCGCGGCGTCGACGACGGGAGGCAGTGCTTGTGCGGTCATGGGTCCCCTCACAGAGTGAGTGCGTACGCGGCTTTCGCTTCTGCAGAGGCAGACCTTGTCGGGCTTCAAAACTCATCGGTCGATGGAGAGGGAGAGGGAGAGCTCGAAGGGGGGGCGAGGGGGAGGGCTGCCCATGGTGTGGCCCCCGGCCCTCTCCCCCGGATCCTTGCCCCGCCGTCGGCTACTTGCTCGCGGCGAAGCGCATCAGGGCCAGTTCGTCGCCCTGCTTGATCTTGCCGGTGGTGTTGATGACTTCGAGCTTCCAGGTGTTGCCGACTCGGACCGCCTTGGCGACCGCACAGCCGTTGTCCGTGGTGAGCATGCTGGGCCAGATGTCGGCGACCTGCTGGGAGCTGCCGCCGGTGGCGTCGTAGACCTTGAAGCTGATGTTGCGGGCCTTCTGGAAGGAGCTGCCCTTCTTGTAGGCGGCGGCGACGAAGACGATCGACGTGATGTGCGGCGGGAGCTTCGCGAACTCGACGGTGACCGTCTCGTCGTCGCCGTCCCCGTGGCCGGTCTGGTTGTCGCCGCTGTGGAGCAGGGAGCCGTTGCCGATGGGGTCGAGCGAGTCGAGGCCCGCCAGGCGCACCGGGTCGCCGTCGTGCATGGCTATGGCGATCAGATCGAGATCCGTGCCGGTCTTGCGGCGGAGCTTGCCGATCACTCCGCCGCTGGCACCCGCGGTGGGGTCCCAGGAGACCCCTATGGACAGGTGGGTCACGCCGTCCAGGTCGGCGGGGCCGTCTTCCTTCGTAAGCGTAATCATGGGGACATAGTGCACGGGCTCTCACCGAGGTCCCAGACCGGACCCGCCTCGGTAGGCTCTCCGCACCGCGTCTCCTGCCGCGGTACTGGATCCGGACGGGGAACTGAGGCGTCTACGTCGTTATGGACCTGGAGAAGCAGCCCGCGCCACAGGCGCCCCCACCCCCGTCCCCGGCCCCGCCCGAGGGATGTCTCACTGTCGCGATTCGCATCCCCGTACGCATCGTCGTGCTCGTGCTGGTCGTGCCCGTGCGGCTCGTGTGGGACGCGCTCGTCGTGGCGGGGCGGTTCCTGCGGGACAGCCTGCTGCGGCCGCTGTGGCGGGCCCTGGTCGTGTGGCCCTGCGTGGCCGTGTGGCGATACGTGGTCGTGCCCCTCGCCAAAGCGGTCGGCTGGCTCGGCAAGGTACTCCTCGTCGTCCCCCTGGTGTGGCTGTACCGGTCTGTACTGACGCCGGTCGGGCATGGCGTCGCGTGGGTCGTGCGGGGAGTCGTGGCGGGGCTGGGGTGGGTGTACGCGCGCGTGCTCACTCCGGTCGGGCAGGGGACGGTGTGGCTGCTCAGGGGCCTGGGCGCCGGGATTGTCTGGATTCTCACACTGGCCGGACGCGGCCTCGCGTGGGTCGGGCACGGGATCGTGGCCGGCCTGGTGTGGGTGTACGCGTGCATGTTCACGCCGGTCGGGCGCGGGATCGTATGGCTCGTCAAGGGGGTCGGCGCCCTGCTCGTCTGGATCTTCACGCCGATCGGGCGCGCGATCGCCTGGTGCGCCCGTGGGCTCGCCTGGCTGGTGAGCGCCGTCGTCGGCGCCGTCGTCAGTGGCATCGGGCTCGCCCTGTACTGGATCGCGCGCATCCTGCTCGTGCTGCCCGCGCTCGCCCTGTGGCGCTGGGTTCTCGCGCCCGTGGGAAGGGTTCTCGTCGTCGTCGGCCGGGAGGTCCGGGACGCGCTCGGGCACGCCTGGCGGATCGCCGGGCACATCTCGCTCGCCGTCGGCCGGTTCCTCGCGACCCTCTTCCGGTGGATCTTCGTCGAGCCGGTGCGCTGGGTGTACCGCGAGGTCCTGACCCCTGTCGGGCACGTGATCCGGGACGCCGTGCTGCGCCCCGTCGCCGAGGCCGCGCGCAGTGTGGGCCGGATCACCCGGGCCGCACTCGCCTCCGCCCGGGAGTCGGTACGGCAGGCCCGGGCCGATGTCCGGCGCATGCTGTTCGGGGATCGGGGGCAACCGCAGGTGGTGTCCCCCCGGGAACCGACGGGCGCCGACACACGTACTCTTGGTAGCAGTACGACCGCACTCACGAAGGACTGAGCGACACTGGGCAAGCGACAGCCCGAAGGCCCGCCGCCCGCACCGGCGGTGCAGCGCATCCGACTGCGCTACACCAAGCGCGGCCGCCTCCGGTTCACCAGCCACCGTGACTTCCAGCGCGCCTTCGAGCGTGCGCTGCGCCGCGCCGAGGTGCCCATGGCGTACTCGGCGGGGTTCACACCGCATCCGAAGGTGTCGTACGCCAATGCCGCACCCACCGGCACGGGCAGTGAGGCGGAGTACCTGGAGATCGCGCTCACGCAGGCGCGCGACCCGGAGAAGCTCCGGCTCCTCCTCGACGAGTCGCTCCCCGCCGGGCTCGACGTCGTCGACGCGGTCGAGGCCCGGACCTCGGGACTCGCCGACCGGCTCACCGCTTCCGTGTGGGAGCTCAGGCTGGACGGCGTGGACCCGGCGGAGGCCGGGCGCGCGGTCGCCGCGTTCAACACCGCCGAGGCGGTCGAGGTCCAGCGCACCACCAAGAACGGCCTTCGGACCTTCGACGCCCGCCCCGCGGTCGTACGACTTGAAACGCACAGTGAACCTGCTGATAGGCCGACCGACCAGCCCTGTGCGATACTGCGGCTGGTTGTTCGGCACGTGACGCCTGCCGTTCGACCCGACGACGTCCTGTCCGGTCTCCGCGCCGTGGCCGACCTGGCGCCGCCGGTCCCCGCAGCGGTGACCAGGCTGGCGCAGGGGCTGCTCGATGAAGAGACCGGCACGGTGACCGACCCGCTCGCGCCCGACCGCGAGGCAGTTACGGCCCACTCAACGGCCGAAGCGACTGCCGCCGCGAAGGCGCCGGCGTAAGGAAGGTCCCGCGAAGGACGGGCGTCGTAGCGCAGCCCTCGTACTCGGGAGCCACCTGGGTCGGGCAGCGCACCGACCACAAGACTTTCGCCAGGCCGTACCCAACAAGGGCGTACGGAACCGGCGAGACAGGACACAGAGAGCTCCCGTGCGGCGCCCGCGCCCCGGACGGCGGCACCGCGCATCGCGCGAGCCGCGGACGTCACCGGCATTCTCGCCGGACCAGGTGCGGCGCCCGGGAGCCTGACGGGAGACAAGCCCGCATGCTCGAACCGACCGAACCCCTCGAGGGTTCCGAACAGAACACTCCGAGCGACACCCTGCCGCCGCGTCGTCGGCGCCGTGCCGCTTCCAGGCCGGCGGGACCGCCGGTCGCCGCCGCTCCGGGCGGCGAGGAGATCGTCGCTCCGGCCGTACCGGCCGCGGAGGCGGAGGACCTCGTGACGGACGAGGAGGAGAAGCTCGACGAGACCGTCGAGAACACCGCGAACACCGAGAGCGCTGAGACGCAGGAACCGGCCGAGACCGCCGCGCCCGCCGCGCGTCCGCGTCGGCGTGCGACCCGTAGGGCGTCCGCCCCCGCCGGGGCGACCGCGGCTCCCGAGGCCGCCGAGACCGTGGTGCCGGTGGTCGCCGCCGAGGCGCCCGCCGTCGAGACAGCGACCGAGGCTGCCGCTGAGGTCGAGGACGCGGCTCCGCCCGCCGGGCGTACCCGTCGGCGCGCCACCCGTCGGGTGTCCGCGCCCGCCGGTGCCGCCGCGGCCGGTGAGGCCGAAGCCGGTGAGACCGCGGCTCCGGTGAGCGCCGAGACGCCTGCCGCGGCCGAGACCGCCGACGAGGCGCCCGCCGGGCGTACGCGTCGCCGGGCCTCGCGGCGTGCCGCCGCGCCCGCCGGTGCTCCGGAGGCCGCCGAGGTCGCCGAGGCCGTGGAGGCGGCGCCCGCTGCCGCTGAGGTCACCGAGACCGTCGCGCCGGTGGTCGCCGAAGTGCCCGCCGAGAGCGCCGATGCCGAGGACGCGGGCCCGCGTCGTACCCGCCGCCGTGCCACGCGTCGCGTCTCCGCGCCCGCCGGTGTCCCCGAGGGCGAGGCCGTCGAGGCCGCGCCGTCCGAGCCGGTTGCCGAGGCCCCCGCCGTGCGGGAGCCCGCCGCTGAGGCCCCCGCTCCCGCCCCCGCCGCCGAGGAGGCCGCCCCGCGCCGTGGCCGTCGGCGGTCCGTCCGGCAGGCCGCCACCGGGTTCTCCGAGCCCGCGCGCCGCGCCGGAGGTACCGAGGACGAGGACGGTTCGCCGCGTCGGCCGGCCCGGCCCGCGGTCGCCGTGTTCCAGGCGCCCGTCTTCACCGAGCCGCAGTTCCAGACCCCGCAGCGGGCCGCCGCCGAGGCCGCCGCCGAGGCGGAGGCCGGGCAGAGCGAGCCGGCCGAGTCCGTCGAGCCGGTCGAGGAGATCGCCGAGGAGCAGACCGGGTCGCGGCGCCGTCGCCGGCGCCGGGGTGCCGGTGACGAGCCCGAGGCGCAGGAGACCGTCGCCGAGACCGTCGTCGAAGAAGAAGAGGCGGACGACGCCGGCGAGGACTCCGTCGAGGACTCCGCCGAGGAGGACGACGCCGAGGAGAGCGGGTCGCGCAGGCGCCGCCGCCGCGGTGGCCGTCGCCGTCGCCGCGGTGAGTCCGCCGAGGCGTCCGGTGACGACGACCCGGAGGACTCCGACGAACAGGACGCCGAGCAGACCGGGCGGTCCGGACGGTCCGCGCAGTCCGTGCAGTTGGCACCGGAGGAGGACGACGCCGAGCAGGACGACGAGGACGACGAGGACGCCCGTTCGGACGAGTCCGGCGGCTCCAGCTCCAGCCGTCGCCGCCGTCGCCGCAGGCGTCGGGCAGGTGACTCCTCCGTCGACATCGAGCCCGGTGACGGCGACCCCGAGCGGACCGTCGTCAAGGTGCGCGAGCCGCGCGCCAAGGCCGAGCCGTCCGACGAGGTGCAGTCCATCAAGGGCTCGACCCGTCTGGAGGCCAAGAAGCAGCGCCGCCGCGAGGGCCGCGAGCAGGGGCGCCGTCGCGTCCCGATCATCACCGAGGCCGAGTTCCTGGCCCGCCGCGAGGCCGTCGAGCGCGTGATGGTCGTCCGGCAGAGCGGTGAGCGCACCCAGATCGGCGTCCTCGAGGACGGTGTGCTCGTCGAGCACTACGTCAACAAGGAGCAGGCCACCTCGTACGTCGGCAACGTCTACCTGGGCAAGGTCCAGAACGTGCTGCCGTCGATGGAGGCCGCCTTCATCGACATCGGCAAGGGCCGCAACGCGGTGCTCTACGCCGGTGAGGTCAACTTCGAGGCGCTGGGCATGGCCAACGGGCCGCGCCGCATCGAGTCCGCGCTCAAGTCCGGCCAGCCCGTGCTCGTCCAGGTGACGAAGGACCCGATCGGGCACAAGGGTGCGCGTCTGACCAGCCAGGTCTCCCTCCCGGGCCGCTACCTCGTGTACGTCCCCGAGGGCTCCATGACCGGCATCAGCCGCAAGCTGCCCGACACCGAGCGCGCCCGTCTGAAGACCATCCTCAAGAAGATCGTCCCCGAGGACGCGGGCGTCATCGTGCGCACCGCCGCCGAGGGTGCGAGCGAGGACGAGCTGCGCCGCGACGTCGAGCGGCTGCAGGGGCAGTGGGAGGACATCCAGAAGAAGGCGAAGAGCGGCAACGCCCCGACGCTGCTCTACGGCGAGCCGGACATGACCGTCCGGGTCGTCCGCGACATCTTCAACGAGGACTTCTCCAAGGTCGTCGTCAGTGGTGACGAGGCCTGGTCGACCATCCACGGGTACGTCTCGCACGTCGCCCCGGACCTGGCCGACCGGCTGTCGCGGTGGACCTCCGAGGTCGACGTCTTCGCCACGTACCGGATCGACGAGCAGCTCGCCAAGGCGCTGGACCGCAAGGTCTGGCTGCCCAGTGGCGGTTCGCTGGTGATCGACCGGACCGAGGCGATGGTCGTCGTCGACGTCAACACCGGCAAGTTCACCGGCCAGGGCGGCAACCTGGAGGAGACGGTCACCAGGAACAACCTGGAGGCGGCCGAGGAGATCGTGCGTCAGCTCCGGCTGCGCGACCTCGGCGGCATCATCGTGATCGACTTCATCGACATGGTGCTGGAGCAGAACCGGGACCTGGTGCTGCGGCGTCTGCTGGAGTGCCTGGGCCGGGACCGGACCAAGCACCAGGTCGCCGAGGTCACCTCGCTGGGCCTGGTCCAGATGACCCGTAAGCGGGTCGGCCAGGGCCTGCTGGAGTCCTTCTCGGAGACCTGCGTCCACTGCAACGGCCGCGGTGTCATCGTGCACATGGAGACGCCGACCTCCGCCGGTGGCGGCAGCAAGCGCAAGAAGCGCGGGCGCGGCGGCGACGGGCAGGAGCACACGCACGAGGCCGTGGCCGCCGTGGAGGCGTCCGAGGACCTCGAGGTCGAGACCGAGGCGGAGCTCGCCGCCGAGGTGGCCGAGCCGATCGCGCTCACGCCCGCCGAGTTCGCCCCGGACGAGGAGCTGTACAGCAGCGTCGCCGAGGCGGAGGCCGCGGCCACGCGTGGGCGTGGCCGTCGCAGGTCCGGCCGCCGGGCGTCCGCTCCCGCCGGTGCCCCTCGGGGTGCCGGGTCGAGGCGGTCGGGCGGTGCCGAGGCGCCGGCCGATCAGGAGAGCCCGGTCTTCGAGGACGTCGAGGTGCCGACCGCTCAGGCCGTGCCGGCCGAGGTCGAGGTCGAGCGTCCCGTGCAGCCGGAGCCGGCCGCCGAGGTGCAGGCCGAGCCGGTCGCGGCGGAGGACCCGGTCGTCGAGGCCGCTCCCGTGAGCGAGCCCGCCGCCGACGAGGCCGCTCCCAAGGGCCGTACGCGTCGCCGGGCCACCCGTAGGGCATCGGCGCCGGCCGGTTCCCCGACGGGTGCGGAGGCAGCCGTGGTGACGGTCGCCGAGGCCGCGCCGGTGGTCGAGCCGCAGGCCGAGGAGCCGGTGGCGGTGTCGGCCGAGGCCCAGCCCGAGGCGGTCGCCGAGAGCGCCCCGGTCCGTCCGCGCCGCCGTGCCGTCCGCAAGGCCACCGCGCCCACCGCGTCCGGGGAGGCGGCCGTCGTGGTCGTGCCTTCGGCCGAGGCGCCGGTCGAGGTGGCGGAGCCCGCCGAGGAGGCGGCTCCGGCCAAGAAGACGGCCCGTAAGACGGCCAAGAAGGCCACGGCGAAGAAGGCCGCGACCAAGAAGACCGCTGCCAAGAAGACGGTCGCGACGAAGACCGCCGCCAAGAAGACGACCGCGAAGAAGGCGACGTCGAAGAAGACGGTCTCGGCCGAGCAGCAGTCACCGCGGTCCGTCTCGACCCCGGCCGAGGAGGCCTGACGGACGGTCACCGCCTAGTTTCGGCCGTCTGAAGATCGAAATCCGTTCCCGGTTCGCCGGGGGCGGATTTCGTGATTCTGTGGCTATTGCGTCCGACGGAAAGTTGTCAACCGGTGATCGATCGTGTGAATGGCCGGTGAATCCCCGGCCTGTCCTCAGGGTTATGATGTGAGCCGTGATTGACGCTTAATTTAGACAAATAGGGATTTTCGTGAAGGCTCTCGTGCTCTCCGGGGGAGCGGGCACCCGCCTCCGCCCGATCACCCACACCTCCGCCAAGCAGTTGGTGCCGGTCGCCAACAAGCCGGTGCTGTTCTACGGCCTGGAGGCGATCGCCGAGGCCGGAATCAGCGAGGTCGGCATCGTCGTCGGCGACACCGCGGACGAGATCCGGGAGGCGGTCGGTGACGGCTCCCAGTTCGGGATCAAGGTCACCTACATCCCGCAGGAAGCGCCGCTGGGCCTCGCCCACGCCGTTCTCATCGCGCAGGACTTCCTCGGTGACGAGGACTTCGTCATGTACCTCGGCGACAACTTCATCGTCGGTGGCATCACCGGTCTGGTGGACGAGTTCCGCGCCGAGCGGCCCGAGGCGCAGATCCTGCTGACCCGCGTCCCCAACCCCACCTCCTTCGGCGTCGCCGAACTCGACGGCAACGGCCGGGTGGTGGGCCTGGAGGAGAAGCCGAAGCAGCCCAAGAGCGACCTCGCCCTCGTCGGCGTCTACCTCTTCACCCCGGCCATACACGAGGCCGTCCGCTCCATCGAGCCCTCCTGGCGCGGCGAGCTGGAGATCACCCACGCCATCCAGTGGCTGATCGACCAGAAGCGCGACGTCCGCTCCACGACCATCTCCGGCTACTGGAAGGACACCGGCAACGTCACCGACATGCTGGAGGTCAACCGGTCCGTCCTGGAGACCGTCGAGCCGGTGAACGAGGGCACGGTCGACGAGGCCAGCGAGATCATCGGCCGGGTCCGCGTCGAGGCGGGCGCCAGCGTCCGTGGCAGCCGGATCGTCGGCCCCGCCATCATCGGCGCCGGCACGGTCGTCAACGACGCCTACATCGGCCCGTTCACGTCCGTCTCCGAGGACTGCCGGATCGAGGACAGCGAAATCGAGTACTCCATCGTGCTGCGCGGCTCGTCCGTGACCGGCGTGCGCCGCGTGGAGGCCTCGCTCATCGGACGTGACGTCGAGGTCACGCCCGCGCCCCGTAACCCCAAGGCACACCGGCTCGTGCTCGGTGATCACAGCAAGGTGCAGATCTCTTCATGACCACTCGGATTCTGGTGACCGGCGGTGCCGGCTTCATCGGCTCGCACTACGTCCGTACCGTGCTCGGCCCCGAGGGCCCCGGTGACGTCTCGATCACCGTCCTCGACAAGCTGACCTACGCGGGCAACCCGGCCAACCTCGACGAGGTGCGCGAGCACCCCGGATTCGCCTTCGTGCAGGGCGACATCTGCGACCCCGAGCTGGTCGGCAAGCTGATGGCCGAGCACGACCAGGTCGTCCACTTCGCCGCCGAGTCGCACGTCGACCGTTCCATCGACGGCGGCGCCGAGTTCGTGCGCACCAACGTGGTCGGCACCCACACCCTCATCGACGCGGCCCACCGCGCGGGCATCAAGACCTTCGTGCACATCTCCACCGACGAGGTCTACGGCTCGATCGACGAGGGTTCCTGGCCCGAGACGCACCCGCTGGAGCCCAACTCGCCGTACTCCTCGGCGAAGGCGTCCAGCGACCTGATCGCGCTGTCGTACCACCGCACCCACGGCCTGGACGTGCGCGTGACGCGCTGCTCCAACAACTACGGGCACCACCACTTCCCCGAGAAGGTCATCCCGCTGTTCGTGACCAACCTCCTCGACGGCAAGAAGGTCCCGCTGTACGGCGACGGCGGCAACGTCCGCGACTGGCTGCACATCGACGACCACGTCCAGGGCATCGAGCTGGTGCGCACCAAGGGCCGTGCCGGTGAGGTCTACAACATCGGCGGCGGCACCGAGCTCTCCAACAAGGAGCTCACCGGGCTGCTGCTGAAGGCCTGCGGCGCCGACTGGGAGACCAGCGTCGAGTACGTCGAGGACCGCAAGGGCCACGACCGCCGCTACTCCGTCGACTGCACCAAGATCCGCGAGGAGCTCGGCTACGAGCCCCGCAAGAGCTTCGAGCAGGGCCTCGCGGAGACCGTGCAGTGGTACCGCGACAACCGTGCCTGGTGGGAGCCGCTGAAGGAGCGGGCCGCGCTGTGACCGACAACCGCACCTGGCTGGTCACGGGCGCCGGCGGCATGCTGGGCCAGGACGTCCTGGCCCGGCTGGACCGGTCGGGGGAGCGGTTCGTCGCCCTCGACCGCAAGGCGCTGGACCTCACCGACGCCGACGCCGTGAGCGCGGCACTCGAAGAGCACCGGCCCGCCGTGGTTGTCAACTGCGCCGCCTGGACCGCCGTCGACGACGCCGAGACCCGTGAGGACGAGGCGCTCGCCATCAACGGCGACGGGCCCCGTCACCTCGCCGAGGCCTGCGCCCGCACCGGCGCCGTCCTGCTGCACGTCTCCACGGACTACGTCTTCGCCGGGGACGCCCAGCAGCCGTACGCCGAGGACGCACCCACCGCGCCCCGCAGCGCCTACGGCCGCACCAAACTGGCCGGGGAGAAGGCGGTCCTGGCGACCGAGCGCGGCTACGTCGTGCGCACCGCCTGGCTCTACGGCAGCGGCGGCCCCAATTTCGTCCGCACGATGATCAAGCTGGAGGGCGTCAAGGACACCCTCGACGTCGTCGACGACCAGTGCGGCCAGCCCACCTGGAGCGCCGATCTCGCGGGCCTGCTGGTCGAGTTGGGTCTCGGCGCCCTGGTCGGCACCGCCCCGGCCGGCGTCTACCACGGCACCAACTCCGGCGAGACCACCTGGCACGGCTTCACCCAGGAGATCTTCCGCCTGCTCGGCGCCGACCCGGACCGGGTCCGTCCCACCACCAGCGAGGCCTTCGTGCGGCCCGCTCCGCGTCCCGCCTACAGCGTCCTCGGTCACGGCCGGTTCGCCGAGGCCGGCATCGAGCCGCTGCGCGACTGGCGCACGGCTCTCACCGAGGCCTTCCCGGAGATCCACCGGGTCCATCTGAAGGAGAACACGGCGTGACGGTCAAGGTCAGCGTCGTCATCGCGGTCTACAACCCCGGCAAATACGTCGAGGACTGCATCACGGGCCTGCTCCGGCAGAGCCTGACCCCGGACGAGTTCGAGGTCTTCTTCGTCAACGACGGCTCCACCGACGAGACCCCGGCCCGCCTGGACCAGCTCGCCGCCGAGCACCCGCACTTCCACGTCATCCACCAGGAGTCCTCCGGCTGGTCGGGCAGGCCCCGCAACACCGGCATCGACGCCGCCCAGGGCGAGTACGTCATGTTCGTCGACCACGACGACTGGCTCGGCGACGAGGCCCTTGAGCGGATGTACGACTACGGCAAGGCCAACGAGGCCGACGTCGTCGTGGGCAAGATGGCGGGCATCGGACGCCCGGTCCCGCAGGAGCTGTTCCGGGTCAACCGGCCGCGTGCCAGCGTGTCCAACGCGCCGCTGATCGACAGCCTCACCCCGCACAAGATGTTCCGGCGGGAGTTCCTCAACGAGCACGGGATCCGCTTCAAGGAGGGTCGCCGTCGGCTCGAGGACCACGTCTTCGTCGTGGAGACCTACCTGCGCGCGAAGAACGTCTCCGTCCTCGGCGACTACCTGTGCTACTACCACATCACCCGTGACGACGGCTCGAACGCGGGCTTCCAGCGCTTCGACCCGGTCGGCTACTTCGGCAACCTGCGCGAGGCCCTCGACGTCGTCGAGTCGCTGACCGAGCCCGGCGCGCTGCGCGACAAGCTGTTCAGCCGCTGGCTGCGCAACGAGATGGTCGAGCGGCTGCGCGGCAAGCGCCTCCTCAAGCTCCCCGAGGACTACGCCGAGGAGCTGTACACCGAGATCCACAAGGTGGTCACCGAGCGCTTCGGACCCGGTGTCGTCGCCCGTCTCGGCCTCACCCAGAAGGTCGTCGCCGGGCTGATCTTCGCCGACCGCTACCAGGACATCCGCACGCTCGCCGAGTGGGAGGCCGGGATCAAGCCCACCGGCGAGCTCACCTCGCTGGAGTGGCGGGACGGCACCCTGAGCGTCGGCTTCGACTCCGAACTGCACATCGGCGACGAGCCGATGGCCTTCCGCCAGGAGGGCGAGCGCCGGCTGCTCGGTCTGCCGCTGTCCGACGAGGCTCTCAAGGCGCTCGACGACCAGGGCATCGCGCTGGACGCCCCGCTGGCCAAGAGCGACGTGGACCTGGTGGTTCGGCACCGCGAGGACGCCCGGCAGTTCTACCTCCCCGTCAAGAGCGAGCTGCACGAGGTCGCGGCCGGGGACGGTGCCTTCCGGCAGCGGATCTCCGCCCGCGCCGAGCTCGACCCCGAGACCGCGGCCTCCGGAGCCCCGCTCGACAAGGGCATCTGGGACCTGCACCTCAGGATCAAGTCCTGCGGCTGGAGCAAGGAGACCCGGCTCGGCGCGGTGCGCGGCGCGGACGTCGAGGCCGGCCGTTCGGCCGCCCTCACCGGCGAACCCGCACGGCTCGTCCTGCCGTACTGGACCGACGGACCGGGCAACCTCTCGCTCGACGTCGACCAGCACACGAACAAGCTGGAGGGCGAGGCCGTCGCCGTCATGCCGCCCGCCGAGGCCGCGGTGGAGGGCTCCGTCGTACGGCTGCCCCTGCCGCTGCACGTCGTCGCGGCCGGCGGGGACCCGGTCCAGCTCCGCTTCGAGCGCAAGAACGTCGGCAAGTACCCGGCGGACGCCACCCTGGACGGCCGTACGGTCACCGCCGAACTGCCGCTGGACACGCTCACCGGCATGCGCTGGGCGGTCCGGATCGGCGTGCCCTCCGCGGCTCGCGGTGAGCGCAAGTGGACCCGGCTCCCGGTCGACGTGGTGGTCGCCGCCGACGGCACCGCCCAGGTGATCGACCGGCACACCCCGTCGGCCGCGAAGAAGGCCGCTCCCAGTGCCCCGAAGAAGAAGGCGGCCGCGCCGCGCCCGCTGTGGCGCCGGGCCGCCGGGCGTATCAAGCGCGCCCTGACCAACCAGAAGAAGGGCTGAGACCCCCGCGATGCGACCCCTTTCCATCTCCGGTGCCTGGGTGTTCGAACCGAAGGTCTTCCCCGACGGCCGGGGCAGCTTCCACGAGTGGTTCAAGGCCCCCGTCTTCGCGGAGGCCGCGGGCCACCCGCTCGGCCTGGCCCAGGCCAACATGTCGGTGTCCAGCCGGGGCACCCTGCGCGGCATCCACTTCGCCGATGTGCCGCCCGGGCAGGCCAAGTACGTCAAGTGCGTGCGCGGCGCGGTCCTCGACGTGATCGTGGACATCCGCACCGGCTCGCCGACCTTCGGCCAGTGGGAGATCGTCCGCCTGGACGATCAGGACCACCACGCCGTCTACCTCTCCGAGGGACTCGGCCACGGGTTCATGGCGCTCACCGACGACGCCACCGTGGTCTACCTGTGCTCCGAGGGGTACGCACCCCAGCGCGAGCACGGCATCCACCCGCTCGACCCGGAGATCGGCATCGAGTGGCCCGAGGGGATCGCCCCGCTGCTGTCCCCCAAGGACGAGCAGGCGCCCACCCTGGCCGAGGCCCGTGAGCAGGGGCTGCTGCCCTCCTACGAGGAGTGCGTGGCCTACCGTGAGAGCCTCGGCTCCCTCGGTTCCTGAACCCGCGGGTTTGAAGTGAGGCGGGGCCCGGTTTGACCCGTTCGGCCGTGGCCCCGTAACCTGGAGCGTCGGCGTGTCCACTGGTGACACGCCACATCCCCGTAAACCTCTTCCTCTCGGGCCGCTGTTCTGGCCGGGAGAGGCCGCTCGCTCTGCCGGGCGGCTGGACTGCGGGGGTGCCGTTCCCGAGCGAGAGAGTGAGATCCGCGTGTACGCCATCGTGCGCAGCGGTGGTCGCCAGCACAAGGTTGCTGTCGGCGACATCGTTGAGGTTGACAAGATTTCCACTGCCAAGGTTGGCGACACGGTCGAGCTCTCGACCCTGCTCGTTGTCGACGGCGACGCTGTGACCAGCGACCCGTGGGTCCTGGCCGGCATCAAGGTCCAGGCCGAGGTCGTGGACCACCACAAGGGCGTCAAGATCGACATCCTTCGCTACAAGAACAAGACCGGCTACCGCCGTCGTCAGGGCCACCGCCAGCAGTACACGGCGATCAAGGTCACTGAGATCCCCGCGGCTGCGAAGTAAGGGACTGAGGAGAGATGGCACACAAGAAGGGCGCATCGTCCACCCGTAACGGTCGTGACTCCAACGCTCAGCGCCTCGGCGTGAAGCGTTTCGGCGGTCAGGTCGTCAACGCGGGCGAGATCCTGGTCCGCCAGCGCGGCACCCACTTCCACCCGGGTGCGGGCGTCGGCCGCGGCGGCGACGACACGCTGTTCGCGCTGAACGCCGGTGCGGTGGAGTTCGGCACCCACCGTGGCCGCAAGGTCGTGAACATCGTTCCGGTCGCCTGATCGGAAGCTTTCGCGAGGCGGACCTCACTTCCCTGGTGGGAAGCGGGTCCGCCTTTCGCGTGTTGTACCCATAGGTATTCCGTACGTTTTTCTGGAGGCACTGAACCATGACCACCTTCGTGGACCGCGTCGAACTGCATGTCGCCGCGGGTAACGGAGGTCACGGCTGTGCCTCCGTCCACCGGGAGAAGTTCAAGCCGCTCGGCGGTCCCGACGGCGGAAACGGCGGGCGGGGCGGCGACGTCATCCTGACCGTCGACCAGTCCGTCACCACGCTGCTCGACTACCACCACTCCCCGCACCGCAAGGCCACCAACGGCAAGCCCGGCGAGGGCGGCAACCGCTCCGGCAAGGACGGTCAGGACCTGGTCCTGCCGGTGCCGGACGGCACGGTCGTCCTCGACCGGCAGGGCAATGTCCTCGCCGACATGGTCGGGCACGGTACCTCCTACGTCGCCGCCCAGGGCGGCCGCGGCGGCCTCGGCAACGCGGCGCTGGCCTCCGCCCGCCGCAAGGCTCCCGGATTCGCGCTGCTCGGCGTGCCCGGCGACCTGCAGGACATCGTCCTGGAGCTCAAGACGGTCGCCGACGTCGCGCTGGTCGGCTACCCGAGCGCGGGCAAGTCCTCGCTGATCTCGGTGCTGAGCGCGGCCAAGCCGAAGATCGCCGACTACCCCTTCACCACGCTGGTCCCCAACCTGGGTGTGGTGACCGCCGGCGAGACCGTCTACACCATCGCCGACGTACCGGGCCTGATCCCGGGCGCCAGCCAGGGCAAGGGCCTGGGCCTGGAGTTCCTGCGGCACGTGGAGCGCTGCAGCGTCCTCGTGCACGTCCTGGACACCGCCACGCTGGAGTCCGACCGCGACCCGATCTCCGACCTCGACATCATCGAGGCGGAGCTCAAGGAGTACGGCGGCCTCGGCAACCGTCCCCGCGTCGTCGTCCTGAACAAGATCGACGTACCGGACGGCAAGGACCTCGCCGAGATGGTGCGGCCGGACCTGGAGGCGCGCGGCTACCGCGTCTTCGAGGTGTCCGCGGTCGCCCACATGGGGCTGAAGGAGCTGTCCTTCGCACTCGCCGACCTGGTCGGCAGGGCGCGGGCCGCGAAGCCCAAGGAGGAGGCGACCCGGATCGTCATCCGGCCCAAGGCCGTGGACGACACCGGCTTCACCGTGGTCCGCGAGGAGGACGGTCTCTTCCGGGTGCGCGGCGAGAAGCCGGAGCGCTGGGTGCGGCAGACCGACTTCAGCAACGACGAGGCCGTCGGCTACCTCGCCGACCGCCTCAACCGCCTCGGTGTGGAAGAGGCGTTGATGAAGGCGGGCGCCCGCTCGGGCGACGGCGTCGCCATCGGCCCCGAGGACAACGCGGTCGTCTTCGACTGGGAGCCGACCGTCATGGCCGGCGCCGAGATGCTCGGCCGGCGTGGTGAGGACCACCGCTTCGAGGAACCCCGGCCCGCCGCCCAGCGCCGCCGCGACAAGCAGGCCGAACGGGACGAGGCGAGCCAGGAGTTCGACGACTTCGAGCCCTTCTGAGCGAACACGGGGCGGCGTCCCGGCCCACCGCAGGACAACCAACCGCCCTTCCTGTGAGTCGTACGGGGCAATCCGTACGACCGTCACAGGAGGGGGACGCGGCATGCGCGGACAACGAAGAGGGTGGCGCACGGGACTCGCCGTCGTCCTGGCGGTCGGCGGGGTCGTGGCCCTGCCCGCCGCCGCGGGGGCCGCGGAGGCCGCGCCGCGCCAGGTGCGGGACGACTTCAACGGGGACGGCTACGCGGACCTCGCGGTGGCCGCGCCCGACGGCACCGTCGCGGGGAGGGCGAAGGCCGGGTTCGTCGGGGTGCTGTACGGCTCGGCGAGCGGCCTGAAGACCTCCACGAAGCAGGTGTTCAGCCAGAACACGGCGGGCATCCCGGGCGGTTCCGAGACGGGCGACCGGTTCGGCAGCGCGCTCACCAGCGCCGACCTCGACCGGGACGGGTACACCGACCTGGTCGTGGGCGTCGGGGGCGAGAACAGCGGTTCCGGTCTGGTGCAGGTCGTCTGGGGCGGTGCCCGCGGTCTGTCGGGCGGTGCCACCCTCGCCTCCGGCGCGACCGGCGACCGGCTGGGCGCCCAGGGCCGGCTCGCTGTGGGCGACATCGACGGGGACGGCGCGAGCGACCTGCTGACCGTGGTGCACCAGCACGACCTGGTGGCGACCGGCGGCCCCTTCACCCGCGGTGGCTCCGCCACCGGGAAGCGCCAGGTGGTGAAGGACAGGTACGACAGCCGGGTCCTCGACCTCGACGTCGGCGATCTCAACGGCGACGGGATCACGGACGTCGTGGCCGCGGAGAACGGCACGGACACGTTCGACTCCCGGCGGATCGCGTACTGGTGGGGCACCAAGGACGGCCTCACGCCGTGGACCCTGGTCTACGACATCGACGGCGCCGCGCTCCAGGGCGGCGAGAACCTCGCGGTCGGGGACGTGAACCGGGACGGCTACGCCGACATCGTGGTGGGCCGGACCGTCGAAGGCTACGAGAGCGACGGGGACACCTACCGGGCCAAGGGCGGCCGTATCACCTGGATACCCGGCACCTCGGGAGCTCCTGACGGTGTGTCGGCCCAGTTCGTCAACCAGGACAACCCCGGCGTGCCCGGCACCGCCGAGAAGGGCGACGGCTTCGGCACCGACGTCCAGCTCGCCGACGTCGACGGGGACGGGTACCTCGACGTGGTCACCGGCGTGCCCGGCGAGGACCTGGGCCCCGCCACCGCACCGAACTCCGTCAAGGACGCCGGCGCGATCGTCGTGCTGAGCGGCCGGGCCGACGGGCTGACGGGAGTGGGCTCCCACCAGGTGGTCACGCAGGACAGTCCGGGGGTGCCGGGGGCCACCGAGAAGGGTGACGTCTTCGGCGGGGCCGTCCATGCGGGTGACACCAACGGTGACGGACTGGCCGACGTCGCGGTCGGCGCGCCCGGGGAGAACGCGGGCGCCGGGGCCGTGTGGTCCTTCCGCTCCCGGGCCCAGTACGTCGTCTCGCCCGGCGGCCTGCCGATTCCGGCCACCGTCCTGGCGCCGAACGGCACGCTCACCTTCGGCCACGCCCTGCTCGGCACCACGGCCGCGAAGGCCCGTCTGGGCTCGGACTTCGCCAACTAGTACCCAAAAGATCGTCAGACGGCGGTGTCCTGAAGGCCGTTGCGCCGGGATCACGTTCATCATGTGATACCCGAGTCGCAACGGCTCTTCTGTTGTCTACCTATTTGTCATGCACGCGAACACTCTGGTTCAACGCACGGATCACCCCGAAGCGTGAGCTTCCAGGGTGTCCAAGAGGTCAGCGACGCAAGGGAGTTCGCCCATGTACGGAGCAGCATCACCCGACCGACGCCGCTTTCTGACCGCGGGCGCCGCCGTGCTCGGCGCCGCCGCCTCCGCCCAGCTGTGGCTGCCGGGCACCGCGCGGGCGGCGGAGACCCCGCTGCCCGACGGGGTGTTCAGCCTCGGCGTGTCCTCCGGTGACCCGCTGCCGGACGGCATCGTGCTGTGGACGCGGCTCGCCCCCGATCCGCTGAACGGCGGAGGCATGCCCGACAGGGTGGTGCCGGTCGACTGGGAGCTCGCCGAGGACCAGCGCTTCAGAAAGGTGGTCCGCCGGGGCACCGCCCAGGCCCTGCCCGCATACGGACACAGCGTTCACGTCGATGTACGGGGCCTGCGCGCGGGCCGCACCTACTGGTACCGCTTCCGCGCCGACGGCCAGCTCTCGCGCACCGGCCGCACCCGCACCGCCCCCGCCCGGCACAGCTCGGGCGGCAGCCTCCGGGTGGCGCTCGCCTCCTGCCAGAACTGGCAGAACGGCTACTTCACGCCGTACGCCGACATGCTGGACCAGGACCCCGACGTCGTGCTGTTCGTCGGCGACTACATCTACGAGTCGGCGCCCTCGTCGGCCGGTCCGCGGCGGCACGAGGGCACGGGCGAGCCGTACACCCTCGTCCAGTACCGCAACCGGTACGCCCAGTACCGCACCGACCCGGACCTCGCCGAGATCCACGCGAACGCCCCCTGGGTGGTCACCTTCGACGACCACGAGGTCGACAACGACTGGGCCGGCGAAGTCCCGCAGGACCCCGACAAGCAGCCGCACGACGCGTTCGTGGCCCGGATCACGGCGGCCTTCCAGGCGTACTACGAGCACATGCCGGTGCGCGCCACCGCCGTCCCGAACGGCCCGCACATCCAGATGTACCGGCGGTTGGAGTTCGGCCGGCTGGTCCGGCTGAACGTGCTCGACACCCGGCAGTTCCGCAGCGACCAGGTCACCAGCCAGGCGGCCGCCCAGGACCCGTCCCTCACCATGCTCGGCGCCGAGCAGAAGCAGTGGCTGCTGGACTCGCTGCACGGCTCACCGGCCCGCTGGAACCTCATCGCCTCGCAGATCATGATGGCCGAGACCGACATCCTGCCCGGCGAGGGCAAGCTCTGGTACTACGACGCCTGGGACGGCTACCAGGTCGAACGCAACGCCCTCCTGGAGGAGTTCAAGCGCGTACGCAACCCCGTCGTGCTCTCCGGCGACCGCCACCTCACGATGATCAGCGACCTCAAGGAGGACTACGCCGACCCGTCCTCCCGGGTCGTCGGCGCCGAGTTCGTCGGTACCTCCATCTCCAGCAACGGCGACCAGGACCAGGCCGCCTTCCACGCCCAGTGGGACCCGCTGCGGGCCGACAACCCGCACTGGAAGTTCATCGACGCCCACCGCGGCTACCACCTCTTCGACATCGACCGGCACGGCATCGACGCGCAGGTCCGCGCAGTGGACACGGTGGTCAGGCCGGAAGCGACGACGACCACGCTGGCACAGCTGCGGGTGGAAGCGGGCAAGCCGGGGGTCCGCCCCGTGTGAGCGCGGGCGGCCCGAGAGGGGCGTGGTCCTCGTCGCGGTCCCACGCTCCTCTCCGCACAGCAGACACCCGCCGGAAGCCGCCCTGACCGCGTGCGGGAGGCCCGCGACGACCGGTGACACCGCCCCACCGGGAAGCACCGGACGCGGCTTCCGGAACAGGTCGGGGGCACCGGTGGGAAGACTTCGGTGATCAGCGGCGAGTTCTTCGCCGACGCCGAGGGTGATGCCACGATCGCGCGGATCGTCGAGCAGCTCGGCGGGGAGCGCGGCCACGTGCTGGTCACCCTGCGGCCGGCGGCGACGATATGCCCGCGCCCCGCTTCTGGCACCGCCACCGGCAACAGCTCGTCGGGCTGCCCGAAAATCTCCTCCAGCCCGTTCCGGACAGCGCGAATCGCTCTCTTACCCTTGCCGAGACCGAAATGCTGCGGAATCTTGACAAGGAATTCCGGGGCAATGGACTGCCGGACGAGTTGTATTCCCAGCTGATCCGCAACAGGGCCGTCATGCATATGAAGAACGCGTGCAGTCCGGTGCCCGACGACGTGATGCGGATCACGGGCGACCGCGGGCTCCTGTCCGCCGTACGGCACCCCCCGCCCCGCGGGTCGCCCCCGGGGTCGCGGCCCGGGCACTGTACGGGGCGCTCGCCGTCACCTCCAGTGCAAGATGAATGACAGGTAGCGCGCACATATGCGGTGAACGGCGGTCGCCTTGCACAGCGGTAACCGCAAGTGGGACCATTTCCCCGTTCCCTGTCGCCCCGAGGTAGGTCTTCTGTGTCCCAGCACATCGCCAAGCCCCGTACCACCGCAGTGATCCTGGCCGGTGGTACCGGTCAGCGCGTGGGTCTCTCGATCCCCAAGCAGCTGCTGAAGATCGCCGGCAAGGCAGTCATCGAGCACACCCTGACCACCTTTGAGAAGGCCGACTCCATCGACGACATCATCGTCCTGATGGCGCCGGGCTACGTTCCGGACATAGAGAAGATCGTCGCCAAGGCCGGGTTCACGAAGGTCAAGAAGATCATCGAGGGCGGCGCCACCCGGAACGAGACCACCGAGCGCGCCATCGCGGCCCTCGGCGAGGGCCTGGCCGAGGGAGAGGACCTCAACGTCCTGTTCCACGACGCCGTACGCCCGCTGCTCTCGCGGCGCGTCATCGACGACTGCGTGGTCGCCCTGGAGCGCTTCCAGGCCGTCGACGTCGCCATCCCGTCCGCGGACACCATCATCGTCACGCGCAAGCACGGCGACGACGGCGAGTTCATCACCGAGATCCCGGACCGCTCCCGGCTGCGCCGCGGCCAGACCCCTCAGGCCTTCAAGCTGTCCACCATCAGGCGCGCCTACGAGGTCGCCGCCGGGGACCCCAACTTCCAGGCCACGGACGACTGTTCGGTCGTGCTCAAGTACCTGCCGGACGTGCCGATCCACGTCGTCGCGGGCGACGAGTACAACATGAAGGTCACCCAGCCTGTCGACGTCTTCATCGCCGACAAGCTCTTCCAGCTCGCCTCGACCGCGGCCCCCGAGCAGGTGAGCGACGAGGCCTACCGTGAGCTGCTCACCGGCAAGACCGTCGTCGTCTTCGGCGGCTCCTACGGCATCGGCAAGGACATCGGCGAGCTCGCCGAGTCCTACGGCGCCAAGGTGTACGCGCTGGGCCGCTCCACCACCGGCACCCACGTCGAGAACCCGGAGGAGGTCGACGACGCGCTGTCCAAGGCGTACGCCGAGACCGGGCGCATCGACTACGTCGTCAACACCGCGGGCGTGCTGCGCATCGGCAAGCTGGCCGAGACCGACAACGCCACCATCGAGGAGGCGCTGAAGGTGAACTACCTGGCGCCCGTGCAGATCGCGCGCTCCTCGTACAAGTACCTGGCGGAGACCAAGGGCCAGCTGCTGCTGTACACCTCCAGCAGCTACACCCGCGGCCGCGCCGAGTACAGCCTGTACTCCTCGACCAAGGCGGCGATGGTCAACCTGACGCAGGCACTGTCCGACGAATGGGCGGGTGACGGCGTCCGGGTGAACTGCATCAACCCCGAGCGCACCGCCACCCCCATGCGCACCAAAGCCTTCGGCCAGGAGCCCGCGGGCAGCCTGCTGTCCTCCGAGGCGGTGGCCCGCACCTCGCTCGACGTGCTGCTCTCCGAGCTCACCGGGCATGTCATCGACGTCCGTCAGCAGGACCCGACGGCCTCCGCGGGCCAGGCCTCCGGCTTCGAGGCCGCACTGGCCAGTGTCCTGGACCGTCAGGACGGCGTGGCATAATCAGGGACAATTAGTCTTCGGTAAATTCAGGCCTCTGTGGCTGCCCGTTCCTGGTGCATTCACAGGGGCCTGAAGCCTTAAGCAAGACCTGAAGCCTCAAGCAGCGTTAATTCGTAAACAACCGGCATCCCTCCCAGAGCAGGTTTTCAGTGATAAGCACCGCTATTCGCGTCGCCCGGGTGGGCAGCGCGGCCGAGCTGGCCGCGGCGGTCCTCATGCTGGTGGGTTTCCCCGCCATAATGGTGGCCGCGCTCATCCCGAGCGTCCCTGCCTTCGCGGCCGCGACCGCCGTCACGTACCTTGCGGACCACTATCTGCACCGCCAGGGCAGTTATCTGATCAACCGCCTCAGCAAGGTGCGCGCCGGGCTGTCGATCCGCTTCCTGATCAGACAGCTCCTGCTGATCCTGCTGCTGGCCCGCCTCGACCTCTCCAACAACCTGATCTTCTACGGCGCCACCGCCTGCTTCATCGCGTTCTACGGCCTCCAGGCCCCGCACGGCGCGCTGGTCACCCTGATCCGCAACCGCCGCCGGCTCCCGGTCGCCACCCGCAACGTCGACCTGGCCTCCCGCCTCCGCATCCCGGACGCCCCGCCGCTCGGCCTGCTGAACCGGTCGGCCGAGAAGATGCTCCACCTCGACCTCGCGGCCGTGGTCGGCATACTGGTCGCCGCCGCGATGGACTCGGCGCTGCCGGGCTTCATCGGCATCGGCGTGACGATAGTGCTCGGCTCCCTGTACGTCCTGGCGCTGACGCCGTACGTGCGCGGCAAGAAGGTCCCGCCGAACGCCGACAAGGTCCTCGCCAAGGTCGACGAGTGGCTGCGCGACCACAAGCCGGAGACGGTGCTCTACTTCTCCGGGTCCAAGGACTCCGTCTACCAGGTCAACATGTGGCTGGAGACCATGGAGCAGCTGGACTCCAGGCCGCTGATCATCCTGCGTGAGCGCGTCATCCTGCAGAACCTCGCGCCCACCACGGTCCCCGTCATCTGCGTGCCCGGAGGGGTGCACCTGATGAACATGGACCTGTCCACGGTGCGCGTCGCGCTGTACGCGGCGAACGTCGGCAAGAACATCCACCTGCTGCGCGTGCCCACCATGAAGCACGTCTTCATCGGCCACGGCGACAGCGACAAACTGGCGAGCGTCAACCCGTTCAGCAAGGCGTACGACGAGGTGTGGGTGGCCGGCCGGGCGGGCCGCGACCGCTACGCCATCGCCGACGTCGGGGTCCGCGACGAGGACATCGTCGAGGTGGGCCGCCCGCAGCTGGCGCCCATCCAGAAGCGGCAGGGTGCGCCCGAAGGGCCCCGCGGCGGAGCCGCTGATGGATACTGCCCCACCGTGTTGTACGCGCCCACCTGGGAGGGCTGGGACGGCGACCCGGGCAACACCTCGCTGATGCTGGCCGGCGAGAACATCGTGAAGAAGCTGCTGAAGGCGGACCCGCCGGTCCGTGTCCTCTACAAGCCGCACCCCTTCACCGGCACGGTCCTGCCCAAGGCGGCCGCCGCGCACGAGAAGGTCACCGCGCTGATCGTGCAGGCCGCCGCCGAGCGCGCCACGGACCCCCGCTTCCCGACCGACGCGGCCGCACTGGCCGCTGCCACGGCCGAACTCGCCCGCATCGAGGCGCGGCTCGCCGTCCTGGTCGGCAGCGGCGGCGAGAAGGGCGACGAGGCCGAGGCCAGCCGTGACGGCGTGGTCGACGTGGCCAAGTACGAGGAGATCGCCCGGCTGCGCGGCGAGTGGAACGACGTGTACTGGCGCTCCTTCCCCCAGTGGCAGCACCGGGTGGTCACGGGCGCCGAACCGCGGCTGTACGACTGCTTCAACGTCTCCGACGCGATGGTCTCCGACATCTCCAGCGTGGTCTCCGACTTCATCGCGAGCGGCAAGCCGTACGCGGTCACGGACTCCGCGGAGCTGGGCGTCGAGGAGTTCAAGCGGCAGAACACCGCTGTGCGGGCGGCCACGATCCTGTCCAACAAGGCCACCGAGCTGGGCGAGCTGCTGGACGCGGTCCGTGATCCGGCGGCCGACCCGCTGGCCGAGGACCGGGTGGAGCTCAAGCAGTACCTGCTCGGACCGGACGAGCCCCTGTCCATCGAGCAGTTCAACACCGCGGTGGCGAATCTCGCGATCAAGGCCGAGGCGCGCAATGTCGGCCAGGAGTCGCGGCCCGCGGCCTCGGCGGCGGAGGCCACGACCAAGGCCTGACCTCCCCTTCGCAAAGAAAGGGCCCGGTTTCGGGGGTGATCCCGAAAACCGGGCCCTTTCTGCGTATGTCCCAGTGCCGGAAGCAGAATCGGACCGTGGCTGGGGGAGAAGTGACCATTGCGCAGCCTGATGTGACCGTGGTCATCGGGGCGTACGAGGCAATGCCGTATCTGGTCGACTGTCTGGCCTCCGTCGAGGCACAGACCATCGGCCACGCGCGCGTCGAGGTCATCGCGGTGGACGACGGCTCGGCGGACGGCACCGGGGAGTACCTGGAGGAGTTCGCCGCCCGCACCTCCCTCGACGTCACGGTGGTCCGGCAGGACAACTCCGGCGGCCCCAGCGGCCCGCGCAACGTCGGTCTGGGCAAGGCGACCGGGCGGTACGTCTTCTTCCTCGACGCCGACGACCGGCTCGGCCCCGAGGCCCTGGAGCGGATGGTCGCGATGGCCGACCGCAACGGCACGGATGTCGTCCTCGGCCGGGTCGAGGGCGTCAACCGCAAGCCGCCGACGTCGATGTGGGGGCAGACCCTGGAGCGCACCGACGTCTTCTCCTCCAACATCAAGTTCACGCTGAGCGCCCAGAAGCTGTTCCGCCGCGCGTTCCTCGAACGGCACAGCATGCGCTTCGACGAGTCCCTGTGGACCGGCGAGGACGCCCTGTTCACCATGGAGGCCTATCTGCGGGCCGACGGCGTCTCCGTGATCGCCGACCACACCTGCTACTACCTGGTGGGCCGCGAGGACGGCAAGCACGTCACCAGGACCGGCAGCCACACCCTGCGTTTCGACTCCGCCCGCGCCCTGATGAACCTGATCGCCGACATGGTCCCGGCGGGCGCGAGGCGTGACGCGCTGATGGTGCGCCCCTTCCTCGTCACCCTGCTCCCGCAGTTCGGGCCGAAGTTCCTGAAGGACGGCGAGGCGGTCCGCCAGGAGAAGCTGGAGCTGGCGAAGCCCCTGCTGGACGCCTACTGGACCGGTGAGGTGGCCCACCGCCTCCGCGTCCACGAACGTCTGCGGCTCCAGCTGGTGGCGATGGGCCGCCCGGATCTCCTGACGGAGGTCCTGGAGTTCATGAGGGCGAAGAAGACCCCGGAGGCGGTGCTGGAGAAGGGCGGCCGCCGGGTGTATGTCGCCTACCCGTTCTTCCGGGACCGCTCGACGGGCCTGCCCGACTCCGTCTACCTGGCCGAGCCGAGGGAGGCCCGGGAGGTGCCTGGTTACCGGGAGGTCGGCGTCGACCAGCTGCTGCGCCGGGCGGTACGCAAAGCACGCAGGGTCCTCATCCCGACAGGGTGAGCGTCCCGGAGGCCGACCCGGTCTCCTCCTCCCGCCGCTGCCCCGGCAGCCTCCGCGCCCGGGCCACCGCCCCCAGAGCCTGTACGGCCCTGTCGAACCGTTCCTGCGAGGACGGCTCGTCCGGCCCCAGCAGCCGCCGCTTCAACTCCGCCCGCGCCCCGGCGAGTTCGTCCAGCTCGGGGTGGCGTACGGCATCCAGCAGCGCCCGCACCCCCACCGCGTCCGGGGTCAGCACGGTCGCCGCCCCCGCCGTGGGGAACGCCGCGCGGAACTCGGCCTCGCTCAGTCCGCTGGTGTTGGCGACCGCGTACGGCTTTCCGCTCGCCAGGAAGTCGCTGACCACGCTGGACACATCGCTGATCAGCAGGTCGGCCCGGTTGAAGCAGGCGTACAGCGCGGGCCGGGCGCCGGTGACGACCTGGTGCTCCCACTCCGGCAGCGAGGCCCAGTACGCCCGCTCCCAGGCCGCCGTCGCCCGGGCCACCGCCTCGGCCCGGCCCGGCTCCGGCGTGGACTGCAGCAGCATCCGCTCGGCCGAGTCCGCCGCCACCCGGAAGGAAGCTGTGGTGAGCCGGTCCAACTCCCGTGTCCTGCAGGAGAGTTCGCCGTCGTCGGCGGGTCGTTCCCCCGCCCGCTCCCGGTTCGCCACCCGCACCAGCTCACGGATCCTCAAGTCCGCCGCGCCCGCCCGCGCGTCCACCGACCCGGTCAGCGGATGCGGCTTGTACAGCAGCCGCACCCCCGGATCCGCGAGCAGCGCCCGCACGATGTTCTCGCCCGCCTCGATCACCGAGGTGTTGCCGGGGTTGCCGTCCCAGCCCTCCCAGGTCGGCGCGTACAGCACCGTCATGTACGTCCCGGCCGGCGGTCCCTCGTACGGCCGTACGGCCTCCAGCTGCGGGCGGCCGATCTCCACCACGTCCTTGTCCTCGACGCCCACCTGGGCCGCCGCGTACCGCTCGCGGGCCGCGGGACCGGCCACCCACACCTCGTCGTACGCCTTCGCGTACGGGTTGCAGGAGGACAGCTTGTCGCTCTCGCCGTGGTTGACGAAGGTGTGCTTGATCGTGGGGATGCGCAGGACCTGGGAGGTCTTGCCCGAGTTCGACGGGTGGATGAGGACCTGGAGCGTGGACTGCTCCAGGCGCAGCAGCGTGGACACCTTCGGCAGGCAGACGATCGGGACGTCGGTCGCGGCGATCTTCTGCATCATGAACCGCTCGCGCAGGATGATGACCGGCTTCCCCCCGAGCTTCGCGAGCGGCTCCAGCCACATGTCGGCCTGGTAGGCGGAGGAGACCCCGCCGGAGAAGTACAGGCCGACGGTCGGCCGGTACTCGGCGAGCCACGCGTCGAACCAGTCCAGCACCTCCTGCTCGCCCGCCGGACGCCGGCTCGGCAGCAGCCGTACGAGAAGGTCGTACAGGCCCATGAGGGCGAGCCCCAGGGACATCGCGATGCCGAAGGCCGCGCAGCGGGGCTCGCCGGTGGCCGCCGTGACCAGCAGGCCCGTCGTGGCGGGCAGGCCGTGGACCAGGAGGCGGGGCCCCGGGCGGCGCAGCAGGGCGGGCGGGGCCGGGGTCAGGCGGAGCGCGGAGGCGTCGATGTTGCGGGTGACCACCGGGAGGGTGCGGGTGCGGCGGACCAGGACAGAGGCCGCCTGGATGGCGCAGTGCAGCGCGTAGCAGGCGAGCAGCCCGGCCACCAGCGCGGTGTACGCCGTCTCCTCGTCCTCCGGGGTCAGCCGCAGCAGGCCGAGCACCAGCAGCAGGTCGCGCAGGACGTGCCGCACGGTGATGTCCGCGTGGGTCTTGGCGAACAGCGACACCATGCCGCGCTGCCAGCGGTGCAGGACACCCTCGACGGCCAGGGAGGCGGCTGTCGCGGCGAGCAGCAGCGGGACGTGCGGACGCAGGGCGGCGACGGCCTGGGCGACGACGGCGGCTGCCAGGACGGCGGCGACGAGCGCTCTCGTCGCGGTCTGCCGGCCCGGCAGCCGCAGCGCGGACCGGAGGTGGGAGAGGCGCTTTCGCACGGGGACACTCCAAGGTCGTCGCGAGACGGACGCCCTGGTTAACGCGTGCCGACCGCCCGACGACACGCGCGTGTCCCCTGCTCTCCGGGACGGCCAGGTCTATGCGCCCGCCCGGTCCGGCCGGGCCGGGCGACGGCCCGGGCCAGGAGATCCACCGTCCGCCGCAGGTCCGGGACGTGGACGGATGCGCGTCGGCACGTCCCGTTCGCGTACATTGCGGGCGAGGACCCACACGTGGCGCGAGGGGACAGGACACAAGGTGGCAGGGGCAAGGCAGGCCGTGGGCGAGGCCCGCAGGATCGTCGTCAAGGTCGGTTCCTCGTCGCTGACCACCGCTGCCGGCGGCCTCGACGCCGACCGGGTCGACGCGCTCGTCGACGTCCTCGCCAAGAGCCGCAGCGGAGGCGAGAAGGAGATCGTCCTCGTCTCCTCCGGAGCCATCGCCGCCGGCCTAGCCCCGCTGGGCCTGCGCCGCCGCCCCCGCGACCTCGCCCGCCAGCAGGCCGCCGCCAGCGTCGGCCAGGGCCTGCTCGTCGCCCGCTACACCGCCTCCTTCGCGCGCTACGGCGTCCGCGTCGGCCAGGTGCTGCTGACCAGCGACGACATGAGCCGCCGCGCCCACCACCGCAACGCCTCCCGCACCCTCGACAAGCTCCTCGCGATGGGCGCCCTGCCGATCGTCAACGAGAACGACACCGTCGCCACCGACGAGATCCGCTTCGGCGACAACGACCGGCTCGCCGCCCTGGTGGCCCACCTGGTCCACGCCGACCTGCTCGTCCTGCTCTCCGACATCGACGGCGTCTACGACGGCGACCCCAGCAGGCCCGGCACCTCGCGGATAGCTCAGGTGCGCGGACCCGAGGACCTGGCGGGCATCGAGATCGGCAGCGCCGGCAAGGCGGGCGTCGGCACCGGCGGCATGGTCACCAAGGTCGAGGCCGCCCGGATCGCGGCCGCCGCCGGCATCCCCGTGGTGCTGACCAGCACGGTCCACGCGGCCGAGGCGCTGTCCGGCGGTGACACCGGCACCTACTTCCACCCCGCCGACAAGCGTTCCGCCGACCGGCTGCTGTGGCTCCAGCACGCGTCCACCCCGCAGGGCTCGCTGACCCTGGACGACGGCGCGGTGAAAGCGGTCGTCGACCGCCGCAAGTCGCTGCTGCCGGCCGGGATCGCCTCCGTCGAGGGCGAGTTCGTCGCGGGCGACCCCGTCGAACTGCGCGACGGCACCGGGCACGCCGTGGCCCGCGGGCTCGTCAACTTCGACGCCAGGGAGATCCCGCGGCTGATCGGCCGCTCCACCCGGGAGCTGGCACGCGAGCTGGGGCCGGCCTACGAGCGGGAGGTCGTCCACCGGGACGATCTGGTGATCCTGCACCCCTGATGACCGTCTGAGGACCGCCCCGCGCCCCACGGGGCCCCGGATGCCGGGGGTACCGTCCGAAAACGGGGTGAACGCCCTGCCAAGGGCGTCGCCCTGAGGTGGACGTTCCGCAAAACCGCCCCACGAGCCCTTGCGGCCTGCTCAACTTTGTCCCAGGGACAACATTCCGCCCGACCCGTGGGGTCGACCTGTGCATGAAGGAGGCCGTCGTGAGACGAGTGCGCCCTGGGGCGGCGTCCCGCGCTGGTGCGGCGGCTTCATCCGGTCGCCCCGGGGGGACCGTGGCGAGGGCGGCCGGCGGTTCCCCGGCCCCGGCCGAGGACGAGACCGGGGGCAGGGCCACGCGGGCGGCCGGTGAGGAGCGGACCCTGACGAGCGTCGCGGCCGGCGACCGCTACCAGGGCGAGGAGCCCCAGGATCTGCCGCGCCTGTGGCATGTCACCCTCAGCGTCTCCGGTGACGAGGCCCCGCTGAAAGAGGTCCGGCGCGCCCTCGAACAGCTCGCCCACGACCACCCCTTCCTGCTGACCAGTCGCTACGCCAACGACCACGCCGAGATCCGGTACTGGGAGGAGGCCCGCGACCTGCACGACGCGGCCGCCGTCGCCCTGCGCCTGTGGGGCGAGCACCGCCAGACCGCGGGGCTGCCGCCGTGGGAGATCGTCGGCCTGGAGGTCATCGACCGCCAGACCTACCACCAGCGCATCGCCGAGGGGTACGGTCCGCCGCCGGCCTCGCCGGTCGGGGTCCACCCGTTCTGATCGTGTCCCGGCGGGTGTCCCTTTGATCCCGTCTCGCGCTGTGGAACAACGGGTGGACGGCCTCGCCCGGCGCACTACCCTTCCGGTATGACCTCGCTCTCGCCGTACGACTCCATGACTCCGGTCACCCAGGCCGCCTACCGGGCCAAGGCCGCCGCCGCCGACCTCGCCCCGCTGCCGAGGGCCGAGAAGGACGACGCGCTGCTCGCCATCGCGGACGCCCTGGAGGTCCGCACGAGCGAGATCGTCGAGGCCAACGCCAAGGACATCGCCAAGGCCCGCGAGGCCGGTACCAGCGAGGCGATCATCGACCGGCTGACCCTCACCCCGGAGCGGGTGCGCGCCATCGCCTCCGACGTCCGGGACGTCGTCGCACTGCCCGACCCGGTCGGCGAGGTCGTGCGCGGTTCGACCCTGCCGAACGGCATCGACCTGCGCCAGGTCCGCGTCCCGCTCGGCGTGGTCGGCATCATCTACGAGGCCCGCCCGAACGTCACGGTCGACGCCGCCGCCCTCTGTCTGAAGTCCGGCAACGCCGTCCTGCTGCGCGGCTCGGGCTCCGCGTACGAGTCGAACACCGCCCTCGTCCGGGTGCTGCGCGACGCCGTGGGCGGCGCCGGACTGCCCGCCGACGCCATCCAGCTCGTGCCCGGCGAGTCCCGCGAGAGCGTGCGCGAGCTGATGCGCGCCCGCGGCCTGGTCGACGTGCTCATCCCGCGCGGCGGCGCCTCGCTGATCCAGACCGTCGTGACCGAGTCGATCGTCCCCGTCATCGAGACCGGCACCGGAAACTGCCACGTCTACGTCGACGCCCAGGCCGACCTCGACATGGCGATCGACATCCTGATCAACTCCAAGGCCCAGCGGGTCAGCGTCTGCAACGCCGCCGAGACCCTCCTGGTCCACCAGGACATCGCCCCCGAGTTCCTGCCGCGCGCCCTGGACGCCCTCGCCGAGGCCGGTGTGACCGTCCACGCCGACCAGCGGGTGCTGGCGTACGCCAAGGACACCAAGGCGACCGTCGTCGAGGCCACGCTCGAGGACTGGGACACCGAGTACCTCTCCTACGACATCGCCGCCGCCGTCGTCGACTCGCTCGACAAGGCCGTCGAGCACATCCGGCTGTGGACCTCCGGCCACACCGAGGCCATCGTCACCACCTCCCAGCAGGCCGCCCGCCGCTTCACCCAGCTGGTCGACTCCACGACCGTCGCGGTCAACGCCTCCACCCGCTTCACCGACGGAGGCCAGTTCGGCTTCGGTGCGGAGATCGGCATCTCCACCCAGAAGCTGCACGCCCGCGGCCCGATGGGCCTGCCGGAGCTGACGAGCACGAAGTACATCGTCACCGGCGACGGCCACATCCGCCGCTGAACGCGGCGCGCGAGAGGTGTCTCACAGGGCGGATGAATTTCCCCACCGTCTGCCCAAATTGACCCCCCAGGTCTACTCTGGATTCGTGCCGGAGGACGTGGGGGGCACGCCGTTCCCTGACGGCTGGGAGCCCGACGACGACCACGACCGCGGGGTGTCGGACGAAGAGTTCGCCTCCGTGGTCTTCGACGAGGCCTTCGTACGGGCGGCCGTGGTGCACGAGCCGACCGCCGTCGAGCGCCTCCTGGCCGCGGCCCGGGCGAGAGCGGAGGCCTCCGAGGCCGAGGCCCGCCGCGCCCGCCCCAGAGCCGAGCGGTACGACGACGGCTACGGACCCGGCGGTTTCGGCCATGATCCGGAACTCGACGACCTGGACGACACCGATATCCTCGAGGGTCGCTACGGCGCCCCGGGGACGTACGGCAAGCAGGTCCGCTGGCACCGCCCCGTCGCCTGGATGCTCGCGCTCGTCATGGGCATCGGCATGGTCGCGCTGGCCTTCACGGCGGTCTACCGGGGCGCCTCCTCGGGCAGCCGCGACCGGGTTCCGCCGCCCGCCTCGACCGGTCTGGAACAGGGCAGCACGGTGACGCCCTCGGCGTCGGCCGACTACTCCCAGCCAGCCGTCTCCGCGGTCCCGCGAACGCCCTGACGCTCCTGGTGAGAACCTGTCAGAACTTGTCGCGCAGCGGGGCGTTTACCTGAGCGCCCCGAGACCTACCCTGAAGATATGGGAGGGCCGGCAGACCCACCCGAGGGGACACCCGAGGGCGGCCCCGTGGGTGGTGAGGACGAGTACCGATCCGTCGTCTTCGACGAGTCGTTCGTCCGCGCTGCCCGCCTCCAGGAGTACTCCGCGCAGGAGCGCATCACCGACCACGCGCCCGCCGTCCGCCGTCGCCCGCCGCTGCGCCGGGGACTGTCCCGGCAGGTGCTGATCCTGGTCCTGCTGATCGCCGTCGCCTTCGGCACCGCGATCTACATGGGTGTACGGCACCCCTACCAGAACTCCGCGGTCCGGCAGCCCGTCGAACCCCTGCGGATGACCGTCATCCCGCTGGCCCCCGAGGGCGAGGTCCCGGGACACACCGACGCCGAGTACCTGTACGCGCACAGCCCCGCCGCGCAGTACCGCGTCGGCGCCGAGGGCATCCCGCTGCCGGCCTCCCGCCGGACCGCGCACTTCTCCGACAGCCAGGTCGTGTCCGCGCTGACCACGGCCAAGGACTACATCGTGCGGTCCTCGCTCGACCCGGACGTCCTCGTCCGCGACCAGGTCCGCGCCGTGCGGGTGCTCCTCGACACGGAACAGCTCGACCAGTTCGACCAGAGTTTCGCCCACCCCGCCGCCGACGGCCGGCACGCGCCGACCGGGTGGCTGGTTCGCTTCGACCCCGCGCAGGTGCGCCTGGCCGAAGCCGGGATCCGGGTGCAGGGCAGCCTCCAGGCCGCCGAGACCGACGCCTCGACGCTGGAGGTCACGGCGGACCACACGTTCGTGTACGCGTTGCGGGCGGCCGCGGCAGGTGCCTCCCCGGCGGCCGCGCTGTTCACCGTCCGGCGTGAGCTGCACTTCCGGTTCGACCGGGACGATCTGCGGATGCACACGGCCCAGCTGGTCGTGTCGTACGTCCAGGCCGGGCCGCTGTCGTGCGCTGAGGACTCCACGAACCGGTTGCATCCGTTGCTGGCCGGCCAGACCGCGAAGGCGGGCGGACCGGCCGGGACCGATCCGTATGCGACGGGGAGCGCGACGGCGCTGTGCGGGTCGCTGGCCACCAGTGCGCAGCCGAAGGTGTGACGGCGGTTCGTCGTCGGCTGCGGGTTCGGTGGGACTGCGGGATCGGTGGGACTGCGGGATCGGTGGGTCTGTGGGTTCGGTGGGCGTGGGTGGGTTCAGTCGCCCTGGGCCGGTCCGTTCCCTTCGGTCGGCCGGTCGTCGTCCCTCGGGGCCGAATTCGAGAAGCCGCCGAAGCCCCTTCGCACCCTGCCGCCCAGGTCGCCCGCTCCGCCCGCGATGTCGCTGACCAGCTTCATCAGGGGGTCCTTGGAGCTCTTGACGTTGGTCGCGTAGCTCGCGGCCGACTCGCGGAAGGAGTCCGTGACCGAGGTGTCCTTGTCCTCCGTGCGGCGCGGGTAGTGGCCGTCCATGATCCGCTGGTGGTCGCGGGACTCGGCCCACTTCTTCAGCTCGGCCGCCCGCACGGTGGTGAAGGGGTGGGAACGCGGCAGGACGTTCAGGATCTTCAGCACGGAGTCGCGCAGGTCACCGCCGGCCTCGTACTCCTCGGCCTGCTTCAGGAACGCGTCCACGTTCATCTCGTGCAGATGGTGACCGCCGGCCAGCTTCATCAGGCCGCGCATCGAGGCCTTCAGGTCCTGGCCGACCAGGAGACCCGCCCGGTCCGCCGACAGCTCCGACTTGCGGAACCACTCCCGCAGCGCGGTCACGATCGCCATGATCGCGATGTTGCCCAGCGGGATCCACGCCACCCTGAGGGCGAGGCTGGTCAGGAACAGCAGGATGGTCCGGTAGACCGAGTGACCGGAGAGGGCATGGCCCACCTCATGGCCGACGACCGCCCGCATCTCCTCCTCGTCGAGCAGGTCGACCAGACCCGTGGTGACGACGATGATCGGCTCGTCCAGGCCGATGCACATCGCGTTCGGCTGCGGGTCCTGGTTGACGTACATCGGCGGGACCTTCTCCAGGTCCAGGATGTAACACGCGTCCCGCAGCATGTCGTTGAGGTACGCGAACTGCTGGTCGGAGACGCGCACCGAGTCGGACAGGAACAGCAGCCGCAGGCTCCGCTCGGGGAGCAGTCCGCTGAGTGCCTTGAACACCGTGTCGAAGCCGCTCAGCTTGCGCAGCGCCACCAGGGCGGAGCGGTCGGCGGGGTGCTCGTACGCACGCGAGGAGATACCCGGGAAACGCCTGCGCTGCCTGCTCGGCACCTGCTCGTGTCCGTTGTTCTGATGGCCGTCGTCGGACATGTCTTCCCCCATGTGCGTCTTTGGCTGTGCCTCTTCGGCCTCTGTGATCCTTTACGGACCCTTGTGCGGCCCTTTGCGCCCCCCCGAAGCAGAGCCCAGCCTAGGCGGAGATAGCGTGGACGGGCAGTACAGCGAAGGAGTCCACATCATGGAGCACACCCGGGCCGCCTGGCTCACCGAGGCCGCGAGCGCCGCCGAGCAGCAGGGATCCGGAAATCTGCTCCGGGTGGTACTGGTCGTGATGTTCCTGGGCTGTGCGTTCACCGCGTGGTTCCTGCTGCGGGGGTACAAGCGGAAGGACGACTGAGGAAGGGCGAAGGTTCCCCGACGCCCTGAGCGCGGCCTCCAATGGTGGAGTCGGCGTGATGGCCCCCACCGCGCCCGCTTACCATGAGCCGACGTCTTTATCCCGCCCACCGGATAGGTCCTGCCGAAGATGAGCTTCCACAGCACCGCTGCCCAGTTGGTCACCCTCGCCGCTGAGGGCCAGGAGCACGGCGGCAACCACGAGAGCCTCAACCCCCTGGTGACCGGCGGTGGCGCGTTCCTCATCCTGCTGCTCCTGCTGTGGATCACCACCCGTTTCAACCGCGACCGCTGAGGCGCCGGGTGCCCGGAGCGGGGCACTGCGGGTCTCCGCCTGCCCGGTTCCTCAGGCCGGGCCGGTAGGGTCTGCACGCATGGGAGAGCAGGACATGCCTACCGGCCCGGGCAACGGCCCGTCGAGCCCCGGCAAGCGCCGACTGGGCGTCATGGGCGGAACGTTCGACCCGATCCACCACGGGCACCTCGTGGCGGCCAGCGAGGTCGCCGCGCAGTTCCACCTGGACGAGGTGATGTTCGTACCGACGGGCCAGCCGTGGCAGAAGAGCCACCGCGCGGTCTCCCCGGCCGAGGACCGCTATCTGATGACGGTCATCGCGACCGCCGAGAACCCGCAGTTCTCGGTCAGCCGCATCGACATCGACCGCGGTGGCGCGACCTACACCACGGACACCCTGCGCGACCTCAAGGCCCTCAACCCCGACACCGACCTCTTCTTCATCACGGGCGCCGACGCCCTCGGCCAGATCCTCACCTGGCGTGACACGGAAGAGCTGTTCGCCCTGGCACACTTCATCGGAGTCACCCGGCCCGGCCACACCCTGGCCGACCCGGGACTCCCCGAGGGCGGCGTCTCACTCGTCGAGGTCCCCGCCCTCGCCATCTCCTCCACCGACTGCCGGGCGAGAGTCGCCAAGGGCGACCCCGTCTGGTACCTGGTGCCGGACGGAGTCGTGCGGTACATCGACAAGCGCGAGCTGTACCGCGGCGAGTGAGCCGAGAGGGGCACCGGTGAACGACCGATACGACGCGGGCTACGGCGACGACCAGGAGAACCAGTACCAGCTCGTCGGCTACGACGACTACGGCCGGCCGGTGTACCAGCAGGTCCCGCCGCAACAGACCCCGCAGCAGCAGTACGACCCCTACGCCCAGCAGGGCTACGGCTACGACCCGTACGCCACCGGCGGGCAGCAGGCCACGCCGTACGGCACGGGCACCCAGAACCCCGTCCCGTCCTACGACCCCTACGCGGCGGACACCGGTCAGCAGGCGCCCGTGCCGCCCTACGACCCCTACGCCGACGGGGGCGGCCAGGGCGGCGGTCCGGCGACGGCGTACGACCCCTACGGCCGGGCCGCCGCGAGCGGCCGGCAGCCCCGCGTCGCCGGGCAGACGGCCTACATCCCGCACCAGGGCGGACCGGCCGAGGGGACACAGGCGGGCCAGGGATACGCCGGAGGGACACAGGTCGGCCACGGCCACACCGCGGGAGCACCGGCCGATCAGGGGTGGGTCCGTGCCGGTGCGGAGCCCGCCGACGGGGACGAACGGCAGTACCACACCGCGCAGTTCGCCTTCGTCGAGGAGCCCGACACCGACTCCGAGGACGTCATCGACTGGCTCGACTTCACCGAGAACCGCACCGAGCGCCGCGAGGAGGCCAAGCGTCGCGCCCGCAGCCGGCTCGTCGCCCTGGTCGTCGTCCTCGCCCTGGTCGCGGTGGGCGGAGTCGGCTACCTCTGGTACGCCGGGAAGCTGCCAGGACTGTCGGACACGGAGAGCAAGAAGGGCACCACGATCGCGGCGAGCGCCCAGAACCGCGACGTGATCGTCGTCCATCTGCACAACACCACGAAGGGCGGCACCTCCACGGCGCTGCTCGTCGACAACACCACCATCAAGCAGGGCACCACCGTCCTGATCCCCAACTCCCTGAACCTGACGGCCGACGACGGCTCCACGACGACCCTCGCCAAGTCCGTCGACGACGACGGCTCCTCCGGAACCGTCGGCTCCCTCGACACCGTCCTCGGCACCGACATCGAGGGCACCTGGCGCCTGGACACCCCCTATCTGCAGAACCTGGTCGACCTCGTCGGGAACATCGACGTCGACACCAACGCCGCCGTGCCCGATCCGGACGCCAAGAAGAAGGGCCAGGCGCCCCTGGTGAGCAAGGGGAAGGACCAGACCCTCAGCGGCAAGATGGCCGTCGCCTACGCCACCTACCGTGCCTCCGGCGAGGCCCAGAACGCCCAGCTGGAGCGGTTCGGCCAGGTCCTGCAGGGCGTCCTGCGCAAGCTGTCCTCCGACCCGACGGCCGCGACCACCACCGTGCAGACGCTGGCCCAGATCCTCGACCCGTCCCTGACGGACAAGGACCTCGGAACCTTCCTCGCCAAGCTCGCGGACCTCGCCAAGAGCGGCGACTACAGGACCGCGCTGCTGCCCGTCCAGCAGGACGGCACCCTGAGTGCGGAGGCCAGTGCGAGCGTCGTCAAGGACGTCCTCGGCGGCAAGGCGAAGAGCCCCGACAAGGACGCGGCCGTGAGCGTCTCGGTCCAGAACGCCACCGGCACCAGGGACAACACGGAGAAGGCCCGCGTCGTCCTCCTCAACGGCGGCTTCACCTTCATCGACGGCGGCACACCCTCCTCGGCCCGGGCCACCTCCAAGGTCGTCTACGCCGACGACGCCGACAAGGCGAACGCCACCGAGGTCGCCAAGACCCTGGGCCTGCATACCAGTGCCGTCGGCAAGGGCACGATCTCCTCGAGCGCGAACGTCTCCGTGATCCTCGGCCAGGACTACAAACCCGACTCCTCGTCCTAGGCCCGGCCCCGGGCCCGCAGCGGCACCCCGCGTGATCTCCGCCATCGCGTGGGGTGCCGTCGGCGGTCCGTGAGACCCTTGGTGTCAAGTGACCGCCGACCGAAAGCCTTGTAGTGACCGCCACTGACCGTTCCCTCGAGCTCGTCCACACCGCCGCGCAGGCGGCCGCCGACAAGCTCGCCCATGACGTGATCGCGTACGACGTCAGCGACGTCCTCTCGATCACCGACGCCTTCCTGCTGGCGTCCGCACCCAACGACCGCCAGGTCAAGTCCATCGTCGACGAGATCGAGGAGCGGCTCTCGAAGGAGCTCGGCGCCAAGCCGGTGCGCCGCGAGGGCGACCGCGAGGCCCGCTGGGTCCTGCTCGACTACGTGGACATCGTCGTCCATGTCCAGCACAGCGAGGAGCGGGTCTTCTACGCCCTGGAGCGGCTGTGGAAGGACTGCCCCGAGCTGGAGCTGCCCGCCGACGCCAAGGCGACCCGCGGCAAGGCGCAGGAGCACGCCGCGCTCCGGACCGAGGAGGACGACGCCGAGTACGGGGAGCCGCGGTGACCGCTCCCGCCGACCGCAAGGGCCGGGGCCGTCGCGTCATCCTGTGGCGGCACGGCCAGACCTCCTGGAACGTGGAGCGTCGCTTCCAGGGCACCACCGACGTCGAGCTCACCGAGATCGGTGTCGGCCAGGCCCGTCGTGCCGCCCGGCTGCTGGCCTCCCTCGAGCCCGACGCGATCGTCGCCTCCGACCTCCAGCGGGCCGCGAACACCGCCGCCGAGCTCGCCGCGCTCACCGGACTGGACGTGACCCACGACGAGGGCCTGCGGGAGACCTACGCGGGCGTCTGGCAGGGGCTGACGCACGAGGAGATCATCGCCCGGCACGGCGAGGAGTACGCCGCGTGGAAGCGCGGTGAGCCGGTGCGTCGCGGTGGCGGTGAACTGGAGACCGAGGTGGCCGACCGCGCCGCCCCCGTGGTGCTCCGGCACGCCGAGAAGCTCCCCGAGGACGGCACGCTCGTCGTGGTCAGCCACGGTGGCACGATCCGGACCACCATCGGCCGGCTGCTCGGCCTGGACTCCCGGCACTGGGAGAGCCTCGGCGGCCTCTCCAACTGCTGCTGGTCCGTCCTCGGCCAGGGCGCCCGAGGCTGGCGCCTCCTGGAGCACAACGCCGGAACCCTTCCCGAGCCGGTGCTCGGCGACGACGACTGAGGGCTACGGACCGGATTTCACTTTCCGGCAGGTCGCAGGCTAAAGTTCTTCTTGTTCGCCCGCCGAGCGGGAAGAACACAAGGGGCTATAGCTCAGTTGGTAGAGCGCCTGCATGGCATGCAGGAGGTCAGGAGTTCAATTCTCCTTAGCTCCACAGATCGACACTCTGTTGAGTTGTCAAAGATCGGTGATCATCAGGGTCCCGTCTCCGTCAGGAGGCGGGATTTTCTGTGTGCTCCTGTTCCGTGTGCTTTCGCAGTCGCGCCGCTTTCTCCCGTGTCTCCTCGTCCTCCGGTGTGTAGACCACGATCCGGCACTCCGGCATCCCGTCGATCGACAGCGACTGGGAGGTCATCCGCAGTTCGCCCACGGCCCGGTGACGGAAGGTCTTCACCCGGGGCCCCGGCGGCACCACCTGACCGCTCTCCCAGAGCTCGGCGAAGTACGGGCTGGCCGCCGACAGCCCGCGAATGAACTCCTCCCAGGCCGGCTCGCCCACATGTCTGCCGTACGAGGACCGCAGCGTCGCCACCATCACCGGCAGCTCGCGCTCCCGGTGCAACAGGGGGCAGGCCTCGTCGGACACCGTGAACAGCGTCCACAGCGCGTTCGCCCTCCCGAGGCCGATGATCTCCGGTATCAGGAACAGGTCGCGGTAGCCCGTGTTCGTGGCCAGGATGTCGTAGCGCGAGTTGTAGACGACCGCCGGGAGCGGGTCGAGGGCGTCGATGATGCCCTGCACCTCCGGGCCCGTCGACCGCGTCAGACCCTCCGGGTCCGGGGCGAACGCCACCTGCGCCAGGCGGTACAGATGCTCCCGCTCCGGCGGGTCGAGCCGCAGCGTACGGGCCACGGCGTCCAGGACCTGCGCGGACGCGTTGATCGGCCGGCCCTGCTCCAGCCACGTGTACCAGGTCACACCCACACCGGAGAGCTGGGCGACCTCCTCGCGGCGCAGTCCCGGGGTGCGGCGCCTGAGACCCGGCGGCATGCCCACGTCCGCCGGGGTCACCCGGGCCCGCCTGCTGCGCAGGAACGAGGCCAGCTCGGGCCGTCGTCGCTGTGTCGTCCTCATCGTCACGTCCCCCTCGTCACGACCATCCTCGGTGCCGCACCCGGCGCTTGCCAGGTGCTGGCAGTACCAGCATCGGCGGGCTCTCGGCACCCGTACCGGGATGTCCTCATGCTCGACGGCATGACGACAACGCCCCGGACGGGACCGAATCCCGCGTCCGTTTCCCCACCTGCCAGAAGTGAAGCACCCGCCACTGACAACCGGCCCCGGCCGCTGCTCGCGCTCGTCCTCGCCGCCCAGTTCATGGCGCTGCTCGACGTGTTCATCGTGAACGTCGCGGCCCCCACGATCGGCACGGAACTGCATGCCTCCGGCGCCCAACTCCAGCTGGTCGTCGCCGGATACGCCATCACGTACTCCGTTTTGCTGATCACCGGCGCCCGGCTGGGCGAGCGGTTCGGCCACGGCCGGGTCCACCTCGCCGGGCTCGCCCTGTTCACGACGGCGTCACTCGCCTGCGGGCTGGCCCAGGGCGCCACCGAGCTGATCGTCTTCCGGCTGGTGCAGGGCGCCGGTTCGGCGGTGATGATCCCGCAGGTGCTGAGCCTGATCCAGCGCAACTTCACCGGCGAGGCCCGGATGAAGGCGCTCGGCGCTTACTCGGCGGTCCTCGCGGTCGGCGCCGCCGCCGGGCAGGTCGTCGGCGGAGTCCTGGTCAGCGCCGACCTGTTCGGCACGAGCTGGCGGCCGGTGTTCCTCGTGAACGTCCCCGTCGGCCTCGTCCTGCTGGCCGTGGGCGCGCGTGTCCTGCTCCCCGGGGACCGTCCGACACCCCGGGACCGGGCGCGCGGCCTCGACCTGCCCGGCCTGGTGCTGCTCGGCGCGGCCGTGTCACTGTGCACGGTGCCGCTGGTGCTCGGGCAGGAGGAGGACTGGCCGCTGTGGTCCTGGCTCTCCCTGGCCGCCGCCGTGATCCTGTTCGCCGTCTTCTGCGGCTACGAGTCCCGGCTGGCCGGGCGCGGCGGTGCCCCGCTGATCACGCCGAGCGTGCTGCGCCATCCCGGCATGGGGCTCGCCGTCTTCCGGATCATGGCGGTCATGGCCGTCAACGGCGGCTTCCTCTTCGTGCTCACCCTGTACGTGCAGGGCGGCCTCGGCTACAGCCCGCTGCGGGCCGGACTCTCCTTCGCGCCGACCGCGGTGGTCTTCGGCATCGTCGGACTGACCTGGCGCCACTGGCCCGCGTCCTGGCAGCGGCTGCTGACGCCCGCCGGGTTCCTGATCACCGCCCTGGGCGCGCTGGGCGTGGGCCTGGCGCTGAAGGGCGGCGGCGACGGCGGTGTCGCGCTGTACGCCGCGTACGCCGGCGTGGGCGTCGGGCTCGCGCTCGCCTTCAGCCCCACGCTCACCGGGGCCCTGGCCACGGTGGAGCCCCGGCACGCGGCGGACGCCAGCGGCCTGCTCGCCACGGTCACCCAACTCGGCCAGCTGATCGGCGTCGCGGGGTTCGGCACACTGTTCTTGAACCGGCTTGAGTCACTCGGCCCCTCCGAGGCGTATACCTCTGCGGAGGCGCTGTGGGCGTGCATGTTCGCGCTGGCCGGGACCGCCGCGGTGGGCGCCGTGTCCGGACTGGTACTCAGGCGTCGCTGACCGTATTGGTCCGGCCGTGGCAGAATCAAACGGCCGGAAGGGGGCGCGGCCCGACGGGAGGGAGTAGTGATGCCTGCGAGCATCCTCGTGGAGGGCGGCCACCTCCGCGAAGCGGCGTCGACAAAGGACACGACGGTCCGCCTCATCTGCCCTTCCTGCGGTTCTGTCCACGTGGCCCAAGTACTCGGCGACAACGGCGGAATCTCCTACGTGTGCACGGCCTGCGGCCACAGCTGGAGCTGAACGATGGGTGCACACAGGCGAAAGTGCGACTGGTGCGGCAGCGGGACGCCGATCGTACGGGACATGGAGCCGGTCAATCCCGACTACCAGTACTGGTGCGAGGAGTGCGCGCGGGCGCTGATCATAAAAGGCGACCCCATCGAGACGTACCGCGAACTCGAGGGTGAGCCGATCTACGGCCGTCTCCTCGAAGAACACTGCACGCTGAAGCGGTTCTACTCGTTCGTGACCGCTTGACGTCGTCCCTGCTGCCCGCAGGGAAACGATTTGGTGTTCCCCCCGGTGGACCGTGTAATGTTGGCGTCGCCGCCAGGGAAGCCGGGCGGAGCGCAGCACGGGGCTATAGCTCAGTTGGTAGAGCACCTGCATGGCATGCAGGGGGTCAGGAGTTCAAATCTCCTTAGCTCCACACAAAGATCCCGCCAGATCATTTGATCCGGCGGGATTGCTGCGTTTCCAGGGGGAGTTGTCCGCATACGACGAAGGGGGCCGCCCGGATTCCGGGCGGCCCCCTTCGTGACGTCGGCTCAGCGGCCCAGCGCACGCCTCCCGCGACCCTGGGACAGCACCGGCAGGTTGCGGGTGGGGCCCTTGTCGCGCGGGCTCTCGTCCTCCAGGCGCAGGGCGAGCGCCGGGCAGCGACGCACCGCGCGTAGAGCCTTGGCCTCGGCGTAGCGCGGCACCTGAGCCTGGGCGACGGTCGGGAAACCGTCGGCACCGAGCTCGAACACCTCGGGGAGGATGTCGGCGCACAGGCCGTGGCCCCGGCACAGCGTCCAGTCGACGTAGATCTTCTGACGGCTGGGACCGGTCTCCTCGGCCTCGCCGCCGCCTGAGATGCCGGTCGCCATCCTGCCGCCCTCGAAGAGCGGCAGAACGCCCTCCACGGGCCGTCCGCAGCCGTTGCCGAGGACATGGGCGGCCAGGTCGTCCGTGAACGCCTTGATGGTCGACTCCAGGAACATCGCGGAGCCGTCCGGGTGGGAGCACGCGCCACGCCGCTTCACGTTCTTGGCGACCTGCTTGAGCGCCTCCAGGGCGGCGGGACCGCCGCCGTTGAGGATGTCCTCCATGCCGCGCGCGGCGGCCGGCAGACCGAGGTAGCAGGGGCCGCACTGGCCCGCGCTCTCCTCGGCCAGCCACTGCGCCACCCGCAGCGACTCGCCCAGCGGGCAGGTCTCCTGAGTGATCGGCAGGATCGCGCCGGCGCCGAGCGCGCCGCCCACGGCGTCCAGGGAGTTGCGGGAGACGATCGCCTCGTTGACCGTGGCCGCGTCGATCCACTTGCCGTGGTAGCCGCCCGTCAGCACACCCTGCGGGACCGGCGGGGCGCCGGCCAACTGCAGGACGTAGCGCAGGGGTACGCCGGTCGGGACCTCGATCACCATGGGGCGCGCGACAGCGCCGGAGACCGTGAGCAGGACGGTGCCCGGCTCGTCGTACAGCCCGGTGTTGCCGTAGCGCTCCGGGCCGATGCGCGCGGCGATCGCCAGCTGCGCGAAGGTCTCGGCGTTGGACAGGAGCGTGGGTGCGCCGCCGACGCCGTTCTGCGATGCGCTGACCTTGCGGCCGGGCGGGATGGCCGGGCCGCCGTCGATGGAGCGGATCAGCGACGCCGCCGCTCCGGTGACCATACGGACGGGATTGCGCTGCACGCGTGCGCGTAGCGCCGATCTGCGGCCGTTGCTGAGGCCGCGCTCGGCGAGGGCGGCCTCCATGGAACGCTGCGTGGACTCCCGGGTGACCCCGATCACGAGGGTGCGGGCACCCAGGGCCTCGGCGGCCAGGAGAGCGCCGTCCAGGATGAGGTGCGGGGCCCGGTTGATGAGGACCGTGTCCTTGCGGCAGGCGGGTTCGTCCTCGCTGCCGTTGACGACGACGACCGGCCGGACACCGCGCTTGATCGCCGCTTCGGCGACCGAGCGCAGCTTCTTGTGGAAGGGGAAGCCGGCACCGCCGCGCCCCTTCAGGTTGATGGCTTCGGAGAGCTTCGCGAGTTGCTCGCCGCCCATGGGTTCGAGCGGCCCATGCACCTTCAGGTGCATGGGCAGGTCAAGTCGTTCGACAAGGTCGAAGCCCGACGTGAGCTGGGGAAGACCGACCACGCGGACTTCTGGTACGTCGGGCAGGGCCTCGTTCACCTATAGCCTCCGGAAGGCGTGTTCCAAGGTTCGCCCGGCCCCGGTGAGTCGAAGTCGTACGACTGACCGGGCGTTGGTTCAGCGGCGGGACCGGTGTTGTACGTGTCGTTCGGGTTATACGTGCCGTAAAGGGTGTTCGACTCACCGGTGTCGCGTACATCACCCGTGAGATAGCTGGCCGTGCCCGAATTGCCGCCATAAGTGGGGATGTTGTACCCCGTGTCCTGGAGTGGGTCGTAGACCGACGGGGGTGCCTCGCCGACCGGCGGCGGGGACGGGATCGGCCAGCTGCCGGAGGTGCTGCCGCCGCCGTCCACGCGCGCGATGGGATCGGTGGCGGCCTGCATGTCCATCGGCATGTCCATGCGCGCGGTCTGGCCGGTGTCGTAGGGCTGCTGTGCGCCCGGTGACATGGCGCGGTAGGCGGCGGCGAATCCGCTGCCCGCCGGTTCCGGGGCGGGCGGGGCCTGGTAGGCGGGTATGGAGCCGGTCTGCGTCAGGCCCTCGTAGCCGGGCAGGGAGGACTCCGAGCGCCGGCCGGCGGACTCCGGTGCCCTGCGGCGGCCCTCGCGGCCCGGTCCGGCGCTCTCCGCGGCCCTCCTGGCCCGGCTGGCCTCCAGCTCCTCGCGGCCCGGACGCTCCTCGGCGCCGAGGAGCATGGCGACCCGGTCGGTGATCTTGCGCTTGAACGGGCGCGGAGCCGCGCGCAGGGCGAGGGCCGCGATGACGCCGAGCACGCAGAGCGCGTACATGTAGGTGAAGATCGGGGCCTTTACCGCGCGGCCCGCGTACAGGCCGTGGATCAGGCCGGCGCACCAGGCCGGGTAGGCCAGCATGTGCATCGCCCGCCAGCGGGCCGCGACCGGGGCCGGGGACGCGAACCGGTTGCGCAGGGCGCCGGTGATGCCGACGAAGATCATGAGCTGGCCGGCCAGGGTGCCGAGACCTATGAGGCCGCCGCTGCTGCTGAAGCCCAGCCCGAACGGGATGAACGCGGCGATCCACGTCGTGTGCTCAAGGGTGAGTTTGATCCCGACGTGCAGCAGAAGGAAGGCGATCGAGCCGACGGCGGTGATCCGGTGCACACCCTGGGCCACGATCCGCTGGCGGGTGTTGAGGACCAATCGGTCCTGCGCGACCAGCCCCCAGATCACGGAACAGGTGAGGAGGACAAGCGTCACCACGCCCGCCCCGAAGTTGAGGAAGTCCTGGAGCCAGACACCTCCGTACACCACGACCAGAGGAATGGTCAGCAGAAAGACGGCCGTCGCCACCCCATAGGCCGACCGGCCGGTCCTGGGGAGTGTGTTGTTGCTACTACGAGGGTTCATGGGGGCAACTCCGAGCGGTTCGGGAAGGCGGTCCCGCTGCCGCACTCTAAGTGGCGCCATACCGATGGGTACGGCGTTTGAGTTATTGCGTTGTTATCAAACGGCCGTGGGGCTGGTGCGATGCCCCTTAGTAGCTGTTACGCGAAGTAATCATTGACCTTGGTTCAGTTCCTGTCGGATCGGACGGTGCTCTCGACTGCGGCGGCGAGTGCGGCACCCGGTGCCAAAGAGGCATACGTAAGCTCGTCGCGGCTTGCTCAACGGCTGCGGTACTCTGACGCCATGCGTGCCGTACGCCTTCTGCTTAGCGAGCCGCGCTGATCAGTCCCGACCACCGGTGAAGACGTGGTCGGAATCGGCGCGGCGTCCCCTCCTGTGCGAGGGGATTTTTCGTTTCCGGACGACACAGCCGCTGGCAGAGACGATCGATGGAGCTTTGAGGACCATGAGCGAGACGAACCCCGCTGCCCCCGCCGAGGTGGCCGCGCCGCACCGCTACACGGCCGCCGTCGCGGCCGAGATCGAGGCACGCTGGCAGGACTTCTGGGACGCCGACGGCACCTACGCGGCGCCGAACCCCAAGGGTGACCTGGCGGGCGACCCCGAGCTGGTCGCGCGGCCCAAGAAGTACATCATGGACATGTTCCCGTATCCCTCCGGTGCCGGCCTGCACGTCGGCCACCCGCTGGGCTACATCGCCACCGACGTCTTCGCCCGCTTCCAGCGGATGACCGGCCACAACGTCCTGCACACCCTGGGCTTCGACGCCTTCGGCCTGCCCGCCGAGCAGCACGCCGTACAGACCGGCGAGCACCCCCGGGTCACCACCGAGGCCGCCATCAACAACATGAAGTCCCAGCTGCGCCGGCTGGGCCTGGGCCACGACAAGCGCCGGTCGTTCGCCACGATCGACCCGGACTACTACAAGTGGACCCAGTGGATCTTCCTGCAGATCTTCAACTCCTGGTACGACGACAGGGCGAACAAGGCCCGCCCGATCTCCGAGCTGGTCGCCGCCTTCGAGTCCGGTGAGCGCGCGGTCCCAGGTGGCCGTTCGTGGGACGCCCTGTCCGCGGCCGAGCGTGCCGACGTCCTGGGCGGGTACCGCCTGGCGTACGCCTCCGACGCGCCCGTCAACTGGTGCCCGGGCCTGGGCACCGTGCTGGCCAACGAGGAGGTCACCGCCGACGGCCGCTCCGAGCGCGGCAACTTCCCGGTGTTCAAGGCCAAGCTGCGCCAGTGGAACATGCGGATCACCGCGTACGCCGACCGTCTGCTGGACGACCTGAACGAGCTGGACTGGCCCGAGGCCATCAAGCTGCAGCAGCGCAACTGGATCGGCCGCTCCGAGGGCGCCCGCGTCGACTTCCCCGTCGACGGGGAGGCGATCACCGTCTTCACCACGCGCCAGGACACGCTGTTCGGCGCGACCTACATGGTGCTGGCCCCCGAACACCCGCTGGTCGACAAGTTCACACCGCAGGAATGGCCCGAGGGCACGCACGACGTGTGGACCGGCGGACACGCCACCCCCGCCGAGGCGGTCGCCGCCTACCGCGCGCAGGCCGCCTCCAAGTCGGACGTCGAGCGGCAGGCCGAGGCCAAGGACAAGACCGGCGTCTTCACCGGCGTGTACGCGACCAACCCGGTCAACGGCGAGCAGATCCCCGTCTTCATCGCCGACTACGTCCTGATGGGCTACGGCACCGGCGCGATCATGGCCGTACCGGCGCACGACACGCGTGACTTCGCCTTCGCGCGCGCCTTCGAGCTGCCGATCCGCTGCGTGGTCGAGCCCAGCGACGGCCGGAGCACGGACACCTCGACCTGGGACGACGCCTTCGCCTCGTACGACGCCAGGATCGTCAACTCGCACGGCGAGGACGTCTCCCTGGACGGCCTGGGCGTGACCGAGGCCAAGGCGCGCATCACCGAGTGGCTGCAGCGCAAGGGCATCGGCGAGGGCACCGTCAACTTCCGGCTGCGCGACTGGCTGTTCAGCCGCCAGCGCTACTGGGGCGAGCCCTTCCCGATCGTCTACGACGAGGACGGCATCGCCCACTCGCTGCCCGAGTCGATGCTGCCGCTGGAGCTGCCCGAGGTCGAGGACTACTCGCCGCGCACCTTCGACCCGGACGACGCGGACACCTCTCCGGAGACCCCGCTGTCCCGCAACCAGGACTGGGTCAACGTCACCCTGGACCTGGGCGACGGACGCGGACCCCGCCCGTACCGCCGCGAGACCAACACCATGCCCAACTGGGCCGGTTCCTGCTGGTACGAACTGCGCTACCTGGACCCGCACAACAGCGAGCAGCTGGTCGACCCCGAGATCGAGCAGTACTGGATGGGCCCGCGCGCGGGACAGCCGCACGGCGGAGTCGACCTGTACGTCGGCGGCGCCGAGCACGCCGTGCTGCACCTGCTGTACGCGCGCTTCTGGTCCAAGGTCCTGTTCGACCTGGGACACATCTCGTCGCCCGAGCCGTTCCACAAGCTGTACAACCAGGGCATGATCCAGGCCTTCGTCTACCGCGACAGCCGGGGCTTCCCGGTGCCGGCCACCGAGGTCGAGGAGCGCGACGGCCAGTTCTTCTACGCGGGCGAGCAGGTCAAGCGCGAGCTGGGCAAGATGGGCAAGTCCCTGAAGAACGCCGTCACCCCGGAGGCGATCTGCGAGGAGTACGGCGCCGACACGCTGCGCCTGTACGAGATGGCGATGGGCCCGCTGGACGTCTCGCGACCGTGGGACACGCGCGCGGTGGTCGGCCAGTACCGCCTGCTGCAGCGGCTGTGGCGCAACATCATCGACGAGGCCACCGGCGAGGTGACCGTCGTCGACGCCGAGCCCGACGAGGCCACGCTGCGTGCCCTGCACAAGGCGATCGACGGGGTGCGCCACGACCTGGAGGGTCTGCGCTTCAACACCGCCATCGCCAAGGTCACGGAGCTGAACAACCACCTGACCAAGGCGGGCGGCCCGGTCGCGCGACCGGTCGCCGAGGCGCTGGTGCTGCTGATCACGCCGCTGGCCCCGCACATCGCCGAGGAGCTGTGGCGCCGGCTGGGCCACACCGAATCGGTCGTCCACCAGGACTTCCCGGTCGCCGACCCGCAGTACGTCGTGGACGAGACCGTGACCTGCGTGGTTCAGGTCAAGGGCAAGGTCAAGGCCCGCCTGGAGGTCTCGCCGACCATCTCCGACGACGAGCTGGAGAAGGTCGCGCTGGCCGACGAGAAGGTCGTGGCGGCGCTGGACGGGGCGGGCATCCGCAAGGTGATCGTGCGGGCGCCGAAGCTGGTGAACATCGTTCCCGCGTAAGGCCCCCTAAGGGTCGCGTGCGGGCAGGTTCGGGGTTCTTCCGGAACTCCGGACCTGCCCGTCGCGTTTACCTTTGAAGAGCGGCGAGTGCCGTGTCGGGGCGGAGGAGGAGTTTCGTGGAAGCAGTGATCGCGGTCGTGGCCCTGCTTTTCGTGCTCTTCGTGGCCCTCGGCGCCTACGCGACGGTGAAGGTGGTCGGGGCCGCCAAGCGCGGTGTGGACCGCACCATCACCCAGGCCCGGCGCACGGTCGAGGATCACACCCTGCGGGCCAAGTCCTTCGCCCAGCTCGGCCCGGCGGGCGAACTGGCCCAGCTGCGGCTGAAGCTGCGCACCTCGATGCGGGCCACCCAGGACGCGCTGCACGCGGGCGTGGCCGAGGACGCATCCCTCAAGGAGTCCCTCGGCCTCTTCCAGCGGCTCAGTGCCCACGGCCACGAGCTGGACGGCGAACTCAAGCGCCTGGAGTCCGAGCCCGACCGGGCGACGCTCACCGAGCGCCTGCCGGGCCTGCGGGAGCGCACCGAGCGCATCACACAGTCGGCGGACTCCCTGCGCTGGGCTGCACGCGACCGCGCCCACCGTTTCGCCGACGACGACCTGGACACACTGAGCGCGCAGATCGACGTCGAGTCCGGCGCCCTGCGGCACTGGACGAAGACCGAGCCCGCCGCGACACCGCCCCCGTGGCCCGAAGCTTCCGCCGCCGACGCCGGCCCCGGGCAGCAGACCTGGCCCGAGACGTCCCGCTCTCGCACCGCCGAGGAGCCGACGCGGCCCGCGATCACTCCGCCGGGCCCTCGACCCACCTATCCCTGGCAGAAGAAACCCCGTCCTGAGAGCACGACTTGATCCCGACACGGCGGCCCCGGGTGACAGGGGCTGGGCTGCCACCCGGACGCTACGGCAGGTAACCTCCAGCTCATGTCCCGCCATGTCGCGATCGTCACGGATTCAACGGCCTACCTGCCGCAGGGGACGATGGAGCGGCACGGCATCACAGCGGTACCCCTGACCGTGGTCCTTGGTGACCGCGCGCTGGAGGAGGGCACCGAGATCACGGCTCGGTCGCTGGCCCAGGCGCTTCAGAAGCGACGCCCCGTCACCACCTCGCGACCCAGCCCCCAGGCTTTCGCGGAGCACTACCGCAAGGTCGCCGAGTCCGGCGCGACCGGCATCGTGTCGTTGCACCTGTCCGCCGAGCTCTCCGGAACCTACGACGCCGCCGTCATGGCGGCGCGTGAGTCGCCGGTGCCGGTGCGCGTGGTCGACACCGGCATGATCGCCATGGCTCTCGGGTTCTGCGCGCTCGCCGCCGCCGAGACCGCGGAGACGGGCGGCACGGTGGACGAGGCGGTCACCGCCGCGGAGAAGCGGGCCGCGGGCACGTCCGCCTACTTCTACGTCGACACCCTCGACTATCTGCGCCGTGGCGGCCGGATCGGGGCCGCGCAGGCCCTCCTCGGTTCCGCGCTCGCCGTCAAGCCGCTGCTGAAGCTCGTCGGCGGTCGGATCGAGCCGCTGGAGAAGGTGCGGACGGCGTCCAAGGCCATCGCCCGCCTGGAGGAGATCGCGGCCGAACGGGCCGGCAGCGCGCCGGTCGACATGGCGGTCCATCATCTGTCCGCCCCCGACCGGGCGTCGGCCCTCGCGGACCGTCTGCGGGCGCGGGTGACCGGACTTGCCGACCTGCATGTGAGCGAGGTCGGGGCGGTGATCGGGGCGCACACGGGGCCCGGGCTGCTGGGGGTCGTGGTCTCGCCCCGGTGACGGAACCGCCCGAGGTGCCGGAATCACTCGTGTGGGTGGCGGAGTTTTCCACAACCGGTGGGTAATCCCCGGGAATTGACCAAGATCATCGCGAGATCGCGGACCTGTCCGATCCTCGGCGCATGGCACTTCGATCACGCTCACGCACAGCGACACCGACCAGCGGGCCGGGCCGCGGCCCTCATTCCGACGGACGCTCACGTCACCGCCGACCGCCCCTCACCCGGGGCCGGGTCCGGCCTCGGCATGCCGATTCGGCGGAGGAACTCCAGCGACGGGCGGAGGTGCTCTTCGCCGAACGGGCGGGGGAGCGGGGGGACTTGGGGAAGGGGCCGCCGGGTGGGGACGGTGAGGTGGCGGGGGGCGGTCCGGAGCGCCTGGAGGCTGCCGGTGCCGTCGGTGGTGCCGAGCCGGGTTCGGCAGGCGGTGCGGTCGGATTCGTGGAGGAGACCCGGTGGGGGGCGGGTGCTGCCGAGAAGGCTGTGCGGGACGGTGGTTTCGCGGAGGGGGCGCGGTGGGACGGCGGTCCTGCGGAGAGGGTCCGGCCTGATCTTGGTTCCGCGGAGAGGGTCTGGCCTGACGTTGATTCCGCTGAGGGGTTCCTGCGGGATGGTCGTTCCGCCGGGACGGGCCTGCGGGACGGTCGTTCCGCCGGGACTGCCCTGCGGGACAGTGGTGCTGCGGAGGGGGCTCCGCGGGATCGCGGTTCTGTGGACGAGGTCCTGCGGGGCGGTGGTCCTCGGGAGGAGGCTTGGCGAGACGCCGATGGCGGGCGTGGTGCCTGGCGAGGTACCGATTCCGGCGGCGGGGACTGGCGGGAGCGGGCCGGGTCGGCTCTGCGGGAGCGGATGCCCGTGTGGCTGCAGGCGCGGTGCGGGCTGGAGCGGCGGAACGTGGTCGCGCTCTCGGTACTGCTCGTCGTGGCCGCGGTGTTCGCACTGCAGCACTTCTGGACGGGCCGGGCACAGTCCGTCCAGGCGCCCGAAGTGATGCGCGCGGCGGCTCCGTTCGGGCAGTCCGGCGCGGGTGGACGGCGAGAGGTGGCCGAGCCGGCCGTCTCGGGCGGGACTTCGAACGCGGCGGGACCGGCCGGGGCCGAGATCGTCGTGGACGTCAGTGGAAAGGTCCGGGAGCCCGGAATCCAGCGGCTGCCGGCCGGTTCGAGGGTCGCCGACGCGTTGAAGGCGGCCGGTGGCGTGCGGCCGGGCACGAAGACCGACACGCTCAACCGCGCGCGGTTCCTCGTGGACGGCGAGCAGGTGGTCGTCGGCGGCCCGGCCGCACCGGCTCCCGTGCCCGCGCCCGGCATGGGAGGTCCCGTCGCCGGGGTGCCGGCCGGTGCGGCTGCCGCTCCCGTCTCCTTGAACACGGCCACCCTGGACCAGCTCGACACTCTGCCCGGCGTCGGCCCCGTGCTCGCCCAGCACATCGTCGACTACCGCACCCAGCACGGCGGCTTCCGCTCGGTGAACGAACTGCGCGAGGTCAACGGCATCGGCGACCGCCGCTTCGCCGATCTGCGGAATCTCGTACGGCCATGAGGTACGGCTCGGAGGTGCGGCGAAGGCAGGAGGACGAGGCGCGTGCGCGGGCCACCGTGCACGCCGTCTCGGGGAAGCGGCTCGGGGATGCTCACCCGCGGCAGGAAGGGCCTACGGATCTGCGGCTGGTACCCGCGGCGCTCGCGGCCTGGGCCACGGCCGCCGTGACCCTGGACGCGTCGCCGTGGTGGATCACGGGGGTGGTGGCCGGCTGTCTGGTCCTCGCCTGCGTGCTGGTGTCGGGACGATGGCGCGGAACGCGGGGTCTCGGTGGGGGAGGCCGGGTGCCGGTGGCCGCTGTGCTCCTCTGTGTCGCGGCGGCCGCCGTGTCCGCCGGACTGCACGGGGCCGATCTGCGGCGGGGACCGGTGCCCGCGCTGGCACGGCAGTACGCCACCGTGACCGCCGAGGTCCAGGTGACCTCCGACCCCCGGCTGACGCGACCTCGGATCACCGGGGACCACGCGGCCCCCACCGCCGTCGTCATCGGTGCCGACGTCCGGCGGGTGGAGACGGAGGACGGGAGGGTGGTGGCGACACGGGCGCCGGTGCTGTTGATCGTCGACGCGCGTGCGGGAGCCGGCTCGGGCACGGAGGTGGTCGCCACCGGTCGCCGTGGGAGCGGTGGGTCGACGCCCGGGCCGGCGCCGGCCGTGGAAGGTCCCGCTCGATCGCCCTGGCTCGGGTTGTTGCCGTCCACATGGGTGCGGGTCACCGCGCGTGCCGCGCCGCCGTTGGTGGCGGGCGACCGAGTCGCGGCCGTACTGCGGGTACGGAACCGGGGAGGGCCCGAGGTTGTCAGGGAGGCGTCGGGGACGCAGCGGTTCGCGGGGCGGTTGCGGGCGGGTCTGCGGGAAGCCACCGACGGGTTGCCGGCGGATGCCCGGGCCTTGCTGCCGGGGCTGGTCGTCGGGGACACGGCGCGGATCACACCCGAGTTGGACGAGGCATTCAAGGAGACCGACCTCGCGCACACGCTCGCCGTCTCCGGCAGCAACCTCACGATCCTGCTCGCCCTGCTCATCGGGCCGCCCGGCCTCGCCCAACTCGTCGAGCGACGGGGACTGGCGCCCCGCCTCGGGGTGTCACTGCGGACGACGGCGCTGCTCGGCGGCGGACTCACACTCGGATTCGTCGTGGTGTGCCGGCCGGACCCGAGCGTGCTGCGGGCCGCGGCCTGCGGGGCCGTCGCCTTGCTCGCCCTCGCGACCGGACGCCGCCGCTCACTGATCCCGGCGCTGGCGACGGCCGTACTGCTGCTGGTGCTGTACGACCCGTGGCTGGCCCGTAGCTACGGCTTCCTGCTCTCCGTGCTGGCGACCGGCGCCCTGCTCACGCTCGCGCCTCGCTGGAGCCTGGCGTTGCGACGACGCCGGGTGCCGCCGCGGCTGGCGGAGGGATTGGCAGCCGCTGCCGCCGCGCAGGCCCTGTGCGCGCCGGTGGTCGCCGTGCTTTCGGCGCGGGTGAGCCTGGTGGCGGTGCCGTGCAATCTGCTCGTGGAGTTCGCGGTCGCCCCGGCCACGGTGCTGGGCTTCGCGGCGCTGGCGACGGCACCCCTGGCGATGCCGGTGGCCGAAGCGCTTGCCTGGTGCGCGAGTTGGCCCGCCGGGTGGATCGCGGACGTCGCCCGGACCGGCGCGTCGTTGCCCGGCGGGGGAGTGGACTGGCCGGGCAGCTGGGTGGGGGCGGGGCTGCTCGCCCTCGTCACCGGGCTCCTGCTGCTCGTCGGGCGGCGGTTGCTGCGACATCCCTGGTGGTGTGCCGTCTGCGCGATGGTGTTCGTACTCGCGGTCGTGCAGCCGCCGCCGCTGACCCGGGTGATCACGGGATGGCCGCCACCGGGCTGGCGGTTCGCGATGTGCCTCGTCTTCCCTGTTGGATCTACGTGTTGGAGCGGATCTTGTTGGGGTGGTACGTGCCTGGTTGGCGTGTGTATTGGGTGCCGGAGAAGCGGGTCGTTGTACCCGAGCGTGTACCTGAGTTGGCGGACTGGACGGACTTGTCGGAAAGAGAAGAGCGCACAGGGATCCACTCGGGAGACCCGATCTTGTTGTCGCCGGACTGTCGGATCGACGAGTTGCTGGGCACGTACTTGTGCCGCTCGTCGTTCGTTCGGCTGGAGCCGGAGACGAAGCGCAACTACACGGTGGACTACTGCGTGTTCTTCGACTTTTTATGGAGCCGGGGCAAGGTCTGGACACAGGCCACGGCAGACGATCTCTGGGATTTCGAGGACTGGCGGACGCGGTCTGTGAGGAACCCGAACAAGGTGGGCCCGGACCGGTGGAACCGGGGCCTTGCGGCGATCACCCGCCTCTACGGGTGGGCGGCAGCTCAAGGGCACATCGAGGCGAGTCCCGTGGTCATGCGATCGGCGGTCGGTCGGCACGGAGAAGTGATCGCGATTCCTGAGGCGCGCGCGAAGAACGCCAGGGCGAGCAACGTGCGTTGGCTGACGCCGCGGGCTTTCCGAAGGTGGGTCGACGTGGGGTTGCGAGGCCACAGCGCGTCTGGGGTGCCCACGCCGGGCTGGCGGGGTCGTCTAGAGGACCGCAACACAAGCTTCGCCGAGGTGCTGATGTCGTCGGGGATGCGGCTGACGGAGGCCGCCTCGTTGCTGACCTTCGAGATGCCCCGCACTGAGTTAGGCGGCGGCCGCTACTACACGGGCAGGCTGGCCCGGGCTGTCACGAAGTCGAAGAGGGCGCGGACCTTCTACGTCGCGGCCCCGGTGCTCGGCGCGGTCGAGGGCTATGCGGAATCGACGCGGGCGGCGGCGGTGCGGCGCGCCCAGGCCAAGGGCCGGTACGACGCCCTTCCCGTCCGGCGGGTCGTCACGCACCAGACGGGGTTCGCGCGGAGGCTGTTGCACTGGGTCGACCAAGACGGAGTGGCGGGCCAGACGCCGTTGACGGAGGCGACGGTGGCGGAGCGGATGGTGTTGTTCACCGAGGGTTCGGAGGGGCCGGAGCCGTTGTGGTTGTGGTTGAACGAGCAGGGGCTGCCGTTTCATCCGCTGTCGTGGGAGAACGTCTTCCGCTCCGGGTCGGAGCGCTGCCGCGAGGTCCTTGGCGGGGTGACGGTCGAGCCGCCGTTCTGCACGCCCCATATGTGCAGGCACAGCATGGCTCTGCACATGCTGGTGGTGCTGCACTTCGTGATGGACCAGCGCCTTGGCCTGACGGCGGAGGAGCGCAGGGACTTCCGACTTCTCTACGGTGACCCCTGGCGGATGGTCCAGGACCTGCTGGGCCATGCCCAGGTTGAGACGACTCGGGACATCTATCTCGCGCCGGTCGCGGACCTTCAGCTGAGGGCCTTGCTCGCGGACCCCGAACCGATGGGTGAGGACGGGGGCGGGGCGCGCTCGGACGCCTGGGTGACCTCGCTGCTGGCCCGCATCGCCCAGGAGAGTGAAGGCATCCAGGACGTCGACACTCTTCTGGAGCCGGCATGAGCCGCCGCGGCCGCAGGGCCGCACTGCCGGATGGGCCTCACCACCGGCCCGCGGTCCTGGAGCCCGCTACGCTCGTAGTCCACCACCGTGATCGTCAAGGGCGCGCCGCTGTCTTCGACTTCGCCGAGCTGCCCGTGGCCGCGGCGATGCAGCGCTCTCTGGTCGCATTGTTCGCGGCCCGTTGCGCTCCCGGCGGAGGGTGGGACTCCTTCCAGACCAGCCGCGGCAACTGGTACTCCGTGCGCGCGTTCAGCAAGTTCCTCGCCTGCGAGCAACCGTCACCCGACGATGTCCCTGACCTGAGTCCAGCCCACTGGCATGCCTGGCGGCTGAGCCGCCCCGCCTCGGTGACCGGCTACAAGATCTATCGCGAGGTCGCGAGCCTGTTACGCGGCGACCCCCGGCTCAGCGCATCGACCCGGGAGGCCATGGCCAAGCGCATGCGCAGGGTCAAGACGCAGGAGAAGGCCTACACCCCCGAGGAGTTCGACGAGGTCCGCCGCACCGCACGGAAGATCTTCCGGACGGCGCTGCTGCGGATCCGTGAGAACACCCGCATGCTCACCGAGTGGCGCGAGGGCCGCTTCCCGCCTGGGAGCGCGGAGTGGGTGACTGGCGAGGCCCTGGACGTTCTGGCGCGCACAGGCAACGTTCCCTTGCAGGAGAACTTCCCCTCCGGCCACAGCCGGTGGCGCCCGGTTACCCGCGTCGCACGGGTGCTGGGCGGCGAGGGCGCCGAGCACACCTGGACTCGGCTCTATCTGGGCCTGGGGGAGGCCTGCGCGCTGGCCGTGCTGCTGGTGACCGAGTACGGGGTGAACGCGACGACGGTCTGCGAGATGCCCGCGCCCCGCGCGACGCCGGACGCGGAGGCGAACGAGATGCTGGTCTATCGCGTCGAGTTGGAGAAGCGACGCCGCGGCGCCAGCCTGCACCACGAGACCCGCAACCTCGCCGACTTCGGCGCCGCCTCACCGGGCCGGCTGATCACGGAAGCGCTGGAGGCCACCGCGCACGCGCGCGCTTTCACCGCGGCGGCCGGAGCGAGACGGGACCGCCTGATTGTCTGGCATGAGCACGCAGGCCAGCGTCGGCAGCTCGGTGACCTCGACGGCTCGAAGATCGGTCCGTTCACCGTGGGCCTGAGCACGGAAAACGTGTCGCAATGGGCAACCCGCCTGGGCCTGCCGGGATCAGTGATGCGCCGCAGCCGCAAGACCGTCAATGTGATCCACCGCCGTGGACCCGCCCAGAACACCCAGGACACCCACGACAGTATCTACGTGCTGCCGGACCCCCAGGCCCACCAGGTGGCGATCCCGGTGATCGCCGCCGGAGCCGAGGCCGCGATGGAATCGGCCCGGCGCACGGTCCTCCGCGCCGAGTTGGTGGACGCTCCGCGCCCGGGCGATCAGGAGACCGCGACGGCCGGCTGCCGCGACTACACCCATAGCCCCTTCACGACGGGCGGAGTGAACTGCCGGGCCTCGTTCCTGCTCTGCACCGCCTGCCCGAACGCCCGCATCGCCCCGGCCCACCACCCTCGCCTTGCCCACCTTCATGCCGCGCTGGAGAACCTCCGGGGTGTCCTCGGCACCGATGTCTGGACGGCGGACTGGTCCGAAGCCCACGCCCGGCTCGAAGGCCTCCGCCACCGGCTCGGGTCCGCGGTCTGGGATGCGGCCCTGGGCGCCGCCGCCGACACGGACCGCGAGATGATCGACCAGCTCCTGAACGGAACCTTTGACCTGTGACCTCCCCGGCCCACGACCTTGTGCTGCTGCCCGGCCCGGACACCCCCGTCATCCCCGGCCACCTGGTGGTCGCGACCGAGCCCGGGCCGATCGCCCGCTTCGGCGACGCCCGCTGGCCGCTGCTGCCGCTCATCGACAACCCCAGCGCGGACCGCTCAACGATCCTCTGGGAGCCTTTCCCGCCGGCCCTGCGGGAGGAACTCCGTCACCTGGCCTGGCAGCTGATCAACAGGAGCCTTCCCGAGACATTTGTGACCGGCCGGAGCGGAGCCTGGCGCACCCGCCAGTCCCCGACCGGCATCTACCAGACCGTGCTCATCTGGCGGCAGTTCGCCTCCTGGCTCACCGGCCGGGGCATCACGACGCTCGCGGCCTGCACGACCGAGACGTTCCTCGACTACAACCACGGCCTGCTCGACGGAGGAGGCCTGAGCCGTTCCTCAGTCCAGTACCGGCTCAGCGCGCTGCTGCGGCTCTGGGCCTTCGATGCCGAGGGCCCCGCTCCCCTCGGCATCGGGGAGCCGCCCTGGCTGCGGGAAGGCGTCGACGACTACCTGCCCGCCGCGAGTGGCGGCGGCGAGAACGCCACCGAGCCGATCAGCGAAGCGACCATGGGCCCGCTGCTGGTCTGGGCCCTGCGCGTGGTCGAGGACTTCTCCGAGGACATCCTCGCCTCTTGGCGCGACTACCAGAAACTGAAAGAGGCGGGCGAGAACAATGCCTCCACCGCCGAGGGACTGGCCGCTGCCAAGGCCTATCTGGACGGCCTCATAGCTCACGACCTTCCCTTCCCGACCGTCCACCACGCGCGCGGCCGCGCACTGGCCACCACCTACATCGCCGCGGTCACCGGGGCCGCGACCCGGCAAGTCCAAAACGCCATACGCCGAGCGGGACGCAAGGAACACCTCGCCCGGTCACCGGACATCCGCTGCCCCCTGCCCACGCAGATCACGGGCACGGTCGCCGGACGACCCTGGACCGACCACGTCAACTACTCCGAAGCTCACATGCTGATGCGCCACCTGGGCACGGCCGCGTTCATCGTCATGGGCTACCTCACCGGGATGAGGACCGGCGAGGTGCTCGGGCTCCGTTCCGGCTGCTGTCCGCCGGTGGCCTCCGGCCGCCACCTGATCTACGGGCACGTCTTCAAGACCGCCCGCGACGAACACGGCAACCACCTCTCCAGCGGCATGGAACGGGAGGTCCCCTGGGTCGCGATCACCCCCGTGGTCAAAGCGATCCGCGTCCTCGAACGAATCGTCCCCCACGGGGCCTTGCTCTTCGACGCGACCACCCACGACTTCGCCCGCCAGCGCAAGCAGACCGGCTCCCTGAAGGCCATCTCCTTCAGCCAGCGCATAGGCGACTTCGTCCCCTGGGTGAACGAGCTCGCGAAAAAGCTCGGCAGACCGCACGAAGCAGTCCCCGACGACCCGCACGGCGCCGTCGTGTCCTTACGCTTCCGCCGCACCCTGGCCTGGCACATCGCCCGCCGCCCCGGAGGACTGGTCGCCCTCGCCATCCAATACGGCCACATGCGCACCACCATCAGCGGCGGCTACGCCTCCCGCAGCCGCGACGGCATCCACGAACTCCTCGACACCGAGACCGCCTTCGCCACCGCGGACAACCTCGCCGGCCTCCACGAAGACCTCGCAACTGGCGGCGGACTCTCCGGACCCGCCGCCCGCCGGGCCCTCCACGCCGCGACTCAGGCACCGGCTTTCGCCGGCACCACCATCACCGCCCGCCAGGCCCGTGACCTCCTACGCAACCCCGCCCTCGCAGTCCACGACAACCCCCATGCGCTCCTGCTCTGCGTCTACAACCGGGACAAGGCCCTCTGCCACCGCCTCGGCGCCCACGACACACCACACCTCGACCGATGCGTCCCCACCTGCGCGAACATCGCCCGCACCGACCTCCAGGCCGAGCAACTCATCGTCCAGGCGGGAGAGTTGGAGAAACAGGCCGTGTCACCGATGGTCCCCGCACCGCTCGCCGACCGCCTCCAGAACAAGGCAGCTGGCCTCCGCCACCTTGCCGAACAGCACGACCAGAACCGGATCACGCTCCAGGAGAAGCCCGCATGAGCCCCGCACCCGACGAGCGTGACCGCATCCGCGCGGCTATGCACCGCATCCTCGCCGGCACCCCCGAACACTCCAACGGCGCCCTGACCATCGTCGCTCTCGCCGCCGAAGCCCAAGTCCCCCGCAACGCCCTCACCCAGCGCCACCCGGACCTCAAGAACGAGTTCTACGACAAGGTGCGCGCCCGCGGACAGACCCCCGACAGTGAGAAGCGGCTGCGCCAACAGGTCAGGAAACTCAAGGAACTCCGGGCGGCAGACGCCGAGGAACTGCGCCAGCTCCGCTCGGACAACCAAGCTCTGGTCGGCGCCCTGCACCAGAGCGTGATGGAGAACCGTCAGCTCCGCCAACAGCTCGCCGAGCAACCTCGAAACCTCCGCGTCCTTCCCAACCAACCTCGTCCGTCAGGCCACGGAACACGGGAATGAACGCCCGGCAGGGACTCAAGAGCCCTGTGATCAGCCAGTTCTCTCGGAGGACTGCTTACGGCAGGTCTCCTCACACAGGCCTGGAAAAAAGATCTTGTCTTGACAGTGTGAGGTTCTCAGGACCTCGCCGTCACACTCCACAGGAGCGGATGACGCGCACGTCTCTCCTGCCGTCACAGGACGGCTAGCACGCGGAGAGGGACGCCACCGAAATGCAGGCCCGATCCAACCTTGCGGGGCAGTCGCCGGCAGTGAACGAAGCCACTCGCCGACAGCACTGGCCCAAGTCTCTCCTCCGGGAGGGGCCGAGGCGGAATTCCAGCCGGGATGCCGCCAGTGGATGAGAAGCCGACTATCAGCGAATGGCTGATCGAAAACTTCTACGTGATCCACATGTATATGCGGCGAGGGGAGGCAGACCCCGAAGTCGCAGCGGAACTCGCACAGGAAGCAATCGCGAGGATCTCCGCAGCGGAAAACCGAGGCGTGGATATCGGAAACATCAGACCCTACGCCTACGGAGTCGCGCGAAATGTCCTGATCGACCATTACAGGGTCAAGGGGCGTTTCAAGTTCTCCGAGATCGAGGACAACATCCCTGATCCGCGAGAATCTGCCGAATACGTTCACGGGCTCCGTGACCTGCTTCGTCCCGAGATCAAGAAACTGCCTCGTCGGCAGCGCCAGATTATCTGGCTCCGCTACTACGAGGATAAGTCCCCGAAGGAAATCGCGGACGAGCTCGGGATCGGTGCGGCGACCGTGCACAACATCCACAGTCTGGCTCTGAGGCGCCTTCGAGAGGCCCTCATCCAGCAGGGGATCGAATACAGGAGGGCGTAATTGAGCATCGAGGCCATGCTGCGCCGCGATGCTCAGGCCCTCGCCCGGAGCATGAACGACGCTGAAAGGCAGCAACTGCGGGACGAGATCTTTTCCGCAGACGATGCTTCGGACAGTTCGGCCGCTGGCCGGTCCGGCAACCTTCGGGTTGCCGGACCGGCCCCCGGTCGGGGCCTGAGCGAGAGGGAAGAAGCACTATCCGTCTCGGGAGGGGATCACACGATCCTTGACCGATACCGAGAGGAAGGAGTCAGGCACGCGGCGAGCGCACGCCGCGCGGCAGAACTTCTGGAACTCATCGGGGACGACGAGTCGGCTGGGCGCTGGTGGCGCACCGCAGCACGACTTGGTGACCCCGACGCCATCGACTACGTCGATGCGTTTCTTGGCACACAACCGAACCACGGCGCACTAGCGCCGCAGAGAACAGAACGGAGGTGAATACCTGTGAATAACCGAGGACCCGCTCTCGCCTACAGGACCCGCGGGTTCGGAACGGCCGTGCTCGCAGTCTTGACCACGGCTCTCGTCAGCTGGCTTGCCAGCTTGCTGACTGCATGAAATCGAGGGGCTATGGTCTTCTCGTGTCGCCTCCACAAAAAAGGCGAGTGGAGTCGCTCGCTTAGTTTGATCATGTGGAATAGGGGTCAACGGCTCACTATGCGACATGAGTAGACCACGACAGGTGCCCTCCAGCCTTAAAAGGCTGGGGGGCATCTTCTTTTTTCCCTGTGAGGTTTCCATTCCCCCTGCGTCTCACGAGGCAACACTGCTTACAGGGAGGGGCGCGGCATGGGATCCGCATCCGGCGAGGGAAATGCGCACGAGGCGTCGAATAGGGCCAGGAGCACACGGGGGAAGATCATTCGTCGAGTTCTCCTCAAGATCGGGATCGGCCTCCTGGCGCATGAGGCGATCGAGGAGCTTGACGACCTGCTCGATGACATCTCGGAGGCCGCGCGCGACGCGATCGAGGATGCAGGAGAGGGCACCACGAGCTGATCATGGTTGCAGCGGCCCGCCGCTCCCGTTCGGGGCGCACCGTCCACACCGCTCGGTCCCTCCGGAGAAATCCTGAGGGATTGTCAGCACCGAGGGTTATCCTCACAGATGGCTCAAAAGAGGACCCCGGCGCCGTCGAGGTCGACGGGCACCGGGGTCGCTCCTGATTGGCGTCTGGAACCTACCTCGAACACAACACCGAAGGCACGCAGTGTCATGTTGTTGTGATCATTGCCTCTCGACACGGCACGCCGGGCCTCCTCGCAGAAATCGAGGAAGGATTCCCAGGCAAAGTGCAACTGGTCAGCGCACACATCACCGACTACCGGTCCGTCGAGGACTCCGACATATTCGACATCGAGAAGGACGTCACCTGCCTCGTCGGCAAGAACGAGTCGGGCAAGACGACCCTTCTCCAGGCGCTCTTCCGGGTCAACCCCGTGGAGTCCGCCTCCTTCGACGAGGTGGTCGACTTCCCCGCCCGCAAGACCCGCGACCGCAAGCGGCTCCCGGCCGGCAAGAAGATCCCCGTGGTCCGGGCGACCTTCCGCTTCGACGACACCGAGATGAAGGCCATCGAGGAGGAGCTCGGCCCGAAGGCCATGAGGAGCCCCGAGTTCGAGGTCGTCATCGGCTACCGGGACAACTCCAAGACCTTCAACTTCGCCTACAACGAGGCCGCGGTCGTCGACCACCTGCGCTCCGCCCTGGACCTCCCGGCCGCGGCCGCCAAGGCCATCGGCAGTGCAAAGACCATCACGGACCTCCTCGACGCCCTTGACGGGCTGGAAGAGCCGCCGTCCGGCGCGACCGAGCTGGCCGATCGCATCCGCGGCTGGCGCGAGAGCAGGCTCGGGCTCCACCTGATCGACCAGTACGCCACCCCGTCCATGCCGAAGTTCGTCTACTTCGCGGACTACGACACGATGCCGGGCAAGGTCGCGCTGCCCGACCTGATCCGGCGCCGAGCATCGGGAGACATCACCCGCGGCGAGCGGGCACTGCTGAGCCTGCTGGACATCGCCGGGGTCTCACCGGAGGAGTTCCAGGACTCCGACCAGCACGAACGGCTGATCCGTGAGCTGGAGAACTCGGGCAACGTCATCTCGGACGAGGTCTTCGAGTACTGGTCCCAGAACACCGAGCTGGAAGTACGCCTGGAGGTCCTGTCTGCCGAACCGGGGGCCCAGCCGCCCCTCGACGAGGGACCGATCCTTCAGATCCGGGTCTTCAACCGTCGGCACCGCGCATCGGTGCCCTTCGACGATCGGTCCCGCGGGTTCGTCTGGTTCTTCAGCTTCCTCGCCTACTTCAACGAGGTGGAGGCGGCGGGCACCACGAACCTGATCCTCCTACTGGACGAGCCGGGCCTGTCCCTCCACGGCCGGGCCCAGGAAGACCTGCTCCGGCTGATCGACGACCGCCTGGCTCCCAAGCATCAGGTCATCTACACCACCCACTCGCCGTTCATGGTCGATCCTGACCACCTTCAGAGAGTCCGGACAGTCGTCGATATGGAGCGCGGCGGCGCGAAGGTCTCCTCGGAGATCTTCAAGGCCGACGAGGACACTGCCTTTCCGCTGCTGACCGCGATGGGCGTCGAGATGACCCAGACCCTGTTCGTGGGCGAGCACACCCTGCTCCTGGAAGGCCCCAGCGACCTGATCTACCTCGACGTCCTCACGGACATCGCCGAGACGAACGGCTCCGTCGGACTCGACCCGCGCTGGGTCAAGACGCCCATCGGCGGCTCCGGGAAGCTGTCCACCTTCGTGACCCTCCTGGGCGCGAACAAGCTGAACGTTGCCGTCCTTGTCGACTCCAGCACCAAGGACGTCGGGGCCGTCCAGCGCCTCCGGGACAACAACCAGCTCGCCAAGAACGGACTCGTTGAGATCAGCGAGTTCACCGGCACGGCCGACGCAGACGTCGAGGACCTGTTTGACCGGGCCTTCTACCTCGAACTCGTCAACCGCGCCTACGCCTCCGAACTCACCAAGCCGATCAGCGCCTCTGAACTCAACGCCAAGGACCCTCGCGTCGTCCGGCAGATCGAGGCGGTGTTCAGGAAGCGGAAGATCGACACAAGGTTCAACCACTACAAGCCGGCGGCGGTTCTCCTCCGAGAGCAGGCTGCGCTGGTTCCGCGCATCGACCCTGCGACGATCACGCGAGCCGACCAACTGTTCAAACGACTCAACGCCCTGCTCCCCAAGCGATGAGTCGAGTCTCCGCCTGAGCGTCTCCCTGGCCAGCGCCCTGCCCTCAGTTCGACAAGCAGAACTTGACAGGGAAGACGTGGGCCAGGGCGACGCGACGGTGCTCGCGGCAGGGGAGGGGACGGGCGTGGTCGTGGACGCCGGCCCCGATCCGGCACTCGTCGACGGCTGTCTGCGCACACTCGGCATCACCAAGGTGCCGCTCGTGGTCCTGACCCACTTCCACGCCGACCATGTGGCAGGGCTGGCCGGGGTGCTGCGGGGGCGGTCGGTCGGAGCGATCGAGACCACCGGGCTGGAGGAGCCGGTGGACCAGGCCGAGTCCGTTCACCGGGAAGCGGCGGCCCGGCGGATTCCGGTGACACGTGCGGCAGCCGGGGAGGAACGGCGCACGGGAGCCCTGGCCTGGGAGGTGCTGTGGCCGCCGGCGGATCCGGCTGCGGCCGCGGAGGACGGCCCCAACGACGCCAGCGTCACGATGCTCGTACGGTCGGCCGGGCTGCGCTTCCTCCTGCTCGGGGACCTCGAACCCCCGGCCCAGCAGGAGCTGTTGAGATCGCCTGCGGGTGCGCGGCTGGCCGGGGTGGACGTCCTCAAGGTCGCCCACCATGGTTCGGCCTACCAGGACCCGGAGCTGATACGCCGGGCCGCCCCGCGGCTCGCGCTCATCTCCGTCGGCGCCGACAACACGTACGGCCACCCGGCTCCCGCTACGGTCGCCGCGCTGCGGGCCGGGGGTGCGGTGGTGCTGCGGACGGACCGGGACGGGTCGCTGGCGGTCGCCGGGACGGGCGATGGAAACGGTGGTGGTGGCGCGGGCGGTGGGGGACTGTGGGTGGCGCGAGACTGGGGGCATGAATCCGACACAGGTTGACGCATACCTCCGCCGCCTGGAAGTCCAGCACCCGGCGTGGCCAACCGTGGAGGTCCTGCGCGAGCTGCATCTGCGCCATCTGCAGACCGTGCCCTTCGAGAACCTGTCGGTCCACCTCGGCGAGGAGATCGTGCTGGAGGAGGAGCGGCTGGTGGAGAAGGTGGTCGGTGCCCGGAGGGGAGGGTTCTGTTACGAGCTGAACGGGGCGTTCGGGGCATTGCTGGCCGCGCTCGGCTTCGACGTCACGCTGCTCGCGGGCCGGGTGTACGGGGAGGAGGGGCGGCTCGGGATCCCGTACGACCATCTCGCGCTGCGGGTACGGACGGTGGACGGGGGCGAGTGGCTGGCCGATGTCGGGTTCGGGGCGCACAGTCACTATCCGCTGGCGTTCGGGGCGCGGGGTGAGCAGGAGGATCCCGGGGGCACTTTCCGGATCGTCGAGGCGGGGCCCGACGCGGCGGGGGTGCGCGGCGGGGACGGCGCGGTGAAGAAGGGAGGGGGTGACGCCGCGGACCTGGATGTCGTCATGGACGGCAGGAGTCAGTACCGGCTGGAGGTGCGGCCCCGGGTGCTCGGTGACTTCGCGGCCGGGGCCTGGTGGCACAGCACCTCGTCGGCCTCGCACTTCACCCAGTCCCTGGTGTGTTCGAGGGTCACGGAGGACGGCGGGCGGATCACGCTCAGCGGGCGGGTCTTCAAGGTGACGGCCGCCGACGGGGCGCGGGAGGAACGGGAGTTGGAGACGGACGAGGAGGTGCTGGGGGTGTACCGGGAGAGGTTCGGTATCGAGCTCGGCCGGGTGCCGACCGTACGTGAGCCGGAGGGGCGGGGCGGGTCGCGGGGATGAGTGGCCCGGGCACTGGGGCCGGCCTGGAGAATGGTCCCGTGAGCGATGTGAGACATGTGCTGGTGCTGCCTGATCGGGATGCCGCGGAGGAGGTCGTCCAGGCTCTCTCGGAACGGTTCGGGGTGGATGAGGAGCCGCAGGTCGTTCGGGACGCGTTGGCGGGGGAGGACGATGCGGAGGACGCGCAGTGGCTGGTGGTGCTGCGGGATGCGCCGGGCCGGTTGGATCCCGGGGAACTGGAGGAGTTCGTGGGGGAGTGGGACGGGTGGCGGGAGGAGCCCTGAGGCCCGGGCTCGGACGGCTTGGGGGCTTGAGGTGGGCTGAGGGGCAGCGTTCACGGGGTTGCGGGTGGGGGCGTGGGGGCCGGCGAGAGGCCGGTTTCACACTTCCGCGCTGTCGGGGGCGGCATCTTCGCAGCGGGACGATCTCTCGGATGGGGCCATAGACGGACCTCCCCGTGAACGGCGCCGAGGGCGGATGGAGGAAGACGGCCGGCTTGGCTGCGCGGACAGCGTTGCCGGGCGGCGTGAGGGTGCCCGTCCCAGGGTGCGGGGACTGCGCGAGGAGTCTCGTCGGCGCCCGTAGTCACGGCGCTGTCAGTGCCCCGTGCCATGCTGTACGCGATGGCCAAGAAGACTGCTCATGACGACCCTCTCGCCTCCGTGACCCTTGCTGTGGGGCAGGAGGAGCTGCTGCTCGACCGGGCTGTGCGGGAGGTGGTCACCGCTGCCCGGGCCGCTGATGCGGATACGGATGTGCGGGATCTGACTCCGGACCAGTTGCAGCCGGGGACGCTCGCCGAGTTGACCAGTCCGTCGTTGTTCGCGGAGCGCAAGGTCGTGGTCGTGCGCAATGCGCAGGATCTGTCCGCCGACACCGTCAAGGACGTGAAGGCGTATCTCGGGGCGCCCGCCGAGGAGATCACCCTGGTGCTGCTGCACGCGGGGGGAGCCAAGGGCAAGGCGCTGCTCGATGCCGCGCGGAAGGCGGGGGCGCGAGAGGTCGCCTGCCCGAAGATGACCAAGCCCGCGGACCGGCTGGCCTTTGTGCGACAGGAGTTCCGGGCGACCGGGCGGTCCGCCACGCCCGAGGCGTGTCAGGCGCTGGTCGATGCGATCGGGAGCGATCTGCGGGAGTTGGCGTCCGCCGTGACCCAGCTGGTCGCCGATGTCGAGGGGACGATCGACGAGGCTGTCGTGGGGCGGTACTACACAGGGCGGGCCGAGGCTTCCAGTTTCACCGTCGCCGACAGGGCCGTGGAGGGGCGGGCCGCGGAGGCGTTGGAGGCGTTGCGGTGGTCCTTGTCGACCGGGGTCGCGCCGGTCCTGATCACCAGTGCGCTGGCGCAGGGCGTGCGGGCGATCGGGAAGCTGTCGTCGGCTCGGGGCGGACGGCCCGCTGATCTCGCGCGTGAGCTGGGGATGCCGCCGTGGAAGATCGATCGGGTGCGGCAGCAGATGCGGGGGTGGACGCCGGATGGTGTCTCTGTCGCGCTGCGTGCCGTGGCCGAGGCGGACGCCGGGGTGAAGGGCGGGGGGGACGATCCCGAGTACGCCTTGGAGAAGGCCGTCGTGGCGATTGCTCGGGCGGCCCGGTCTCGGGGGCGGGGATAGTCGGGCGGCGTTGTCGTTCGACGGTGTTCCTCGGTTCTAGCGGCCGGTGTTCGTCGTTTGTAGAGGCCGGTGTCGTGGCCGACGGGCCGACCAGCCCCGCTTGCCCGGCGACGGCGACGGCGACGGCCACCCCGTCCGGTTCGGCCGCCTCTCCTTCGCTCGGCACGAGTGCGGGCGGGCGGCACCCGCGGCCGGCGGCGAGGCGGACCTTGCTGGTCTGACGGAGTCGTGCGGGGCCTGATCAGGTCCCGCAGACGCGGCTGTTCAAGCGGCGTGGCTCCGGGTCGGGAATCCGAAGCCCTCCCGCGCTCCCCCCGGACCTATCGGACGAGGGCGGAGACGAGCAGGGCGAAGGCGGCGATGATGACGGCGACGCGGACGTAGTGCCAGCGCTCCCAGCGGTGCAGCTGCTCCTTCCAGTCGGCGGGCCGGTTCTCGGGGGTCCAGGTCTTGTTCCGGTTGTTGATCGGGACGAGCAGCAGTATCGACATGACCACGCTGACGATCAGTAGCCCGGCGGCGGTGACGACGAGTCCCGCACCGTGGTGGTGCCATCCGGCGATGGCCCAGATCGTGCTGAGGACGAGCGAGCCGATGTACCAGAACGGCATCAGGGCGCCGAGCATCCGGCCGCCGTGGGCGTGGCCGAGCTGGCCGCTGTCCTCGGGAAGAGCGTCCAGGATCCGGTTCATGATGAAGGCGACGGAGAACTCCACCCCCACCATCAGGCCGACGATGACGGTGGTGACGACCTCGAGTGCGTTGAGCATGACGATCCCTCCCGTGAACTAGCATTGCTAGCAGATGAGGCAACGCTAGCAATGCTGCCGCTCGATTGTCTAGCGGTGCTAGGATTCGTTTCATGTCTGTACAGGAACGCAAGCAGCGCGAACGGGCGGAGCGCGAGCGCCTCATCGTGGCGACAGCCCGCGAACTCGCCGAGCAGCAGGGCTGGGACGCAGTCACCACCCGCCGGCTCGCCGAGCGCATCGAATACAGCCAGCCCGTTCTCTACAGCCACTTCCGGGGCAAGCGCGAGATCATCGGCGCCGTCGCCCTTCAGGGGGCCGCCGAACTGGCGACGGCGGTGCGGGCCGCGACCTCCGCCGCGGACCGCCCCCGCGCCAGGGTCGTCGCCCTGGCCCGCGCCTACCTCGACTTCGCCGCACGCAACCCGGCGGTCTACGACGCCCTGTTCCAGCTCGACGGCGGCCTGGCGTACGCGCAGGAGGACACCCCCGAGCCTTTGAAGGACGCGTTCGCCGCCCTGCTGGAGACTCTCGGTGAGGTCGCCGGCGACGACGTCCAACCGGGGCTCTTCACCGAGCTGTTCTGGGCGGCCCTGCACGGCCTGGCGACCCTGACCCGCGCGGGCCGCCTGCTGCCCGAGGACGCCGAGCCGAGGGTGGAGCTCCTGGTGGACCGGCTCGCCATCCTCTGACACACCGCCCCGACGGGCCGGCAGCCGGGGCTCTCGGGCCCGGTCGCCGCCCGCCCCAGCAAAGCTTCCGGTCACTCGCGCCCGCACGGCGCAGCCGCGGATCACCTGGTCCCGCCACCCGAACGGGGCGCTCGTCCGGAGGTCGCGATGCGATGCTCTGACCGTGTACGGCCCCGGCCCGCGCGGTGCCGCTGCGCTCGCCCCCGCCATGTGGTGCGTTCACCGGGACAGACAGCGCTCCCCCCCGCGCCCCCGTCTCACCCCGCCCCCATCTCACCCCGCCCCCACCAAGGTGCTCCCCCCACCCCCCAGGAGGAGAATCGGACGGGTCAGCCGAACATCGCCGGACAACGGAGAGGTGGCGGTCGTCATGGCTGAGCATCCGCACGCAGCGCTCGTTCGTAAGGGGTTCGAGGCGTTCGCCCGTGGGGACATGGACACCCTGCGGGATTTGACCGCGATGGATGCCACGCATCACGTGCCCGGTAGTCATCCGCTCTCGGGAGACTTCAAGGGGCAGGACGCGATCATCGACATGTATCAGAGGCTGGGGCAGGAGACCGGCGGGTCGATGCGGCTGGAGATGCGCGGGATCGCCGTCGACGGGCGTGGGCACGCCGTCGGGATGTTCCGGTTCACGGCCGAGCGGAAGGGGCGGCGCCTGGACGACACCGGATGCATCGTGTTCCGGATCGTCGGGGACAAGGTCACCGACCTCGACGAGTGTGTCGCGGACATCGACAAGAGCAACGAGTTCTGGGCGGACTGAAACCCACGGCCTCGGACCCGCCATTCCACAGCCCCACCTCCCACAGCCCCACCTCCCACAGCCCCACCTCCCACAGCCCCATCACCCACCGCTCCACACCTCCACCGCCCCACAACAAAGACCCCGGCCCCCCGCCCTGGGGAAGGGCGAGCGGACCGGGGTCTTCGGTTCAAGCTTTCGGAGTCACGCCCGCGTGGCGAACGCAGGCCGCGCGTGGCTCCTGGGGGCCGGTCGGGAGCGGATGAGAGAGGGCCCGCTCTGGTCCTTCCGGCGGTTCGGTCCCGTGGCTAGACGTACGGAACCGGTCAGATCAGAAGAGGTCAGCCCTGGAGGGAAGCAACCTTCGAAGCAAGCGCCGACTTCTTGTTGGCGGCCTGGTTCTTGTGGATGACGCCCTTGGAGACGGCCTTGTCGAGCGCACGCGCTGCAGCGCGCTGGTACTCGGTGGCCTTCTCGACGTCACCCGCGGCAGCGGCCTCGCGGGCCTTGCGGATCGCGGTCTTCAGGGAGGACTTGACGGCCTTGTTGCGCAGCCGGGCCTTCTCGTTGGTCTTGATCCGCTTGATCTGGGACTTGATGTTCGCCACGAATGAGCCTCTACAGGTTCAGGCACGGGCAAGGAGGATTTTCACGAAGGAAAACCCAGGGTCCCGTACCAGGTGATTTCTCGGAGTTGTGCCTCGCGCTGAGAGGGCATGAGGACACAGCCACTCAGAGTACCAGCGGCTCCACGAGTGGCCCAAACCGGTCGCCGGTCCCCGCCCGTGGGACCATGGAGGCTACGTATCGATCCGACCCGAGACCGCAGACACTGCGGACGCCTCAAGAATCAGGACCCTGCGTGCCCGCGATCCCCAGCCACGTGCCCGAGCCGAGCCGTACCGACCCGGCTCTGATCCGCAACTTCTGCATCATCGCGCACATCGACCACGGCAAGTCCACGCTCGCCGACCGGATGCTCCAGCTGACCGGCGTGGTCGAGCAGCGCCAGATGCGTGCTCAGTACCTCGACCGCATGGACATCGAGCGTGAGCGCGGAATCACGATCAAGTCGCAGGCGGTGCGTCTGCCGTGGGCCCCGACCCACGACAAGAGCAATACGCACATCCTCAACATGATCGACACCCCGGGGCACGTCGACTTCACCTACGAGGTCTCGCGGTCGCTCGCCGCCTGTGAGGGCACGGTCCTCCTCGTCGACGCCGCCCAGGGCATCGAGGCCCAGACCCTCGCCAACCTCTACCTGGCGATGGAGAACGACCTCAAGATCATCCCCGTACTGAACAAGATCGACCTGCCGGCCGCCCAGCCGGAGAAGTTCTCCGAGGAGCTCGCCAACCTCATCGGCTGCCTGCCCGAGGATGTGCTCAAGGTCTCGGCGAAGACCGGTGTCGGCGTGGACGCGCTCCTGGACCGGGTGGTCCGCGACGTCCCCGCTCCGGTCGGTGTCAAGGACGCCCCCGCCCGCGCGATGATCTTCGACTCGGTCTACGACTCCTATCGCGGTGTCGTGACGTACGTCCGTGTCATCGACGGTCAGCTCAACAAGCGCGAGCGCATCAAGATGATGTCGACCGGCGCCACCCACGAGCTCCTCGAGATCGGTGTCTCGTCCCCCGAGATGACGCCGGCCGACGGTATCGGCGTCGGCGAGGTGGGCTACATCATCACCGGTGTGAAGGACGTCCGTCAGTCCAAGGTCGGTGACACCATCACCAGCAAGGACAAGGGCGCCACCGAGGCCCTCGGCGGGTACAAGGACCCCAAGCCGATGGTGTTCTCCGGTCTCTATCCGCTCGACGGCTCCGACTACCCCGAGCTGCGCGACGCCCTCGACAAGCTCCAGCTCAACGATGCCGCGCTGGTCTACGAGCCGGAGACCTCCGCGGCCCTCGGCTTCGGCTTCCGCGTCGGCTTCCTCGGCCTGCTGCACCTGGACGTCATCCGTGAGCGCCTGGAGCGCGAGTTCAACCTCGAACTCATCGCCACCGCGCCGAACGTGGTCTACCGCGTGATCATGGAGGACGGGAAGGAGCACACGGTCACCAACCCGAGCGAGTTCCCCGAGGGAAAGATCGACAAGGTCTTCGAGCCGGTCGTCCGGGCCACGATCCTCGCTCCCAGCGAGTTCATCGGATCGATCATGGAGCTCTGCCAGACCCGTCGCGGCACCCTCCTCGGCATGGACTACCTCTCCGAGGACCGCGTCGAGATCCGGTACACACTCCCCCTCGCCGAGATCGTCTTCGACTTCTTCGACAACCTGAAGTCCAAGACCCGCGGTTACGCCTCCCTCGACTACGAGCCCACCGGCGAGCAGGACGCCCAGCTGGTGAAGGTCGACATCCTGCTCCACGGCGACCGGGTCGACGCCTTCTCCGCGGTCACCCACCGGGACGCCGCGTACGCGTACGGCGTACGGCTTGTCGCCAAGCTGCGCGAGCTGATCCCGCGCCAGGCCTTCGAGATCCCCATCCAGGCCGCCATCGGCTCCCGGGTCATCGCCCGCGAGACCATCCGCGCCATCCGCAAGGACGTCCTCGCCAAGTGCTACGGCGGTGACATCTCCCGTAAGCGGAAGCTGCTGGAGAAGCAGAAGGAAGGCAAGAAGCGGATGAAGATGGTGGGTTCCGTGGAGGTTCCGCAGGAGGCCTTCATCGCGGTGCTCTCCAGCGATGACAGCGCGGGATCGGGCAAGGGCAAGAAGTAACCGCGGGTTACAGACGGTTACCCGTCGAATCGGATGGAAAGGGGTCCGTCGTGCGCAAGTGCGGCGGGCCCTACGCGTGCGTAACGTCGCGCTCTGTACGAAGTGACAGGCCGCCGCCCCTTACGAACGGGTCGGTCGCGCCTTACTCTGATCTCTGCTCGATAGTTACTCGCGAGTTAAACAACAGCCGCAAACCTGAGAGCCGGCCGCACTGCCGCGGGCCCCGGAGGATGTCGTGAGCGACACACAGACACTGATCGAGAACCGCCCGCCGAGTGTGGCGACCCTCTTCCTGGAGCGCGTTGCGAGCACACCGGACGCCGAGGCGTACCGCTACCCCGTCCCGGCCTCCGGCCAGGGCCCGGACGAGTGGAAGTCGCTCAGCTGGGCGCAGGCCGCGGAGCGGGTGCACGCCATCGCGGCCGGGCTGATCGAGCTGGGGGTGCAGCCCGAGCAGCGGGTCGCCCTGGCCTCCTCGACCCGTATCGACTGGATCCTCGCGGACCTCGGCATCATGTGCGCGGGTGCCGCCACGACCACGGTCTATCCGCAGACCAACGCCGAGGAGTCGGCGTTCATCCTCTCCGACTCCGAGAGCCGGGTGCTGATCGCGGAGGACGCGGCGCAGCTCGCCAAGGCGGTCGCGAAGAAGGCCGAGCTGCCCGATCTCACCCACGTGGTCGTGATCGACCCGGCGGGCGTCGAGACCAGCGACTGGGTTCTCACCCTCGCCGAGCTGGAGGCCCGTGGCGCGGCCCGGCTGGAGAAGGACCCGGACCTGATCAAGGAACGGGTCGGTGCGATCAGCAAGGACCAGCTCGCCACGCTGATCTACACCTCCGGCACCACCGGCCGCCCCAAGGGCGTACGGCTGCCGCACGACAACTGGGCGTACATGGCGAAGGCCATCGCCGCGACCGGGCTGATCAGCGGCGAGGACGTGCAGTACCTGTGGCTGCCGCTCGCCCACGTCTTCGGCAAGGTGCTCACCTCCGGGCAGATCGAGGTCGGCCACGTCACCGCCGTCGACGGCCGCGTCGACAAGATCATCGAGAATCTGCCGGTCGTGCAGCCGACGTACATGGCGGCCGTCCCGCGCATCTTCGAGAAGGTCTACAACGGGGTCGCGGCGAAGGCCCGCGCGGGCGGCGGCGCCAAGTACAAGATCTTCCAGTGGGCCGCCGAGGTGGGCCGTGAGTACGCCAAGGCCACCCAGGACAACTTCCGGCGCACCGGGGTCGCCTCGGCGCCCTTCGGACTGAGCGCCAAGCACAAGGTGGCCGACGCGCTGGTCTTCGCGAAGATCCGGGAGGCGTTCGGCGGAAACCTGCGGGCGTGTGTCTCCGGCTCCGCCGCGCTCGCGCCCGAGATCGGGTACTTCTTCGCCGGCGCCGGCATCCACATCCTCGAGGGCTACGGCCTCACGGAGTCCTCCGCGGCCTCCTTCGTGAACCCGGGCGAGGCCTACCGCACCGGTACGGTCGGCAAGCCGCTGCCCGGCACGGAGGTCCGCATCGCGGACGACGGGGAGATCCTGCTGCGGGGCCCGGGAATCATGGAGGGCTACCACGGGCTGCCGGAGAAGACGGCCGAGGTCCTCGAGGCCGACGGGTGGTTCCACACCGGGGACATCGGTGAGCTGTCGCCCGACGGGTACCTGCGGATCACCGACCGCAAGAAGGACCTCATCAAGACGTCCGGCGGCAAGTACATCGCGCCCGCCGAGGTCGAGGGGCAGTTCAAGGCGGTGTGCCCGTACGTGTCCAACATCCTGGTGCACGGCGCTGACCGGAACTTCTGCACCGCGCTCATCGCGCTGGACGAGGTGTCCATCCTGGAGTGGGCCAAGGAGAACGGGCTCGAAGGGAAGTCGTACGCGGAGGTCGTCGCCGCGCCCGTCACCGTCTCCATGGTCGAGGGCTATGTGAAGCAGCTCAACGAGGGGCTTCAGCGGTGGCAGACGATCAAGAAGTTCCGGCTGCTGCCGCGGGATCTCGACGTGGAGCACGGTGAGATCACGCCGAGTCTGAAGCTGAAGCGGCCTGTGGTGGAGCGGGAGTACAAGCACCTCATCGAGGAGATGTACGCGGGCTCTCGCGAGGCGTGAGGGGTGGCGGGGCTGGTCGCGCCCACGCGGCGAAGTCGCATATCGATACAGCCCCGCGCCCCTGAGGAACCTCACCGTTTCTCCAGAAGGCGCCGGAGTTCCTTCACCTGAGTGCGCTGCGATTCCGTCAACTCGTCCTCCAGGGCCGCCAGTCGCTTGCTCACCTCCTCGTAGTCGGCTCGTTGCCGTGCCAGCAGCCGCTCCAGCTGCTGGTTCTTCCTGTGCAGTTCCAGGAACACGCTCACCTTCGCCCGCAGCACCCACGGGTCGAACGGCTTGGTCAGATAGTCCGCCGCCCCCGTCGCGTAGCCGCGGAAGGCGTACCCCGAGTCGTCGTCCGTGCCCGTGAGGAAGATGATCGGGACGTCCTTCGTCTGGTCCAGGCGTTTGATGTTCGCCGCCGTCTCGAAGCCGTCCATGCCCGGCATGCGCACGTCCAGGAGGACCAGCGCGAACCGGCGGCGGAGCAGGGCCTTCATCGCCTCCTCGCCCGAACGGGCGCGGACCAGTGGTTCGTTGAGGGACCCGAGGACCGCCTCCAGTGCGATCAGGTTGTCCTCCATGTCGTCGACCAGGAGGATGCCCGCACCGTCGTCGGTCCTTGCCTCAGCGTTCATGTGACTGCCTCATTCAGTCGTCGGTGGGCTGAACCACCGCCTCCTCGGTCTCGGTCCGCTCCTGCGTCCGGGCGCCCTCGGGGTCCAGGAGGGCGCATACGACGGTCAGCAGCTGGTCGACGTCCACCGGCTTGGGTACGTAGTCGTTGGCGCCGCGCGCGATCGACTTCTCACGGTCTCCGGGCATCGCCTTCGCGGTGAGCGCGACGATGGGCAGACCGGTCCAGCGCGGGGCGCGGCGGATGGCGGCGATGGTCTCGTAGCCGTCCATCTCCGGCATCATGATGTCCATCAGGACGAGCTCGACGTCCGGGTTGCGCTCCAGGGTCTCGATGCCCTCGCGGCCGTTCTCCGCGTACAGGACCGGCATGCCGACGCGGCCCAGCACATGGGTGAGGGCGAAGACGTTGCGGATGTCGTCGTCCACGATCAGCACCCGCCTGCCGGACAGCACCTGGCCCGCCCGGCCCGACTTCCACGCCTCCAGCTTGGTGGGCGCGGGCCACGAGTCCTCGGCGTCGTGGGCGGTCGGACAGGGCTCGGTGGACAGGTCCTCCGGGCTCGGCAGGGAGTGGTCCTCGGTGGTCGGGCCGGTCGCCGTGTGGCCGGGGCCGGCGACGGGGACGTAGAGCGTGAAGGTGGACCCCTTGCCGGGTTCGCTCTCGGCGACGATCCGGCCGCCCAGCAGGCCCGCGATCTCCCGGCTGATGGACAGACCGAGCCCCGTGCCGCCGTACTTGCGGTTGGTCGTGCCGTCGGCCTGCTGGAACGCCTCGAAGATCACCGGGAGTTTCTCCCGCGCGATGCCGATGCCGGTGTCGGAGACCGCGAAGGCCACCACGTCGTCGCTCTCGCGGACGTACCGGCGCTCGGGGTCCTTGATGCGGGTCACGCGCAGTTCGACCCGGCCCGAGGCGGTGAACTTGATCGCGTTGGAGAGCAGGTTGCGCAGGATCTGCTGGAGGCGCTGTTCGTCGGAGTACATCTCGCGCGGCACGGCCTCGCCGACCGCCACCTCGAAGGCCAGCCCCCGGTCCAGGGTGAGCGGGCGGAAGGTGGCGTGGACGTAGTCGAGCAGCTTGATGAGCGGCAGCTTCTTCGGGCGTACGTCCATCCGGCCGGCCTCGATCTTCGACAGGTCCAGGATGTCGTTGATCAGCTGGAGCAGGTCCGAGCCCGAGCGGTGGATGGTCGTCGCGAACTGCACCTCCTGGTCGGAGAGACGGCCGTCCGGGTTGTCGGAGAGCAGCCTCGCCAGGATCAGCAGGGAGTTCAGCGGGGTGCGCAGTTCGTGCGACATGTTCGCCAGGAACTCCGACTTGTACTGCGAGGACGTCGCCAACAGGGCGGCCTTCTCCTCCAGTTCCGCGTTGGAGCGCTGCAACTCCGCCTGCTGCATCTGGAGTTCGTCCGAGCGCTCCTGGAGCTGCATCGCCAGGCGCTGGGACTCGCCCAGCAGGGACTCGGTGCGGGAGTTGGCGATGATGGTGTTGATGGCGACGCCGATGGTGTTCACGAACTGGTCGAAGAACGCCAGGTGGACATCGGAGAAGCGGGAGAAGGACGCCAGCTCGATCACGCCGAGGAGCTTGTCCTCGAAGAGGATCGGGATGATGACGACACTGCTCGGGGCCGCCTCACCCAGCCCGCTGTTGATCTTGATGTAGTCCGGCGGGGCCTCCTCCACCAGGATCCGCTTCTTCTCGCGGGCCGCCTGGCGCACCAGACCGTGGACCGGCATGCCGCCGGTGTCGACGGTCGCGCCCTGCGCCGAGCCGTAGCCCGCGATGAACGCCAGTCCCTTCGCGGGAACGGCGGTGTGCAGCGAGGCTCCGTTCTCGTCCGGGTCGGCCAGGAAGAACGCGCCATACTGGGCGTTCACCAGCGGGGTCAGCTCGCGCAGGATCAGGTCGGCGACCTCCATCAGGTCCCGGTGGCCCTGCATCAGGGCGGCCAGCCGGGCGAGGTTGGACTCCAGCCAGTCCTTGGCCCGGGTCGTCTCGCGGAGATTGGCCACCATCAGGTTGATGTTGTCCTTGAGCTCGGTGACCTCGCCCTGGGTCTCCACGGTGATGGCGCGGGACATGTCTCCCTGGGCCACCGCCGAGGCGACCTCGGCGATCGCGCGGACCTGGGTGGTCAGGTTGGAGGCCAGCTCGTTCACGTTGGTCGTCAGGCGCTTCCAGGTGCCGTACACGCCCTCGACGCGTGCCTGGCCGCCGAGTTGGCCCTCGCTGCCGACCTCACGGGCCACGCGGGTGACCTCGGAGGAGAAGGAGGAGAGCGTGTCGACCATGGTGTTGATGGCGGTCTTCAGCTCCAGGATCTCGCCGCGCGCGTCGACGTCGATCTTCTTGGAGAGGTCGCCGTTGGCGACGGCCGTGGTCACCTGGGCGATGTTGCGGACCTGCGAAGTGAGGTTGTCGGCCATGTAGTTGACGTTGTCGGTCAGGTCCCGCCAGACCCCGGAGACCCCAAGGACCTGGGCCCGGCCGCCCAGCCGGCCGTCGGTACCGACCTCGCGGGCCACCCGGGTCACCTCGTCGGCGAAGGCCCGCAGCTGCTCCACCATCGTGTTGACGGTGTCCTTCAGTTCGAGGATCTCGCCGCGGGCGTCGACCGTGATCTTCTTGGAGAGGTCGCCGTTGGCGACGGCGGTCGTCACCTGCGCGATGTTCCGGACCTGCGACGTCAGGTTCAGGGCCATGAAGTTGACGTTGTCGGTGAGGTCCTTCCAGACGCCCGACACGCCCCGCACCTGGGCCTGACCGCCGAGGTTTCCCTCGGTGCCGACCTCGCGGGCCACGCGGGTGACCTCGTCGGCGAAGGCGGAGAGCTGGTCGACCATGGTGTTGATGGTCGACTTCAGTTCCAGGATCTCGCCCTTCGCCTCGACCGTGATCTTCTTGCCGAGGTCGCCCTGGGCCACCGCCGTCGACACCAGCGCGATGTTGCGGACCTGGGAGGTCAGGTTGTCCGCCATGAAGTTGACGTTGTCGGTGAGGTCCTTCCAGACGCCCGACACGCCCCGCACCTGGGCCCGGCCGCCGAGGTTTCCCTCGGTGCCGACCTCGCGGGCCACGCGGGTGACCTCGTCGGCGAAGGCGGAGAGCTGGTCGACCATGGTGTTGATGGTCGACTTCAGCTCCAGGATCTCGCCCTGCGCGTCGACCGTGATCTTCTGACTCAGGTCACCGTTGGCCACCGCCGTCGTCACCTGGGCGATGTTCCGCACCTGCGACGTCAGGTTCGAAGCCATGAAGTTGACGTTGTCGGTGAGGTCCTTCCAGACCCCGGACACCCCGCGCACCTGGGCCCGGCCGCCCAACTGCCCCTCGGTGCCGACCTCGCGGGCCACCCGGGTGACCTCGTCGGCGAAGGCGGAGAGCTGGTCGACCATCGTGTTCACGGTCAGCTTCAGTTCGAGCAGCTCGCCCGTCGCCTCGACCGTGACCGTACGGGTCAGGTCGCCGCGGGCCACCGCCGTGGTCACCAGGGCGATGTCCCGGACCTGGGCGGTCAGCCGGGAGGCCATGGTGTTGACCGCCTCGGTCACATCGCGCCAACTCCCCGAAAGCCCGGTCGCCTTGGCCCGCCCGCCGAGCCGGCCCTCGGTGCCGACCTCGCGGGCCACCCGGGTCACCTCGCCGGTGAACAGGGAGAGCTGGTCGACCATCTTGTTCACGGCCCGGCCCAGCCGTCGCAGATCACCGCGCAGCTGCCGGTTGCCGTCGTGCAGGTCGACCCGCTGGGTCAGATCGCCGCCGGCCACCGCGTCCAGGACCCGGGTCGCGTTGGCGGCCGGGACCACCAGGGCGTCGAGCAGCTGGTTCACGTCGTTGACCCGGGAGGTCCAGGTGCCCTGCCCCGGGCTGGGGGAGAGCCGTTCGTCGAGCCGGCCGTGCCGCACCAGCTCCCGCTTCACCCGGTTGACCTCACCGGTGAAGTGGACATTGCGGTCCACCAGCTGATTGAAGACAGCCGTCAGTTCGGCCACGATCCCGTCCCCGGACTCCGGCATCCGGCGGAAGGCACCGTCGCGGGCAGCGGTCATCGCGGCGAGCAGGGGACGCAGATCCGATGCTCGAATCCGGTCGGCGTTCTGTCCTTCTTCGAGCACAGGCGTACCACTGTTCTCACTCATGGCGGCCCACTTCGGTAACTCGGCGCTTATGGGCGTGGCCAGTCTGTCACTCTGTCCGCATCGACCGAGGTGTATTCGTCCGAACTGCTCCGGGAGACGGACATGGGGGCCATTCCTGCGCAACGGGAGTCCGTTGCCCGTGCGTCCGATCCGCCCGTGCGGGGCGGCGACGGCACGCTCCCGCACGTCCACGCAGCCTTCCCCGGCGGCCCGCTCGCTCCGGGCTCGGCCCGCGCCCTGTTACGGGCGGCGGTCGCCGAATGGGCCGAACTCGCCCTGCCCGGAACCGAGTTCCTCAGCGACCGGCAGGGCGACGACGCCGTGGTCGTGGTCAGTGAACTCGTCACCAACGCCGTCGTGCACGCGGGCACCGACATCGAGGTGGACTGCCGTCTGGAGCCGCACACCGGCGCCCTCGTCGTCGAGGTCCTCGACCACCACCCCTCCCGCGCCCCTCGCGACGGCGACCCCGAACCCTCGTACGGCACGGCGGAGTACGGGCGCGGACTGCGCCTGGTCGCCGCCCTCGCCGAGACCTGGGGCATCACCTACCGCACCGGCGCCAAGACCGTGTGGGCGCAACTGCCGCCGGGAGGGAAGGACGCCCTCGACGGGCTCCAGGCGTACGCCGGGGAGAAGGCGCGCGAGCGGGGGCTGCGGGTCGCCGCGATACTCGCCCCGGAACCACCCCCCAACCAGGCCCCGGCTCCGGCCCCGCCCGCGTCCCACGGTGAGCCCGACCGGGACTGGCTCGATCGCGGTGCCCTGTCCTTCCTCGCCGAGGCCTCCGACCTGCTCGCCGGGCAGCTCGACGAGAACCTGGTCGCCGCGCTCGCCGGCCAGCTGATCGTGCCGCGGCTGGCCGACTGGTGCGCGGTGTGGCTGGAGGACGAGGTCGCCGGCCGCTGGGGCGCCCCCCGCCCGGGCGAGGACGGGACGGGCTGGGGCGAGGGCGCTGTGTCCGGGCCCCGGCTGGCCCGCGTGTGGCACTGCTCCGAGACCCGGATCGAGGACCTGCGGCAGGCGCTGGAGAAGGAGTCACCGGGCCCCTCGGGGCCGGACCACTCCGGGCCCGTGCCGTTCCCCTGGCCCGGCGAGGCACTGGGCCCGCACGGCACACACGGCTCCGCGCTCGCCTACCGCCTCACCGCAGGCGGCCGCCCGCTGGGCACCCTGGTCATCGGCAGGGCCGGGCTGATCTCCTTCCCCGACGAGATCACCGGGCTCGTCGAGGACCTCAGCCGCAGGGTCGCGCTCGCCATCGGCGCGGCCCGCCAGTACGCACGCCAGGCCACCATCAGCGCGGTCCTCCAGCGCGGTCTGCTGCCCGGCGCGGTCGCCGAGATCCCCGGGGTGCGCAGCGCCCTGGTGTACGAGCCGTACGACAAGGGCGGACCCAGCGGCGACTTCTACGACCTCTTCCCGGCCGGCGACGGCCGCTGGTGCTTCGCCGTCGGCGACGTCCAGGGCAAGGGCCCCGAGGCGGCCGTGGTGATCGGGCTGGCGCGGCCCTGGCTGCGGCTGCTGGCCCGTGAGGGCTACCGCGTCGCCGATGTCCTGGACCGGCTCAACCAGCTGCTCCTCGACGACGCCACGGAGGCCGCCGACGCCGCCGCACGAGCCCTGGCGGCCGCGGGCGGACGTCCCATGAACCCCGGCGACGGCCCGCAGAACCGCTTCCTCTCCCTCCTGTACGGCGAGCTCGCGCCCTTCGACGGCGGAGTGCGCTGCACCCTCGCCTCCGCCGGACATCCGCTGCCGCTGCTGCTCGGCTCGGACGGTGAGGTCCGTACGGCCGCGCGCCCGCAGACCCTGCTCGGGGTCGTCGAGGACGAGACGTACACCAGCGAGACCTTCGAGCTGCGGCCCGGCGACACCCTGCTGTGCGTCACCGACGGGGTGACCGAGCGGCGCAGCGGCCCCCGGCAGTTCGACGACGAGGACGGGCTCGCGGAGGCGCTCGCCGGGTGCGCGGGGCTGGACGCCGAGCTGATCGCGGAGCGGATCAAACGGCTGGTCCACGAGTTCGGGGCACGGCCGCCGGAGGACGATCTGGCGCTGCTGGTGCTGCAGGCGGAGTAGGTGCCCGCGGGGTGCTGGACAATGGAGGACATGCCTTCCGCACTCCCCGACGGCGAACCCGTCCCCGACGACGGCTCACTCCCCGCGTCCGCGCTCACCGGGTCCGCCGACCGCCCTCTCGGCTTCTACCTGCACGTTCCGTACTGCGCGACCCGCTGCGGCTACTGCGACTTCAACACCTACACCGCGACCGAGCTGCGCGGTTCGGGCGGGGTGCTGGCCTCCCGCGACAACTACGCGGACACCCTGATCGACGAGATCCGCCTGGCCCGCAAGGTCCTGGGCGACGACCCGCGCCCGGTGCGCACGGTGTTCGTCGGGGGCGGTACGCCGACGCTGCTGGCCGCCGGGGATCTCGTACGGATGCTGGGGGCGATCCGTGACGAGTTCGGGCTGGCCGCGGACGCGGAGGTGACCACCGAGGCGAACCCGGAGTCGGTGGACCCGGCGTATCTGGCGGCGCTGCGGGAGGGCGGCTTCAACCGGGTGTCCTTCGGGATGCAGAGCGCGAAGCAGCACGTCCTGAAGGTGCTGGACCGCACGCACACGCCGGGGCGGCCCGAGGCGTGCGTGGCGGAGGCCCGCGCGGCGGGGTTCTCGCACGTCAACCTCGACCTGATCTACGGCACTCCCGGCGAGTCCGACGACGACTGGCGGGCGTCCCTGGAGGCGGCGATCGGCGCCGGCCCCGACCACGTGTCGGCGTACGCGCTGATCGTCGAGGAGGGCACGCAGCTGGCCCGTCGTATCCGTCGGGGTGAGGTGCCGATGACGGACGACGACGTGCACGCGGACCGTTATCTGATCGCGGACTCGGTGCTGGCGGAGGCCGGATTCGACTGGTACGAGGTGTCGAACTGGGCTACCTCCGAGGCGGGCCGCTGCCTGCACAACGAGCTGTACTGGCGGGGCGCCGACTGGTGGGGCGCCGGACCCGGGGCGCACTCGCACGTGGGCGGGGTGCGGTGGTGGAACGTGAAGCATCCGGGCGCGTATGCGGCTGCGCTGGCCTCCGGGAAGTCACCCGGAGCGGGCCGCGAGCTGCTCTCGGAGGAGGACCGGCGGGTCGAGCGGATCCTGCTGGAGCTGAGGCTGCGCGAGGGGGCGCCGCTGTCGCTGCTCCGGGAGGAGGGTCTGACCGCCTCTCGGCGCGCGCTGGGGGAGGGGCTGCTCGAGGAGGCGCCCTACGGGGAGGGCCGGGCTGTACTGACGCTCCGGGGGCGGTTGCTGGCGGACGCGGTGGTGCGGGATCTGGTGGATTAGGCGCCTGGTGGGAGATGACTCGGCGGAATTGTGTGGCGGCTGCGGGCCGGTGGGGGCTGGTCGCGCCCACGCGGCGGTAGCCGCACATCGATACAGCCCCGCGCCCCTGAGCAGGTTGCGGCTGCGGTCGGTCACACGCTGATGTAGCTGCACGCCACAACGAACCCGCAGCCGTACGTCCCGCCCGCAGGCTCGCCGCGCGTATCCGCTACGGCGCCGTGACGAAGTCGATCAGTTCCTCCACCCGCCCCAGCAGCTCCGGCTCCAGGTCCCGGTAGGACCCCACCCGTTTCAGGATCGCCTGCCACACCGCGCCCGTGTTCTCGGACGGCCAGCCCAGAGCCTTGCACACGCCGGTCTTCCAGTCCTGGCCGCGCGGTACCCGTGGCCACGCCTCGATGCCCAGGGCCGACGGCTTCACGGCCTCCCAGATGTCGATGTACGGGTGTCCGACGACCAGGGCATGCTCGCTGGTCACCGACGCGGCGATACGGGACTCCTTGCTGCCCGGCACCAGGTGGTCCACCAGGACGCCGAGCCGGGCGTCCGGGCCCGGCGCGAATTCGGCCACGATCGACGGCAGGTCGTCCACGCCCGCCAGGTACTCCACGACCACGCCCTCGATGCGCAGGTCGTCGCCCCACACCTTCTCCACCAGCTCCGCGTCGTGACGGCCCTCGACGTAGATACGGCCGGCGCGGGCCACGCGTGCGCGTGCGCCGGGGACGGCCACCGACCCGGACGCGGTACGGGAGGGTCGTACGGGAGACGCGGCCGTCGGTCTGACCAGGGTCACCACCCGGCCCTCCAGGAGGAAACCGCGTGGCTCCAGCGGGAACACCCGGTGCTTGCCGAAGCGGTCCTCCAGAGTGACCGTGCCCGCCTCGCAGCGGATCACCGCGCCGCAGAAGCCCGTGCCCGGTTCCTCGACCACCAGACCGGGCTCGGCGGGCACCTCCGGCACCGGCTTGGGCTTCTTCCACGGAGGGGTCAGGTCGGCGGAGTACTGGCGCATTCGGATGACGATAGGAGAACCGGCCCGGGGATCACTACGACACGCCGAAACGCGCGGCCAGCGCGTCCCGCTGCGCCCTCACGAACGCCGCGTCCACCACCGCTCCGTGACCGGGCACGTACAGCGCGTCCTCGCCGCCCAGTGCCAGCAGCCGGTCCAGCGCGGCGGGCCAGTGCGCCGGTAGGGCGTCCGGGCCCGCCTGCGGTTCGCCCGACTCCTCGACCAGGTCGCCGCAGAAGACGACCTCCGGGGCGCCGGGCACGAGGACGGCGAGGTCGTGGGCCGTGTGGCCGGGGCCGAGGTTCGCCAGCAGGACCTGGCGGCCGTCGCCGAGGTCGAGCGTCCACTCGCCCGAGACGTGATGCCGGGGCGAGACGAGGGCGTCCACCGCCTCATCGGCCACCGCCGGGTCCAGTCCGTTGCGCACCGCGTCCGCCCGCAGTTCCGCGCGGCCGCGCCGCCCCGCCAGCACCGTCTCCACGCCCACCGCGCCGAACACCTCCGCCCCCGCGAACGCCGCCGCACCGAAGACATGGTCGAAGTGGGGGTGGGTGAGCGCGAGATGGGTCACACGGTGGCCGGCCAGTTCCTCGGCCTGCGCACGCAGCCGGGCACCCTCCGCGAGGCCCGAGCCCGCGTCCACCAACAGGGCCGTGCCCGCGCCGATCACCAGGCCCGCCGTACAGTCCCAGCCCGGCAGCCGGCACCGTCCCACCCCGGCCGCGACCCGCTCCCACCCGAGCTCTTCCCAAGTCACCGTCATACCGCGACGCTAGCCGTACGACCGGTCACGCCAGGACCAGCCTTGCCCAGGGAGTACCCCACCGCCGTACACTGGCCCGGGGACGCTGGCACTCGGGCGGACAGAGTGCCAGGGCAAGGCGCCAAGGGAACGACTTCTGGAGGTGTGCGCGATGCTGAGTGAACGCAGGCTTCAGGTGTTGCGCGCCATCGTCCAGGACTATGTCGGCACCGAGGAGCCGGTCGGGTCGAAGGCCCTGACCGAGCGGCACAACCTCGGAGTCTCCCCGGCGACCGTCCGCAACGACATGGCGGTCCTGGAGGACGAGGGGTTCATCGCCCAGCCGCACACCAGTGCCGGGCGGATCCCGACCGACAAGGGCTACCGGCTGTTCGTCGACAAACTGGCGGGCGTCAAGCCGATGACCGCGCCCGAGCGCCGCGCGATCCAGAACTTCCTCGACGGCGCCGTGGACCTCGACGACGTCGTGGCCCGCACCGTGCGGCTGCTCGCGCAGCTCACGCGGCAGGTCGCCGTCGTGCAGTACCCGTCCCTCACCCGCTCGACGGTGCGGCACGTGGAACTGCTCTCGCTCGCCCCCGCGCGCGTGATGCTCGTGCTGATCACGGACACCGGCCGGGTCGAGCAGCGCATGGTCGACTGCCCGGCCCCCTTCGGCGAGGCCTCGCTCGCCGATCTGCGGGCGCGGCTCAACAGCCGGATCGCCGGGCGGCGGTTCGCGGATGTGCCGCAACTGGTCGAGGACCTGCCCGAAGGCTTCGACGTCGAGGACCGGGGTACGGTCTCGACAGTGCTCTCCACTCTTCTGGAGACGCTCGTCGAGGAGAACGAGGAGCGGCTGATGATCGGCGGCACCGCGAATCTCACCCGCTTCGGACATGACTTTCCCCTCACGATCCGGCCCGTCCTGGAGGCTCTCGAGGAGCAGGTCGTTCTCCTCAAGCTCCTTGGTGAGGCCGGGGATTCGGGCATGACCGTACGTATCGGTCACGAGAACGCCTACGAGGGACTCAACTCCACTTCGGTGGTGTCGGTCGGTTACGGTTCGGGCGGCGAGGCAGTCGCCAAGCTCGGCGTGGTCGGACCGACCCGCATGGATTACCCGGGAACGATGGGAGCGGTACGCGCAGTGGCACGGTACGTCGGACAGATCCTGGCGGAGTCGTAAGTGGCCACGGACTACTACGCCGTTCTCGGCGTGCGCCGCGACGCGTCGCAGGATGAGATCAAGAAGGCGTTCCGTCGGCTCGCGCGCGAGCTGCACCCGGACGTCAACCCGGATCCCAAGACCCAGGAGCGGTTCAAGGAGATCAACGCCGCCTACGAGGTGTTGTCGGACCCGCAGAAGAAGCAGGTCTACGACCTCGGCGGTGACCCGCTCTCGCAGGCCGGCGGCGGTGGCGCGGGCGGCTTCGGGGCCGGTGGGTTCGGGAACTTCTCGGACATCATGGACGCGTTCTTCGGTACGGCGTCGCAGCGGGGTCCGCGTTCGCGCACCCGGCGCGGCCAGGACGCGATGATCCGGCTGGAGATCGAGCTCGACGAGGCGGCCTTCGGTACGACGAAGGACATCCAGGTCGACACGGCGATCGTCTGCACCACCTGCAGTGGTGAGGGCGCGGCGCCGGGGACCTCGGCTCAGACGTGTGACATGTGTCGCGGCCGCGGTGAGGTGTCGCAGGTGACGCGGTCCTTCCTGGGCCAGGTCATGACGTCCCGCCCGTGCCCGCAGTGCCAGGGCTTCGGCACCGTGGTCCCGACCCCGTGCCCGGAGTGCGCCGGCGACGGCCGGGTCCGCTCGCGCCGCACGCTCACGGTCAAGATCCCGGCCGGTGTGGACAACGGCACCCGGATCCAGCTCGCGGGCGAGGGCGAGGTGGGCCCCGGTGGCGGTCCCGCCGGTGACCTGTACGTCGAGATCCACGAACTCCCGCACTCGCAGTTCCAGCGCCGGGGCGACGACCTGCACTGCACGGTCACGCTCCCGATGACCGCGGCCTCCCTCGGCACCAAGGTCCCGCTGGAGACCCTGGACGGCCTGGAGGAGGTCGACATCCGCCCGGGCACCCAGTCCGGCCAGTCGATCCCCCTGCACAGCCGGGGCGTCACCCACCTGCGCGGCGGCGGCCGGGGCGACCTCATCGTCCACGTCGAGGTCCAGACCCCCACCAAGCTGGACCCCGAGCAGGAGCGCCTCCTGCGCGAGCTGGCCAAACTCCGCGGCGAGGAACGGCCCACGGGGCAGTTCCAGCCGGGGCAGCAGGGACTGTTCAGTCGGTTGAAGGATGCGTTCAACGGTCGTACGTGAGCTGGGGGGCGACTGCCGGGGGTCCGGGGGTTGTCCCCCGGGCAGACAGAGTCAGCCGGGCCAGCAGGGACTGTTCAGTCGGTTGAAGGACGCGTTCAGCGGGCGTACGTGAGCTGTCCAAGGGCCGATTCGGACTTGTTCGGAGGACGTGACAACATGCCGTCATGTCCTCCGCACTGACCGATCTCTTCCCTCATCCGATCGTGCAGGCCCCCATGGCGGGCGGCGTCTCCGTGCCGCGCCTCGCCGCCGCCGTGTCCGATGCGGGCGGGCTCGGATTCCTCGCCGCCGGGTACAAGACGGCCGACGGGATGTACCAGGAGATCAAGCAGCTGCGCGGGCTGACCGGACGCCCCTTCGGCGTCAACCTCTTCATGCCGCAGCCGGAGTATGCCGACCCCGCCGCCGTCGAGGTCTACGCCCACCAGCTGGCCGGGGAGGCCACCTGGTACGACACCGAGCTCGGCGACCGCGACAGCGGCCGTGACGACGGGTACGACGCCAAGCTCGCCGTGCTCCTCGACAACCCCGTGCCGGTGGCCTCCTTCCACTTCGGCATCCCGAGCAGCGAGGCCCTGGAGTCGCTGCGCCGCGCCGGCACCTTCACCCTCGTCACCGCGACCACTCCCGAAGAGGCCCTCGCCGTGCAGTACGCGGGCGCCGACGCGGTCATCGCGCAGGGCGTCGAGGCCGGCGGTCACCAGGGCACCCACCGCGACCTCCCCGAGCAGGACGGCGCCGGCCTCGGACTCCTCTCCCTGGTCGCCCAGATCCGCGAGACGGTGACCATCCCGGTCGTCGCCGCCGGCGGCATCATGCGCGGCAGCCAGATCGCCGCCGTCCTCGCCGCCGGCGCGAGCGCGGCCCAGATCGGCACGGCGTTCCTCGCCAGCCACGAGTCCGGCGCCCACGACGTGCACAAGCAGGCGCTGACCAACCCCCTCTACGTCCGCACCGAGCTGACCCGCGCCTTCTCCGGCAGACCGGCCCGTGGCCTGGTCAACCGCTTCCTGCGCGAGCACGGACCGTACGCGCCCGCGGCCTACCCCGAGGTCCACCACCTCACCGTCCCGCTCCGCAAGGCCGCCGCCAAGGCCAAGGACGCGCAGGGCATGGCGCTGTGGGCGGGCCAGGGTCACCGGATGGCACGCGACCTGCCCGCGGGGCAGCTCGTGGAGATACTCGCGGCCGAACTCGACGCAGCGAGGACAGCGTTGTCGGGCAAGGGAGACCTGCGATGACCGCACCGGTGTTCGTGGTCGAGCACTTCGACGCGGGCGGCGACGGACGGTACGTCCTCGACGGCCCCGAAGGCCGCCACGCCGTCTCCGTGAAGCGGCTGCAGCCCGGCGAGGACGTCATCCTCACCGACGGCGCCGGACGCCGGGCCGACTGCGTGGTGTTCGCCGCGGAGGGCAAGGACCGGCTGATCGTCCAACTGGGCCCGGTGCGCGAGGAACCCCGGGCGCAGCCCCGCATCACCGTCGTCCAGGCCCTCCCCAAGGGCGACCGCGGTGAACTCGCCGTAGAGACCATGACCGAGGTCGGCGTCGACGCCATCGTGCCCTGGCAGGCGGCCCGCTGCATCACCCAGTGGAAGGGCGACCGGGGCCTGAAGGCGCTCGGCAAGTGGCGGGCCACCGCACGCGAGGCCGGCAAGCAGTCCCGCCGGGTCCGCTTCCCGGAGATCGCGGACGCGGCAAGTACCAAGCAGGTTGCCGCACTTCTCGCCAATGCCGACTTCGCCGCCGTGCTCCACTCCGACTTCGAACGCGGCAGTGTGCCGCTGGCCACCGCCGAACTCCCCGACGAGGGCGAGATCGTGCTGGTCGTCGGCCCCGAAGGAGGCGTCGCCAAGGACGAGTTGGCGCTCTTCGAGGAGGCCGGTGCGCGCGCCTACGTCCTCGGGCCCACCGTGCTGCGCACGTCGACCGCCGGAACCGCGGCGACCGCTCTGCTCCTCGGCCGTACCGGCCGCTGGTCCTGACCCCTGGAAGGACGGCCGTGGAACTCGCCCAAGTACGCTTGCTCGTCACCGACTTCGCCGCCTGCTACCGCTTCTACGCCGAGGTCCTCGGCCTCAAGCCCCAGTCGGGGGCGGTGCAGGGGCCGTACGAGAAGTTCAGCCCCGCCACCGGCTCGGCGGGCATCGCCCTGCAGGACCGGTCGATGATGGCGGCGGTCCTCGGCGAACTGGGTGACACGGCCACCGGCCACCGCTCCCTGGTCGTGCTGCGCGTCGACGACCTGGACACCTACTGCGAGCAGATCGCCGCCCGCGGCGCCACCCTGCTGCACGGCCCGTCCCCGATGACGGACCGCATGCGCGTCGCCCACCTCAAGGACCCGGAGGGGAACCTGGTGGAGCTTCAGGAGTGGCTGCTGCTGCGCACCTGAGCACCGCGGCACCCGACCGGCGCACAGGTGGCCGTATGCGCCCTACCGTCCCGGGCGGGACGGTGGCAGGCTGCCCTGCATGGTGGCGTTGAGACGGAACCGGCGTCGGCCGCGCGGGGTGCGAGCAGCGGGTGCGATGGGGGTTGCCGTGCTGGCCGTGGGCGGGGTCGCCGCCTGCGATCCGACCGGTGCGGTCAGCTCCGCGACCGTGGCGTACACCACCGACCAGCTGGTCACCAAGGAGCTGAACCGGCAGAAGGCCGACGTGAGTTGGCTGACCTGCACGGCCTCCTACGACAACGGCGACCGGACACCGAGTTCCAGTGTGAACACCGTCGCCACCGTCGACTGCGACGGCAAGACACGGGACGGCAAGGACATCACCGTCAAGGGCAAGGTGACCCGGACCGTCAGCGGCGCGTGTGTGCGCGGGGACCTCACCGCCACCGTCGGCGGCAGACAGTGGTTCCGCGTCGACGGGCTCGGCGACTGCACCGCCACACCCACGCCCCCGGCCGGTGACCCGCGGCAGCCCGGCCCGACCGTCACCGTGACCGTCACCAAGACGATCTGGTGCCAGAAGGACCCGCAGTGCTGGCCCGACGGCAAGTGATCGAAACCTCTGTGCACGGCCACCGCCCGTGCGTAGGGTAATCGGGTGACACAGCCTGCGACGTCTGCATATCTCCGGTTTCCGCACCTGCGGGGCGAGTTGGTGGCCTTCACCGCCGAGGACGACGTGTGGCTCGCGCCGCTCGACGGCGGACGTGCCTGGCGGGTCAGCGCGGACAACGTGCCGGTCACCCACCCCCGTATCTCGCCCGACGGCACCACCGTCGCCTGGACCTCCGCCCGCGACGGCGCCCCCGAGGTGCACATCGCCCCGGCCGACGGCGGACCGGCCAGAAGGCTGACCCACTGGGGCAGCGCACGCACCCAGGTACGCGGCTGGACCCGGGACGGCGAGGTCCTCGCGATCACCACCCACGGCCAGGCCAGCCTGCGCCGCAGCTGGGCGCACACCGTCCCGCTCGACGGCGGACCCGGCACCACCCTGCCGTACGGCCCCGTCGGCCATGTCGCCCACGGCCCGGCGACCGTGATCCTCTCCGCGCCCATGGGTCGCGAGGCCGCCTGGTGGAAGCGCTACCGAGGCGGTACGGCGGGCAAGCTGTGGATCGACCGCGACGGCGACGGCGAGTTCGTACGGCTCCACGAAGAGTTGGACGGAAACCTGGAGTACCCCGTGTGGGCGGGCGACCGGATCGCCTTCCTCTCCGACCACGAGGGCACCGGAGCCGTCTACTCCTCCCTCGCCGACGGCTCCGACCTGCGTCGGCACACCCCCCTCGACGGCTACTACGCCCGGCACGCGGCAGGCGACGGCACCCGGGTCGTCTACACCTCCGCCGGCGAGCTGTGGATCCTCGACGACCTCGACGGCGCCGAACCGCGCTGCCTGGAGGTCCGGCTCGGCGGGCAGCGTGCCGACCGGCAGCCCTTCCCCTTGGACGCCTCCCGCTGGTTCGGCTCGGCCGCCCCCGACCACACCGCACGCGGCAGCGCGGTCGCCGTACGCGGAGCCGTCCACTGGGTCACCCACCGCTCCGGCCCGGCCCGCGCGCTCGCCGCCGAACCCGGCGTCCGGGCCCGGCTGCCGCGCACCTTCCGCACCGAGGGCGAGGAGTGGGTGGTGTGGGTGACGGACGCGGAGGGCGACGACGCCCTGGAGTTCGCACCCGCCACCGGCCTCGCCCCCGGCGCCACCCCGCGCCGCCTCGCCGCGGGACAGCTCGGCCGCGTCCTGGGCCTCGCCATGGCCCCCGACGGCAGCCGGGCCGCGGTCGCCGCGCACGACGGCCGCGTGCTGCTCGTCGAGCGGGAGACCGGCGAGGTCCGCGAGGTCGACCGCAGCGAGGACGGCGACGTACGGGGCCTGACGTTCTCGCCCGACTCGGCCTGGCTCGCCTGGTCGCACCCCGGCCCCGCCCCGCTCTGCCAGCTCCGCCTCGCCAACACCACCGACCTGTCGGTCACCGAGGCGACCCCGCTGCGCTTCCAGGACTACGCCCCCGCCTTCACCCTCGACGGCAAACACCTGGCCTTCCTGTCCAACCGCTCCTTCGACCCGGTCTACGACGAGCACGTCTTCGACCTCGCCTTCGTCGTCGGCGACCGCCCGCACCTGATCACCCTGGCCGCGACCACCCCGTCCCCCTTCGGCCCGCAGCGACACGGGCGCCCCTTCGAGGCCCCCGACAAGGACGAGACCCCCGACAGCGAGGGCACCCCGGCCACCCGTATCGACCTCGAAGGGCTCGCCGACCGGATCGTGCCCTTCCCGGTGGAGGCCGGCCGCTACTCCAACCTGCGCGCGGCCAAGGACGGCGTGCTGTGGCTGCGCCACCCCGTCCAGGGTGTCCTCGGCTCCTCCCGGGCCACCCCCGACGACCCCGACCCCAAGACCGACCTCCAGCGCTACGACCTCGCCCAGCAGCGCCTCGAGCACCTCGCCGTCGACGCCGACCACTTCGCCGTCAGCGGCGACGGCAAGCGGGTGCTGCTGTGGACCGACGGCCGTCTGAAGGTCGTACCGAGCGACCGCCGCGCCTCCGGTGACGACGACAGCGACACGAACATCTCCGTCGACCTCGGCCGCATCCGGCAGACCGTCGACCCGTCGGCCGAGTGGCGGCAGATGTACGAGGAGACCGGCCGCATCATGCGGGACCACTTCTGGCGGCCCGACATGAGCGGCGTCGACTGGGACGGCGTCCTGGACCGCTACCGCCCGGTCCTGGACCGCCTGGCCACCCACGACGACCTCGTCGACCTCCTCTGGGAGGTGCACGGCGAACTCGGCACCTCCCACGCCTACGTCACCCCCCGCGGCGGCCACGGCGGTCACGGCCCCCGGCAGGGCCTGCTCGGCGCCGACATCTCCCGCCACGACGACGGCCCCCAGGGGTCGCCGCAGTGGCGCATCGACCGCATCCTGCCGACCGAGACCTCCGACCCCGCCGCCCGCTCCCCGCTCGCCGCACCCGGTGTCGCGGTGCGTGCCGGGGACGCGATCGTCGCCGTGGGCGGCCGGCCGGTCGACCCGGTCACCGGCCCCGGCCCGCTCCTGGTCGGCACGGCCGGCCGGCCGATCGAACTCACCGTCTCCCCGTCCGGCGGCGGAGACCTGCGCCACGCCGTGGTCGTCCCGGTCTCCGACGAGGAGCCCCTGCGCTACCACGCCTGGGTCGCCGACCGCCGCGCCTACGTCCACGAGAAGTCCGGCGGACGGCTCGGGTATCTGCACGTCCCGGACATGCAGGCCCCGGGCTGGGCCCAGATCCACCGCGATCTGCGCGTCGAGGTGGCCCGCGAGGGCCTGGTGGTCGACGTGCGCGAGAACCGCGGCGGCCACACCTCCCAGCTCGTGGTCGAGAAGCTGGCCCGCCGGATCGTCGGCTGGGCGGTACCGCGAGGGATGACCCCGTACAGCTACCCGCGGGACGCGCCGAGGGGCCCGGTCGTCGCCGTGGCCAACGAGTTCTCCGGCTCCGACGGCGACATCGTCAACGCGGCGATCAAGGCGCTGGGCATCGGCCCCGTCGTCGGTACCCGCACCTGGGGCGGGGTCATCGGGATCGACAGCCGCTACCGCCTGGTCGACGGCACGCTGATCACCCAGCCGAAGTACGCCTTCTGGCTGGAGGGCTACGAGTGGGGCGTCGAGAACCACGGGGTCGACCCGGACGTGGAGGTCCTCCAGAGGCCGCAGGACTACGCGGCGGGCCGGGACGCCCAGCTGGACGAGGCGGTGCGGATCGCCCTGGAGGCGCTGGACAGCAGTCCTGCCAGGATTCCGCCGGCTCTGCCTGACTAAGATGCCCCCGAGATCCGAGGCGAAAGGAACACCATGCCAGGGGAACCCCAGGGCGACTGCCTGTTCTGCAAGATCGTCGAAGGCCAGATCCCGGCCACGATCGTCCGGGAGACGGACACCACCGTCGCCTTCAGGGACATCAACCCCCAGGCCCCCACCCACGTCCTCGTCATCCCCAAGGCCCACTACGAGAACGCCGCCGTCCTCGCCACCGCCGCCCCGGAACTGGCCGCGGACGTCCTCCGGGCCACCGAGGCCGTCGCGGAGCAGGAAAAGCTGGACAGCTACCGCACCGTCTTCAACACGGGCACCGGCGCCGGACAAACGGTCTGGCACGCCCACGCCCATGTGCTCGGCGGCCGCGGCCTCCACTGGCCCCCCGGGTAACTCCCCGTGTCCGTACGTGAATTGGTCGTCCTCGGCACCGCCAGCCAGGTCCCCACGAGGCACCGCAACCACAACGGCTACCTACTGCGCTGGGACGGCGAGGGCTTCCTCTTCGACCCCGGCGAGGGCACCCAGCGCCAGATGCTGCGCGCCGGGGTAGCCGCCCACGACCTCCACCGGATCTGTGTCACCCACTTCCACGGCGACCACTCCCTCGGCCTCGCCGGCGTGATCCAGCGCATCAACCTCGACCGGGTCCCGCACCAGGTCACCGCCCACTACCCGGAGTCGGGGCAGCGCTTCTTCGACCGCCTGCGGTACGCGACGGCGTACCGGGAGACGGTTCAGCTCACCGAGGCGCCGGTCGCGGCCGACGGGGTGCTCGCGCGGACCGGCGGCTACACACTGGAGGCCCGCCGGCTCTCCCACCCCGTCGAGTCCTACGGCTACCGCCTCACGGAACCCGACGGCCGCCGCATGCTCCCCGACCGCCTCGCCGCGCACGGCATCAAGGGACCCGACGTCGGGCGGATCCAAAAGGAAGGCTCCCTGAACGGCGTCCTCCTCGACGACGTCAGCGAGGTCCGCCGGGGCCAGCGGTTCGCGTTCGTCATGGACACCCGCCTGTGCGACGGCGTCCACGCCCTCGCGGACGGCTGCGACCTGCTCGTCATCGAGTCGACCTTCCTCGACGAGGACGAGCGACTCGCCGTGGAACACGGTCATCTGACCGCCGGTCAGGCCGCGAGAGCCGCCCGGGACGCCGGCGTACGGCATCTCGTGCTCACCCACTTCAGCCAGCGCTACTCCGAGCCGGCGGAGTTCGAACGGCAGGCGCGGGCGGCGGGGTACGAGGGCGAGCTGACCGTGGCCCACGACCTCCTGAGGGTGCCGGTTCCGAAACGGCGGTAAAGCGGCCGTACGATGCTTTGATGTCCCTCCCCAAAGCTGAACTGCACCTGCACATCGAAGGCACCCTGGAGCCGGAGCTGGCTTTCGAGCTGGCCGCGCGCAACGGCGTCGAGCTGCCGTACGCCACCACGGACGAACTCCGCGAGGCGTACCGGTTCGAGGATCTCCAGTCCTTTCTGAACCTGTACTACGAGCTCATGGCCGTCCTGCGCACCGAGCGGGACTTCGAGGACCTGGCGAACGCCTATCTCGCCCGGGCCGCCGCGCAGGGGGTGCGGCACGCGGAGATCTTCTTCGATCCGCAGGCGCACCTCGCGCGGGGCGTGGAGATGGGGACCGTGGTGGCGGGGCTGTGGCGGGCGCTGGGCAGCAGCTCGCAGAACCATGGCGTCTCGACGCAGCTGATCATGTGCTTCCTGCGGGACGAGTCCGCCGAGTCGGCCCTTCGGACGCTGGAGGCCGCGAAGCCGTATCTCGACCGGATCGTCGGGGTCGGGCTCGACTCCGCCGAGGTGGGGTATCCGCCCGTGAAGTTCCGCGAGGTGTACGAGGCCGCCGCGGCGCTGGGGCTGCGGCGGGTGGCGCACGCCGGGGAGGAGGGGCCGCCGGAGTACATAGTCGAGGCGCTGGACGTGCTCGGGGTGGAGCGGATCGACCACGGGCTGCGGTGCATGGAGTCGCCGGAGCTGGTCGCGCGGCTGGTGCGGGACAGGATTCCGCTGACCCTGTGTCCGTTGTCCAACGTGCGGCTCCGTACGGTGGATGTGCTCGCCGATCATCCGCTGCCGGCCATGTTGGATGCGGGGTTGATGTGCACGGTGAACTCCGACGACCCGGCTTATTTCGGGGGTTATGCGGGGGACAACTTCGATGCGGTGCGCTCGGCGCTGGGCCTGGGCGAGGAGCGGTTGCGGGAGCTGGCCCGCAACTCCTTCCTCGCGTCCTTCTTGGAGCACGATGAGGAGCTGCGGGCCCGGTATCTGGCGGAGGTCGAGGCTTACGAGTTCTGAGGGCGCGTTGTCGTCCGCGGCGCCGTCGTGGCTGGTCGCGCCCACGCGGCGGCGCCGCATATCGACACAGCCCGCGCCCCTGAAAGCCAAAAGCACTCAGGCTGCCGTTGCTTTGTCGTACACCTGGGTGTCCACCTGGATCTCCACGACCGGCAAGGTCCGCCGCCCCGCGCCCGTCGCCACCGCCGTCATGGGTACGGCTATCAGCAGCAGGCCCGCTGCCAGGACCGTGCCCATCACCGGGAAGCCGGCCTCGGATGCGAGCAGGCTTCCCGTCAGGGGACCCGCTGCCGTGCCCAATGACGACGCCGAGCCGACCAGGACCGCCCAGCGGCCCCGGGGATCCAGGGAGGCGGCCAGGCCGATCACGTACGACAGGACGATCGGGTAGAGCGTGTTCCAGGCGATCTCGCCGGTCGCGAAGGACGTCAGGTCGCTCGCGGAGGCGCTCAGGGTGATGCAGGCGGCGATGAGGACCGTGCCGCCGCCGATGGGGAGCGCGCGGCCCAGCCGGGGGCCGAGGGCGCCCGCGCCGACGACGCCCAGCAGGCCCGCGCCGAGCGCGATCGCGAACACCGCGCCGACCGTCGCCTCGGAGAGGTGGGCCTGGGTGAGGCCGATGCGGCCGCTGACGCCCCAGAGGGCGTTCTGGGCGAGGGACCAGCAGGGCAGGGTCGCGGCGAGGAGGAGGCCGGCGCGAAGGTGGGGGAGCGGAGTGCGGGTCTCCCGGCTCCGGGCGGGGGCCGTGCGCCGGGGCAGACGACTCGTCAGGGGCCAGACCGCCAGGGCGGTGAGGGCGATCGCGGCGAGGGGCTGGCCGTGGCCGGGGCCCAGGTGAGGGACGGTCAGGTAGACGGCACCGGCGAGTGCGGAGACGCCGAGCAGGCCGACCGTGGTGGCGCGGTGCGGGTCCGGCTGGGCGGCGATGCCGGTGGCGGCCACCGCCGTCGCCGTACCGGATCCGAAGCCGCCGATCAGGGCCCCCACGACGACGGCCGGGACGGCGTGGGCGAGGGCGGCGCCCCCGTAGCCGAGGACGGCGAGGGCGAGGCCGGTGCGGGCGAGCGTGCGGGGGCCGACGCGGTCGACGCGGGAGGCGAGCAGGAAGCCCGCCGCCGCCGAACTCAGCAGCAGCGCGCTGCCGACGGCACCCGCCTCGGTGGCGGTGAGCGCAAGCCCGGAGTCGAGTCTGCCGACGGTCGTCGGCAGGAGGTAGGGGGCGAGATACCCGGCCGCGAAAAGGGCAATGAGGGGCCAGGGCAGGGTGGAGCGAGGGGCGGACACGGGCGTTCCCAGGGCATGCGAAAGAAGCGGCTCGAAAAGGGGGTTGGGCGCAGGCCGTCGACGGACAGGAACGCGCGAAGAATTTGTATCAAGCACACGGTTGCGGAAGTAGACCGGGTCGCGTGATGTGGATCACGTACCGTTTGGGCTGAGGGAAGCCGGGTAGAAGAGGCCGTCCCTGGCCCGCCCCTAACGCCAGCTGGGAGCGCCTCCCGCACCCGGAGCCGTCGCCTCGATCTTGCTCCTGATCTCGCGCATCACCGCGATGATCTGCTGTTCGTGGTCCGGCGTCAGCCGGACGACCGGGACCGAGCAGCTGACGGCGTCCTGGGCGGGGGAGTCGTAGCGCAGGGCGAAGCCGAAGCCGACGATGCCGAGGACGCCCTCCTCCCGGTCGACCGAGTAGCCGCGGGCGCGCACCTCGGCGAGGTCGGCCAGCAGGGACTCGCGGGTGGTGTGGGAGTTCGGCGTGAGCGCTTCGTACGGCCCCTCGGGGAGCCTTTCGTCGGGCCACTCGGCCAGCAGCGCCTTGCCCAGCGCGCCGACGTGCGCGGGCAGCCGCCGGCCGACCCGGCTGATGGTCCGCAGGTACTCGTGGGACTCGCGCGTCGCCAGATAGGCCACGTCCCGGCCGTCGAGCCGCCCCATGTGGATCGTCTCGCCCAGCGCCTGGGACGCCTCGTCGAGATACGGCCGTACGACCCGGACGCGCGGGTCGGAGTCCAGATAGCTCGTGCCGGTGAGCAGGGCGTGGATGCCGATGCCGTAGAGCGAGCCGGTGATGTCGGTGCGGACCCAGCCGCGCGAGATCAGGGTCTGGAGCAGCGCGTACATCGAACTGCGCGGCACGCCCAGTGCGTCCGCGAGCTCCTGGAGCCGTGCCGGGCGGTCGCCGCGCGCGGCCAGCAGCTCGAGGAGTTCGACCGTGCGGGCCGCCGACTTCACCTCGCGGACACCGCCGGTCTCCGGGCGCTCGGCCCCTGTCTCTGACATGCACCGATCGTAATCGGCCCCTCAAACCTGACACCGACCCATTGACGGACGGGGTTCGCCTACCTAATCTCCATCTTCATACGTAGATTTCGTCTACATAGGGAGATGAGGGTGACCCCGGACCCGGACACGGCCCGACGACTGCGGGACGGCATGGCGCGCGGCGTGCTGTCGTTCCCGCTCACGAGCTTCCACGACGACGGCACCCTCGACCCGGACGGCTTCCGCGCCCACGTCGCCGCCCAGATCGCCACCGCCCCCGGCGCGGTCTTCCCCGCCTGCGGCACCGGGGAGTTCTTCTCCCTGGACGAGGACGAGTACCGGCAGGTCGTCACCATCACGGTCGAGGAGGCCGGCGGGCGGGTGCCCGTCGTCGCCGGCATCGGCTACGGCTGGGCGCAGGCCGTCCGCTTCGCCCGGATCGCCGAGGAAGCGGGAGCGGACGCCCTGCTGGTCCTCCCGCACTATCTGGTCGCCGCCCCGCAGGACGGCCTGGTCGCCCAGCTGGAGCAGATCGCGGCGCGGACCGGACTGCCGCTCATCGCCTACCAGCGCGGCCAAGTCGCGTTCGGCGTGGGCGCGTTCAAGCGCATCACCGAGATCCCCGGGGTCATCGGACTCAAGGACGGACACAGCGACCTCGACCGGCTCCAGCGCCTCACCCTCGCCGCCCCCGAGGGCTTCCTGTTCTTCAACGGCGCCTCCACCGCCGAGGTCCAGGCCCGCGCCTACGCCACCGTCGGCGTCCCCGCCTACTCCTCGGCCGTCCACGCCTTCGCCCCCGAGATCGCCGACGCCTTCTTCGACGCCCTGCACGACGGCGACCGGGGCGACGGCACGGTCGAGAAACTGCTGCGCGACTTCTACGTCCCGCTCGTCGAGCTCCGCGACCGGGTGCCCGGATACGCCGTGTCGCTGGTGAAGGCGGCGGCACGGCTGCGGGGACGTCCGGTCGGACCCGTGCGCGCGCCGCTCACCGATCCGTCCGACGCCGACCTGACGGACCTCCGTCGGCTGCTGACCACCGGTCTCGACCTCGTAGGAGCCGCCCTGTGAACCTCACGATCACCGATGTCCGGTTGACGCCGATCCTCGTCGCCGATCCGCCGCTGCTCAACACCCAGGGCGTGCACCAGCCCTACACGCCCCGGCTGATCGTCGAAGTCGAGACCGCGGACGGGGTCGTGGGCGTCGGCGAGACGTACGGCGACACCAAGTACCTGGAGCTGGCCCGGCCGTTCGCCGCGAAGCTGATCGGGCGACAGGCCGGCGATCTCAACGGACTGTTCACGGTCGCGGACCAGATGGCGGTCGATTCCTCCCGGGTCTCCGGGCAGGTCGACGTCGGCGGGCTGCGGGGCGTGCAGACCGCCGACAAACTGCGCCTGTCCGTCGTCTCCGGCTTCGAGGTGGCCTGTCTCGACGCGCTGGGCAAGTCACTCGGGCTGCCCGTGCACGCGTTGCTCGGGGGCAAGGTGCGGGACGCGGTCGACTACAGCGCGTACCTGTTCTACAAGTGGGCCGCCCATCCCGAGGGCGTCGCCTCCGAGAAGGACGACTGGGGGGCGGCCCTCGACCCCGCGGGAGTGGTGGAACAGGCCCGGCTGTTCACCGAGCGGTACGGCTTCACGTCCTTCAAGCTCAAGGGCGGCGTCTTTCCGCCGGACGAGGAGATCGCGGCGGTCAGGGCGCTTGCCGAGGCGTTCCCCGGGCATCCCCTGCGGCTCGATCCCAACGGGGCCTGGAGCGTGGCGACTTCGCTGAGGGTGGCCCGGGAGCTCGGGGACGTCCTGGAGTATCTGGAGGATCCCGCGCTGGGGACCGCCGCCATGGCCGAGGTGTCCGCCGGGACCGACGTGCCGCTGGCCACCAACATGTGTGTGACGACCTTCGCGGAGATCAAGGAGGCGTTCGCCCGGGACGCCGTCCAGGTGGTCCTCTCCGACCACCACTACTGGGGCGGACTGCGGAACACCCAGCAACTCGCCGCGATCTGCCGGACCTTCGGGGTGGGGGTGTCCATGCACTCCAACACCCATCTGGGCATCTCGCTGGCCGCGATGACCCAGGTGGCGTCCACCGTGCCGAACCTTCACCACGCCTGCGACTCGCACTACCCCTGGCAGTCGGAGGATGTGCTGACCGAGCGGCTGGTCTTCGAGGACGGGGCCGTACGCGTTTCCGACGAGCCCGGGCTCGGTGTCGCACTCGACCGGGAGAAGGTGGAGTTCCTGCACCGGCGGTGGCTCGACGACGACGGTTCCCTGCGGGAGCGGGACGACGCGGCGGCGATGCGGGTCGTCGAGCCGGGATGGGAGACGCCCGCCGTACCTCGCTGGTAGCACCGGCAGGAGGTCGCGGCCCCGACGGTTGCCGAGTGCGGGCTTCCGTCGGGGCGCACGGTCGTGACGAAGGACGTCAAGGCGGGGGCGGAAAGCACCCTCGGCCGTCTGTCCGGTTACAGGCCCCAGCCCCAGCGCAGTTGTGCCACGCCCGAGGAGTTGTTCACCGCAAGTGAGCTGCCGCTCTGCCGGGTGATCGAATAGGTGTCGCCCGAGCGCAGGCCGGGCCAGTAGACGACGCCCATCTGACGGGACCTCGTCAGGTCCGTGGTGGCGGCGAAGTACGCGGTGAAGGTGTTGCCGTCCTGGTTCCCGCCGTAGTAGTTCAGCCCGGTCGTCATCGGGGCACCGGCCTCGTCGATGATGGTGCGGGACGAGTACGAGCCGAGCCGGTTGCTCAGGTTGGTGGTCCACGCCGAGCGGGTCGTGTCCGAGGCCCAGTATCCGTAGAAGTGCAGCGACAGCAGCGTGCCGTTCAGGGCGCTCGCCGCTCCGACGCCCGTGACGTTGTCGTTGTAGCCGGTGCCGCTGATGAGGACCCGCCCGCGGGGGGTGCTCGAATGCCGGGACAGCCACGACGAGCAGAGCGACACCCAGTCGTTCAGGCTGTAACCGAACGGCTCGTTCATCGGTTCGAAGTAGACGTTGCCGTTGCTGCCGTAGTCGCTGATGACCTTGTCCCACATGGTGTTCCATGCGTTCAGGTCATCGACTTTGCCGTCCTTGTTCGCTTCCCAGTAGCCGAAGATGACCTTCATGCCGTGGGACAGGGCCGAGTCGGCGGCGCCCTTGTACCGCGCCCACCAGTCCGAGTTGACGCTCTGCGGGTTGATCGGCAGCCGCACGGTGTTCGCGCCGAGTTGCTGCTGGAAGCCGCTGATGATGCCGTCGGCCTTGGAGCGGACGCTGTCGTAGCTGTCCCCGGCCGTGAGGCCGGTCGGGATCACCCAGCCGTCCACGTAATTGTCGCGGCTGTCCGCCCAGTTGACTCCGCGGAAGTCGTTCGTGGCGGCGGATGCGCCATGGGAAACGGTCAGCAGTGGCGCGAGGAGTGCTGCGACCAGGAAGGCGCGCAGACGGGTGCGAGAGTGGAGGCGATTCACACGAACTCCATTGTTCGATTGCTCGATTTTCACTTCTCGATGTTTACGTAAACATCGCCCTGACGTGGGGCTACCCAGCTGAAGACGGGGGAGTTTCTGAATGCTGACCCTCCACGGATTTAGTGTCAAGAGCCTGTCAGGAGCCGTATCCCGTGTGACAGCGGCACGTTGTCGGTGCTGTGGTGCAGACTGGCCTGATCCGCACCACGTCAGGGAGCGCACCGTGATCGCCTCCGCCTCCGCCTCGTCCGTCGGAAAGCACCACCGCGACCGGCCCCGGGTCGACCCGCTGGCCGCCCTGCGCACGCCGGACGACCCGCCCTGGGACGTGTACCTCACGGGCCCCGTCTTCCTCGACATCGTCTTCACCGGACTCGACTCCGCCCCGGTGCGCGGGACCGAGTCCTGGGCCCGCGGGATGGGGTCGAGCCCCGGCGGCGTCGCGAACATGGCTACGGCCCTGGCCCGGCTCGGGCTGCGTACCTCGCTGGCCGCGGCCTTCGGCGACGACCACTACGGCGAGTACTGCTGGGACGCCCTCGAACAGGGCGAGGGCATCGACCTCACCCCGTCCCGCACGGTCCCGGGCTGGCACTCCCCGGTCACCGTGTCGATGGCCTACGAGGGCGAGCGCACCATGGTCTCCCACGGCCACGAACCGCCCCCCGAGGAGCCCGCGCCGGACTGCCCCCCACGCGCGCGTGCGGCCGTCGCGTCGCTGGAGCCGGGCAAACGCGCCCCCTGGATCGCCCAGGCCGCGAGCAAGGGCACCTCCATCTTCGCCGACGTCGGCTGGGACGAGACCGGCGCCTGGGACCTCGCGGGCCTCGCCGACCTCGAACACTGCGAGGCCTTCCTGCCGAACGCGGAGGAAGCCATGCGCTACACCGGCGCCTCCTCCCCCCGCGAGGCCGCGCACGCGCTCACCGAACATGTACCGCTCGCCGTGGTCACCCTCGGCGCGGAGGGCGCGTACGCGGTGGACCGGCGTACCGGGGAGGCCGCCGAGGTCCCGGCGATCGAGGTCGAGGCGCTCGACCCGACCGGCGCCGGGGACGTCTTCGTGACCGGCTTCGTCACCGGCACCCTCGCGGGCTGGCCGCTGGCGGACCGGCTGGCCTTCGCCGGCCTGACCGCCGCGCTCTCCGTCCAGGAGTTCGGCGGTTCCCTGTCCGCGCCTGGCTGGTCCGAGATCGGCGCCTGGTGGCGCAAGGTCCAGTCCGTCACCTCCCAGGACCCGACCGCGCTGCGACGGTACGCTTTCCTGGCGGACCTGGTCCCGGAGGAGGAGTCCCCGACCTGGCCACTGCGCCGGGCGGTACCGACGATCGGCTTCGGCCGGTCGGCGTGAGGGTGGGGGCGGGGGTCGGGGGTATTGCTGCGGGGCGGGCCTGTCCCTGCGGCTTGTCGAGGGGCGGCTCGTCAGTACGGCGGGAGGTCGGGCCGGCTGACCGGGCTGGGTGACATCTGCACTGGTGGACCTGTCTCCGTGGCTCGCCGACCTGAGCCGGCCGCAGGACTTCCGGTCCGCCGAACCTTGGATCGTCGAACCCTGGATCGGCGCGAGGGCCGCACGTCTGTGCCGCCGCAGCCCGGGGCCGGGGCGTATCGCCGCCGGACGGTCCGCCTCCGTGGCGCGCCGGGCAGGTCGGCCCGTCAGTGGCCGCCCGCCCGCTCCAGTACCGACGCCACCTGCTCCCGGACCACCTCTCGGGCCGCGGCCGGCAGCGCACCGATCGGCGTACCGCTCAATGCGTCGAGCACGCTGTCCGCGCCCGGGTCGCAGGGCACGCTCTCGCTCAGGAAGTCGTAGCCGTCGCGGACCGCCACGCGCAGGACGGGGCGGTCGCCCGCGTGGACGGCCGTGGCGACGACCAGCGGCGGCGGGCCGCCCGGGGCCTCGGCCACCTTGCGGTAGCCGCTGACCAGGGGATCGCTCCAGTGCAGGCTCAGCAGCAGCGGCTTCTTGGCGAGCACCTCGGCGAGATCGGCCTCGAAGGGACCCTCCGCCGCCAGCACCCGCGCGCGAGCGCCCAGCACGAGGGCCGCGGGCAGCAGACAGCGCAGGGTGCTGCCGACGACGTTCCCGCCGACCGTGGCGGCCCGGCGCACCGCCCCGGTGCCGATGCCGGCCGCGGCCCGGTGCAGCACCTCCGGCACCCGCTCGTCGATCCGGTGCAGCAGGACGGCCGCCCCCACTTCCCCGGCCCCGAGAACGTTCGCCTCCGGCACCTCGCGCAGCGACACGGCCTGCTCCGGGAAGCCGTCGCGTTGCCAGGCGGCCCACACCAGCGTGGCGCCGCCGACGGGTACCGCCCCGTCGGTCAGACACTCCTGTGCCTCGGACAGGGACGTGGGCAGACGCAACAGCACGGTCTTCCTTCTTCGAACAGTCGGTGACTTCGAACACGCATGCAGTGAGCGCATTCTTTCCGGGGGCCCGGGGGAGCATGCAGGGCTCACCGCTGCATACAGGGCGCCCCGACCGTCGAAAAGCCCTACGGCGTTGTCACTGCACCGTCGTACTCTTGACACCGTGAGGCCGCCTTCCACTGCGCGGCCATGACGAGGAGGAACCGCAGGCGTTGATCGCCGGCCCATGACTCAGACACCCACAGGTCACAGCCCCGCGCAGGGGCAGGCGAGAGCACAGTTCACGGTCCCCGCCCAGCACCCCATGGTCACGGTCCTGGGATCCGGCGACTCCCTCCTGCGCGTGATCGAGAAGGCCTTCCCGGCGGCCGACATCCATGTCCGGGGCAACGAGATCAGCGCGACAGGCGCGGCGGCGGACGTCGCCCTCGTCCAGCGCCTGTTCGACGAGATGATGCTGGTGCTCCGCACCGGACAGCCGATGACGGAGGACGCAGTGGAACGCTCGATCGCCATGCTGCGGGCGAGCGAGAACGGGACGAGCGACGGCCAGGAGACCCCGGCCGAGGTGCTCACGCAGAACATCCTGTCCTCGCGCGGCCGCACCATCCGCCCCAAGACCCTCAACCAGAAGCGGTACGTCGACGCGATCGACAAGCACACGATCGTCTTCGGCATCGGCCCCGCCGGTACCGGCAAGACCTACCTCGCCATGGCGAAGGCGGTGCAGGCCCTGCAGTCCAAGCAGGTCAACCGCATCATCCTGACCCGCCCGGCGGTGGAGGCGGGAGAGCGGCTGGGCTTCCTGCCCGGCACCCTCTACGAGAAGATCGACCCGTATCTGCGCCCGCTGTACGACGCCCTGCACGACATGCTGGACCCGGACTCGATCCCGAAGCTCATGGCTTCGGGGACGATCGAGGTGGCGCCCCTCGCGTATATGCGAGGTAGGACCCTTAATGATGCTTTTATCATTCTGGACGAGGCCCAGAACACGAGCCCCGAGCAGATGAAGATGTTCCTCACCCGGCTCGGCTTCGACTCGAAGATCGTCATCACCGGTGACGTGACGCAGGTCGACCTGCCGAACGGCACCAAGTCCGGGCTGCGGCAGGTGCAGGACATCCTGGAGGGTGTGGACGACGTGCACTTCTCCCGCCTGTCCTCCCAGGACGTCGTACGGCACAAGCTGGTCGGCCGTATCGTCGACGCGTACGAGAAGTACGACACCGAGAACGGTACGGAGAACGGCACCCACAAGGGCGGCCGGAACAAGCGGAAGTAGACAAGCCAGCACCATGTCGATCGACGTCAACAACGAGTCCGGAACCGAGGTCGACGAGCAGGCGATCCTCGACATCGCCCGCTACGCGCTCGCGCGGATGCGCATCCACCCGCTCTCCGAGCTCTCGGTGATCGTCGTGGACGAGGACGCCATGGAGCAGTTGCACATCCAGTGGATGGACCTGCCGGGGCCCACCGACGTCATGTCGTTCCCGATGGACGAGCTCAGGCCGCCCAGCAAGGACGACGACGAGCCCCCGCAGGGCCTCCTCGGCGACATCGTGCTGTGTCCCGAGGTCGCCAAGCGGCAGGGCGAGGAGGCCGAGACGCAGCACTCCATGGACGAGGAGCTCCAGCTCCTCACCGTGCACGGGGTGCTGCACCTGCTCGGGTACGACCACGAGGAGCCTGACGAGAAGGCCGAGATGTTCGGTCTGCAGGCGGCCATCGTGGACGGCTGGCGGCAGGAGAAGGGGCTCACCGGTCCGTCCCCCGCGCCGACCGTCTCATGAGCCTGCCCCTGGTCTCCGGCGCGATCGCCCTGGTCGTCGTCGCCTGGCTCGCCGCCTGCGCGGAGGCGGGCCTCGCGCGCGTCTCCAGCTTCCGCGCCGAGGAAGCCGTACGCAACGGCCGGCGGGGCAGCGCCAAGCTCGCGCAGATCGCCGCCGACCCGACCCGCTATCTCAACGTGGCACTGCTGGTGCGCGTCGCCTGCGAGATGGCGGCGGCCGCCCTGGTCACCTACGCCTGCCTCCAGGAGTTCCCGGGCACCACCCGCGCCCTGCTGGTCGCGATCGGGGTCATGGTGCTCGTGTCGTACGTGGCGGTGGGTGTCTCCCCGCGCACCATCGGGCGTCAGCATCCGCTCAACACGGCGACCACGGCGGCGTACGTCCTGCTCCCGCTGGCCCGGATCATGGGCCCGATCCCGTCGTTGCTGATTCTCATCGGCAACGCGCTGACCCCCGGCAAGGGCTTCCGCCGGGGCCCGTTCGCCTCCGAGGCGGAGCTGCGCGCGCTGGTCGACCTCGCCGAGAAGGAGTCCCTGATCGAGGACGACGAGCGCCGGATGGTGCACTCGGTCTTCGAACTGGGTGACACGCTGGTGCGGGAGGTCATGGTGCCGCGCACCGACCTCGTCGTCATCGAGCGCTTCAAGACCATCCGGCAGGCGCTGACGCTCGCGCTGCGTTCGGGCTTCTCGCGCATCCCCGTGTCCGGGGAGAGCGAGGACGACATCGTGGGGATCGTGTATCTGAAGGACCTGGTCCGCAAGACGCACATCAGCCGGGACGCGGAGTCGGAGCTGGTGTCCACCGCCATGCGGCCCGCGGCCTTCGTGCCCGACACCAAGAACGCCGGTGACCTGCTGCGCGAGATGCAGCAGGACCGCAACCACGTCGCCGTCGTGATCGACGAGTACGGCGGCACGGCCGGCATCGTCACCATCGAGGACATCCTGGAGGAGATCGTCGGTGAGATCACCGACGAGTACGACCGGGAACTGCCGCCGGTGGAGGACCTCGGCGACGACCGTCACCGCGTCACCGCCCGCCTCGACATCACCGACCTGGGCGAGTTGTACGGGCTCGACGAGTACGACGACGAGGATGTGGAGACCGTCGGGGGGCTGCTGGCGAAGGCGCTGGGCCGCGTTCCCATCGCCGGGGCGTCCGCGGTCGTCGAGCTTCCGGACGGGCGGGAACTGCGGCTGACCGCGGAGGCCGCCGCGGGGCGCCGGAACAAGATCGTGACGGTTCTTGTGGAGCCGGTGGGCGCCCTCGAACCCGCCGAAGAGGAGAAGGTGTCCGAGTGACCCCCCAGGAGCTGCGCGCCCTCTGCCTGTCCTTCAACGAGACCGTGGAGGACTTCCCCTTCCGGCCGGAGGTCTCCGTCTTCAAGGTGCTCGGCAAGCTCTTCGCCCTGACCACGCTGGACGCGCGGCCCCTGACGGTCAACCTCAAGTGCGACCCGGAGGACGCGATTCGGCTGCGCGCCGACCATCCCGGGCTGATCGTTCCCGGCTACCACATGAACAAGCGCCACTGGAACACCGTCACCGTCGACGGCGAGCTCCCGGACCGTCTGGTCCGGGAGCTCGTCGAGGACTCGTACGACCTGGTGGTGGCGGGTCTACCGCGCGCCGAGCGGCTCCGCCTCGACCGCCCCTGAGCGCACCCGCAGTCCCACCGCGACCAGTGCCGCCGCCACCAGCACGACGAACGTGTCCAGGGCGAGGACCGTGTGGACGCCGGACAGCAGGTCGTCCGAGGTGGTGGCGAGGACGCCCAGCAGCGGGATGCCCACGGTGATGCCGACCTGCTGGGTGGAGGTGACCAGGCCGGTGGCCAGGCCCTGCTCCTCGTCCGGGACACCGGAGGTCACGGTGATGCCGTACGAGATGATCGCGCCGAGGTGGCACATGCTGGCCAGGGAGACGGCGGCCGTGGCGAGCCAGACGGACCAGTTCCCGGTGCCCAGGCCCAGCAGGGCGGCGATCAGGGCGCCCTGGCCGACGAGCGAGCCGACCAGGGTGCGGCGCGGGCCGAAGCGGCCGATGACCTTCGGGGCGTAGGTGCCGGCCACCGCCGACAGGACGCCCTGCACGCCGAAGACCAGGCCGGTCTCGAAGGCCGACAGGTGCAGGACCTCCTGGAGGTAGAGGGTCAGCACGAAGACGACCGTCGACATCATCGAGAAGGTGACCAGACCACCGATGTTGCCCCACGCCACCGTGCGGCGGCGCAGCATGGGCAGGGACACCAGGGGTTGTGCGGTACGGGACTCGATCGTGACGAAGGCGGCGAGGAGCAGCAGGCCGGCGATCAGGGTGACGAGGACGTCCGTACGGCCGAAGCCGTGGTCGGCGGCCGTCGAGAGGGCGTAGATCAGGGAGAGCAGGCCGCCGGTGACCGTGATCGCGCCGGGGACGTCCAGGCGGGGGCGGTGCGGGGTGCGGGATTCGGGCAGCAGGCCGGGGGCCAGGGGCAGCACGATCACGGCGAACAGGGAGAGCAGCCCCATCGTGGAGCGCCAGCCGAGGGTGTCGGTGAGGGTGCCGCCGGCCACCATGCCGACGGTGAAGCCGAGCGAGAGCAGGGTGCCGGAGATGCCCAGGGCACGGTCGCGGGCGGGGCCCTCGGGGAAGGTCGTGGTCAGCAGGGACATGCCGGTCGGCACGATGGCCGCCGCGCCGAGGCCCTGCAGGGCGCGTCCGGCGAGGAAGGACGCCGGGTCCCAGGCGAGGGTCGCGAGCACGGAGGCGGCGCCGAAGAGGGCCAGGCCCGTGAGGAACAGCTTCCGGCGTCCGTACAGGTCGCCGATGCGGCCGAACAGGAGCAGGAAGCCGCCGGACGGCAGTGCGAACGCCGTGACCGCCCACTGCAGGGCGGAGGGGCTCATGCCCAGGTCGGCGCCGAGGACGGGCAGGGCGACGTTCAGGACGGAGAAGTCCAGCGCGACCATGAACTGGGCGGCGCACAGGACGAACAGGACGAGCTTGTCGCGCGTCGACAGCCGGGGGGTGTCGAGCGCATCGGGGACGGAATCTGTGGTGTCGATCGCCATGGGCAAGAGCCTGCGGGCGCCGGAATAGCCGTGGGGAGCCGCAAGTTGTGCTGGTGGTGGCACCACCAGGCAGCAGCGAGGGGGATGCGTTCGTGCCCGAGGTCGTACCCAAGAGTGAGCGGCACCGTGAGCTGCGGGAGTTCCTGATGAGCCGGCGGGCCAGGGTCTCGCCGGCCGAGGCCGGACTGCCGGACGGCGGGGCGCGGCGGCGGACGCCGGGGCTCAGGCGGGAGGAGGTCGCGGTGCTCGCCGGGGTGGGTGCCTCCTGGTACCAGTGGCTGGAACAGGGGCGGGACATCTCGGTGTCCCCGCAGGTGCTCGACTCCGTCGGGCGGGTGCTGCGGCTCAGCAACGCGGAGCGACGGCATCTGTACGTCCTCGCCGGGCTGAACCCGCCCGCGCCGGAACCGGCCGCCGATCACGGGTGCGAGGGGCTGCGGCGGCTGATCGACGCGTGGATGCCGTATCCGGCGCACATCATGGACGCGTACTACAACTGCGTGCTGTACAACGACGCGGCGGGCTGGGTGCTCGGCATGCGGCCGGAGAACACCCAGAACTGTCTCGTCGACTTCTTCACGGACCCGCTGTACCGGTCGCGATCGCACAGCTGGGAACAGAACGCGCGCACGGTGGTCGCCCAGTTCCGGGCGGCCTCGTCCGCGCGCCCCGAGGACGAGGGCTTCCAGGAGGTGCTGGCCCGGGTGCGGTCGGCGAGCGCGGAGTTCACCGAGCTGTGGGAGCGGCGGGACATCGAGGACGCCGGAGTGATCCGCAAGGAGCTCGACCATCCGCTGGTCGGTCTGCTGTGCGTGGAGTCCACGGCGATGAGGGTACCGGCCCGCTCAGACCTGACGGTCGTCCTGCACACCCCGCTGGACGAGGCGAACACAGCGGCCAAGCTGGAGTGGCTGGCGTCCCCGGAGGGGCGGCGGGGGGCGATGTATCCGGTGGCGGGGTGATGTGTCCGGTGACGGCGGACGGCTGCCGGGCGGGGGGTGTCTCCCATGGCAGGCGGTGCGTTTCGCGGTTGGCAACGGACGGGTGACGGGGAGCGCTTCCAGAGGCTGGTGGGCCCCCTGATCCGCGGTGCCCCGGTGGTGGGCGGCGGACCCTGGCCGGTGGCCCGGTGGCCCGGTGGCCCGGTGGCCCGGTGGCCCGGTGGCCCGGTGGCCCGGTGGCCCGGTGGTGGGTGGACCCGTGGCGCTGTCGGCGTGGGTTCGGTTCGTATGCTCGGTTCCATGACCGACAACAGTGCGCTTGACCCCGAGGACCGCAAGATCGTCACCCTGGCCCGTTCGGCGCGGGCCCGTAACGGGGTGCCCGAGGGGGCGGCCGTACGGGACGAGACCGGGCGGACGTATGTGGCCGGGACCGTCGAGCTGGCGTCGTTGAAGCTGAGCGCGCTGCAGACGGCGGTGGCCATGGCGGTGGCGTCCGGGGCGAAGTCCCTGGAGGCGGCGGCCGTGGTGACGGATGCCGAATCGGCCTCCGAGCAGGACCTGGCCGCCGTCCGGGATCTGGGCGGGCCCACGACTCCGGTGCTGGTGGCCGGGGTCGACGGCACCGTGCGCAGTACCGTGACCGCCGGCTGACACCCCGGTGACGGTTGGCCGGAATTCCGGCTTGCCGTTCCTCGTCCCACGCGCATCAATGGAACCGGATATTCCGACGGACCGTCAGATTCCAGTTCACCCGGCGTCCCGCACCACGCCCCGTGAACGCCGGCCGTCCGTCGGGATGCACCCCCCCGTCCATCCCCACATGGCACTCCCCACCACGGGAAGGGAACCGGATTCCATGAAAGGCAAGCGCACAGGCACTGGTGCGGCACTGGTCGTCGGCACGCTCGCGGCCCTCGGGCTCGCGTTCGCCCCCACCGCCGCGGCCGTCACCCCGGACACCGCGACCATCGACGCGGACTGCGGCCTCTACGGCAGCGGCCAGGCCACCCTGACCGCGGCCCAGGACGGCACCGCGGCCACCGTCACGGTCACCTCGGCGATCAACGCCCCGCTCGCACTCGACGAGGACTCGATCTCCTCGACGCTCACCTTCGTGAACGCGAACGGCGGCACCACCACCTTCTCCGGCACCGAGAACCCCGCCATCGCGGCCGGCGACCCCGTCACGGTCGGCCCCCTCAACGGCACCGTGGCCTCCGGCGACAGCCTGGAGTCGTACGGCGGTTCGCTCCAGATCGTCGTCTTCGGGATCACCGTCACCTGCACGGCGACCGGTCCGCAGTCGCCCGGACCCTTTGTGTTCGACTGATCCTCCCGGCACGTCACGTGGTTGCCGCAGGAACTGACAGAGCGTCAGGTTTCTGCGGCAACTCCATTGACTTCTCACGCGATCCACACATCAATGCCCCCTGTCGGCACAGGACTTCAGGAGCTTCCGGAGGGGGCACATCCATGGGTTCGACGACTCGAAGACGCCGTATGGCGTCCTTTGTCGGGGCGACCGCACTCGCGGTCACCGCGGGCGGCGCACTGGCCTGTCCGGCCGGTGCCGCCACCAACGTGGACTTCGCCACGCACTGCATCCCGCCCGCGGTCGCGGGCATCCCACCGATCGACGGCACCACGACGGCCGCCATCGCCGTGGACAACACCAGCCCCAAGGTGGGCGACACCGTCACCGTGACCTACACGGTGGTCAAACCCGCCGCCAGCAACCCCACCGCCATCGCACTGCCGGCCGACATCATGACGCCGACCGGCAAGGTCACCCTCGGCGGGGCCCAGACCGGCGCCGTGACGGTCGCCGGACCGAAGAAGAACGACCCGGTGCCGGGCAACGGCGCCTTCCCGTCGTTCTCGATGACTGGCACCTTCAAGGTCACCTCACCCGGCGCGATCACCCTGTCGCCAGGCGACTACAACATCCACACCAGCTACATCCTCGAACTGGACACCCCCTGCACGGTGATCACCCCGCCCGCCCCGGTCTCCGAGACGGTCACTGCGACGGACGCGACCCCCGTCAACCAGCGGGACATCGCACTGGGTTCGGCCTCCGGGAAGCCCGGTGACAGCGTCACGGTCACCGGCAGCAAGTTCACCCCCGGTGCGGCGGTCACCCTGGCCGGGCGGGCCGGCGCCGCCCAGACCGCGGACACCGCCACCGTCACCGCCGACTCCTCGGGAACCTTCAGCGGATCACTCGTCGTCAAGGACAAGACGACGACCGGTGTCGTGGCGTACGAGGGCAGCGCGTGGAGCGACGCCAAGGGGGCCGGGCCGAAGGCGTACGTCGTCATCGACGACACACCCGTTCCCGCCGGCAGTCAGAAGGTCACCACCACGGTGAAGGCCGGCACGCTGTCCATGTCCCAGGCCGGGGACTCCGTCAGCCTCTCGCCGGTGGACTACGGCACGGGCGGGCCCTCGACCGGTGACCTGAACAAGGTGACCGTCAAGGACTTCCGCGGCGGACCCGCCGGCTGGTCACTCACCGGCAAGGTCACCGACTTCACCGGACCCGGCGCCAAGATCGACGCCGGTGCGCTGAGCTGGAGCCCCACCTGCGCCACCAAGGCGGGCAGCCCGAGCACCTGCCAGGCCGGTTCCGCCGGTCCGGTCGGATCCTCGGGGGCGACTCTCGCGTCCACGCCCAACGCCGCGCTCACCGGCGGCGAGTTCACCGCGGGCGCCGGACTCTCCCTGAACGTACCGGCGTTCACGCCTCCCGGCACGTACTCCGGCGTTCTCACCCTCACGCTCAGCTGACCGTACGGGCGCCCGCACCCGCCCGTCCGTCCTTCTCGCACCCGTGGGGGTCCGCACCCATGCGCAAGCTGTACGTCCTTCTCCCGGGCCTTCTCCTCAGCCTGTTCCTGGTCACGGCCGCCGCGCCCGCGTACGGCGCCGACAACGGCAGCTGGTCCGTGTATCCCGCCGCCTCGCAGATCGCCGCGCGGCCCTACTTCTATCTCTCCGCCGACCCCGGGCAGAGCATCGACGACAAGGTGGTCGTCAGCAACAGGACCGCTCGGCCGCTGACCTTCCGGCTCTACGCCGCCGACGCCTACAACACCGCCCGCGACGGCGGTTTCGCCGTGCGGACGATCGCCGAGAAGCAGCGCGGGGTCGGGGCCTGGGCAAAGCCCGCGAAGTCCCGGGTGACCGTCCCCGCGCACGGCAAGGTCACCGTGCCCTTCACGCTGTCGGTGCCCGAGGGCGCCGAACCGGGCGACCATCCCGGCGCGCTGGTGGCACTGGACGAACGGATCGACAAGGGCGACGGCGCGGTGGCGCTCGGGGTCCAGCGGGCCGTCGCGGCCCGGATCTACCTTCGCGTCGGCGGGCCCACCGTCCCGGCGATCGCCGTCGAGGACGTCCACGTCAGCCACCACCAGCCGCTGGTGCCGGGGTTGGGGGACAGCGGTGCGACGATCTCGTACACCCTGCGCAACACCGGCAACGTCACCCTGAACCCGAAGGTGGAGCTGCGGGCGACGGGACTGTTCGGGCGCACGCTGCTCGCCCGTGAACTCGCGCGCATCCCGGGAGAGTTGCTGCCCGGCCAGCGGGTGCGGCTGAGCGAGCCGTGGCGGGGCGCACCGCAACTCGACTGGGGTGACGTGAAGTTGACGGCGAGCGCGAAGGAAACGCGGGAGTCGGCGAGTGCGAGTTTCTTCGCCTTGCCGTGGTTGGTCGCCGTTGTTCTGTCGGTGGCGGTGATGGTGGGCGGGGGGTTGTGGGTTCGTTTGCGGGTGCGGGCCGGTGGGGGCTGGTCGCGCCCCGCGGCGGAGCCGCACATCGATGCAGCCCCGCGCCCCTGAAAGCCCTCCCGCGCCCCTCGCTCTAAAGCGCGTCCGGCCCGCGCTCGCCCGTCCGTACCCGTACGACCGTCTCCACCGGCAGCGCCCACACCTTGCCGTCGCCGATCTTGCCCGTGTGGGCGGCCTTGACGATCGCGTCGATGACGGCGTCCGAGTCGGCGTCGTCCACGACGACCTCGATGCGGACCTTGGGAACCAGGTCGACCTGGTACTCGGCGCCGCGGTACACCTCGGTGTGGCCGCGCTGACGGCCGTAGCCGCTGGCCTCGGTCACGGTCAGGCCGTGGACGCCGATCTCCTGGAGCGCGGTCTTGACCTCGTCGAGGCGGTACGGCTTGACGATCGCGGTGATGAGCTTCATGCCTGGGTCTTGACCTTCTGGGCGTGGGGGACGGAGGACGCGCCGACCGGGGCACCGTGGCCCAGGACGCCGTGATCGTATGCGGTCTCGGCGTGCACCGTAAGGTCCAGGCCGGTCTGCTCGTGCTCCTCGTCGGCCCGGAAGCCCAGCACCTTGTCGATCAGCTTCCCGATGCCGTACGTCACCAGGAAGGCGTACGCCCCCACGGCGACCACGGCCATCAACTGCTTGCCGAGCTGGGCGAGGCCGCCGCCGTAGAGCAGTCCCTCGGTGCCGCCGGTCATCTCCTTCACTGCGAACACGCCGATCAGGAGTGTGCCGATGACTCCGCCGACCAGGTGGACGCCGACGACGTCGAGTGAGTCGTCGTAGTTCAGCTTGAACTTCCAGCCCACCGCGTAGGAGCAGACGACACCGGCGGCGAGGCCGACGACGAGCGCGCCGAGGAGGGAGACCGAGCCGCAGGACGGGGTGATCGCGACCAGGCCCGCGACCGCGCCGGAGGCGGCGCCCAGGGTGGTGGGGTGGCCGTCGCGCTTCTGCTCGACGAAGAGCCAGCCGAGCAGGCCGGTGCAGCCGGCGGCGAGGGTGTTGAGGAAGGCGGCGGCGGCGAGGCCGTTGGCGCCGAGGGCCGAGCCCGCGTTGAAGCCGAACCAGCCGAACCAGAGGAGCCCGGCGCCGAGGACGACCATGGGGAGGTTGTGCGGGCGCATGGCGTCCTTCTTGAAGCCCAGACGCGGGCCGAGGACCAGCGCGAGGGCGAGACCGGAGGCGCCGGAGGTGATCTCGACGGGCAGACCGCCCGCGAAGTCGAGCGCGCCGAGCTTGTCCAGGACCCAGCCGCCCGGGCCCCACACCCAGTGGGCGACCGGAACGTATACCAGCAGCGCCCAGACCGGGACGAACACCAGCCACGCCCCGAACTTCGCGCGGTCCGCGATCGCGCCGCTGATCAGCGCCGCCGTGATGATCGCGAAGGTGAGCTGGAAGGTGGCGAAGAGGAGGGTGGGGACGGTGCCGTGGACGCTGTCGGGGCCGAGGCCGCCCATCCCGGCGTGCTCCAGGTCGCCGATCAGGCCGCCGAACGTGTCGTCGCCGAAGGCGAGGGAGTAGCCGGCGGCCAGCCACACCACCGTGACCAGGGCGATCGACACGAAGCTCATCATCAGCATGTTGAGGACGCTCTTCGTGCGGACCATGCCGCCGTAGAACAGGGCGAGCCCCGGGGTCATCAGCAGGACGAGAGCGGTGGCGGCGAGCAGCCAGGCGGTGTCACCGGTGTCGATACGCGCTGCTGCTTGTGCGGCGGCGAGGGGCATGGAGGTCTCCAACGAGGTGGGGGCTCGTCAGAGGGTCACCGGAGTGCGTTTCCGGTTGAGCACGTCGGTGTTTCCGTGATGTTTCATTGCGTGGAGGTTTCGGGAAGCTCACCGGAACGCGGGTGCTCGGGCGCTTGTACGGCGGGGCTCTGTGGATCAGGGAGAATGGGGCGCATGAGCGTTCGCAGTCAGTCATCCGAGCCGTCGGCCTCGTCGCAGGCACCCCACCGCGCCGGCTTCGCCTGTTTCGTGGGCCGCCCCAACGCGGGCAAGTCCACCCTCACGAACGCTCTCGTCGGGCAGAAGGTGGCGATCACCGCGAACCAGCCGCAGACGACGCGGCACACGGTGCGGGGGATCGTGCACCGGCCCGACGCCCAGCTGATCCTGGTCGACACCCCCGGGCTGCACAAGCCGCGCACGCTGCTGGGGGAGCGGCTGAACGACGTCGTACGCACCACGTGGGCCGAGGTCGACGTGATCGGGTTCTGTCTTCCGGCGAACGAGAAGCTCGGGCCCGGGGACCGTTTCATCGCGAAGGAACTCGCGGGGATCAAGAAGTCCCCGAAGGTCGCGATCATCACGAAGACGGACCTCGTCGACTCCAAGACGCTGGCCGAGCAGCTGATCGCCGTCGACCAGCTCGGCAAGGAGCTGGGCATCGAGTGGGCGGAGATCGTCCCGGTCTCCGCGACCGCCAACAAGCAGGTCGACCTGCTGGCGGACCTGCTGGTCCCGATGCTTCCCGAGGGCCCGGCGCTCTACCCCGAGGGCGACCTCACGGACGAGCCGGAGCAGGTCATGATCGCCGAGCTGATCCGCGAGGCCGCGCTGGAGGGCGTCCGCGACGAACTCCCGCACTCCATCGCGGTGGTCGTCGAGGAGATGCTCCCCCGAGAGGACCGCCCCGCCGACAAGCCCCTCCTCGACATCCACGCTTTCGTCTACATCGAGCGCCCCAGCCAGAAGGGCATCATCATCGGCCCCAAGGGCAAGCGCCTGAAGGAGGTCGGCATCAAGTCCCGCAAGCAGATCGAGGCCCTCCTCGGCACACCCGTCTTCCTGGACCTCCACGTCAAGGTGGCGAAGGACTGGCAGCGGGATCCTCGGCAGTTGCGGAAGCTGGGATTCTAGAGGCCTTTACGGAGTCGCCTCCTGCGGGGTCAGGTCCTGCAGCCCCACCACCCTCAGCAGTTGCAGTCGTTCGTACGCCTCCGTTCCCGGGCGGGCCGTGTGGACGACCAGGAGGTGGTGGTGTTCGTGGCTGACCATGACCTCGCAGTCGAGTTCCAGCAGGCCCACCACGGGGTGGACGAAGCGTTTCGTCGCCCTGTTGCGCTGGGACACCTCGTGTTCGTCCCACAGGCGCGCGAACTCCTCGCTGGCCGACCGGAGTTCGGTCACCAGCGCGGTCGGTTCCGGATCGTCGGGGCGGGCCGCGGCCACCGCGCGCAGGGTGGCGACCTGGGTGCGCGCGTGCTCCGCGAGGTCCTCCTCGGGGAAGAGCGTGCGCGCCGCGGGGTCCAGGAAGAAGCGCCGGACCAGGTTGCGATCGCGCCACGGCCGGGACATCGCGTCGCCCACCAGCGCCTTCGCCATCGCGTTCTGCGCCAGCACCTCGCCGCAGTCGTTCACCACCTGCGCCGGGGTGTCGTGCAGCCGGTCCAGGATCAGCAGCAGCCCCGGGCGGACATGCGCCGACGCCGTCTCACGGCGCGGCGGCTCCTCGCCGGTCAGGTGGAACAGATGGTCCTGCTCCACGTCGGTCAGGCGCAGCGCCCGGGCCAGCGCGGTCAGCATCTGACGGGACGGCCGCGGGCCCCGGGACTGCTCCAGCCGCGTGTAGTAGTCCACCGACATCCCCGCCAGCTGGGCCACCTCCTCGCGGCGCAGCCCGGGCGTGCGGCGCCGGGCGCCCGGCGACAGACCCACGTCGGACGGGTTCAGCCGGGCGCGGCCACGGCGCAGGAAGTCGGCGAGTTCGGCTCGGTTCACTCCTCCAGCGTGCGGCACCCGGTCCGGCTTATCCAGGGCCTGCCGATCCCCCGATCAAGAGGTCTCTCCCGGTGCCCGCCCGGCCGTTCCACGCTGGTCCGGACGAGAGGAGCAGCACATGCTGACACTGGTGACAGGTACGACGGGACAGGTCGGCCGGCGCTTTGTGCCCAGGCTGCTGGCGCAGTCCCGGCCCGGGATGGGGGTCCCCCCGCTCGAGCGAAGCCGAGAGTGGGGGAAGGTACGGGTGCTGGTGCGGGACACGGCCCGCGGTGAGCCCTTCGCCGAACTCGGCGCCGAGGTCGTCGTAGGAGATCTCCGCGATACGGACGTGCTCGGCAAGGCCGTCGCCGGGGTGGACGCGGTCGTGAACGTCGCCGCGTCTTTCCGGGGCGTGCCGGACGAGGAGGCCTGGGCCGTCAACCGGGACGCGGCCGTGGAACTGGGCCGTGCCGCGGTGGCTTCCGGCGTTCGACGGTTCGTGCAGGTCAGCACCGGTCTTGTGTACGGCCGGGGGCGCGGGCGCCCGGTGACGGAGGAGGACGAGAGCCGGCCCGGCGGGTCCATGTGGGGTGCCTATCCCGCGTCCAAGGCGGAGGCCGAGCGGGAGCTTTTCGCGCTGGAGGGGCTCGACGTGCGGGTCGGGCGGCTTCCCTTCGTCTACGGCGAGGGGGATCCGCATCTCGCCCAGTCCCTGATGTGGGCGAAGAACTGGGCGTCGACCCAGCGGCTGCACATGGGGCACCATGCGGATGTCGCCCAGGGGCTGTTGCGGATCCTGCACGCACCGGGGATCTCGGGGCGGGTGTACAACATCGCCGACGACGCGCCTGTGACGGCGGTGGAGTTGTATCAGCTCAACGGGGTGGAGATCCCGGGTGAGTTGTACGAGCGGGTCGATCCCGATCCGTGGCTGGTGATCATGTCCACCGAGCGGATTCGGCGGGAGCTGGGGTATCGGCCGGTGTATCCGTCGGTTTATGCAGCTCGGGAGGCCGGGGCGTTGTGATGCTTCGGCCGGTGGGCGTGTGCGGGTCGTCGTGGCTTGTCGCGCCCGCGCGGCGGAGCCGCACATCGATACAGTCCCGCGCCCCTGACGGCCTCTAGTCGACGTTTTTTATACGGCCGACCAGCACCGCCCCCGCCAACCCCACCACCGCCGCCACCCCGTACAGCACCCGGTATCCCCCCAGGTGCGTGACGATCGGTGCGGCGATGGCGGGGGCGGCCACCTGGGGCAGCGAGTTGGCCACGTTGATGACGCCCAGGTCCTTGCCCCGGTCGAGAGCCGTCGGCAGGACGTCCGTCATCAGCGCGAAGTCGACCGACATGAACACCCCGAGGCCCACCCCCAGCAGCGCCGCCACGACGATCGCGCTCGGCCAGGTCTGCCACACGGCGAGCACTCCCGTGGCCACCGCCATCAGCACGCCGGACCAGCGCACGAACGGCTTGCGGCGGCCCACCCGGTCCGACCAGACGCCGCCCACGACCACGGTGGCCAGCAGCGCCACGCTGTCCACCGCGGTCAGGATCAGCACGCCCCGCTCGGGGTCGTCGTAGTGCAGGCGGTCCCGCAGGTAGTACAGCAAATACAGAAGCACCAGCGCGTTGCTGAGGTTGATCAGGAAGCGGGTCACCCAGGCCCAGGCGAAGTCCGGGTACCGGCGCGGGCTCAGCCAGAAGCCGCGCGCGAACGACCGCCAGGACCAGGTGGGACGGTCCGCGGGCCTCAGTGTGAGGTCCCGGTGGCGGAGCACGTACGGCAGGACGCCCGCCAGCGTGAACACCGCGCAGGCGGCATAGCCCGCCGCGATCCCGCCCGCCGCCGTCGCGAGACCCGTGCCGGCGACCGCGCCCAGGATCTGCGCCGCCCCGATCCAGCCGCCCACCGCGCCCCGCTGGAACCGCGGCACCCGGTCCGGGACGGCTGCCGTGACCGCCGCGAAGGACGCGTTCAGGGTCAGCTGGACCAGACACCAGCCCAGCGTCATGACCCACAGCCCGCCCGCCCCGGCGAGCAGCAGAAGCGACAGCGCGCCGCCCGCCGCACCGGCCACGATCCACGGGCTGCGGCGGCCCCAGCGGGCCGTGGTGCGGTCCGAGAGCGCGCCGAAGAACGGGTTCGCCGCCAGCGACACCACCGCGGCCACCCCGGTCACCCAGGCCAGCAGGGTCTCCTTCGACATACCGGTGCCGGGCGCGAAGTCCTCCGCCTGCCGGGCCAGCAGGATCTGGAGGGGGCCGTACCAGCCCACCCAGATCGCCACGTTGGCCAGCGAGAGGGACGCGGTCCAGCCCTTGCCGACGCGTTCGACGGGCTCCGAGAGGGCCGTGCTCACCGCTGTGTCCGGAGCAGCTCCCGGTACCACGCGTACGACGCCTTCGGGGTCCTGGCCAGCGTCTCGAAGTCGACGTGCACCAGCCCGAACCGGCGCGCGTACCCCTCAGCCCACTCGAAGTTGTCCATCAGCGACCACACGAAGTACCCGCGTACGTCCACGCCCGCCTCGACCGCCCTGTGGAGGGCGCGGATGTGGCCGTCCAGGTAGGAGATCCGGTCCTGGTCGTCGACGCCCTCGTAGGAACAGCCGTTCTCGGTGATGACGACGGGCGGGAGACGGTCGCCGTAGCGCTCGTGGAAGGTGGTGAGGAGTTCGGTGAGCCCCTCGGGCACCACCGGCCAGCCGAAGTCCGTCACCGGGACGCCCTCGATCTCCTGGACGGAGAAGGGGAGTTCGGCCGGGATCGTCAGTCCGCCGAACTCGATGTCCTCGCCCTGCGGGGCGCCCACACGGGTCGGGGCGTAGTAGTTGACGCCGTAGAAGTCGAGCGGCTCGCTGATGACCTTGAGGTCGGCGGCCACGTCGCCCGGCATCAACTCACCCAGTCCTGAAGGGTATTCACCCAGCAGGACCGGCTCGGCGAACAGCCGGTTCAGCAGCAGGTCGTAGAAGTCCGCCGCCTCCAGATCCGGTTGCTCCTGGGAGGCCGGCCAGGTCGGGCCGTGCGAGTTGGCGATCCCGATGTCCGTGGCGCCGGCCGCGCGCAGGGCCTGGACGGCCAGGCCGTGGCCCAGGAGCTGGTGGTGGGCGGCGGGCAGCGCGTCGAACATCAGCTGCTTGCCCGGGGCGTGGGCGCCGAGCGCGTGGCCGAACAGGGTGTGCTCGGCGGGCTCGTTGAGGGTGATCCACTTCTTGACGCGGTCGCCGAGCCGGTCGGCCACCAGGGACACGTACTCGGCGAACCGGGAGGCCGTGTCCCGCTCCAGCCAGCCGCCCCCCTCCTGAAGCGTCACCGGCAGGTCCCAGTGGAAGAGCGTCGGGACCGGACGTACGCCCGCCGCGACCAGTTCGTCCACGAGACGGTCGTAGAAGTCGAGACCGCCCTCGGAGCGCACCCGCGGCCAGGAGATGGAGAAGCGGTACGCGTCCACGCCCAGGCCGGCCAGGAGGGAGACGTCCTCGCGGTAGCGGTGGTAGTGGTCGCAGGCCACCGCCGCCGTCGAGCCGTCCTTCACCCGTCCCGGTTCGGCCGTGAAGGTGTCCCACACGGACCGCTCGCGCTTGTCCGCCGCGCCCTCGATCTGATGGGCCGAGGTGGAGACGCCCCACAGGAAGCCGGCCGGGAACTGGGGGAGGGGATGCTCTTGAGTCGCCATGCGCCGGATCATCCGTACCGGCGGGTAGGGAAGTCAACGGGCAGGCGGGAACAAGCAGTTACGCGCCCTCTTTGAGTACTTTCGAGATCAGCTGCCGCTGCTCCTCCGTCAGCCGGGGATCGGCCGCGTACACCGTCCTGCCGTCCACGGTGATCTCGTAGCTGAAGCCGTCCGGAACCCCGATGGGACGGGTGCCCCGGCCGGCGGCGAGGGCCTTCTCGGCCAGGGCCTGCCATTCGTGGGCATCGGGCCGCCCGGAGGTGTCGACCTCCTTGTGCCGCTCGATGCCCGCGAACCCGCCCGTGCGCCGCACCTGAATACGCATGGGTCCCTGTCTAGTACGAACTCACAGGATCCGCACCCCGACCTGCTCCCAGGCCTTCGACACGGCCTGGAGTTCGTCGCCCTCGCTGAAGCGGGCCTTCGCCGCCGCGACCGTGAGCTTCGCGAAGTCGGTGAACAGGGCCCGCGCGGAGAGCTCGCCGCCGGTCAGGACGTCGTACCAGATCTGTCCCGCCTTCTCCCAGGCGTGGCCGCCGAGGGCGCTCGCGACCAGGTAGAACGCGTGGTTGGGGATACCGGAGTTGATGTGCACGCCACCGTTGTCGCGGCCGGTGCGGACGTAGTCGTCCATCGTCGCCGGCTGCGGGTCCTTGCCGAGCACGTCGTCGTCGTACGCCGTACCCGGCGCCTTCATCGAGCGCAGTGCCTTGCCGGAGACGCTGGGCGCGAGCAGGCCCGCGCCGATCAGCCAGTCGGCCTCCGCGGCGGTCTGGCCGAGCGTGTACTGCTTGATGAGCGAGCCGAAGACATCGGACATCGACTCGTTGAGGGCGCCCGGCTGCCCGTAGTACGTGAGGTTCGCCGTGTGCTGCGTGACGCCGTGGGTGAGTTCGTGGCCGATGACGTCGATCGGGATGGTGAAGTCGAGGAAGATCTCGCCGTCGCCGTCGCCGAACACCATCTGCTCGCCGTTCCAGAAGGCGTTGTTGTAGTTCTCGTCGAAGTGGACGGTGGCGTCGAGCGGGAGGCCGTCGCCGTCGATGGAGTGGCGCGCGTAGGCCTTCAGGTAGAGGTCGAAGGTGGCGCCGAGACCGGCGTAGGCGCGGTTGACCGTGGCGTCCTGGCCGGGCTCGGAGCCCTCGGCGCGGACCTTGCTGCCCGGCAGGCCGGTCTGGTGACCGGCGTCGTAGACGGTCCGCAGCGGGCGGTCCGACGGCGCCTTCGCCGTCGGCGCGGCCGCGAGGCCGAACTCGGTCGTCACACGGCGGCGGCCGCGCAGCTCGCTGTCGCGCATCAGGGTGCGCCGGGCGGGACCGGAGAGTGCGGGGTCGTCGTTGCGGGCCAGCTTGTCCAGGACGTGTGGCGGTACGACGGTGCAGAAGACGGGCTCGAAGCCCCCGTTGGTCGTCATGCCCGGCACCCTTGCACTGAGTCATGACTGTGTCACTAGCCGCAACCATGATTGGTGAAATATACGGACAGGGAAGCGCACGCTCCGTGACGAAGTGGTATGGCGCACTTTTTGTCCGCTTCACTCCCTTTCGATTCCCTGGTCCCGCATACTGATACAGCACCCCGCACCGAGAGCGGCTCCGCTAGCATTCTGCGCATCATGCGTTTCGGGCTGCTTCTTCTTAGCTGCCGCGGCGAGGGCCTGTAGTCCAGGTCGACTCCCTCCCCGCGGAGCTTCGCGTTGCGTGTCGGCCGTCCTTCCCGGACATCCTGAGGAGCCCCGCAATCATGGCGAACCGCCAGCAGCCCACCACCATGCCGATCCACAAGTACGGCCAGTACGAGCAGGTCGACATCCCGGACCGCACCTGGCCGAACAACCGGATCACCGTCGCCCCCCGCTGGCTCTCCACCGACCTGCGCGACGGCAACCAGGCCCTGATCGACCCGATGTCGCCCGAGCGCAAGCGCCGGATGTTCGACCAGCTGGTCAAGATGGGCTACAAGGAGATCGAGGTCGGCTTCCCGGCCTCCGGTCAGACCGACTTCGACTTCGTCCGCTCCATCGTCGAGGAGCCGGGCGCGATCCCCGACGACGTCACGATCTCCGTACTGACACAGGCCCGCGAGGACCTGATCGAGCGGACCGTCGAGTCGCTGAAGGGCGCCAAGCGCGCCACCGTCCACCTGTACAACGCCACCGCTCCCGTCTTCCGCCGCGTGGTCTTCCGCGGCTCCAGGGACGACATCAAGCAGATCGCCGTCGACGGCACCCGCCTGGTGATGGAGTACGCGGAGAAGCTGCTGGGCCCGGAGACGGAGTTCGGCTACCAGTACAGCCCCGAGATCTTCACCGACACCGAGCTGGACTTCGCCCTGGAGGTCTGCGAGGCGGTGATGGACGTCTACCAGCCGGGTCCGGGCCGCGAGATCATCCTCAACCTGCCCGCCACGGTGGAGCGTTCGACCCCCTCCACGCACGCGGACCGCTTCGAGTGGATGCACCGCAACCTCTCCCGCCGCGAGTACGTGTGCATCTCGATCCACCCGCACAACGACCGCGGCACCGCCGTCGCCGCCGCCGAGCTGGCGCTGATGGCCGGCGCCGACCGCGTCGAGGGCTGTCTGTTCGGACAGGGCGAGCGCACCGGCAACGTCGACCTGGTCACCCTGGGCATGAACCTGTTCTCGCAGGGCGTCGACCCGCAGATCGACTTCTCCGACATCGACGAAATCCGTCGTACGTGGGAGTACTGCAACCAGATGGAGGTCCACCCGCGCCACCCGTACGTGGGCGACCTGGTCTACACGTCCTTCTCCGGCTCCCACCAGGACGCCATCAAGAAGGGCTTCGACGCCATGGAGGCCGACGCGGCCGCGAAGGGCGTCACCGTCGACGACATCGAGTGGGCGGTGCCGTACCTGCCGATCGACCCCAAGGACGTCGGCCGCTCCTACGAGGCCGTCATCCGCGTCAACTCGCAGTCCGGCAAGGGCGGTATCGCCTACGTCCTGAAGAACGACCACAAGCTGGACCTGCCGCGCCGGATGCAGATCGAGTTCTCGAAGCTCATCCAGGCCAAGACGGACGCCGAGGGCGGTGAGGTCACCGGGTCCGCCATCTGGGCGGTCTTCCAGGACGAGTACCTGCCCAACCCCGAGAACCCGTGGGGCCGTATCCAGGTCAAGAACGGGCAGTCTACGACCGACACGGACGGCGTGGACACGCTGAAGGTGGAGGCCACCGTGGACGGCGTCGACACCGTCCTGACCGGCTCGGGCAACGGCCCGATCTCGGCCTTCTTCGACGCGCTGGCCAAGGTCGGCATCGACGCCCGGCTGCTGGACTACCAGGAGCACACGATGAGCGAGGGCGCCTCCGCGCAGGCCGCCTCCTACATCGAATGCGCGATCGACGGCAAGGTTCTGTGGGGAATCGGGATCGACGCGAACACGACGCGTGCGTCGCTGAAGGCGGTCGTCTCCGCCGTCAACCGAGCCGCTCGATAATCACCCTGACCGGCGGTTTCGGGGCCTTGGTCGCTGCATACGGCGATCAAGGCCCCGTCGTTTATCGGCCATCGGCGCGTGGAGGTCACGGGTAGGTCTCGTCGGGGGTGCTGACTCCGCCTCACTCATGTGGCTAACATCACGCAAGCGCGGCGATGTTGCCGCGAGGTTACGCGGAGGTGCGACGTGCTGCCAGAACGGGGACGAAACGGCCGTGCCACCAGGCCTGCGCGCCTCCTGGGTACCCGTACCGCGTGGACGACCGTCGGCGACGGCGAGTTCTTCTGCCCCGGCTGCGGGGGCGACCGCAACTTCCGGCGGCTGACGGGCCGTCGCCGTCTCGTCCTCCTGGGCGTCCCGGTGCTGCCGCGCGGCGACACCGGCCCGGTGGTGGAATGCGCGGCCTGCGGGCGCCACTTCGGCACCGACGTCCTCGACCACCCGACCACGACCCGTTTCTCGGCCATGCTCCGCGACGCCGTCCACACGGTCGCGCTCGCAGTCCTGGCGGCGGGCGGCACCTGCTCGCGCACCTCGCTGGAGACCGCGGCCGCCACGGTCCGCGCGGCGGGCTTCGACGACTGCACCGAGGGCCAGCTGGAGGCCCTGGTCGAGGCCCTCGCCGAGGACACCGGCCGGGTCTACGACCGCCCCTGCGGGGCCGGCCTCGCCATAGAGCTCCACGAGGCCCTCGACCCGCTCGCCCCCCACCTCGCCCCGCCGGGCCGCGAGTCGATCCTCCTCCAGGCGGCCCGCATCGCCCTCGCGGACGGCCCGTACACCCCGGCGGAGCGGGACGTCCTCACGACGGTGGGCTCGGCCCTGACGATCTGCGCGGACGACGTGGCACGGCTCCTGGCAGCGGCGCGGACGCCGTCCTGACGCTTTTGCCGTGGGCTCGGCCCTGACAACGTGACCAGGCTGCTCGTGACGGGCCCGGACGCCCTCCTGATACTCCCCGGGGAGTAGTCCGCGCCCCGGGTCACCCGTGGCAGTAGCCCCCGACTCGCCCTCCCGCCCGACGAACTGCGGGCCTTGCGCCGGGAGTCTGGAAGCGATTCAGACGTCCGACCGGAGGGAGGCCCGTCATGGGGGCCGCAAAGATGAGCGCACGGCGACGACGTGCCCTGCCCTGGCTCGTGCTGGGGCTGTGGATCGTCGTGCTGGCGGCCGTGTCGCCGTTCGCGTCGAAGCTTGCGGACGTGCAGCGGGACCGGGCCGTGGACTATCTGCCGGCGAGCGCGGACTCGACGCAGGTCGCGAAGATCCAGGACCGGCTGCCCGGGGGCGAGGCCACGCAGATGGTCGTCGTCTACCACCGGGACGGGGGGCTGACGGCGGCCGACAGGGCGACCGCGGCCGGGCAGATCGGGCGGATCGCGGACGCGCACCCGCTCACCGCCGAGCCGCAGGGCATTCCGTCCAAGGACGGGACCACCGTGATGTATCCCGTCGCCAGCACCGAGCCGGGCACCGACGAGAAGGCCCGCGACCTCCTCGTCAACGACGTGCGCGACATCGCGAAGGGCGGGAACGGGCTCGGCGTCGAGGTCGGCGGGGAAGGGGCGCTCGCCACCGATGCGGGCGAGGTCTACGACTCGCTCGGCGGCCCGCTGCTCTACACCACCGCCGCGGTGGTCGCGCTGCTGCTGATCGTCATCTACCGCAGCCCGCTGCTGTGGCTGGTGCCGCTCGGGGTCGCGGGAATGTCGGAGTTCCTGGCGCGGGCCGTCGCCTACGGCCTCCACCAGGGGTTCGGGACCGCCGTCACCGGTCAGAGCGGCGGCATCATGACGATCCTCGTGTTCGGCGCCGGCACCGACTACGCGCTGCTGCTCGTCTCCCGGTACCGGGAGGAGCTACGGCGCACCGAGCGGCCGTACGACGCCATGGCGGCCGCGCTGAAGGGCTGCGGGCCCGCCGTACTCGCCTCCTCCGGGACCGTGGCCGCGGGACTGCTGTGCCTGCTCGCTGCCGACCTCAACAGCAGCCGCGGAATGGGCCCGTTGGGGACGGTCGGGGTGCTGGTCGCGCTCGCCGCGATGATGACGCTGCTGCCCGCGGTCCTCGTCCTGCTGGGGCGGCGCGTCTTCTGGCCGCTCGTGCCCCGCTACGGCAGCATCCCCAAGGTCCGCCGGTCGCTGTTCGCCGCGATGGGCAGCTCGGCCGGACGGCGGCCGCTCACCGTGCTGGCCGGCGGGGCCGTGCTGCTCGGGGCGCTCGCGCTGGGCGTGCTGAACCTGCCCGGCAGCCTCAAGCAGGAGGACTCCTTCACCAGCAGGCCCGACGCGGTCGCTGCCATGGAGACGCTCGCCGAGGCCTACCCGGAGCGGGGCACCCAGCCCATCACCGTCATCGCCCCGGCCGACCGCGCCGACGCGGCCCTCGCCGCGGCCCGCGGCACCGCGGGTGTCGACAGTGCGCGCAAGGGCCGTACCGGAGACGGCTGGACCGAGATCTCCGTCACCGCGAGGAACGCTCCCCAGTCCGCCGGGGAGACCGCGACCATCAAGGCCCTGCGGAACGGACTCGACGGCTCCTACGTCGGCGGGCCCAGTGCCCAGCAGCTCGACCTGAAGGACACCAACGCCCGGGACCGGACGATCGTCGTGCCGATCGTCCTCGTCTCTGTGCTGCTCATCCTGATCGTCCTGCTGCGGTCCCTCGTCGCGCCGCTGCTCCTCGTGGCGGCCGTGGTCGCCGTGTGGGCCGCGGCCCTCGGCATCGGCGGACTGGTCTTCGGGCCGGTGTTCGGGTTCGAGGGCACCGATCCCGGGCTCGGGCTGCTGTCCTTCGTGTTCCTGGTCGCCCTCGGCGTCGACTACGGCATCTTCCTGATGCACCGCATGCGCGAGGAGTCCCTGGCCGGCGCCGAACCGGTCACCGCCGCCCTCACCGTGCTGCGGACCACGGGCGGGGTCATCGCCTCCGCCGGACTCGTCCTCGCGGCCACCTTCGCGGTGCTCACCAACATGCCGCTGGTCCAACTCGTGGAGCTGGGCTTCGTGATCGCGGTGGGCGTCCTCCTCGACACCTTCCTCGTCCGCACCTACCTGGTCACCAGCGCGGCCGTCGCGCTGGGGCGGAAAGTGTGGTGGCCGGGGGCACTGTCCCGGGCGCCCGAGCCGCCGGTCCGGACCGAGCGCCAGCCGGAACCCGTGTGACGAGGTCGCTCCTGGGCGCCCTTCCCTCCCGGAAGGGCGCCCTCCGCCCCGAGGATGACACCGTGCACCAGACCACGAGGCCCCGGCTGGGGGACCGGATCATGGCGGCGGTCAACCGCGACCCGCGGACCACCCCCCACGGCACCCGCAACGACGCGCTCCTCGCCGTCGTGCTGGCGGTGGCGGCCGTGTGCGCCGGCCTGTTCATCGACGACGGCCGCCGCCCGGACGCCCTCGGCTGGACGCTGCTGCTCGCCGCCCACGTGCCGCTCGTGTGGCGCCGCCGCCGTCCGCTGCTCGTGCTGGCCGCGATGGTGGCGCTGATTGCGCCGTACCACGCCCTCGACAACAACCACGCGGCCCCCACCCTCGTCGCCTACGTCGCCCTCTACACGGTCGCCGTCACCGGCCGCCCTCTGCGGACGGTCCTGACGGGCGCCGTCGTGCTGAGTGTCTCGCTGACCGTGATGCTCACCGTCAACGCCCACCGGGCCCTCGAACTGCTGCAGACCTCCGGCTGGATCATCGCCGTCCTCTTCTGCGGCATCGACGTCCGCTACTACCGCCAGTACGTCGCCTCCATCGTCGAGCGCGCCGTCCGCGCCGAACGCACCCGCGAGGAGGAGGCCCGCCGCCGGGTCGCCGAGGAACGGCTGCGCATCGCCCGCGACCTGCACGACCTGCTCGCCCACAGCATCACCCTGATCGGCGTCCAGACCTCCGTCGCCGCGCACGTCCTGGCCGCCGACCCCGAGCGCCTGGACCGGGAGGCGGTCGCCACCGCACTCGACGACATCTCCGAGACCTGCCGCACCGCGCGCGGTGAGCTCCGTACGACGCTGGAGGTGCTGCGCGACCACGGCCCCGCGGACACCCGTGGCCCGCTGCCCGGCCTCGACGGTCTGCCCGACCTCGTCGCGGCGGCACGCCTCGCGGGCGCCCGCGTCGAACAGGACCTGAGCATCCGCGCCGATCCACCGCCCGCCGTCGGCGCCGCCGCCTACCGGATCGTCCAGGAGGCGCTCACCAACGCGGTCCGGCACGCGGGCCCCACCCCCGCCGTACGCCTGAGGCTGTACGACGAACCGGGCGCCCTGCGGGTGTCGGTGACCGACGACGGCACCGGGCCCGTCCCGGGCGGCAGCCCCGGCTTCGGACTGGTCGGCATGCGGGAGCGGGCCCGCAGTGTCGGTGGCACACTCGACGCCGGACCACGCCCGGACGGCGGGTTCGAGGTGACGGCGGCGCTGCCGCTCACCGTGGGGGAGGGAACCGTATGACCATCCGCGTGCTGCTCGCCGACGACCAGACCCTGGTGCGGGCCGCGTTCGCCATGCTCGTCGAGTCGGCGCGGGACATGGAGGTCGTCGCACAGGCGGGCAGCGGACGGGAGGCCGTGGAGGCGGTCCGCGCGGTGCGGCCCGACCTGGTGGTCATGGACATCCGCATGCCCGACCTCGACGGCATCGAGGCGACCCGGCTCATCGCGGCCGACGAGGAGCTCGCCGGGGTGCGGGTGCTCGTCCTGACCACCTACGACACCGACGAGAACATCGTCGAGGCGCTGCGCGCGGGGGCCTCGGGCTTCCTGGTGAAGGACACCCGGCCGGCCGAACTCCTCGACGCCATCCGCACGGTGGCGGCCGGCGAGGCGCTGCTGTCCCCGGGACCGACGGGACGGCTGATCGAGCGGTTCCTGCGCAGCCCCTCGGTGCCGGCGCCGGGTGGTGGGCCCGAGTGCCTCTCCGACCGGGAGCGCGAGGTGCTGGCCCTGGTCGCGCGGGGCCTCAACAACACCGAGATCGCGGGCGCACTGGGCCTGAGCCCCCTCACCGCGAAGACCCACGTCAGCCGGATCATGGGGAAGCTGGGGGCGCGGGACCGGGCCCAACTGGTCATCGTGGCGTACGAGTCGGGCATGGTCACTCCGTGGGCCACAGAGACCCGCGGACAGTGAGGGGGCGCCGACCCCTGTACGGCGCCCCCCGAGCTGTCCCGCTACTGCACCTGCTGGTATGTCGTGTCCTCGTCGGAGTCGTAGATCAGCTTGCCCCCCTTGTCGTAGCCCTTGATGTGCGGGTTCCTGGTGACCTGTTCGGTCAGGGTGCCGGAGGCGACGAACCAACCGTGGTCGAGGACCGCCTCGCCGCCGACGCCGCCGTACGAGACGGTCACCTTGGCCACGCTCGGTTCGACCGTGCCGATGAAGCCCCAGCTGAACGGCAGTTTCCAGTGGCCCTTGTCCAGGAACGACTGCTGGTAGAGCTTGTTGGCGTTGATGTCGGCCAGCACGGGCGGGGAGTCCGACTGCCGGTCGCTGCCGCTGCTGATGTTGTACCCGGAGGCTTCGCCGTCCTTGATGTTGCAGATCAGCCGGATCTGCTTCGGCTTCTCCTGCACGGCGACCACGAAGATGCCGTCACCGGGTGAGTTGCTGTCGCCGGTGCTGTTGACCGCCAGGATGATCCGGTAGTCCTCGGCCTTGCCCGGATCCGAGCCGTGGGCCCCCTGGGCGATGTTCCGCCGTTGCAGCGCGAGGCACTTGTCGAGCCCGTCCACGGCCTGCTCCAGCGTGATTCCGTCCCGGAGCTGCCCCGCCGTGGCCGGTCCCGCCGGCCCGCTGGGCGTGGGGGAGGGGGTGGGTGTCGGTGTGGCACTCGCCGACGCCGTGGGTGTCGTCGCCGTGTCGGCCGACCCCGTCCCCGCGCCGCCCACCGCGAACGCCCCCACTGGTACCGCGGCCAGGGCCACCAGAGCCGCCCCGGTCACCGCCACCCGCCGCCGTCGCTCGACCACGCCCTGGCGGCGGATCTGCGGATACGGCACCGGCGAGGGCCGGATCGTGTACGCGTCCTCGGAGAGCAGCTCCCGCAGTCGCTCCTCGAAGTCCCGCTCCTCTTCGCTCATTTGGTGCCTCCCTGCGGTGCGCGGTCCATGACCTGCGCGAGCCCCGGATACGTACGCAGCTTCGCCAGTCCCTTGGACGCCTGGCTCTTGACGGTGCCCTGTGAGCAGCCGAGCACCTCGGCGGCCTCCGCCTCCGACAGGTCCTCCCAGTAGCGCATCACCACCACGGCCCGCTGCCTGGGCGGCAGTTGGGCCAGGGCGGCCATCAGCACCCCGCGTTCGTCGACCCGGGCCACCGCCTCGTCGCGGCCCGCCCGCTCCGGCGGTGCGTCGGTCAGCGACTCCTTGACCCGCCGCTTGCGGAAGCGGTCGCTGTTGCAGGTGACGAGCATCCGGCGGACGTACGCCTCCGGGTTGTCGCTGCCCGCCACGCGCCGCCAGGAGCGGTACGCCTTCGCCAGCGCCGTCTGCGTCAGGTCCTCGGCGAGATGGGCGTCGCCGGTGAGCAGATAGGCGGTCCGCACGAGGTGCGACCACCTGGCTCTGACGAATTCCTGGAACCGGTCCTCTTGTTCGGCCTGCATCTTCTGGCACCCTCCCTCGCCCACCAGACCACGGTGGGGGCGGATTCGGTTGCCCGAGCGTCGATGACGGGTTCGAATGAGGTCATGAAGGGGTGGGACGAACACGACCCGGGCGTCCTGCGGCTGCCGTCCGGGCGTCTGGTGCGGGGCCGCGGCCTGCGGCACCCGCTGGATCCGGCCGCGCCGGCACCGTCGTACGGCGTCTATCTGCTCGGCGGCACTCCGCCGGAGGTCCCCTGGGCCTCCCGCTGGGTCCGCTGGCCGGACTTCCGCCTGCCGGCGGACCACAGCGAGGCCCGCGAGGTCCTGGTCGACGCCTGGGAACGGTCGGCCGCCGAGCGGGTCGAGATCGCCTGCGGAGGCGGCCGCGGCCGCACCGGAACGGCCCTGGCCTGTCTGGCGGTGCTGGACGGAGTGCCCCCGGAGGAGGCGGTCGCGTACGTGCGCGAGCACTACGACCGCCGCGCGGTGGAGACACCCTGGCAGCGGCGGTACGTCCGGCGGTTCTGACCGGTCAGCCCAGGGCGCCGGCGACCACCGCGGCCGCGTCGGCGACCAGCGCGTCGACCCGTACGGCGTCCTGCGCGGGCATCGTCGACAGCACGGACAGGACGATCGGGTCACCGGCCCCGGTCCAGACGACACCGACGTCGTTGTTGGTGCCGTAGGAGCCGCCGCCCGTCTTGTCGGCGACGGTCCACGTCTTCGGCAGGCCTGCGTGGAAGCGGTCGACGCTGGTCGTGTTGCTCAGCAGCCAGTGCGTGAGCAGCTCCCGGTCCCGCCGGTCCAGCGCGTCGCCGAGGACCAGCCGGCCGTAGGTGCGGCCGATGGCGTACGGGCTCGTCGTGTCCGTGTGCCGCCACGGCTCGGCGGTGTTGAGCTCGGGCTCCCAGCGGTCGAGGCGGGTGATCCGGTCGCCGAGGGAGCGGGCGAAACGGGTGATCGCGGTGGGGCCGCCGAGTTCGCGCAGGAGGAGGTTGCCGGCCGTGTTGTCGCTGTAGGTGATGGCCACTTCGGCGAGCTCGGCGATCGTCATGCCCTCGGCGAGGTGCGCCTCGGTCTGGTCCGAGCCCGGGATCACCAGGTCGTCCTCGGTGTAGTGGATCCGCCGGGCGAGCACCTCGCCGTCGCGGTCGAGATCGCGCAGGACGGCGGCGGCCGCGAGGGCCTTGAACACGGAGCACATCGGGAAGCGCTCGTCGGCGCGGTACCGGACGGACCGCCTGGCCGTGAGGTGGTGCGCGAAGACGCCGAGCCGGGCGTCGTACCGCTCCTCCAGCGCGCGCAGCCGGGTGCCGACGGCGTCCTCGGCGGCGTACGCGGTCGTGCCGGTCAGGACGGTGGCCGTGCCGGCGGCCAGGAGGGCGCGGCGGGACAGTTTTCCGGAGCCTAAGATCTTTCTCTCCTTCGCTCGGGGACGGAAGCCGATCTCTTCAGTGATCGACGCCGTCGGTCATCCCTTGGTTGCACCGCCGTAGACCATCGGCCGACGGACAGGGCCGCCCGCGGCCGACACAGTGGCGGCATGGAGAAGACAACGGGGATCAGCCGGGCACAGTTCCTGACGGGAGCGGCGGCGCTGGGGGCGGCGGCGGTGCTGCCGACCGGCCGCTCGGAGGCGACCGGGCGCGGACTGGAACGCCACGGTGTCGTCTACACCGTCGGCGCGGGCGAGACGCCCGGCACCGCCTGGAGCACCGCCCGGATGCGCCGGGACATCCGGGCCATCCGCGAGGACCTGCACGCCGACACCGTCGACGTCACCGGCGACGGTGTCGAACGCCTCACCGCCACCGCCGCCGAGGTGGCCGAACGCGGACTGCACGTCTGGCTCCAGCCGACCCTCGGGGACGTCCCGCAGCGGGACATCCTCGACCACCTGGCGGAGTGCGGCCGGTTCGCGGAGCGGCTGCGCCGGCAGGGCGCGAGCGTCGAGCTCGGCGTGGGCTGCGAGTTCTGGCTGTTCGTGCCGGGCATCCTGCCGGGGGACACGGCCCTGGAGCGGATCGAGAACCTGGTGAACGGCACCTACGACCGGGTGCGGATGCAGCGCGAACTGGCCCGCTTCACCGCGAGGGCGGCCGAGGTGGGCCGCTCGGTCTTCCAGGGCCGCCTGAGCTACGCCGCCGCCCAGGACGACGAGGTCGACTGGAACCTGTTCGACGTGGTCGGCATCGACTACTACTCGTACTTCCGCCGACCACAGGACTACGTACGCGAGTTGAGGCAGTACCAGCGCTTCGGCAAGCCCGTCGCCATCACCGAGTTCGGCACCTGCACCTTCGTCGGTGCCCCCGAGGCCGGCGGCATGGGCTGGGACATCGTCGACTACGACAAGGACCCGCCGGAGATCAAGGGGCACGTCGTCCGCAGCGAGCACACCCAGGCCGTCTATCTCACGCAACTCCTCGATGTCTTCGAGTCGATGGGCCTCTACGCCGCGATGGCCTTCGAGTTCCTCACCGCCGACGCCCCGCACCGCCCCGACGACCCGCTTCACGACCTCGACATGGCGAGCTACGGCATCGCCAAGGCGATCAAGGACCGCCCCGACGACCCGCGTTCACCCTGGCACTGGGAACCGAAGGAGGCGTTCCACGCGCTGGCCCGCCGGTACGGACGGTGCGGTCAGCGGCAGTAGAGGTCCTTCGCGGGCCGCTTGCCGGTGGCCAGGAAGCGGGACACCGTGGCGTCGCCGCACGCGGTGCCGTTGTCGAGGTAGGCGTCGTGGCCGGTGGAGTCGTTGGTGACCATGACGGCACGCCGGCCGAGCGCCTCGCGGAGCTTGAGGGCACCGCTGAGCGGGGTGGCCACGTCCCGTTCGTTCTGCACCATCAGGATGTTGGACGGTCCGCGGTCGCCGACGTGCACGGGTGCCTCCCTCGGCTCCCACGGCCAGGCGGTGCACGGCATGGCGTTCCTCGGCATGCCCCCGGTCAGCGGGAACTCGGCCCGGCTCCTGGCCACGCCCTCGCGGTAGAGCGCCTGGTCGTCCGGCCAGTCGACGTCGTTGCAGATGGTGGCGGCGCCGACCGCGGCGACGTTCTGGAGGACGGCCTCGGGCGGGCCCGTCGGCGCGGGCGGCACCGTGCCCTTCCTGGCGGCGAGGATCAGCTTGGCGAGGGCCGGGTAGCCGTCGGGGTCGTAGAAGGAGTCGAGCATCGTCTGGCGCAGGACGTTGCCGTTCAGCTCCTCGGGGTTGGCGCCCGGCCAGGGGATCGGCTCGCGGTCCAGGCGGGCGGCGAGCTTCAGGAACAGGGGGCGGACCTCGGTGGCCGTGTCGGCGAGGCGGTCCGGGTTGCCGGGTGTCGAGGCCCACTCGGCGAACTCGGGAAAGTTGTCCTCGGCACCCCGCTCGAACGCGGCGAGCCAGGCGCGCTCCCCCAGCACCGGGTCCGGGTTGTCGTTGCTGTCCAGGACGACACGGTCGGTGCGCCGCGGGAACAGCTGGAGGTAGGCGTCGGTGACATAGGTGCCGTAGGACACGCCCCATATGGACACCTTGCGCTCGCCGAGCGCGGTGCGGACGCGGTCGAGGTCACGGGCCTCGTTGAGGGTGCTGATGTGCCGGACGAGTTCGCCGCCGTTGCGGGCGCAGGCCTCGGCGACGCGCCGGCCCGCGGCCATGTTCGCTTCGACCGAGCCGTCCGGGGCGGGCCAGGGCAGCAGGGTCGTGCGGGCCAGGTCCCGGTGTTCGAGCCCGCAGTCGACGGCCGTCGAGGGCGCCATCCCGCGCGGCGCGAACCCGATCAGGTCGTAGGCCTCCCGCACCTTCTCCGGCAGCTTCTGACCCTTGCCCGAGGGGTCGTTCATGCTGTCGCCGCCGGGCCCGCCGGGGACGAGCAGCAGGGCACCGCGCCGGGCCTCCGGGTTCTCGGCGGGAATACGGGAGACGGCGATCTCGATCTTCGGGCCGTCCGGGTCGGCGTAGTCCATGGGCACGGCGACGGTCGCGCACCGCTGGCGCGGATCGAGGCCGCCGCCCTCGCACTCGGTCCACCGGAGACCACCGGCGGCGGACGCGCTGAGCGGTGTCAGGACGCCGAGGACGACACCGGAGGCGGCGGCGATCAGGGCGAGGCTCTTCGTCATCTGCTTCATGCCAGGAGCCTCGCGGATCATCCGCCCCGATCCCATCCGGTCAACTGGCGGATTCCCAGGGGGGTTTACCCCAGGGCAGCGCCCGTCGTCGCGGACTTCGACGACCACGGTTCCCGCGTAGGGGAGAATGGGCTCATGAGTCTGTTCCGCTACGACGGCGTCGCGCCGCGCACCCGGTGCGGAGGCGTGCGATGAGTCTCTTCCGGGACGACGGGGTCGTGCTGCGGACGCAGAAGCTCGGCGAGGCGGACCGGATCATCACGCTGCTCACGCGCGGGCACGGAAGGGTGCGGGCCGTGGCCAGGGGTGTGCGGCGGACCAAGTCGAAGTTCGGGGCGCGGCTTGAGCCCTTCTCCCACGTCGACGTGCAGTTCTTCGCGCGGGGCAGCGAGCTCGTCGGGCGCGGCCTGCCGCTGTGCACACAGAGCGAGACCATCGCGCCGTACGGGGGCGGGATCGTCTCCGACTACGCCCGGTACACCGCCGGGACGGCCATGCTGGAGACCGCCGAGCGGTTCACCGACCATGAGGGCGAGCCGGCCGTGCAGCAGTATCTGCTGCTCGTCGGCGCCCTGCGCACCCTCGCCCGGGGCGAGCACGCGCCCCACCTCGTCCTCGACGCCTTCCTGCTGCGCTCCCTCGCCGTGAACGGCTACGCGCCCAGCTTCAGCGACTGCGCGCGATGCGGCATGACCGGCCCGAACCGCTTCTTCTCCGTGGCCGCCGGCGGCTCGGTCTGCGTGGACTGCCGGGTGCCCGGCAGCGTCGTACCGTCGCCGCAGACCCTGGAGCTCCTCGCCGCGCTGCTTACGGGAGACTGGGAGACCGCGGACGCGAGCGAGCCGCGGTACGTCCGGGAGGGCAGCGGGCTGGTGTCCGCCTACCTGCACTGGCACATGGAGCGCGGGCTGCGCTCCCTTCGGTACGTGGAAAAGTCGTAGAGCACCACTGAGGAGACGAGAAGCACCATGGCCGTAAACGGGATGCTGGGGCGCCGGCGGCGCGAGTACAGGGCGCCGGAGCCGCACCCCTCCGGTGCCCGCGCGCCCAAGCTCCCCGGTGAGCTGATCCCCGAGCATGTGGCGATCGTCATGGACGGGAACGGGCGGTGGGCCAAGGAGCGCGGGCTGCCCAGGACGGAAGGGCACAAGGTCGGCGCCGAGCGGGTCCTGGACGTGCTCCAGGGCGCGATCGAGGCCGGCGTGAAGAACATCTCGCTGTACGCCTTCTCCACCGAGAACTGGAAGCGCTCGCCCGACGAGGTCCGCTTCCTCATGAACTTCAACCGCGACTTCATCCGCAAGACCCGTGATCAGCTCGACGAGCTGGGCATTCGCGTCCGCTGGGTGGGGCGGATGCCCAAGCTGTGGAAGTCCGTCGCCAAGGAGCTCCAGGTCGCCCAGGAGCAGACCAAGGGCAACGACAGGCTCACCCTGTACTTCTGCATGAACTACGGCGGCCGGGCCGAGATCGCCGATGCCGCCCAGGCCCTCGCCGAGGACGTGAAGGCGGGCCGCCTCGACCCGTCCAAGGTCAACGAGAAGACCCTCGCGAAGTACCTGTACTACCCGGACATGCCCGACGTGGACCTGTTCCTGCGGCCCAGCGGCGAACAGCGCACCTCCAACTACCTGCTCTGGCAGAGCGCGTACGCCGAGATGGTCTTCCAGGACGTCCTGTGGCCCGACTTCGACCGCCGCGACCTGTGGCGGGCGTGTGTCGAGTTCGCCTCCCGGGACCGCCGCTTCGGCGGGGCCGTCCCGAACGAGGAGCTCCTCAAGATGGAGGAAGCGATGAAGGGCGAGCCGGAGGACTGACCTCCGACCCGCCCCCTCGTCGTCGTTCAGGGGATCAGCTCGTCGTCACCGCCGTGTCGTCGATCACGAAGCTGGTCTGGAGCGAGGAGTCCTCGACGCCCGTGAACTTCAGGGCGACCGTCTGACCGGCGAAGCCTGCCAGGCTGAAGGACTTCTGGACGTACCCGGAGGCCGCGTTCAGGTTGGAGTACGTGGCCAGGGTCGTCGACCCGGCGGTCACCGTCAGCTTGTCGTACTGCGTGCTGGTGGTGGTCTCCGCGGTGTCGACGTGCAGGTAGAAGGTGAACGTCGTTCCCGTGCAGCCGCTCGGGATCGTCACCGACTGGGAGAGCGTGTCGGTGTGGGTGGAGCCGTAGCCGTCCAGCCAGGCCTTGTAGGAGCCGGTGCGGGCGGCCTGGCTGCTGGAGTTGGTGATCACTCCGCTGCTCGCGGTCCAGGTCGTGCTGCCCGACTCGAAGCCCTGGTTGCCGAGGAGCTGGCTCGAGGTGCAGCTGCCGCCGCCCGACGAGTTCACCGTCCAGGTGAAGGACGCGGTACCGGTTGCTCCGGTGCCGTCGGTCACCGTGACCGTGGTGCTGTAGCTGCCGGCCGTGGTCGGGGTTCCGGAGATCACGCCGGTGGAGCCGCTGATCGACAGACCGGTGGGCAGTCCGGAGGCCGCGTAGGTCAGTGAGCCGCTGTTGGTGCTGCTCGCGCTGACCTGGAGGCTCACGGCCGTCCCGACCGTGGTGGTCTGGCTGCCCGGGTTGGTCACCGTCACGCCGGTCGACGGCACGGTGATGTGGCTGCCGACGTTGATGCCCGCGAAGGCGTTGCCGACCCCGGCGTACTGCGCGGAGCTGGTGCCGTAGAGGGCGGCGGCCGCGTTCAGGGCGGCGGTGCGGGCGCCGGCGTAGTTGGTGCTGGACGTCATGTACGTCGTCAGCGCCTTGTACCAGATCTGCAGGGCGGCGGCCCGGCCGATCCCGGCGACGGCGACACCGTCGGAGGTCGTGCTGTTGTACGTGACCCCGTTGATGGTCTTGGTGCCGCTGCCCTCGGAGAGCAGGTAGAACATGTGGTTCGCGGGCCCGGACGAGTAGTGCACGTCGAGGTTGCCGACCCCCGAGTACCAGCTGTCCGCCGAGCCGCCGTCCTTGCTCGGCTTGTCCATGTACCGCAGCGGCGAGCCGTCGCCGTTGATGTCGATCTTCTCGCCGATGAGGTAGTCGCCCACGTCGGAGGAGTTGTTGGCGTAGAACTCCACGCCGGTGCCGAAGATGTCGGAGGTGGCTTCATTCAGGCCCCCCGACTCACCGCTGTAGTCGAGGCCCGCCGTGTTGGAGGTGACACCGTGGCTCATCTCGTGACCGGCCACGTCCAGCGAGGTCAGCGCGTGGGTGCTGCTGGTGCCGTCGCCGTACGTCATGCAGAAGCAGCTGTCGTCCCAGAAGGCGTTGACGTACGCCGAGCTGTAGTGGACGCGGCTGTAGGCGGCGACCCCGTCGTTCTTGATGCCGCTGCGGCCGAAGGTGTTCTTGTAGAAGTCCCAGGTCGTCTGGGCCCCGTAGTGGGCGTCCACCCCGGCGGTCTGGGTGTTGGAGCCGGAGCCGGTGCCCCAGACGTCGTCGGCGTCGGTCATCAGGGTGCCGGTGCCCGACGTGCCGTTGTTGAGGCTGTACGTCTTGTGGCCACCGCGCGTGGTGTCGTACAGCTGGTACGTCGAACCGGAGAGCGTGGTGCCCATGGTGACCGTGCCGCTGTACTGGCTGTTGCCGGTGCCGGTCTCGATGCCCTCGTAGCGGGAGAGTTCGGCGCCGGTGGTGGCGTCGGTGATGACGTGCAGCTTGCTGGGCGTGCCGTCGTCCTGGAAGCCGGAGACCACCGTCTCCCAGGCGAGCTTCGGGGTGCCCGAGCCCGCCCAGATCACCTTGCGGGCGCCCTGCGCGGCGGGCTTGTCGGCGTCGAGGGCCTTGGCCGTCCTGAGGGCCTTGGTCTCGGCGGCGGCCTTGCCGAAGGTGGCGGTGGTGGACTTCACCGAGACGGTACGGCGGTTGTTGTTGAAGGTCGCGCCGAGCGTGCCCGTAGCCTGTGCGGCCGGGGGCGTGTGCACGACCAGGTCGCCGCCGAGGACGGGCAGACCGTCGTAGGTGCGCTCGTAGCGGGTGTGGAGGGTGCCGTCGTTGTCCTTGACGACGTCCTTGACGACCAGTTTCTCCTTGGCGCCGAGGCCGAGGGAGTCGGCGGTCGCCCCGGCCCTGCCGGACGCGCTCTTGATCAGTGCGGTGCGCTGGGCGGGGGAGAGCTTGGCTTCCAGTCCTCCGGTGCGCAGTGGACCGAGGTGGGGGGAGGCGGGCCCGGCGGCGGCGGGGACCGTCTGGACGCCTATGGCGAGGAGGGAGGCCGCGGCCACCAGGGACGCGGCGGCGGCTGATCTTCGTGGGGAGGGTCTCACTCGTACTCCTACTGCTACGACGGGGTGGAGGTGCCGTGCGGGAACTGCGTGAGAGCTGGGGGGAGCGTGGCACTGTTGACCCGTCCATGTCATGCAAAGGAGGCCGAGACAAGGGTTAACCCTCGACTCGGCTGTGATTTCCCTGTGGGGTCAGGCCTGGGCGGCCGCGCAGTCCGCGCAGGTGCCGAAGATCTCCACGGTGTGCGCCACATTGACGTATCCGTGCTCGGCGGCGATGGCGTCGGCCCACTTCTCGACGGCCGGTCCCTCGACCTCCACGGCTTTGCCGCAGACCCGGCAGACCAGGTGGTGATGGTGGTCGCCGCTGGAGCAGCGGCGGTAGACGGACTCGCCGTCAGAGGTGCGCAGGACGTCGACCTCGCCCGCGTCGGCGAGGTTCTGGAGGGTGCGGTAGACCGTGGTCAGACCGACGGCGTCGCCCTTGTGCTTGAGCATGTCGTGCAGTTCCTGCGCGCTGCGGAACTCGTCGACCTCGTCGAGGGCCGCCGCCACGGCGGCCCGCTGCCGGGTGGCGCGGCCCTTCACGGGCGGTCCTGCGGTCGTCACGGGTTCCTCCTTCGTTCGGCACCTGCCGGGCCATTGTGCCAGCCCGGCCTGTGCTCGGTCAGACGCCGACCGTGCCGTCCGCCTCCCGACTGGCCGGAATCACACACTCCGCGGGGTCCGGGGCGGGCTGCGCGGCGGCGGCCGCCCGGGCCCGTCGCCTGGCCAGCGGGGTCGCGAGACCCGTCAGCACGACGAAGGCCCCGATGGTCAGCAGCACGATCGTCGCGCCGGGCGGGACGTCCTGGTAGTACGAGGTCACGGTGCCGCCGATCGTCACGGTCACGCCGATCGCCACCGCGACCGCGAAGGTGGCCGCGAAGCTCCGGGTGAGCTGCTGCGCCGCCGCCACCGGCACCACCATCAGCGCGCTGACCAGCAGCAGCCCGACCACGCGCATGGCCACGGTCACCGTCACCGCGGCCGTGACCGCGGTCAGCAGGTTGAGCGCGCGCACCGGGAGACCGGTGACCCGTGCGAACTCCTCGTCCTGGCTGACCGCGAAGAGCTGCCGGCGCAGCCCCAGGGTGACGAGCACCACGAACGCGGCCAGCACACAGATCGCCGTCACGTCCGACTCGGAGACCGTGGACAGCGAACCGAACAGGTATGACGTCAGGTTGGCGTTCGAGCCGCCGGGCGCGAGGTTGATGAACATCACGCCGCCGGCCATGCCGCCGTAGAAGAGCATCGCGAGGGCGATGTCGCCCCGGGTCCTGCCGTACCAGCGGATCAGCTCCATGAGGACCGCGCCGAGGACCGAGACCACGGTCGCCATCCACACCGGCGACCAGGAGAGCAGGAAGCCGAGGCCGACGCCGGTCATGGCGACATGGCCGATGCCGTCGCCCATCAGGGCCTGGCGGCGCTGGACGAGGTAGATGCCGACGGCGGGGGCGGTGATGCCGACCAGGACGGCGGCGAGCAGGGCCCGCTGCATGAAGGCGTAGTCGAGGAAGTCCATCAGCTCAGCAGTCCCGTACGGATCGGCTCGTGGTCGTGGGGGTGGACGTGGTCGTGGCCCGGCAGGGCGTGCTGGCCGACCGCGCGCGGGGGCGGGCCGTCGTGCTGGACACAGCCGTCGCGCAGGACCACCGCCCGGTCGATCAGGGGCTCCAGCGGGCCCAGTTCGTGCAGTACGAGCAGGACAGTGGTGCCCTGGGCGACCTGCTCCCCGAGCGTCCGCGCCAGCACCTCCTGGCTGGCCAGGTCCACGCCCGCCATCGGCTCGTCCATGATCAGCAGTTCGGGTTCGGCGGCGAGCGCGCGGGCGATCAGTACCCGCTGGTGCTGGCCCCCGGAGAGGGCGTTGACGGAGTCCTTCGCGCGGTCCGCCATGCCGACCAGCTCCAGGGCCCGGCGCACGGCTTCCTTGTCCGCCTTGCGGAGCACGCCGAAGCGGGCGCGGGACAGGCGCCCGGAGGAGACGATCTCGGTGACGGTCGCGGGGACGCCCCCCGCGGCGGTGGTGCGCTGCGGGACGTACCCGACCCGGGCCCAGTCCCTGAACCGCCCGCGCGGGGTGCCGAAGAGCTCGATCTCCCCGGCGGACGCGGGGACTTGGCCGATGATCGTGCGGATCGCGGTGGACTTGCCGGAGCCGTTGGCACCGAGCAGCGCGACGACCTCACCGCGGTGCACGGTGAGGTCGATGCCGCGCAGGACGGGCCGCGAGCCCAGGTCGGCGCGGACTCCGCGCAGCGCGATGACGGACTCGCTCATGCCGTCCTCCGGTGTCATTTCGCTCCCAGGGCGCTCTGCAGGGCCTTGAGGTTGGCTTCCTGTACCGCGAAGTAGTCCTTGCCGCGGGACTTCTTGGTGATGCCCTCGATCGGGTCGAGGACGTCCGTCTTCAGCCCGGCGTCGGAGGCGATGGTCTTCGCGGTCCTGTCGCTGACCAGCGTCTCGTAGAACACGGTCGTGACGCCGTCGGCCTTCGCCATCTTCTCAAGGTCCCTGACGCGGTTGGCGCTCGGCTCCGACTCCGGGTCGAGGCCGTTGATGGCCTCCTCGGTGAGGCCGTAGCGCTCGGCGAGGTAGCCGAAGGCCGCGTGGGTGGTGATGAAGACCTTGGTGCCGGTGTTCTTGAGCCCGGTCTCGAACTTCGTGTTCAGGGTGTCGAGCTTCTTCACCAGCGCCGCGGTGTTGGCCTTGTAGTCGGCCGCGTGGTCCGGGTCGGCCTTCTCGAAGGCCTTGCCGACGCCCTCGGCGACCTGGGAGTAGCGCACCGGGTCGAGCCAGATGTGCGGATCGAGGCCGCTCAGTTCCTCGTCGGCGTGGTCGTCGTGCTCGGCCGCGTGGCCGCCGACCTCGTTGCCGTGCTTCTCCAGCTCGGTGAGGGAGGAGGCGTCGATCTTGGTGGCGACCCCGGACTGGTCCACCGCCTTGTCGACGGCGGGCTGGAGGTTCTTGAGGTACAGCACCGCGTCCGACTTCTCCAGCGCCACGGTCTGCTTGGCGCTGATCTCCAGGTCGTGCGGCTCCTGGCCGGGCTGGGTGAGACTGGTGACGCTCACATGGTCCCCGCCGATCTGCTCGGCGAGGAAGGCCATCGGGTAGAAGGACGCGACGACGTCGAACTTGCCGGTGTTGCCGGCGGCGGCGCTGTCGGTGGAGCACGCGGAGAGGGCGGCGAGGGCACCGGCGGCAGCGACCACGGGTATGAGGCGACGTCGTACGTTCATGACAGTCATTTTCATCAAATATGGAAACCGTTGTCAACAAAGCCCGGGCCGCGAACCGATTTGATACGAGGGGTGGCGGCGCCGGTAACCTGAGGCATTCGCTGCCGTCCCGTAATGAAGAGAGCACCGTGGCCGCCGACAAGATCGACACCATCGTCAGCCTGAGCAAGCGCCGTGGCTTCGTATTCCCCTGCAGTGAGATCTACGGTGGCCAGAAGGCCGCCTGGGACTACGGACCGCTGGGTGTCGAGCTCAAGGAGAACCTGAAGCGTCAGTGGTGGCGCTACATGGTGACGTCCCGTGAGGACGTGGTCGGTATCGACTCGTCCGTGATCCTGGCGCCCGAGGTCTGGGTCGCGTCCGGTCACGTGGCCACCTTCTCGGACCCGCTGACCGAGTGCACCTCCTGCCACAAGCGGTTCCGCGCGGACCACCTGGAGGAGGCCTACGAGGCCAAGAAGGGGCACGCCCCGGAGAACGGCCTCGCCGACGTGAACTGCCCCAACTGTGGCAACAAGGGCCAGTTCACCGAGCCCAAGCAGTTCTCGGGTCTGCTCTCCACCCACCTCGGCCCGACCCAGGACACCGGCTCCATCGCCTACCTGCGTCCCGAGACCGCGCAGGGAATCTTCACCAACTTCGCCCAGGTGCAGACCGCTTCGCGCAAGAAGCCGCCGTTCGGCATCGCGCAGATGGGCAAGTCCTTCCGCAACGAGATCACGCCCGGCAACTTCATCTTCCGCACCCGCGAGTTCGAGCAGATGGAGATGGAGTTCTTCGTCAAGCCGGGCGAGGACGAGAAGTGGCAGGAGTACTGGATGGAGCAGCGCTGGAACTGGTACACCGGCCTCGGTCTCCGCGAGGAGAACATGCGCTGGTACGACCACCCGGCGGAGAAGCTCTCCCACTACTCCAAGCGCACCGCCGACATCGAGTACCGCTTCCAGTTCGGCGGCAACGAGTGGGGTGAGCTGGAGGGCGTGGCCAACCGCACCGACTACGACCTCACCGCCCACTCCAAGGCCTCCGGCCAGGACCTCTTCTTCTACGACCAGGAGGCCGGCGAGCGCTGGACGCCGTACGTCATCGAGCCCGCTGCCGGTGTCGGCCGCGCGATGCTGGCGTTCCTGCTCGACGCCTACGTCGAGGACGAGGCGCCCAACGCCAAGGGCAAGCTGGAGAAGCGCACGGTACTGCGCCTCGACCACCGCCTGGCCCCGGTGAAGGTCGCGGTGCTGCCGCTCTCCCGCAACCCCGAGCTGTCCCCGAAGGCCAAGGGCCTCGCCCAGACCCTGCGCCAGAACTGGAACATCGAGTTCGACGACGCCGGCGCGATCGGCCGCCGCTACCGGCGCCAGGACGAGATCGGTACGCCGTACTGCGTGACGGTCGACTTCGACACCCTCGAGGACAACGCGGTGACGGTCCGCGAGCGGGACTCCATGAAGCAGGAGCGCGTGTCCCTCGACCAGATCGAGGGCTACCTGGCGGGCCGGCTGATCGGCTGCTAGGTCCACCCGGCTGTCTTTGGCCCCCGATACAGGCCTCGCTCTGGCCCTGTATCGGGGGCTGTTCCATGTCCAGGCTGGGCCCATGAGCCTCGCCTTTCTCCTCACCACCCTCGTGGTCGTCGCCACTCCCGGGACGGGGGTCGTCTACACCCTCGCCGCCGGGCTCTCCCGCGGGCGGCGCGCGAGTGTCGTCGCCGCGTTCGCCTGCACCCTCGGGATCGTGCCGCACGTCCTGGCCACGGTCACCGGACTCGCCGCGCTGCTGAACGCCAGCGCCGTGGCCTTCGAGGCGGTCAAGTACGCCGGGGTCGCCTACCTCCTGTACATGGCCTGGGCGACCGTGCGGGACAAGGAGGTGATCGACGTCGACCAGGACGGCGCGCCCCGGTCCGCGGGCCGCGTGATCGTCAAAGGGGTGCTGATCAACCTCCTCAACCCGAAGCTGACGATCTTCTTCTTCGCGTTCCTGCCCCAGTTCGTGAACCCGGCCCAGCCGCATGCCGTGCCGCGCATGCTGGCGCTGAGCGGGATCTTCATGCTGGCGACCTTCGTGGTCTTCGCCGGGTACGGGGTGCTCGCCGCCTCGGTCCGCAGTCATGTGATCTCGCGGCCCCGCGTGATGGCCTGGCTGCGGCGGAGTTTCGCGGGGTCCTTCGTGCTGCTCGGAGCCAAGCTGGCCACGACTGACGGATGAAGCTGACACATGACAGCTGACAGATATTGAAATCTGTCAGCTGTCATGGCAGGGTGGTCGCCATGACGATGCGAACCCGAACCCTCGGCACCACCGGCCCCCAGGTCTCCGCCCTCGGCCTCGGCTGCATGGGCATGTCCGGTATGTACGGCGAGGCGGACCGCGCCGAGTCGATCGCCACCATCCACGCCGCTCTGGAGGCCGGCGTCACCCTGCTCGACACCGGCGACTTCTACGGCATGGGCCACAACGAACTGCTGATCAGCGAGGCACTGCGCACCGCTCCGGCCGCCCTGCGCGAGAACGCGCTGCTCAGTGTGAAGTTCGGCGCCCAGCGCGACCCGGACGGCGCGTGGCACGGCTACGACGCCCGCCCGGCCGCCGTGAAGACCTGGGCCGCGTACTCCCTGCAGCGCCTCGGCGTCGACCACATCGACGTCTACCGCCCCGCCCGGCTCGACCCGCAGGTGCCGATCGAGGAGACCGTCGGGGCGATGGCGGAACTCGTCGAGAAGGGGTACGTCCGCCACATCGGGCTGAGCGAGGTCGGACCGGAGACCATCCGCCGGGCCGCCGCCACCGCCCCGATCGCCGACCTCCAGATCGAGTACGCGCTCATCTCCCGCAGCCCCGAGCGGGAGATCCTCCCCGTCCTGCGCGAGCTCGGCATCGCCGTCACCGCGTACGGAGTGCTCTCCCGCGGGCTGATCTCCGGCCATCTCACGGCAGAGCGGCAACTCGCCACGAACGACTTCCGCGCCCACTCGCCCCGTTTCCAGGGCGAGAACCTCCAGCACAACCTCGCCCTGGTCGAGTCCCTGCGCAAGATCGCCGAACAGAAGGGCGTCACGGTCGCGCAGATCGCCATCGCCTGGGTGGCCTCCCGGGGCGACGACATCGTGCCGCTCGTCGGCGCACGGACCCGCGAGCGGCTCGGCGAGGCGCTGGGCGCCCTGGACGTGACCCTGGACGCCGCCGACCTCGCCGCCATCGAGGACGCCGTACCGGCGGACGCGGCGGCCGGCGAGCGGTACCCGACGCCGCAGATGGCCATGCTCGACAGCGAGCGATGAGCGGCGAACGGTGAGCGGCGAACGATGAACACCGTGCCGGGTACCGTCTAGGCATGCCCCCGACCATCGAGATCCTGACCGGCGAGCGCATCCTCGAAGCCACCGAGGAGGTGCTGCGCCGCCACGGCCCGGCCAAGGCCACCGTGGTCGACGTGGCACGCGCGCTCGGCGTCAGCCATGGCAGCGTCTACCGGCACTTCCGGACGAAGGCGGCGCTGCGGGAGGCCGTGACGAAGCGGTGGCTGGACCGGGCGACGGGCGTACTGGCCGCGATCACCGACGAGGACCGTACCCCGGAAGCCCGGCTGCGGGACTGGCTCGCCGCGCTCTTCGAGGCCAAGCGCCGCAAGGCGGGCGACGATCCGGAACTCTTCGCCACGTACTCGGTCCTGGCCGGTGAGAACGGAGTGGCGGTCACCGAGCACCTCACCGAGCTGACCGACCAGCTGACCCGCATCGTCCAGGACGGCATCGACGCGGGCACCTTCACCGTCACCGCCCCGGCCACCACGGCCCGGGCCCTCTTCCAGGCCACGGCCCGCTTCCACGACCCCGGCTATGCCGGTGAGTGGGAAAAGCCGGGCGCCCAAGAGGAGTTCACGGCGCTGGTGGACCTGCTGGTACGCGGCCTCAAGGCCTGACCGCCGCCGCCCTCGCCACGTCTTCCCTCGCTACGTCTTCGACGGGTCCACCGTCGCCTGGTGGGCCTCCGCCAGATGTTCCTCCGCCTTCAGCCAGGGCAGGAACTGGGCTGCCTTGCGCCAACCACAGGTGTCACATCTGATCGTGCGCTGCGCGCCCTTGCGCTGCACCTGGACGACGTGCTCGCGGCCGTGCTGGTCCCAGCGGCTCACCTTGCTCGTGTTGCTCGTGCCGATCTGCACCATGTGCCTCGCCTCCGGCTAGGAGTGTGCAGCAAGAACAACATCAACAGCAGTGGCAACAGCAGTATCTTCACGGGGCGTTCGCCGGGACCGAGCCCGGTCGGCGGTCCGGTCAGTCGACCGTCCGCGGCAGCCGCAGGCTCAGTACGCCGGTCAGCGCCACCCCGGCCAGCTGGACGAGGAGCGTCGTGACCAGGGCGTCCCGCATGCCCATGCCCGGCACCAGGGCCAGGAAGAGACTGCCCAGCGTGGCCACGCCCAGGGCCAGGGCGGACTGCTGGGTGGTGACCATCACGCCACTGCCCACACCGGCCCGCGCGGGCGGCACCTCGGACAGGACGATCCTGAAGATGACGGGCAGTTGGAGGGCCTGGCCGACTCCGGCGATCGCGCCGCCCGGCAGGAGAGGCAGCAGACCGAGGTCCGGCCACGAGGAGCGGGCCGCCAGGATCATCAGGCCCAGGCCGACCGCCTGGATCAGCGCGCCCGCGGTCACCACCCGGGTGCCGTAGCGGGAGATCAGCCGCGGCCCGGCGATCGACGTGCACAGGAACGTCACCGCGAGCGGCACCAGCGCGAGGCCCGCCTGCACGGGGCTGCGGCCCGCTCCCTCCTGGAGGGCGACCGCGATCACGAACATGAAGCCGGCGAAGCCCATGGAGAAGGGCAGGATCAGCAGCAGCCCGCGGCGCAGGGACACCAGCTCGAACAGGCTCGGGGGGACGAGCGGCGTACGGCCCTTGCGGTCCGCCCTGCGCTCCACCGCGAAGAACGCCCCCGCCAACAACGGGAACGCCGCCAGCGACAGCCACGTCCACAGCGGCCAGCCCGCCGCCCTGCCCTCGGTCAGCGGGGCGAGCAGCGCCAGCAGGGTCGCGGCCAGCAGGACCGTGCCCGGGCCGTCCACCGGTTCCGGGCGGGGGGAGCGGGTCTCGGGGACCGTACGGGCCGCGAGGATCAGCCCGGCCAGGACGACCGGGACGTTCACCAGGAACGCCGCCCGCCAGCTCGTGCCCGCGATGTCGGCCGCCACCAGGACCCCGCCGAGGATCTGCCCCGCCACCATGGCCAGGCCCGCTGTCGCGCCGTACAGGCCCATCGCGCGCGCCCGGCGGGGCCCGGCCGTCGCCGACTGGATGGTGGCGAGGACCTGCGGCAGCATCGCGGCCGACGCGGCGCCCTGCGCGACCCGCGCCGCGACCAGCGTCCACGCGGTCGGTGCGAGCCCGCACGCCAGGGAGGTCAGCCCGAACGCCAGCATGCCGCCCAGGAACAGCCGGCGCCGCCCGAACAGGTCGCCGAGCCGGCCGCCGAGGACGAGCAGGACGGCGTACGCCAACCCGTACCCCGCCACGACGAGTTCGAGGACCGACTCGCTCGCGGACAGGTCGGCGCCGATGCTGGGCAGGGCGACGTTGACGATGAAGAAGTCGATGAGGGGCAGTGCCGCGGCGAGCAGCACCGTGAACAGTCCCAGGCCCCCCAACTCGGACGGCGCTGCGGCACGGACGGGGTGTGGAGTGGTGGTTTCGGTCGTCACGCCCATGAGCCTGCGCCCGCCCCAAGACGGGTACCAGAGTCTTCTTATCCTGGTAGAAGAACCACCTGGCAACAGGGTCCGGGTGCGGGCAGGCTGGAGGCATGACCACCATGGCCCAGGAGACAGCCGTACCGCAGACCGCGTCCCTGTCGTCCCGCTCGTCCCTCTCGTCGATCCGGCGCCATGAGCTCGCCGCCTTCCTGCGCCACCGGCGTGAGCACATCACCCCCGAGCAGGTCGGTCTGCCCCGCGGCCGCAGGCGCCGCACCCCGGGCCTGCGCCGGGAGGAGGTCGCCCAGCTCTCCGCGGTCGGCGTCACCTGGTACACCTGGCTGGAGCAGGCCAGGGACATCCAGGTCTCCGTGCAGGTCCTGGACGCCCTCGCCCGGACGCTGCTGCTGGACCCGAGCGAGCGCTCGCACCTCTTCCAGCTCGCCGGGGCGGTCGACCCGACCCCGGCCACCGTCTGCCCGTCGGTCACCCCCGCCATCCGGCAGGTGCTCGAACAGCTGGAGCCGGTCCCGGCGTGTGTGCAGAACAGCCGCTACGACATCCTCGCCCACAACCGCACCTACGGCCTGCTGTTGTGCGACCTGGACGCGGTGCCGCCCGAGGACCGCAACTGCATGATCCTCTCCTACACCAACGACGACTGGCGTTCCTCGATCGTCCACCTGCCGGAGGCGCAGCGCCTGATGGCCGCCCGCTTCCGCGCCACCATGGCCGGCCACCTCGCCGAGCCCGGCTGGAAGATGCTCCTGAAACGGCTGCGCACGGAGTCCCAGGAGTTCCGCGAGGTCTGGGACCGGCACGAGATCATCGAACACCGCAGCCGCCGCAAGGAGTTCATGAACCGCTACGTCGGCCATGTCAGCGTCGACCACACCGACCTCTGGCTCGGCCCCGAAGCCGGCCCGCGCATGGTGACCTACGCCCCGGCGGACGAGGAGTCCAGGCGTCGCCTGGAGAGGCTGCACGCGATCGCCCTGGAGCGGGACCCCGCCCGCACGCCGTGAGCGCGATCTCGGCGCGTCCTCTTCCACGACGCCGCCGACCCCCGCGCCCGACCTGTTGTCGCCGGTGGGGATGAGTGTGCGGAGTGCGGGAACTCGGTCGGTCGGAAGAGAAGACCCCCCACAGGCGAGGCGCGTCATGGCCGAGCAGAAGTCGTCGCAGCAGACAGCAGAGTCAGGGTCACCGGCACCGGCACCGGCACAGCAGCTTCCGCAGCCGCTGCGGGCGGCCGTGTCGGTACTGGGAAAGGTTCCCGGGGCCGGGACGGTGGGCCGGGTGGCAGAGGGGGCGCTGGACCGGGTCGGCGCGGTGTCGCCGCGTGGCCGACGGCTCGCGGTGTACGCAGGGGCCGGGGTGCTCGGTGTCGCGGGCATCGTCGAGTGGCCCGTCGCGGTCACCGGGGCGGCGGTGGCGTGGCTGACACAGCCCAGGCCGGGGGAGCGGGCGGAGCCGGAGGACGCCGGCCGGCCCACACCCCGGGTACTGGCGTCGTCCCACGGCACACCGCGCACCCCACGGGGCGGGCAGCCGGTCTCGTCCCCGGCAACGCCCTCCGACCGGCTCCCTCCGCACGAGACGGCGGCGGAGCCGCCCGGCCGACGCGGCCCCGGGGGCTCCACGGCAGGCCGTACCCGTTCCGGCGACTGAGGACGCGCGATGAACCGAGGACTCACGACGGCCGCCGCGGGCCTCGTCCTGGCCGGCCCCCGCCTGCTCGCCCGGGGCACCCCCGCCGCGGTCGGCGTGGCCGCGGGGGCGATGGCCGGAACGGCCCGGGCCGGCGTACGCACCGCGGACTTCGCGGCCCGCGCGACGAGGGCCGCCCGAGCGGCCCTGCCCGGAGCGCCCCAGCACTGGCGGGCGGGCCAACGGGTCCATGTGCCGCTGCGCACGGAGGCGGACGCGGGACACGGAGCACAGGGTGCGGCCACCGAACCGGCCACCGAACACGCCACCGAACACCGCGCCCGCCGCCTCGCCGTCGCGCTCGCCGAGCATCCCGACGTCGCTCTCGCCTACTGGGACCAGGGCCTCGGGCGGCTCGTCGTGACCGCGGTGGAGGGAGCGGCCACCGAGCGGGTCACGGAGCGGGTCTCGGCGCTCGCCGAGCGGTACGGCCTGGTGGCGGACGGCCAGAATGTCGAGGAGCTCGCCCACCCCGGTGACCCCGGCTCCATACGCACCGCCGCCCTCGCGCTCGCGGCCGACGCCGTCGGAGTCGCCGCCGCGTTCACCGGGTCCGCGCTGCGGCTGCCCGCCTCACCGCGGCCGGTGACCGCGGTCGCGACCCTGCTGCGGGAGAACCCCCGCTTCAGGGGCTGGCTGCGCGGACGGCTCGGGAGCGCCCGCATGGACGTGGCGCTGGCCGTCGCGAACGCCGCCGTGCACGGCGCCGGCCAGAGCCCCACCTCCCTGCTGCTCGACGGAACCCTGCGCACCTGCCAGCTGGCGGAGGCGGTCGTACGGACGGCCACCTTCGAAGCCGTCCACGACGACCTGTGCGTCCCGGACCGGGACAGCCTGCCCGCCGACCTCGCCCTGCGCCCGGCCCCGCGTCCCTCACCCGCCCAGGAGTACGCGGGCAACGCCGCCGCCGGCAGCATCGCGGGCGCCCTCGCCGCGCTCCTCGTCAAACACGACGTGACGGAGGCCGCGGAGGCCGTCCTCGCGGGCTCACCCAAGGCCGCGCGCTACGGCCCCGCCGCCTTCCACGCCGTCCTGAGCACAGCCCTGTCCCGCTCCGGCGTCCTGGTGCGCGACCCGGACCGGTTGCGGCAGCTGGAGACCGTCGGCACCGTCCTGCTGCACCCGAGCGCCCTGCGCACCCCGGGCGCGGGCGCCGACCCCTGGGCCGAACCCGTGCTGGACGCGGCCCGGCGCGCCGGACTCCGCGTCGTCGTCGTGGACGACCCCGCCCTGGCCGACTTCACCGGCCTCGCCGACCAAGTCGTGGACGCCGGGCGGCCGTTGCGGGACATCGTCGACCAACTCCGCGACGGTGGTGACGAAAGCGGTGGCGTTCTCACCGTCGCCCGCCCCCAGGACGCCGACATCGTCGCCGGACTCCTGCGCGGTGACGTGGCGGTGTCGCTCACCGACGGCGGCTGCGCGGTCGCCTGGGGCGCCGACGTGCTCGCCCCGCACGGACTGCCCGATGTCTGGCGGCTGTTGACCGCCGTACCGGCGGCCCGCGCGGTCGGCCGCCGCTCCCAGACCCTGGCCCGCTCGGGCGCCGCCCTGTCCGGGCTCCTCGTCGCCGTCGGCGAGTCCGGCCGCGGCCGACGCCGTACGCCACTCCCCGGCCTCCGGCACGCACCCGTCGACGCCGCCGCGGCCGCCGCCCTCTTCTCCGGCACCCGCGCCGCCCTCCGCGTGGCCGGCGCGAGCCCCCCGCACCCGCGTCCCCGGGTCGCCTGGCACGCCCTGGACCCGGACGACGTACGCGACCGGCTCGAACAGGAGGCACCCCCGGAGCCGACGCTCGTCGAGCAGACGACCGAACGGGTCCGCACCACCGCCGACACCGTCGTACGACTGCCCGTGCTGGCCCCCGTCCGGTGGTCGGCGCAGCTCGCCCGGGCCGTGCGCGGGGAGCTGGACGACCCGCTCACCCCCGTCCTGGCGGTCGGCTCGGCCGCGTCGGCGATCCTCGGGTCCGCGATGGACGCCCTGCTGGTGGTCGGCGCCCTCGACCTGAACGCCCTCGTCGGCGGACTCCAGCGGCTGCGCGCCGAGCGGGCCCTGTCCGGGCTGCTCGCCCAGCAGAAGCAGAAGGCCCGGGTCGCGGAGGAGGACGCGGAACCGCGTGTCGTCGACGCCGCCAAGCTGAGCCCGGGGGACGTCATCGAACTCACGCTGGACGACGTCGTGCCCGCCGACGCCCGGCTGCTGTGGGAGGACGGCCTGGAGGTCGACGAGTCCGCGCTGACCGGTGAGTCCCTCCCGGTGGACAAGTGCACCGAGCCGAGCCCGCGCGCCCCCGTCGCCGAACGGCACTGCATGGTCTTCGAGGGGACGACCGTGGTGGCCGGAAACGCCCGCGCGGTCGTCGTGGACACCGGCGACCGCACCGAGGCCGCCCGCGCCGTCACGCTCGCCGCCCGTACCCCGGCCGCCGCCGGAGTCCAGGCCCGGCTCCAGGAACTGACCCGCACGGCACTGCCGTTGACGATGGCGGGCGGCGCCGCGGTCACCGGGCTCGCCCTGGTACGCGGCACGCCCCTGCGGCAGGCGGTCACCGGCGGGGTCGCGGTCGCGGTGGCCGCCGTACCGGAAGGGCTGCCGCTGGTGGCCACGGTCGCGCAGCTGGCGGCGGCCCGCCGGCTCAGCGCGCACGGTGTCCTGGTCCGCGCCCCGCGCACCCTGGAAGCCCTGGGCCGCATGGACACCATCTGCTTCGACAAGACCGGCACGCTCACCGAGAACCGGCTGCGCCTGGTCCGGGTCAGCGACGCGGACGGCACGGTCCACCGCCTCGACGAGCCCGGCGCGGACGGCCCGCTGCGGATCGCGGCCCGCGCCTGTCCGCAGCTCGACGGCGACTCCGGGCAGCGCCCGGCCCACGCCACCGACGAGGCCGTCCTGGACGCGGCCGCTCCCGACGAGGAGTGGACCCAGCTGGAGGGCCTGCCCTTCGAGGCCGGCCGCGGTTACGCCGCCGCCGTCGGACACCCGGGCGACGGCTCCCCGGTCCTGGTGCTCAAGGGGGCCCCGGAGACCGTCCTGCCCGCCTGCGCCGACCTGCCCGCCGACGCCTCGGACCTGGCCCACTCCCTGGCGGCCGACGGCCTGCGCGTCCTGGCGGTGGCCCGGCGTCCCCTCGGCGGCGACGTTGACGGTGACGGTGACGAGAAGGCCGTACTCGAAGAGCCTTTGCAGGACCTGGAGTTCGTGGGTCTCCTCGCCCTCGCCGACGTCGCCCGGGAGACCTCCCCGGCCCTCGTGCGCGGGCTGCGCGAGGCCGGCGTACGGCCCGTCGTGCTGACCGGCGACCACCCGCAGACCGCCCGCGCCATCGCCACCGACCTCGGCTGGCCCGAGGACGCCACGGTCGTCACCGGCGACGAACTGGCCGCCGCCGACCGCTCGGCCCGCTCCCGGATGCTGCGCGACGCCGATGTCGTGGCCCGGGTCGCGCCCGAGCAGAAACTTCAGGTCGTGGAGGCCCTCAGGGACGCGGGCCGGGTCGTCGGCATGGTCGGCGACGGCGCCAACGACGCGGCCGCCATCCGCGCCGCCGACATCGGCGTCGGCATCAGTGCCCGCGGCTCGGCCGCCGCCCGCAACGCCGCCGACCTCGTCCTGACCGGCGACGACCTCACCGTCCTCATCGAGGCCGTCCGCGAGGGCCGCGCCCTGTGGCACAGCGTCGCCGACGCCATCGCCATCCTGATCGGCGGCAACGCGGGCGAGGTGGGCTTCGGCATCCTCGGCACGCTCCTGTCGGGCGCCGCGCCCCTGTCCACCCGCCAGATGCTCCTGGTGAACCTCTTCACCGACCTGTTCCCGGCGATGGCCGTGGCGGTGACGCCGACGGAGAAACCGACGGAGGACGAGCCCTCGGTCGACACGATCCTGGGCACCTCCCTGACCCGCCAGATCCGCGACCGCGCGATCACCACCTGCCTGGGCGCCACCGTGGCCTGGCTGATCGGCCGCTTCACCCCGGGCACGGCCCGCCGCTCGACGACGATGGCGCTGTGCGCGGTGGTGGGCACACAGCTGGCCCAGACCTGGGCGGACCGCCGGGAGAGCCCGCTGGTCCGCGTGACGTCACTGGGTTCGGCGGCGGCGTTGATCGCGCTGGTGGAGACACCGGGCGTGAGCCAGCTGTTCGGCTGCACACCGCTGGGGCCGCTGGCGTGGGCGGGGGTGGCGGCGGCGATCGTGCTGGCGCTGGCGGGGCAGAGGTTTGTACCTGCTGTGGAGCGAACGGTACTGAATCAGCTGCGCTGAGTTGACGCACCTTAGGGGCGCGGGGCTGTGTCGATGTGCGGCTACCGCCGCGTGGGCGCGAGCAATCCCCACCGGCCAGCAGCCGCCGAACTACGCGCTGACGCCCGCCGCCTCGCGAACCTCAACCGACTCCAGCCGCTCAGCCGTCCGCTCAGCAGAACGCCGGGCCCACGGCCCAGTGGTCACCGCCCCCAGAACCAACACCGCGACCCCGCACCCGGCCAGAATCCACCACCCCGGCACCGCGGCGGACACGAACGCGTCCTTGTACGAAGACGCACCCACCCCCGAGGCCAGCACCGCCCCGATCACCGCGACCCCGAGGGTCTGTCCCAGCTGACGGCTCGTGGACGCGACCGCGGCGGCAACCCCCGCCTGGGCCCGCGGCATCCCCGACACCGCCGTGTTCGTGATCGGCGCGTTGACGAACCCGAACCCGATGCCGAACAACAGGTACCCGAGGAACAGCGTCACATCGGACGTCTCCGCGTCGAACGCCGCGAAGAGCACTCCGCTCACCGTCATGGCGACCCCCGCGACCACCAACGGCAGCCGCGGCCCCCGGCTCCCCACCAGCCGCCCGGCCAGCGGTGCGCACAGGAACATCGGCACCGCCATCGGCAGCATCCACAGGCCGGCGTGCAGCGCGTCCAGCCCCCGTACGTTCTGCAGATACAGCGTCGACAGGAACAGGAACCCGCCGAGACCCGCGAACGCGCTGATCGCGATCACGGTGGCCCCGCTGAACGGCGCGGACCGGAAGAACCGCAGGTCGATGAGGGGCTCGTCACGCCGGGGCTCGTACCAGAGCAGTCCCGCCAGCGCGACGACGGCGACGACGGCGAAGGGCAGGACGTAGGAGAACCCCGAGGACGGCGCCTCGATGATCGCGTACGTCAGCGAGCCGAACAGCGCGATCACCAGGAGCTGTCCGACCGGGTCGGGGCGGCGGGCCCTGGGCGCCCGGGACTCGGGGACGTACCGCAGGGTGAGCAGCAGGGCCGCGAGCCCCACCGGCAGGTTGACCCAGAAGATGGAGCGCCAGCCGACCGAGTCCACGAGCACCCCGCCGACCAGCGGTCCCGCGGCCATGGAGATGCCGACGACCGCGCCCCACACACCGATCGCCCGCGCCCGCTCGCGCGGGTCCGTGAAGGTGTTGGTGATGATCGACATCGCGACCGGGTTGAGCATCGAACCGCCCACCGCCTGCACCATCCGGAAGGCGACCAGCGCCTCCAGGTTCGGCGCGGCCGAGCACAGCGCGGAGCCGATCGTGAAGACGATCAGGCCGGCCATGAAGACCCGCTTGCGGCCGATCCGGTCGGCCGTGGAGCCGGCCAACATCAGCAGCGAGGCGAGGACCAGCGTGTACGCGTCGATCGTCCACTGGAGGCCCGCCGTGCTCGCGTCCAGGCCGCGCTGCATGGCGGGCAGGGCGACGTTGAGGGCGGTGGTGTCGAGGCTCACGATCAGGAGGCTCATGCAGCAGATCGCGAGCACCAGCATGCGTCGGCGAGGACTGAGCTCGGGCATGCGCTCCATCGTACGCCGATATCAATAGTGCGTCTAACTAATGGTCGCTACATGATCGATGTACGAGGCGTTCGCGCGGTGCGTGACAATGGGGGAATGTCCACGACCGCGCTCACCGAGAAGACGCCCCTGCGGATCGGCCCGCACACCGCCCAGCCGCCCGTGGTTCTGGCCCCGATGGCCGGGATCACGAATGCTCCCTTCCGCACGTTGTGCCGGGAGTTCAGCGGGGGCAAAGGGCTGTTCGTCAGCGAGATGATCACGACCCGGGCGCTGGTCGAGCGCAACGAGAAGACCATGCAGCTGATCCACTTCGACGAGAGCGAGAAGCCTCGTTCGATCCAGCTGTACGGCGTCGACCCCGCCACCGTCGGCAAGGCCGTCCGCATGATCGCGGAGGAGGGTCTCGCCGACCACATCGACCTGAACTTCGGGTGCCCGGTGCCGAAGGTGACGCGCAAGGGCGGCGGATCCGCGCTGCCCTTCAAGCGGCCGCTGCTCCGGGCGATCCTGCGGGAGGCCGTGAGCGGGGCGGGGGACCTGCCGGTCACGATGAAGATGCGCAAGGGGATCGACGACGATCACCTCACCTATCTGGACGCGGGGCGGATCGCGGTCGAGGAGGGCGTGACGGCGATCGCTCTGCACGGTCGTACCGCCGCCCAGCACTACGGCGGCACCGCCGACTGGGACGCGATCGCCCGCCTGAAGGAACACGTGCCGGAGATTCCCGTCCTCGGCAACGGGGACATCTGGTCGGCGTCGGACGCGCTGCGGATGGTGGCGTCCACCGGCTGCGACGGGGTCGTCGTGGGGCGGGGGTGTCTGGGGCGGCCGTGGCTGTTCGCGGACCTGGTGGCGGCGTTCGAAGGGCGTCCGGAGGACATCGCGCGGCCTTCGCTGCGCGAGGTGGCGGATGTCATGGTCCGCCACGCCACGCTCCTCGGCGAATGGATCGGTGACGAGTCCCGCGGTGTCATCGACTTCCGCAAGCACGTGGCCTGGTATCTGAAGGGCTTCGCGGTCGGCAGCGAGATGCGCAAGCGGCTGGCGATCACGTCGTCGCTGTCGGAACTGCGGTCCGGTCTGGACGAGCTGGACCTCGACCAGCCGTGGCCGACGGGCGCCGACGGGCCGCGTGGCCGTACGTCGGGCAACAACCGGGTGGTGCTGCCGGACGGTTGGCTGAAGGACCCGTACGACTGCGCGGGGGTCGGCGAGGATGCGGAGCTGGATACGTCCGGGGGCTGAGCGGCTTTCGGGTGCGGGTTGGGTGGGTGGCGGGCGTTGTGCGCAGTTCCCCGCGCCCCTGAATGCCTGCGGCGGCCTGTGCGGCGCCGGTGGGGGGCGGGTGTGTTCGCCCCCCACCCCGATCCCGTCCTGGCACAGGCGACTGCAACCCCCTAGGGGCGCGGGGAACTGCGCGACCAGCCCCCACGGCCCCGCAGCCGCCCGACAACCTGACCCGGCGCCCCCTCAGGCGCCCCGTCCGAGCCCAGCGCAGCGGTACCGCGGGGAACTGCGCGACCAG
>NZ_JBIWLX010000001.1:0-39020 GCF_044766405.1 Streptomyces sp. NPDC102270 | reverse complement strand
CCCGACAACCTGACCCGGCGCCCCCTCAGGCGCCCCGTCCGAGCCCAGCGCAGCGGTACCGCGGGGAACTGCGCGACCAGCCCCCACGGCCCCGCAGCCGCCCGACAACCTGACCCGGCGCCCCCTCAGGCGCCCCGTCCGAGCCCGCGTCACCCCTTGGATGGATGCGGCGTCGAGCCGTACGCCGTCAGGAAGCGGTCTCGGAAGGAGCTCATCTTCCAGACCGGGGCGTTGTGCGCCGGCTTCAGACCGTCCGTCCAGTTCCAGGACGCGATCCTGTCGAGGACCTTCGGGTCCTTGGCGACGATCGAGATCGGTACGTCACGGCTGGCGTTCTCGCCGCTGACCCGGGCGATCGGCTGGTGGTCGCCGAGGAAGACGAGGACCGTGTCGTCGCTGCCGTAGCGCTCCAGCCACTGGGTCAGTGAGGTGACCGAGTAGGAGATGGACTTGCCGTACTCCTGCTTGGAGCGGGTGGGGTCGGCGATGATCTCGGAGGCTTTGTTGCCCGCCTTCTGGATGGCCTTGAAGACCGAGCCGTCGCCGAGGTCGTTCCAGTCGACCATCTTCGGGATGGGGGCCCAGGGCTGGTGGCTGGAGGTCAGGATGATCTCGGACATCAGCGGTTTGTCGCGCTTCTTGCTGTGGACCTGGCGCTGGTAGGCCTCCAGGGCGTACTGGTCGGGCATGGTCGACCAGCTGAACTTGGGGCCCTTGTACCCGAGTTGGAAGGCGTTGTAGACCTTGTCGAGGTCGTAGTACTTCTGCTCGGGCCAGCCCTTCTGGACGCCCGGCATCACCCCGACCGTGTCCCAGGCGCCGGTCTTCTTGAAGGCCTTGGTGAGGCTGAGGTGGTCGCTGGCCATGACCGTGCGGTAGCGCTGCTGGTTGTCGATCCAGAGGCCGGAGAGGGTCGTCGAGTGGCCGAGCCAGCTGCTGCCGCCGTACGTCGCCGAGGTCAACCAGCCGCTCTTCGCGTGGAAGCCGGCCTTCGCGAGGGCCGCGGTGCTGGTGTCGAGGGTCTTGTCGACGCCCGGCGCGATGGCCGGATCCTCGACGGCGCTGCGGCCGTAGCTCTCGATGAAGGTGAAGATCATGTCCTTGCCCCGCAGGTCGGGCACCAACTGGGAGCCCGGCGTGTTCCCGAAGGCGTCGACCTTGGCCACCTTCGCGAAGGCCGCCTCGTCCCGCACGGTCTGCAGCACCTGTTGGCCCTCGCGCGCGGTGAGCGCGGCGGTGTGCTGGGAGGCCAGTGGGACGCCGGCGATCTGGAGGCCGAGAGCGGAGCAGGTGACCCAGACGGTGGCGGCGAGGAGGGTTCCGCGGGTCGCGGTCCGGCGGTCCAGGACCAGCAGGCCGCTCAGTCTGACCATCGCCAGCGTCATGAGGGACAGCAGCAGGAGCACGAGGACGATGACGCCGATCACGGCTCCGACCGCCACGGCCCGGCCCATCGAGTCCGCGACGTACGACTGCGCGTCGTCGAGCAACTCCCAGTCGAGGACGGGATTGAAGGGCCGCCCGAGGTAGTCGTTGAACCCCATGTCGAGCAGGTTCAGGATCGTCATCACACCGAGCGCCGCGCCGGATACGGCGGCCACCACCAGCCGGGGCCGACGCGGCAGCGCGAGCGCCACGGCCGCCCCGAGGATGGCCTCCGCCGGAATCCGCACGAACTCCCGCAGGTGCAGATGGGTGAGCTTGTTCGGCAGGAGCAGGGCCCCGAGGACGAGAAGGGCGGCGAGGATGTTGAGGGCCCAGCGGATGTTGCGTACGGCGGTGGGGTGCGCGGTCCGCCAGGACGGCTTCCCGGCCGGCGGACCGTCCGTACCCGTCGCCTCGGCCTCGGGTGACGTGCTCTCTGCAAGGGTCTCGGACACCCGAGGGTCCTTCCGTACGGGTCCTGGGAGAAGGCGGATCCGATATGGGGTCTCGGATCCGCCACAGTCCCGTACGGAGGGCTCAGGTCCCGAGTTCACCGGTCAGGGCAAACACCGGACCAACGCTTGGTCAACGGTCAGATTCCGGCCGGCGGCCCATCCCCTTCGCTCACGCGCCTCCCACCGCCGTCAGCAGGGCCAGCGGGGCCGCGGCGGACCGGGACTCCCGCACGCACGCGTGCGGGTACGGCACCGGCTCGCCGTGGGTGTCCCGCCCGTACCCCGCCAGCACCTCCGGCAAGCGGTGGCCGGTCGCCGTCGCCGCGTCCACCAGCCCGTGCGCCACCGCCCGCGCCTCGTCGTGCAGGCCGTAACGGGCGAGCCCCAGCGTGATCAGCGCGTTGTCGTGCGGCCACACCGATCCCCGGTGGTACGACAACGGGTGGTACGCCGCCTGTCCGGCCGCCAGTGTCCGCACCCCCCACCCGGAGAAGAAGTCCGGCGCCAGCAGCCGCCGCCCCACCAGCTCGCCGTACTCCTTGTCGAGCAGGCCCGACCACAGCAGATGCCCGGCGTCGGAGGCCAGCGCGTCGACCTGCCGGCCCTCCCCGTCCAGGGCGAGCGCCGGGAACGAGCGGTCCGGCATCCAGAAGTCCCGCTGGAACCGGTCCCGCAGATCCGCCGCGGCCTGTTCGAGGAGCGCCGCGTACGTCTCGTCGCCCCACACCGTGCGCGCGACCGACGCCGTCCGGCGCAGCGCGTCGTAGGCGTAGCCCTGGGCGCCCGCCGCCATCACCGGCCCGCTCGCCCGCGTTCCGTCGGCGCCGCAGATCGCGCCGGGGGAGTCCTTCCAGTTCTGATTGGCGAGGCCGCCCTGGTCGGAGCGGTAGACGAGGTAGCCGCGCGAGGTGAGGCCGCCGTGGTCGAGCATCCAGCCGATCGCGGCGCGGGCGTGGGGCTCCAGGCGCCGGGCGAGCGAGACGTCCCCGGTGTGCTCCACGTACGCGCCGAGGAGGACGAGGAACAGGGGAGTGGCGTCGACCGAGCCGTAGTAGCGGCCGTACGGCACCTGCTCGAAGTGCGCGAGCTCCCCGTGCCGTACCTCGTGCACGATCTTGCCGGGCTGGGCCACGGCGGCCGCGCCGGTCTCGGTGGCCTGGGTCGCGGCGAGCGCGGGGAGGGTCGCGGCGGCGAGCTGGGGGCGGTAGGGCAGGGCGAAGAGCGCGGTGAGGAGGGCGTCACGGCCGAGGAGGGTGAGGAACCAGGGGGCTCCGGCGGCCGGGACCCGCAGTTCCTCGCCGTCCGGGCCGGTCGCCGGGACCTGGAGCGAGGCGAGGTCCGCGAGACCGCGGGCACAGGCGGCCGCCAGCTCCGGCCAGCCGGTCGGGAAGGCGACTCCCTCCACGAACTCGCCCTCCGCCGCGAGGAGTTCGCGGTTCAGGGCGGCGGGGGAACTCGGCACCCGGCGGGCCCGCCGGTCGCCGTGCGGGCGGGCCATCACGCGCAGGGTCAGCTCGGCCGTGCCGTGCGGCTCCAGGTCCAGCGTCCAGACCAGACGCCTGGCCCCGGTGCCCGTCTCCTCGACACCGTCCGGGACGGGCTCGGCCGTCACCGTCGTGGAGGACCGCCATTCGCGGCGCTGGTAGCTGAACTCCACGCCGTCCTCGCGGACTTCGCGGAAGCGGGTCGCGCCGGTCTTCGGATAGGTGCGGTGGTCGGAGCGGAGTTCGAACTGGTCGGTGAAGTCGGCGTCCGCGGTGACCGCGAGCCGGACCGTCGTCGGGACCGGGCGGTTGCTGGTGACCCGGAGGGATTCGACGAACGAGCCGTCCCCCACCGCCTGTTCGCGGAAGAGGGTGTGCGCCGGGGGCTCCTGACGGCCGCCCCGCGGAACCAGGACACAGCGCGCGGTGTCCCCGTCGGCGACCGGCGACAGGGTCTCAGGGACCGCGCCGTCGACCGTCAGCTGCCAGCGGCTCAGGTGCCGGGCGTCCCGCACGAACAACCCGTCCGGTGAGCTGCCGTTCCGGACACCGCTGATGTCCCCGCCGTCCCCCACGGCAGCGAACGTCCCACCGTGCACAAGCAGATGATGCCGGTCCGTCATCGCAGGTCCCCTCCCTTGAGTCCCTTGAGTTCCATGTCCGCCGTGACCGTCGTGCCGAGCGTGACCGCGGTGTCGCTGTGCAGCAGGTCGAGCGCGAGCGCGGCGGTCCAGCTGAAGCCGGTCGCCCCGCAGGCCTCCCCGGTGTACGGGTCGACGTACTCCGCGAAGTCGGTGGCCCCGGCGAGTTCGAGGACCGACTCCCGCAGCGCGTCGGCCTGTTGGCGCTTGCCGTGGGTGCGCAGCCCTCGCTCCAGCAGCCAGGCGGTGTTGAACCAGGCCGGGCCGCGCCAGTAGCGGTGCGGGTCGAAGGCCTCGCCGAGGAGGTCGTAGCTGGGGAGCAGGCGGGTGCTGGTGCCCAGCCCGAAGTGGGGGCCGCAGACCGTCCGCACGAGCGTCGCGACGAGGTCCCGCGGGAGGTCGGGGAGCAGGAGCGGGATCAGGCCGGAGACTGCGCGCTCGGGGATCAGGGCGCCGCGCCCGTCCGCAGCGGGCGCCCGCAGATCCCGGCACAGGAACATCCCGCTCGCCGGGTCCCACAGCCGCTCGACCAGCGCCGCCGTGAGCCGCTCCGCGCGCGCGTGCCGGGCCGTGCCGGGGGCGCCCAGCTCGGCGGCGATCCGGGCGAGGGCATGCTCGGAGGCGATGAGCAGGGCGTTGAACGCGGGATCCTCGACGGCGAACGTGCCGCCGCCGACACCACGACCCCCGCCCGGCCCGTCCCTGTACCCGGCGTCCCGGTAGTCCGTCGCCAGCCGCACGTACCGTCCGTAGTCCAGGTCCGTGGGCCGGTCCTCGGCGGCCCCGTGGTCCAGGTCGGCGCGGCGGAAGGAGCGGGCCGGCGCCGGGGTGACGCGGGAGAGCGGGAGGTCCCAGGCCGGGCTGTTGTCCATACCCTGTTCCCAGGGGTGCACGACGGACGCGAGGCCCCCTCCGCCCAGGTCCCGGCGGTGCAGGAGGTAGCGGTGCCAGGCGGCCAGGCGCGGGTAGACCCGGGCGAGAAAGCCGCGCGCCCGGGACAGGCCGGGGTCGGCGCGGTGCACCAGCCACGCGGCCAGAGCGTGCACCGGTGGCTGCACGATGCCGGACGTCTGTACGGTGCGCGGGGCGCCCGCGGTGTGCCCCGCGGTCGAGGAGCGCCAGAAGTCGGGGCTCGGGAAGTACGCGTCGAGCGGGACGGAGGGGTTGAAGACGATGTGCGGGATCCGTCCGTCGCCCCACTGGGCCGCCAGCAGGGTCTCCAGCTCGGTCTGTGCCCGCAGCGGCGAGAGGTGGCGCAGGCCGATCGCGATGAACGCGGAGTCCCAGGACCACTGGTGCGGGTACAGACCGCGCGAGGGGACCGTGGACGCGCCGGTCCAGTTGCCGTTCAGCACCCTCGCCGCCCCGACGTGCAGCGGATGTGACGAACCCGGCGGATCGTATGCGAACGAACGCTCCGCGGAACGGGTGATGAGCTGGGCAGTGCGATCCACTCGGGGCTCCCCGAAAGACGTATGGCTGACCCGGTTCGGTCAGGGCTACCGTAGGGTTACGTCTATTTAACACGCAAAACCCAGAATGTAATGCAGAGTTGAGAAACACAAGGGGGTGCGCATGACCGGACGGAGTCAGACCGGCGCCGGAGATCTGCTCGGACTGGTCCGCAGCGGGCGAGCCGTCACGCGCGGGGCGCTCCAGCAGGCCACCGGACTGTCCCGGGCGACCGTCGGCCAGCGCCTGGACCGGCTCTTTCGCGCGGGCTGGCTGCGCGAGGGCGCCGGGGGCCCGGTGGACTCCCCGTTGGGCGGCCGCCCCTCCATCACGCTGGAGTTCGACGACGCCCACGCGGTCGTCCTCGCCGCCGACCTGGAGACCCGGCACGCCCGCGCGGCCGTGCTGTCCCTGACCGGCGAGATATTCGCCGAGCACAGCGGCACCCTGGTCATCGAGGACGGCCCGGACGCCGTGCTCGGCGAGCTGGGCCGCTGGTTCGCCGAACTGGTGGAGAAGGCGGGGCACCGGGCCGCGGAGGTCTGCGGGATCGGGCTCGCCGTGCCGGGGCCGGTCGACCTGGAGAGCGGCCGGGTGGTCCAGCCGCCGATCATGCCCGGCTGGGACGGCTACGACATAAGAGGCCGCCTGGCCGGAGCCTTCAGCGAGCACACCGGGGCCGGCCCCCTCCCCGTGCTCGTCGACAACGACGCCAACCTCATGGCCTACGGCGAACAGCGCACGGCGTATCCGGACTGCTCGGCGTTCGTGCTGGTCAAGGTCTCGACCGGCATCGGCGCCGGTGTCGTGGTCGACGGCTCGGTCTACCGGGGCATCGACGGCGGCGCCGGCGACCTGGGCCACATCCGGGTGCCGGCGGGCGCGGAGGCGCTGTGCCGGTGCGGGTCCTACGGCTGCCTGGCCGCCGTCGCGAGCGGCGGTGCCGTGGCCCGCAGGCTGGCGGCGGCCGGGGTGCCCGCGGCCTCCGGATCGGATGTGCGGGACCTGCTGGCGTCCGGACATCCCGAGGCGGCGGCGCTCGCGCGCGAGGCAGGGCGGCAGGTCGGGGACGTCCTGGCGACGGTCGTGACCCTGCTGAACCCCGGAGTCCTGATGATCGCCGGGGATCTGTCCGGAACCTCCTTCCTCACGGGGGTCCGGGAGCTGCTGTACCAGCGGGCGCTGCCGCGCTCCACCGCCCGCCTGGAGGTCGTCACCTCACGGCTCGGGGAGCGGGCCGGGCTGGTGGGGGCGGGCGCCCTGGTCGTAGAGCATCTGTACGCACCCGAGCGGGTCGAGGAGCGGTTGCTGGCCATGGGTGTATGACGTCCGTGTTTTTGTCCGGAGAGCCGTCCGCATGGTGAAATCCGCACTCCTGTGGCAGCGTGATTCTCGCCACCCTTGAGAAGGCGTGCGCTCGGATGAGCGGATCATGAGCGATTGCACTTCTCCAAGGGGTGGCACTGAGTGCCACCCCTTGATCGTTCATCGATCGAAATCAAGCGTGCGAATCCTCGCTCAGGTGAGCGCCTCAAGGGGGCTGTGAGGGTTGGTGTGTTCAAGAAATGAAAACACTGGGGCTCCGTCGCTTGCCAAGCTTTGACTTTCGATCCGCTGGCAGACGACTGGTTACGGGCGTATGACGCCCGAGCAGACGTACCCAGAAGCCTTCGATCTGGGTATGTTCCTCGCCGTCAGGGCAGCCACCGCGTCCTCGAGGGAGTCGGACCCGTGTCGGAAAACAAAGAACCCCACGTAGCGAAGTTCGTTTACGACTTCACCGAGGGAAACAAGGACCTCAAGGACCTCCTGGGTGGCAAGGGCGCGAACCTCGCCGAGATGACCAACCTGGGACTCCCTGTTCCCCCCGGCTTCACCATCACGACCGAAGCCTGCAAGGTCTACCTCGACAGCGGCGAGGAGCCGGCGGCACTGCGTGACGAGGTGAGTGCGCACCTCGACGCGCTGGAGCAGCGCATGGGCAAGAAGCTCGGCCAGGCCGACGACCCCCTGCTGGTCTCGGTCCGCTCCGGCGCGAAGTTCTCCATGCCGGGAATGATGGACACGGTCCTCAACATCGGGCTCTCCGACAAGTCGGTCCAGGGCCTCGCCCAGCAGGCCGGCGACGACCGCTTCGCCTGGGACTCCTACCGGCGCCTCATCCAGATGTTCGGCAAGACCGTCCTCGGCGTCGACGGCGACCTCTTCGAGGAGGCCCTCGAGAAGGCCAAGGAGGCCAAGAAGGTCACGGTCGACACCGACCTGGAGGCCGCCGACCTCAAGAAGCTGGTCACCGCCTTCAAGAAGATCGTCAAGAAGGAGGCGGGCCGGGACTTCCCGCAGGAGCCGCGCGAGCAGATGGACCTCGCCATCCACGCGGTCTTCGACTCCTGGAACACCGACCGCGCCAAGCTCTACCGCCGTCAGGAGCGCATCCCGCACGACCTGGGCACGGCCGTCAACGTCTGCTCGATGGTCTTCGGCAACCTCGGCCCGGACTCCGGCACCGGTGTCGCCTTCACCCGTGACCCCGCCTCCGGCCACCAGGGCGTCTACGGCGACTACCTCCAGAACGCCCAGGGCGAGGACGTCGTCGCGGGCATCCGCAACACCGTCCCGCTCGCGGAGCTGGAGCAGATCGACAAGAAGTCGTACGACCAGCTGATGCAGATCATGGCGACGCTGGAGAACCACTACAAGGACCTCTGCGACATCGAGTTCACCATCGAGCGCGGTCAGCTGTGGATGCTCCAGACCCGGGTCGGCAAGCGCACGGCGGGCGCCGCCTTCCGCATCGCGACCCAGCTGGTGGACCAGGGCCTGATCGACGAGGCCGAGGCGCTCCAGCGGGTCACCGGCGCCCAGCTCGCCCAGCTGATGTTCCCGCGCTTCGACGAGAACACCAAGGTCGCGCAGGTCGGCCGGGGCATCGCGGCCTCGCCGGGCGCGGCCGTCGGCAAGGCGGTCTTCGACTCGTACACCGCCGTCAAGTGGTCGCGTTCGGGCGAGAAGGTCATCCTGGTCCGCCGGGAGACCAACCCCGACGACCTGGACGGCATGATCGCGGCCGAGGGCATCCTGACCTCCCGCGGCGGCAAGACCTCCCACGCGGCCGTCGTCGCGCGCGGCATGGGCAAGACCTGTGTCTGCGGCGCCGAGGAGCTGGAGGTCGACACCAAGCGGCGCCGGATGACCGTGCCGGGCGGACACGTGGTGGAGGAGGGCGACCTGATCTCCATCGACGGCTCCAGCGGCAAGGTGTACCTCGGTGAGGTCCCGGTCGTGCCCTCTCCCGTCGTGGAGTACTTCGAGGGCCGTATGCACGCCGGTGCCAACGACGCCGACGAGCTGGTGGAGGCGGTCCACCGGATCATGGCGTTCGCGGACCGCAAGCGCCGCCTCAGGGTCCGGGCCAACGCGGACAACGCCGAGGACGCGATGCGCGCCCGTCGCTTCGGAGCGCAGGGCATCGGCCTCTGCCGTACCGAGCACATGTTCCTAGGGGACCGCCGTGAGCTGGTCGAGCGCCTCATCCTGGCCGACACGGAGGCCGAGCGCGAGGAGTCGCTGAAGGCGCTGCTCCCGCTGCAGAAGCAGGACTTCGTCGAGCTGTTCTCGGCGATGGACGGGCTGCCGGTGACGGTACGGCTCCTCGACCCGCCGCTGCACGAGTTCCTCCCCGACATCACCGAGCTGTCGGTCCGCGTGGCCCTGGCGGAGTCCCGTCAGGAGCCGCACGAGAACGAACTGCGTCTGCTTCAGGCGGTGCACCGCCTGCACGAGCAGAACCCGATGCTGGGCCTGCGCGGCGTACGCCTCGGTCTGGTCATCCCCGGCCTGTTCACCATGCAGGTCCGGGCGATCGCGGAGGCGGCGGCCGAACGCAAGAACGCCAAGGGGGACCCGCGCGCGGAGATCATGATCCCGCTGGTGGGGACGGTCCAGGAGCTGGAGATCGTCCGCGAGGAGGCCGACCAGGTCGTCGCGGAGGTCGAGGCTGCGACGGGTGTGGAGCTGAAGCTGTCGATCGGCACGATGATCGAGCTCCCGCGCGCCGCCCTGACCGCCGGTCAGATCGCGGAGGCGGCGGAGTTCTTCTCCTTCGGCACGAACGACCTCACCCAGACGGTGTGGGGCTTCAGCCGGGACGACGTGGAGGCGAGCTTCTTCACGGCGTACCTGGAGAAGGGCATCTTCGGCGTCAGCCCCTTCGAGACGATCGACAAGGACGGCGTGGGCTCCCTGGTCAAGCTGGCCGCCGAGGCGGGCCGTAAGACCCGCCCCGACCTCAAGCTCGGCGTCTGCGGTGAGCACGGCGGTGACCCGGAGTCGGTCCACTTCTTCCACGAGGTGGGTCTGGACTACGTCTCCTGCTCGCCGTTCCGTATCCCGGTCGCCCGCCTGGAGGCGGGACGCGCGGCGATCACGGCGAACGGAAGCGACCACCGGTAGGCCGCCGGCGGCCTCTGACGGCCACTGAACCCCGGATCCGCCGCCCGTCCCCGACCCTCATCCGATGGTCGGCGGTTCCGGATCACGAAGAGAGGGGGGCGCCCTGTGCGGGGGTGCCCCCTCTCCCGTGTCCGCGCCTCAGCGGGTGGCGCGGCGCCTGCGGGCCGACGACACCAGCGCACCGCCGGTGAGCAGGACGGCCGAGCCCGCGGCGGCGAGGTACACGGTGGTGTCGCCCCCGCCGCCGGTCTCGGCGAGGTGCGTGCCCTTCTTGCCGGTGTCCTCGGCCGCCGCCTTGTCGTCGTGGGCCTTGAAGCCCGCGGGCGGCCGGTCGCAGGCGATGCCGTCGCCGTCCCGGTCGAGATGGCTGCCGTAGTGCTCGTCGCCCTCCGGGATGTTCGCGTAGCCGGCGGCGTACGCCTCGGAGCAGTTCTCGAACGGGTGGTCACCGTCGTGTGCCGAGGCGGCGCCCGGCAGCACGGCCAGCGCCAGCGCGGCGACGACGACGGCGCCGGGCTTGCGGAGCAGGTTCACAGCAGGTCCTTCCGGGTTCATGGTGATATCCGTGCACATGATCAAGAAGTGACGATCAGTCGGATATGAGGTGACGAACCTAGTGAGGAGCGGATGCCGTGTCGGCGACATGAGAAACCCGTGATGCGAACGTGACGTGACCGGACGGTAGCCCTCCGCAAACCCGTCGCCCATGGTTCAGCTGTCGCAGGCCACCCCGTCGTTGTCCCGGTCCACAGTTGGCGTAGGAGACGCTGTCCGAGCCCGGGTCGGACCCGGAGCCGGTGTCCGCCTCCGCCTGGGCCGTGACCGTCCGGGTGACCTTGACCGTCTTGGTGGCGGTCACGGTGGGTGCGGGTTCCGGGTCGGGGGTCGCCGTGGCCGTTGCGGTCGTCGTCACGGTCACCGTCGGCTGCGGTTTGGCGGCGGCCGGCTTCGCGTCACTCGCCGTCTTGTTCTGATCGCCGCCGCCGCTGCCTATGCCGACGCCGAGGAAGAGGGCGAGCGCGAGGGCGGGCAGGACGTACCGCTTGCGGGCCCACTTGGGGGCCGGCCGGGAAGCGGACGGCGCCGCCGGTGGCGTCGGCGGCCAAGGTGGCGTGGGCTGGCTGTTGTACGGGTTGGCCATGTCGTCCCCCTGGAGGCGTTACGTGAGGGGATGGCGACGGGACGGATTACATCCGGTACGCCGCGCTCGTAGGGGGGGTCCCGTGGGTCTCATGGACGCCACCCCGTCTGCGGAGGGAGCGGTCATGTCAGGCTGGAGCGTCGAGGACGTCCCCGAACAGAGTGGACGCGTGGCCGTCGTCACCGGGGCCAACAGCGGTATCGGGTACGTCACCGCCCGGGAGCTCGCCCGCAGGGGCGCCCGCGTGGTGCTCGCCTGCCGCAGCGAGAGGCGGGGCACCGAGGCCCGGGACCGGCTGCTCGGTGAAGTCCCCGGCGCGGACGTGGAGTTCGCCCGCCTGGACCTCGGGGACCTGGCCTCCGTGAGGGAGTTCGCGACGGCGTACCCCCACGGCCGCCTCGACCTGCTGGTCAACAACGCGGGCGTGATGGCACTGCCGTACGGCACGACGGCGGACGGCTTCGAGACCCAGTTCGGCACCAACCACCTGGGCCACTTCGCGCTGACCGGCCTGCTGCTGCCGGCGCTCCTCGCGACACCCGCCGCGCGCGTCGTGACCGTCTCCAGTACGGCGCACGCGCTGGCCAACATCGACATCGACGACCTCAACAGCGAGCGCCGCTACCGGCGTTGGGTCGCCTACGCCCGCTCCAAGACCGCCAACCTGCTCTGCGTCCACGAACTGGCCCGCAGACTGGCGGTCCACGGCTCGGACGTGATCGCCGCGGCGGCGCACCCGGGGTACGCGGCCACCAACCTCCAGACGGCAGGCCCGAAGATGGCCGGCCGCGGGGCGGCGGAACGCTTCATGCGGGTCGGCAACCGGTGCTTCGCCCAGTCCGCCGATGCCGGGGCCCTGCCCACCCTCTACGCCGCCACCGCCCCCGGCGTCCTCCCGGACTCCTTCACCGGCCCGTCGTGGGCCGGGTGGCGCGGTGCTCCGGCCCCTTCCTGGCGGGCCCCCTGGACCCGCGACGACCAGGCGTCCCAGCGCCTTTGGACCGCCTCGGAGGAGCTCACCGGGGTGACGTACGACGCCCTGAAGGTCTGAGCCTCAGTCCTTGCGGCCGGTCACCGCCACCGTCACACCCAGCCCGATCATGGTCAGTCCGCCGACCCCGCCCACCAGGGACAGGCGGCGCGGCGAGCGGGCGAACCAGCCCCGCGCGGTCGCCGCGACCAGCCCCCACACGGCGTCGGAGACCAGCGCGATGACGTTGAACACCAGGCCGAGCAGCAGCATCTGTGCGGCCACATGCCCCTGGCCGCGGTCCACGAACTGCGGCAGTACGGCGGCGAAGAACACGATGGTCTTGGGGTTGGTCACCCCGACCGCGAACCCCTCCCCGAACGTGCGCAGACCACCGTGCTCCGCCGCGGCCGCGGTGACGTCCTCGGCGAACGCCGCGCGCAGCGAGCCGCGTCCGCGCCACGCCTTGACGCCCAGGTACACGAGGTAGGCGGCACCGGCGAGCTTGAGCGTGGTGAAGACCAGCACCGAGCGCTCCACGACCGAGCCGACCCCGAACGCCACGGCGAGGACCAGCACGTACGCGCCGACCGTGTTCCCGGCCACCGTGGTCAGGGCGGCCCGCCGGCCCTGCGCGAGCGCCCGGCCGATCACGAACAGCACGCTGGGCCCGGGCACCACGATCAGCAGGAACGACATGGCCGCGAAGGCGAGAAGACGGTCGGTGGACACCATGGCGCCCATGCAAGCACGGGGGGCTCACACCCTCCAGCGGATTTCCGCCGACGGTTCACGCTGGGCCCGCGAGAGGGGCGGCCGGGTGCCAGGTGACGGGCAGGGCGACGTCGACACCGTCGCGGCGGGCCAGGGCAGCAGCCGGCTCGTCGTGGCGTCGAGGTCGTCCACGAAGTAGGGCATCGGCCGCAGGAGCCGGTGGAGGTCGAGGAAGAAGTCGTCCCAGTGCATGAGGACGACGCGGCGGGCCCCGGTCGTGACCACCGCCTCGTCCCGGTGCCGCTTCTCGAGACCTCGGAGGCCTCGGCGGGCATGAGGAAGGCCCCCGCCGGAGCAGGGGCCCAGCCTCGGCCGTGTGCTGTGAAACGGCCGTCGTGGTCCCGTTACGCCGCCCGCACCTCGTACGTCGTGATCCTGACCGACTCGTCGTCCAGGCACTGCCCGGTCTCCAGGTCGAACCGCTGCTTCAGCAGCGGTGAGGCCACGAACGGGCGGCCCTGGTGGGTGCCGGTCAGGCCGCGGGAGAGGACCGCCGCGCCGCCGAAGGGGTCGCGGTTGTCGATGGCGTACAGATTGCCCGCGCGGTCGCGGAACAGGGCCGCCTGCCGACCGTCGGGCAGCAGGGCCGCCACCCCCCGGCCGGGGAGCAGTCGGGCCAGCTCACAGACCGCGAACCAGTCGCCGTTCAGCTGGAGTTCGACCTTGAGGTCGGTGGTCTCGGGTGCCAGGGTCATCGCTGGGCGCTTCCTTCCAGGGGACGGTGGCCGATGGTCAGCAGCGGCAGGTCGGGCTTGATCTGCTCGCGCTCGGGGACGAAGCCGACGACCGGGTCGGGGGTGTCCGGGGCGTTCACGAAGGACACGAACCGGGCGAGCTTCTCGGGGTCGTTGATGGTGGTCGCCCACTCGTCGGCGTAGTGCGCCACGTGGGCCGTCATCAGGGACTCCAGCTCCTCGCAGATGCCGAGGGAGTCCTCCACGACCACGTCACGGACGTGGTCCAGGCCGCCGGGGATGCGCTCCAGCCAGGTCGAGGTGCGCTCCAGCCGGTCCGCGGTGCGGATGTAGAACATCAGGAACCGGTCGATGAGCTTGATCAGTTCGGCGTCGGTGAGGTCCTGGGCCAGCAGGTCCGCGTGGCGCGGGGTCGCGCCGCCGTTGCCGCCGACGTAGAGGTTCCAGCCGCTCGCCGTGGCGATCACGCCGAAGTCCTTCGACTGGGCCTCGGCGCACTCGCGGGCGCAGCCGGAGACCGCCGACTTGAGCTTGTGCGGGGAGCGCAGACCGCGGTAGCGCAGCTCCAGGTCGATCGCCATGCGGACCGAGTCCTGGACGCCGTAGCGGCACCAGGTCTGGCCGACGCAGGACTTCACCGTGCGCAGCGACTTGCCGTAGGCGTGTCCCGACTCGAAGCCCGCGTCCACCAAACGGGTCCAGATGAGGGGGAGTTGCTCGACGCGCGCGCCGAACATGTCGATCCGCTGACCGCCGGTGATCTTCGTGTAGAGGCCGAAGTCGCGGGCGATCTCGCCGATCACGATGAGGCCCTCCGGGGTGATCTCACCGCCGGGGATGCGGGGGACGACCGAGTAGGAGCCGTTCTTCTGGATGTTGGCGAGGAAGTGGTCGTTGGAGTCCTGCAGGGCCGCCTGCTCGCCGTCCAGGACGTAGTTGCTCGCGCCGATCGTCGGGGCGAGGGAGGCGATGATCGAACCGACCGCCGGCTTGCAGATCTCGCAGCCGTCGCCGCCCTTGGCGCCGTCGCGGCCGTAGCGGTCCAGCAGGTCCTGGTAGGTGTTGATGCGCAGGGCGAGGACGATCTCGTAGAGCTCCTCGCGGGTCTGCGAGAAGCAGCCGCACAGGCCCTTGTCGACCTCGACGCCGGACGCCTCCAGCTCGGCGGTGACCAACTGGCCGAGCACCTTGACGCAACTGCCGCAGGTCGTACCGGCCTTGGTGCACTTCTTCACCTCGGGCACGGTCGTGCACTGGTGGTCGGTGACCGCGGCGCGGATCGTGCCCTTGCGGACGTTGTTGCAGGAGCAGATGATCGCGTCGTCCGGCAGCGCGGTCGGGCCGAGCTGGACGGACTCCCCGGCCCCGGCCGGCAGCACCAGCGACTCGGGCTTGACCGGCGGGATGGAACCGGTGAACGCCTTCAGCGTGCCGTACGCCTCCGCGTCGCCGACCAGGATGCCGCCGAGCAGCGTGCCGTCCCGGCCGATGACCAGCTTCTTGTACAGGCCCGCGCGGGAGTCGGAGTAGACGACGTCGAGGCAGTCCGCGGTCGCGCCGTGCGCGTCACCGAAGGACGCCACGTCCACGCCGAGCAGCTTCAGCTTGGTCGAGAGGTCGGCGCCCAGGAAGGCGGCCTCGTCGGAGGCGATGGTCGCCGCCGCCGTCTCGGCCTGCTCGTAACCGGGGGCCACCAGGCCGTACACCCGGCCGTCGGCGGCCAGCGCGCACTCGCCGATCGCGAAGACGTGCGGGTCGGCGACCGTACGGCACTGCTCGTCGACCGCGATGCCGCCGCGCTCGCCGACCGTGAGGCCGCAGTCGCGGGCCAGCTGGTCGCGGGGGCGGACACCGGCGCTGAACACCACCAGCTCGGTGGCGAGTTCGCTGCCGTCGGAGAGCTTCATGCCGGTGACGGCACCGGCCTCGTCGACCACGATCTCCTGCGTGCCCACCCCGGTGTGGACGCTCAGGCCCATCTGCTCGATGGTGCGCAGCAGCGCCGCACCACCGCCCTCGTCGACCTGCACCGGCATCAGCCGCGGCGCGAACTCCACGATGTGGGAGGTCAGTCCGAGACCCTTCAGCGCGCCGGCCGCCTCCAGACCGAGCAGACCGCCGCCGACCACGGCACCGGTGGTGCGGGTCTTCGCGTACTCCTCGATGGCGAGGAGGTCCTCGATCGTGCGGTAGACGAAGCAGCCCTTGGCGTCCTTGTTCGGGACCGGTGGCACGAACGGGTACGAGCCGGTGGCCAGGACGAGGGTCTCGTACGCGAAGACCTGCCCGGACTTCGCGGTGACCTTCTTCGCCTCGCGGTCGACCGCGACGGCCGGGTCACCGACGTACAGCTCGATGCCGTGCGTCTCGATGAACTCCATGTCCGTCACGGACAGTTCCTCGGGCGTCTTGCCCGAGAAGTACGAGGTGAGCGCGACGCGGTCGTACGCGGGACGCGGCTCCTCGCACAGCACGACCACGCGGTGCGTGGCGGTCATGCCGCGCTCGGCGAGCGCTTCGAGGAAGCGCTGGCCGACCATGCCGTGGCCGACGAGCACGATCGTGGGGGTGGCCTCCATGGCCTCCGGGCTGGCGGTCATCAGGAGCCTCCATCGTTGGTGAGCAGGTGGAGCAGCGGTCCGCCGGCGGAGGGCAGCGGCTCTGCTCCCTCCCAGGCGCGGGCGAGCGCGCCGACGGTGCCGAGTTCGCCGACGAGGACCCCGCCGACCAGGCGGTCGTCGCGGACGACGACCTTGCGGTAGGTGCCGCGGGTGGCGTCCGTGAGCTGGACGACGTCGTCGCCCGGGAGCGCCTCGGTCTCGCCGAACGCGGCCAGGTCGAAGGCCGTCTGTCCGGCGAGCGTGAGCCGGGTCAGCGAACGGGTGCCGGTGTAGCGGGCGTTCGTCCGGCCGGCCAGGAACTCGGCCAGTACGTCGGCCTGTTCGAGCGCCGGGGTGGCGAGCCCGTAGACATTGCCGTCGTGCTGGGCGCAGTCGCCGATCGCGTGGATGTGCGGGTCGGAGGTGCGCAGTTCGTCATCGACGACGATCCCCTTGCGGACGTCGAGGCCCGCGGTCTGCGCCAGACCGATACGGGGGTGGACCCCGCAGGCCAGGACCACGATCTCGGCGTCCAGGGCGTATCCGTCGGCCATCTCGACCGAGCGGACCGCGCCGCCGACACAGCGCACGTCACGCACGCGCAGATCGGTGTGGACCTCGACGCCGAGGTCCACGAGGTGGCGCCGGACGAGCTTGGACGCGCTCGGGTCGAGCTGGCGCTCCATCAGCCGCTCGGACTGCTGGGCCAGGATGACCTGGGCGCCGCGCTGGGCGAGCGCGCGGGCCGCGGAGACCCCGAGGAGTCCGCCGCCGATCACGACCGCCTTCACTCCCGGCCGGACCGCCTCGGACAGACCCAGGCAGTCGTCCATGGTGCGGAAGGCGTGGACGCCCCGCGGCAGCTCGTGGTCGGGGGTGAACAGACCGCGCAGCGGCGGCAGTACCGGGTTCGAGCCGGTGGCCAGAACCAGCCGGTCGTATGCGATCTTCGAACCGTCCGCGCACTCGACGGTCCGTGCCCCGCGGTCGATGCCGGTGACCCGGGCACGGGTCAGCGCGGCCGGCGCCGGGAGCGCGATCACGTCCGGGGTGTACCGTCCGGCCAGCACCTCGGCGAGGAGCACCCGGTTGTACGGGCGGTGCTCCTCCTCGCCGATCAGCGTCACGGGCGTGCCGAGCTCGCCGAGCCGCCGGGCGAGCCGGACGCCCGCGAGCCCGGCGCCGATCACCACCACACGCGTATTCGAGGTCATGTCCACGAGCGTGCGTTGCGGGTGTTACCCGACCGCATCACCTCTGTTTCCCGCGAGGAACGCTGCCCTCAGCTGGGGCCGGGGGCGGGTGTGAGGGTTCGGGGCGCGCGGCGGGAGTGCGCTGTGAGGACGTCGTCCCCCGGGCGGGCCGGGTGCGTGGGACCTGCATGTATCCCGTCGCCCGGGGCCGCGATCACGTCCGACGGGCCGCTGACCGCGATCCGGTCCCGCTGCCCGGCCTCCCGGCCGCCGGGGACGTCGGCCGCGCACCGACGCGGGAACACCGGCGAGGTCCGCTCGACCCGGCGCCGTCCGATGGCAGCCGGCCGCCACGCCGGCCGTCCTGGGGGCCCTCGTCTTCGCGCAAGTCGCGGATATTGCGTACGAACAACGGCTCCCCCGGCGCTACCGTGACGCCGTGACGACTCAGGTGATCGTGCTCAACGGCGGCTCCAGCGCGGGCAAGACAGCCATCGCCCGCTGCCTTCAGACCGTGCTGCCCGAGCCGTGGCTGGCCTTCAGCATCGACGACTTCGTCGACTCGATGCCCCCCGCCCTGCAGGAGTCGGACGCGGGCCTGGAGATCACGGCGGACGGCGGGGTGAGCGTGGGGGCGGACTTCACGCGGCTGGAGGCGGCCTGGATGGCGGGCCTCGCCGCGACCGCCCGCGCGGGTGCCCGGGTCGTTGTAGACGACGTCTTCCTCGGCGGCCCGCACTCCCAGGAACGCTGGCGACACGCCCTGGCCGGACTGGAGGTCCTGTGGGTCGGCGTGCGCTGCGAGGCCGCCGTCGCCGCGGGCCGCGAGCTCGCGCGGGGCGACCGGGTCCCGGGGATGGCCGAGAAGCAGGCCGAGAGCGTCCACCAGAGCGTGGTCTACGACATCGAGGTCGACACCACTCGCACCGGGTCCCCGGACTGCGCGCGCACCATCGCCGAGGCGGTCGTCAGCGGCTCCCCGTGAGGTGCGCGAAAACCACCACGTTCCCCCGGTAACCGGTCGAGCGCGAGTAGCCCCCGCCACAGGTGATCACCCGCAGCTCGGGCCGCTTCGCGGCGCCGTACACCTTCTCGTCGGGGAAGCCCTTCGCGTCGTACACCTCGACCGCGTCCACCGTGAACACCGCGACGCTTCCGTCGCGCCGGTCCACCTCGATCGCGTTGCCCCTGCGCAGGGCACCGAGGTCGTAGAAGACGGCGGGCCCTTCGGCGTTGTCGACGTGCCCGGCGACGATCGCGGTGCCCGTCTCACCGGGGGCGGTGCCGGCCTCGTACCAGCCGGCGAGGTTCTTCTTCGCGGCGGGCGGCACATCGAGGCTGCCGCTCACCGTCAGGGCCAGGGCCGTCAGCGGCGCGTCCACATGGATCGCGGGGATGCGGACACGGTCGGGCGGGGACGGCGGCAGGGCGGGGGCGGCGGACCGCCCGCTGTCCCCGCCCGCGTGCGCCTCGGCGGCCGACGGCTGCGGCGGGGGGTGCGTCTCGGCGCCGCTGCGCAGCAGCCACGCGCCGCTGCACAGGGCCATCACGGTGACACCCGCTATGGCGGTGTTGCCCAAGCTGCGGTTGCGCACAGGAGCCTCCTCTACGGCTGGCCTGCCCGTCCCCCTCCGGGCCGCGAGGGGCGTCGGACCCGGAGGGGGAGGGGACATGCGGTACCGGCGGACGGACAGCGGAGGGTGTCCGTCAGATCCCGTCGCCTCTCGCCCGGCGATGCAGGAGCCAGGTACCGCCCGCGGCGGCGACGGCGAGAGCCGCCACGCCGGCCGCGGTCTGCACGGGATCGGGGCCCAGAGCGCCACCGACCCCCGTCTTCACACTTCCCCTGGGATACACCGGCTGACGCTGGGACGTCAGCGTCACCACCAGGTCACCGGTCACCCGCCGGTCGCCCTGCGCACAGGTCGCGACGATCTCGTACGTCCCCGGCTGCGCGCTCGGCGGCACCCGGAACTGCCCGATCGCGTCACCCTCGTGCGTGCTGGGCGCCAGCGTGAAGGTGCCCGCGCCCACCGCGCTGGCGTCCCCCGCAGCCGGACCGCCGTCCCCGCACGCCGCCGTGTTCACGGTGACCTGCCCGCCCGGCACCACGGAGGACGGGAACACCTCGAGCCCGCCCGTGTCCCCGGCGTACGTGGGCGCACAGAAGAGGCCCGCGGCGGCGACGGCGAGCGCGCTGCCGGTCAGCAGGCGGGTGGTGGGGCGCATGGTGCTCCTTCGAGCTCTCGGTGGGTCCCTGTGCCTTCGAGGTAAGTGGCAGTGGGCCGAGTCCGCTCCCTGAGAGAGCGTCAGAAATGCGGTGAATGGGTGTCAGATCGCTGTGCCCCGGGCCGGGTCGGCCGGAGTTTCAGCAGGTCATCGCCGTGCGGCGGGCAGGTCGCGGAAGAGAACCCGAAGGGCGCAGGGTGCGCGTGTGAACGGGTGACCCGTCGGCCGCGGTCCGCGCTTGACCTCAACTTTGGTCGAGGTATCAGGCTGTCCCTCATGCAGACAGACACCGCACCTCTCCGCGTCACCCTGGTCATCGGCAGCAACCGCCACGGCCGCTTCGGTCCCGTGGTCGCCGACTGGCTCCTCGACCGCCTCCGCGACCGCGACGACCTGGTCGCGGACGTCGTGGACGTGGCCGAGGCCGACCTGCCCATGTCCATGGCCCCGACCCCCGGGGCGGCCGCCGCCCTCGCCTCGGTGACCCCCAAGCTCGCCTCGGCGGACGCCTTCGTCGTCCTCACTCCTGAGTACAACCACAGCTACCCGGCCGGCCTGAAGAACCTGATCGACTGGCACTTCACGGAGTGGCAGGCCAAGCCGGTGGCCCTCGTCTCCTACGGCGGCATCTCGGGCGGCCTGCGAGCTGTCGAGCACCTGCGCCAGGTCTTCGCCGAACTGCACGCGGTGACGGTCAGGGACACGGTGAGCTTCCACAACGCGGGAGGCTCCTTCACCGACGGCCGCCCGAAGGACCCGTCGGGTCCGGACGCGGCGGCCAAGACGATGCTGGACCAGCTGGTGTGGTGGGGGAGGGTGCTGAGGGCGGGGAGGGCCGACCAGCCTTACGGCAAGTGACGCTTTCCGGGTCCGACGCAAACGGCCGCCCCGGAACCCGGGGCGGCCGTGTCTCACGCGAGAGCTCTCAGTTCACGTTCACCGCGCTCCAGGCCGCCGCCACCGCGTTGTACTCCGTACTGCCCGCGCCGTACAGGTCCTTCGCCGCGTTCAGGGTGGCCGTCCGCGCCCCCGCGTAGTTCGTCGAGGACGTCATGTAGACCGTCAGCGCCCGGTACCAGATGGCGCCCAGCTTGTCGCGGCCGATGCCGGTGACCGTGGAGCCGTTGGAGGTGGGGGAGTTGTAGCTGACGCCGTTGATGGTCTTGGCTCCGCTGCCCTCCGCCAGCAGGTAGGCGAAGTGGTTCGCGACGCCGGAGGAGTAGTGGACGTCGAGGTTGCCGACCGAGCTGCTCCAGGAGTCCGCGGAGCTGCCGTCCTTTGAGGGCTTGTCCATGTAGCGCAGGGCGTCCCGTCCGAAACCGGAGCGGACGATCTTCTCGCCGATCAGATAGTCGCCGGCGTCCGAGGAGTTGCCCGCGTAGAACTCCACCAGGGTGCCGAAGATGTCGGAGGTCGCCTCGTTGAGGCCGCCCGACTCGCCAGAGTAGGTCAGCGCCGCCGTCTTCGAGGTCACGCCGTGCGACATCTCGTGGCCGGCCACGTCCAGCGACACCAGCGGACCGAGCTGCGTCCCGTCACCGTCGCCGTACGTCATGCAGAAACAACTGTCGTCCCAGAAGGCGTTGTTGTAGTTGTTGCCGTAGTGGACGCGGTTGTAGGAGCCCTTGCCGTCCCCGCCGATCCCGTTCCGCCCGTGGACCTTCTTGTAGTAGTCCCAGGTGACGTCGGTGCCGTACTGCGCGTCCACCGCCGCCGTGGCCCGGTCCGCACTCGCCCCCGTGCCCCAGTGGTTGTCGGCGTCGGTGAACAGGGTCGCGGGCGCCCGGCTGAAGCAGATGTTGAGGAAGCACAGGTCGGTCTTGTTGGCCGCGTCGCCGGTGTACGTGTTCCCGCGCGTCGCGTCCTTGAGCTGGTACGTCGACCCCGACTGCGTCGTCTCCAGCGCCACCGTGCCGCTGTACAGCGACTTCCCGTCCCCGGCGGCCTGCTCGATGCTGTCCCAGGCGTCGATCTGCGCACCCGTGCGGGCGTCCGTGAGGACGGTGCGCGCGACCGGGTTGCCGAGGGAGTCCTGTGCGGCGGCGTCGGTCCGCCAGGCCAGCTTCGGCGCCCCGTGCAGCGCGTCGACGACCAGTTGCGGCTTGGCGGTCAGCTTCCTCAGCGTCTCGCCGAGGTTGGCCGCCTTCAGCGCGTTCGCCGCGAGGTCGGCCGCCTTCGGGGCGGACAGGGCCGGAGTGACGCTCGACAGGGAGATCGCGCTCCTCGTGGCGCGCGAGGAGCTCTTGTACGCCCCGTCCGGCGCCAGGTGGACCACGAAGTCACCGCCCAGCACGGGGAGTTGGCGGTACGTACGGTCGTAGCGGACGTGCTGCGTGCCGTCGGCGTCGACGATCACGTCACGGACCTTGGTGCCCTGGGCGGAGGTGAGCCCCAGCGCCGGGGCCCGGTCGGCCAGGACGGAGGCGGCGTTCTCGAGCGCGGTGGCCCTGGTCGGCCTGTCTGCCGCACCGGCGGCGGGGGAGAGGGCGGCGGCCAGCAGGGTGGCGGCGGTGGCGGCCACTCCGGCGGTGGCGAGACGACGGGAACGGGCACCTCGGACGTACGGCCGTATCCGACTCATCGGTCTCCTCTGAAAGGCGCCAACGGGGCGCGTGGGGGGTGGCGCGGACGTTGTCGAAGATTTAAGAGGTCATGACAAGCCGTGTCCATACCGCGTCACGTGCAGATGTGGGGGAGGAGAGAATCGTTTCTGTGACCCCTGCGAGACTCCCGTTCTTCGTCTACGGCACCCTCCGCCCCGGCGAGGCCAACCACGACCTCCTCCTGCGCGGCCGTATCGGCTCCGAGGAGCCGGGCCGCCTCACCGGCGCGCTGCTGTACGACGGGCCCGGCTATCCGTACGCCGTCGAGGGGGCCGGGGGAGAGGTCATGGGGGAACTCGTCACCCCGCGGGCCGACACCTACGCCGAACTGCTGGCCGCCCTCGACGAGTTGGAGGAGTACGCCCCGGGCGACCCGCGCAACCTGTACGAACGGGTCGCACGCGAAGTGACCAGGACAGCCGACGGCAGAGCCGTCCGCGCGTGGGTGTACGTGGCCGCGCCCCCCGTCGCCGCCCGTCTGCGCACCCGCGGCAGGCTCATCGAGAGCGGCGACTGGCTGTCCGGCCGCTGAGCGGTTGCGAGCCGTGCGGCCTGCGTGCGTGAGCGGCCCGCACGGGGCCCCCGGCCGGCCTCGACCGTCGCCGTCGGCCCTGACGGGAGGGTGCCGCCCCGGCGTACGGGCTCGGCGGCTGCCGTGATGCACCGGTCGCCCGGCGTCTGCCCCGGGGCACCGCCCTGGCGTACCGGCCCGGCGCACGGGGCTGATGTACCGGCCCGGCGTACCGGCTGGACGCCTGCCCTGGCGCACCAACTCGGCGTCCGTCCTGGCCTACCGGCTCGGTGTCCGCCTCGGCGCACAGCCCCTGCGAACCACCGCAGCCCACGCCCAGCGGCTCGCCTCCACCGTTCCTGTGGACTGAGCGGGGTGAGCCCGTTCAGCCGCGCGCCCCGAACGGTCTTGGGCGAGCTGGTCCCCGGCATACTCAACCCCGAGGCAGCGACACGGATCCTGTCCATGGTCCGATCCCGGGAGGCCCCTGCGGCCGGGGGCCGCTGACGGACGCAGCCCTGCGCGACCTGGCCAGATGGGCACGGCCAGAGGCGACGGGGAGGACCCGAACCGTCACTGCGGTGGAGCGGGGGCCCCGCACGCTGGCGCCGTACCCGCAAGCCAGGAAGCCGACCATCACACGTTCGAGTCAAATAGCCCTTGCCCACGCTCCCCGGCAAGCAGTTGGCATCCCCCTACGACTTGACCGCCTCCACCCGCACCGCGCACGCCTTGAACTCCGGCATTCGGGATGTCGGGTCCAGTGCCGGGTTGGTGAGGGTGTTGGCGCGGCCCTCGCCGTACCAGTGGAAGGGCATGAAGACGGTGTCGGGCCGGATGCCGAGCGTGATGCGGGCCGGTGCCACGGCCCGTCCGCGCCGCGAGACCACGGCCACCGGGTCGCCCTCGGCCGCCCCCAGTCGTTCCGCGAGCCGTGGGTGCAGCTCCACGAACGGGCCCGGCGCGGCGGCGTTCAGCTCGTCCACGCGGCGGGTCTGCGCGCCGGACTGGTACTGGGCCACGACCCGCCCGGTCGTCAGCAGCACCGGGTACTCCGCGTCGGGCTCCTCCGCGATCGCCCGGTGCGAGACGGAGACGAAGCGGGCCCGGCCGTCGGGGTGGGCGAAGCGGTCCAGGAAGAGGCGGGGGGTGCCGGGGTGCACCGCCGTGTCCTCGGTCGGGCACGGCCAGAACACCCCGTTCTCCTCCGCCAGCCGCCGATACGTGATCCCGGAGTAGTCGGCCGGGCCGCCCGCGCTCGCCCGGCGCAGCTCCTCGAAGACCTCCTCGGGGTCGGTCGGGAAGCCCTTCTCCACCCCGAGCCGGTCGGCGAGTTCGTGCATGACGTCCAGGTCGCTGCGGATGCCGTCCGGCGGCGTGATCGCCTTCCGGCGCAGCAGCACCCGCCCCTCCAGGTTGGTCGTCGTGCCCGTCTCCTCGGCCCACTGCGTGACCGGCAGCACCACGTCCGCGAGGGCCGCCGTCTCCGACAGCACGACGTCACAGACGGCCAGGAAGTCCAGGGACTTGATGCGCTCCTCGATGTGCGCGGCGTGCGGCGCCGACACCACCGGGTTGGAGCCCATCAGCAGCAGTGACTTGATGTCCGTGCCGAGCGCGTCCAGCAACTCGTAGGCGCTGCGCCCCGGTCCGGGCAGCGAGTCGGGGTCCACGCCCCACACCTCGGCGACATGAGCCCGCGCCGCAGGGTCGTCCAGCTTGCGGTAGCCGGGCAACTGGTCGGCCTTCTGGCCGTGTTCGCGCCCGCCCTGTCCGTTGCCCTGCCCGGTGAGACAGCCGTAGCCGCTGTACGGCCGTCCCGCGCGCCCGGTCGCCAGGCACAGGTTGATCCACGCGCTCACGGTGTCGGTGCCCTTGGACTGCTGCTCGGGCCCGCGCGCGGTGAGCACCATCGCGGACTCCGGCTCACAGAACATCCGTACCGTCTCCCGGAGTTGGGGCACCGGCACGCCGGTGATCCGCTCCACGTACTCCGGCCAGTGGGCCATCGCGGCGGCCCGCGCGTCCTCCCAGCCGACCGTGCGCTCACTGACGTACTCCTCGTCGACCAGGCCTTCCGCCACCACCAGGTGCAGCAGCCCGAGCGCGAGGGCGAGGTCCGTGCCCGGCCGGGGCATCAGATGCAGGTCGGCCTGTTCGGCGGTCTTGGTGCGGCGCGGGTCGATGACGATCAGCGTGCCGCCGTTCTCCCGCAGTTCGGTGAAGAACCGCAAGGACGGCGGCATGGTCTCGGCGAGGTTCGAGCCGACGAGGATCACACAGCCGGACTTCGGGATGTCCTCCAGCGGGAAGGGCAGCCCGCGGTCCAGGCCGAACGCCTTCATACCGCCGGCCGCCGCGGACGACATGCAGAAGCGCCCGTTGTAGTCGATCTGCGAGGTGCCGAGGACGACTCGCGCGAACTTGCCGAGCGTGTACGCCTTCTCATTGGTGAGGCCGCCCCCGCCGAAGACCCCGCACGCGTCCGGGCCATGCTCCGTGCGCGTGCGGGACAACTCCTCGGCGATCCGGTCCAGTGCCTCGTCCCAGGTGGCGGGCACGAGTGTGCCCCCGGAGCGCACCAACGGGGAGGTCAGACGCACCCGGGACGAGAGCACCGCGGCCGCGGTGCGGCCCTTGCCGCACAGGGCCCCCCGGTTCACCGGGAAGTCCGCGCGCTCGCTCACCTCGACGGTCCCGTCCGGAGCGGGGGTCAGGTTCATGCCGCACTGCAGGGCGCAGTACGGGCAGTGCGTGGGCGTCACGGAGTTCTGCATGCCTTTCAGCGTGCGTCGGCCGTGTTACGCCGGGGACGGCTCCGTGTTACGCGCCCAAGACGGCGACCTCCCCCGTGACACCACCGTGCGGTGAGGAACACGGCTCGCCCCACGGTCACCTTCCGCATCGCCCGTCCGGACGCCGAGAGCGTGAATGTGGGGTGCGAGCCCCTCCTCGGGGGTACGGAACCAGGCCGCCCAACCGGCTGCACGCAGGGCCACGACCTCGGCCGCCTGGTCTCCCGGACTGGCCGCGATGTCCACGACGCCGTCTCCGGACCGAGTTCCGGCCGAAGCCGCAACGCTCGAGGAGAAGGAGCCCTGCGCCACCGGGCTGGTCGAGGTGCCCGCACGGGCCGGACCCGCCGCACCCACTTGCTCAGCGCGCGGAGGCCAGCGCGTTCGCCACGCCCGGCTCCTTCGGTCCCAGGAACCGCGGATCCGGCCGGAACACCACGTCCACGGCCGCCTTGCCCGCCGCGAAGAGCTCCCGCGTACCGCCGTAGTACCAGGTGGCGTTGTGCCTGTCGGTCACGGCGACGCCGTACGACGTGATGCCCGCCGCCTGGCAGAGCGCGACCGCGCGCCGGATGTGGAACCCCTGGCTGATGAGGACCGCCCTGTCCACGCCGAAGATCTTCTTGGCGCGGACGCAGGAGTCCCAGGTGTCGAAGCCGGCGTAGTCCCGGACGATCCGGGTGCCCGGGACGCCGTGCCGGGTCAGATAGGCGCGCATGGCGTCGGGCTCGTCGTAGTCCTCGCGGCTGTTGTCACCGGTGACGAGGACGACCCTGATCCGCCCGGCCCGGTACAGCTTCGCCGCCGCGTCGAGCCGGTGGGCGAGATACGGCGACGGCTCGCCGTCCCACAGCCCGGCTCCGAAGACCACGGCCACTTCGGTGCGGGGCGCGTCGGCCGTCGTCCGCAGCCGGCCGTCCGTCGCGACGTACATCCAGGTGGACGGCAGCAGCGCCAGCACACACCCAGCCATCACGGCCTGCACGAGCCTGCGCCGCCCGGTACGCGTGCGTGGCAGCCGCGGTCTGCGTACCCTCGGCAGTCGCATCGGACGGCCCCTCCCGGTCGGTTGTTCGACAAGCAGAGACGTGCCGGCAGGGCGATCGGTTCGTCCGCCGACGCGTGACCACGCTCACTCCTGAGGGCGAACCCCCAGGTCATGGCACGGGGCATGGCACCTCACATCCTGCCGCCCGCCCGCGTGAACCGTTGGAAAGGACGCGTCATTGCCAGGAAACGGGGAGGCAATCTCCGGCCGCGACCATCGATCCATGAACCGGATCAGCAGCCAGCCCAGTCTCGTCTCCCTCGACGACAGGCGCCGCGCCGAGCCGCCCGCGCTCGTCCTGGTGGCCCACGGCAGCCGTGACCCGCGCACCCTGAAGACGGTTCACGAACTCCTCGACCAGGTCCGCGAGCAGCGCCCCGGACTGCCGGTGCACCTGGGCCACATCGAGCTCAACGAGCCGCTGCTCCCGGACACCCTGGCTTCCCTGGGTACGGCGGAGGCGGTCCTGGTCCCGCTCCTGCTCTCCCGCGGCTACCACGTGAAGCGCGACATCCCGGAGATGGCGGCGGCCGCCGCCGCACGCACCCGCGTGGCCGCCCCGCTGGGCCCGCACCCGCTGCTCGTGGAGACCCTGCACGCCCGCCTGACCGAGGCGGGCTGGAGCACGGACGAGGAGACTCGCCGTACCAGTGCGGTGGTCCTCGCGGCGGCGGGCTCCCGCGACCCGGACTCGGCCGTGGACACCCGCCGCACCGCTCACCTCCTGTCGGACCGCCTGGGCGTCCCCGTGGTCCCGGCCTACGCCTCCGCGGCGACCCCGACGGTCGACACCGCGATCCGCGCACTGGCGGCGCGAGGCCGCGACAGGGTGGCGGTGGCGTCGTACTTCACGGCGCCGGGCCTGTTCGCGACCCAGTGCGCGCAAAAGGCGCCGTGGATCGCCTCGGCCCCGCTGGGCACGCACCCCGCGATGGCGGACCTGGTCCTGCACCGCTACGACCGGGCATGGGCGCGGCAGGCGACCGCGGCTGCCTGAGGGAGCAGGCGAATTGTCAGTCCGTGCCCGTACTGTCGAGGCATGCCGTACGACCTGCAGTCAACCGAACGCTGGGCCCCAGAACCCGACAAGCGCCCCGGCCGCACCGCCTTCCAACGCGACCGCGCCCGCATCCTCCACTCCGCCGCGCTCAGAAGGCTCGCCGGCAAGACCCAGGTCGTCACCCCGGGAACCCTCAGCCAGGCGTGGGACGCCAGCCCCCGCACCCGTCTCACCCACTCCCTGGAATGCGCCCAGGTGGGCCGCGAACTCGGCTCGGCCCTCGGCTGCGACCCCGACCTGGTGGAGGCCGCCTGTCTCGCCCACGACCTCGGCCACCCTCCCTTCGGCCACAACGGCGAACAGGCACTCAACGAATTCGCCGACGACTGCGGCGGCTTCGAGGGCAACGCCCAGTCCCTGCGGCTTTTGACCCGCATCGAGCCCAAGCGCTTCACCGAAGAGGGGTCGGTGGGGCTGAACCTCACCAGGGCCACCCTCGACGCGGCCACCAAATACCCCTGGCCCCGCGGAGGGCACCCGTCCCGGAAGTTCGGCGTCTACGAGGACGACCGCCCCGTCTTCGACTGGATCCGCAAGGACGCCCCCGACGCCCGCACCACCTTCGAGGCCCAGGTCATGGACTGGTCCGACGACGTGGCCTACTCGGTCCACGACGTGGAGGACGGCCTGCACGCGGGCCACATCGACCCCAACTGCCTGCACGCCGAACCGGAACGCCGGGCGGTCTTCGAGGTCGCTCTCGGCAGGTACGTCCCCGAGGACACCGACCCCGCCGAACTCGCCGCCGCACTGGACCGCCTCCAGGAGCAACCGTGGTGGCCGCACGGCTACGACGGCTCGGCCGTGGCCCAGGCCCGCCTCAAGGACGCCACCAGTCAGCTCATCGGCCGCTTCTGCCTGTCCGCCGAGGCCGCCACGCGCGAGCGGTACGGCACCGGGAGACTCACGAGGTACGGCGCCGAACTCGTCGTACCGCACGAGACCCGCCTGGAGTGCGCGGTCCTCAAGGCCGTCGCCGACCGGTACGTCATGCAGCGCGCCGAGCAGGAGCGGCTGCGGGCCGACCAGCGGATCGTGGTCGCCGAACTCGCCGAGGCGCTCACCGCCCGCGCCCCGGACGGCCTCGACCCGCAGTTCCGCGCGCTGTTCGACCGGGCGTCCGACGACCGCGCGCGCAAGCGGGTGATCGTCGACCAGATCGCGTCCCTCACCGACGCGTCGGCGCGTTCGCTTCACGCCCGTCTCACGGACCACCTGTGATGCTTGCGGGACAGAAGTCATGCGGAGAAGTCCGGAGTGACATGAATCGTGCCCGAATGTGACCCTCCGTGGCCTGATCGGGCCACTCCCTCTTCCCCCATCACGCTCCGTGCGGGACGCTCCCATGTGGGCGGCACCCTTACGAGGAGGAATCAAGTGGTCGACGCGGATCAGACTTTTGTCATCGTGGGAGGAGGTCTCGCCGGCGCCAAGGCGGCCGAGACGCTCCGGACGGAGGGCTTCACCGGCCGCGTGATACTGATCTGCGACGAACGCGACCACCCCTACGAGCGCCCGCCGCTCTCCAAGGGCTACCTCCTCGGCAAGGAGGAGCGCGACAGCGCCTTCGTCCACGAACCCGCCTGGTACGCGCAGCACGACATCGAGCTGCACCTCGGCGAGACCGTGGACGCCATCGACCGGGCGGCGAAGACGGTCCGCTTCGGCGCGGACGGCACCGCCGTCCGCTACGACAAGCTGCTGCTGGCGACCGGCGCGGAGCCGCGCCGGCTGGACATCCCGGGAACCGACCTCGCGGGCGTCCACCATCTGCGCCGCCTCGCCCACGCCGAGCGCCTCAAGGGCGTCCTGGCCACCCTGGGCAGGGACAACGGCCACCTCGTGATCGCCGGCGCCGGCTGGATCGGCCTGGAGGTCGCGGCGGCGGCCCGGGAGTACGGCGCCGAGGTCACCGTCGTCGAGCCCCTGTCGACCCCGCTGCACTCCGTCCTCGGCCCCGAGCTCGGCAACCTCTTCGCCGAGCTGCACCGCGAGCACGGCGTCCGCTTCCACTTCGGGGCGAGACTGACGGAGATCGTCGGGCAGGACGGCATGGTCCTCGCGGCCCGGACCGACGACGGCGAGGAGCACCCCGCGCACGACGTCCTCGCGGCGGTCGGCGCGGCCCCGCGCGTGGCCCTCGCGGAGGCGGCCGGGCTGGAGCTGGCGGACCGGGCGCACGGCGGCGGCATCGCCGTGGACGGACAACTGCGCACCTCCGACCCGGACATCTACGCGGCGGGCGACGTGGCCTCCTTCCACCACGCCCTCTTCGGCAACCGGCTGCGCGTCGAGCACTGGGCCAACGCGCTCAACGGCGGCCCGGCGGCGGCGCGCGCGATGCTGGGCCGCCAGGTGACGTACGACCGGGTGCCCTACTTCTTCTCCGACCAGTACGACCTGGGAATGGAGTACAGCGGCTGGGCGCCCCCCGGCTCGTACGACGAAGTGGTGATCCGGGGAGACGCCGGGAAGCGGGAGTTCATCGCCTTCTGGGTGCAGCGGGGCCGTGTGCTGGCCGGGATGAACGTCAACGTGTGGGACGTCACGGAGCCGATCCAGAACCTGATCCGATCCGGGGCTCAGGTGGACACGGAGGCGCTGGCGGACCCGCACGTTCCCCTCGTCAGCCTCGTCCCGTAGGTGTCGGTACCTCCCCGTAGACTTCACGCGTGGCAGGACGGATCAACGACGAGGACGTGAAGGCGGTACGGGACGCGGTCCCGATCGACGCCGTGGTGTCCGAGTACCTCCAGCTGCGCAACGCGGGCGGTGGCAACCTCAAGGGCCTGTGTCCCTTCCACGACGAGAAGTCGCCGTCCTTCCAGGTCAGTCCGAGCAAGGGCCTCTTCCACTGCTTCGGCTGCCAGGAGGGCGGCGACACCATCACGTTCGTGATGAAGGTCGACCACCTCACCTTCTCGGAGTCGGTCGAGCGCCTGGCCGCCCAGGCCGGCATCACCCTGCGCTACGAGGAGGGCGGCTACAACCCCTCCCACCAGCGCGGCGAGCGCATCCGCCTGGTCGAGGCCCACAAGATCGCCGCCGACTGGTACATGGAGCAGCTGGCCACCAGCCCGGAGGCCGACACCGGCCGCCAGTTCCTCGCCGAGCGCGGCTTCGACCAGGACGCGGCCAGGCACTTCTCCGTCGGCTACAGCCCCCAGGGCTGGGACCACCTCACCCGCTTCCTGCGCGGCAAGGGCTTCACCGACAAGGAGATCCTCCTGTCCGGCCTGGCCCAGGAAGGCCGCCGCGGCCCCATCGACCGCTTCCGCGGCCGTCTGATGTGGCCCATCCGCGACATCGGCGGGGACGTCGTCGGCTTCGGCGCGAGAAAGCTCTACGAGGCGGACAACGGACCCAAGTACCTCAACACACCCGACACCGCGATCTACCGGAAGTCCCAGGTCCTCTACGGCATCGACCTCGCGAAGAAGGACATCGCCAAGGCCTCCCGCGCGGTCGTCGTCGAGGGCTACACCGACGTCATGGCCTGCCACCTCGCCGGCGTCACCACCGCCATCGCCACCTGCGGCACCGCCTTCGGCACCGACCACATCAAGATCCTGCGCCGGCTCCTCATGGACAACGGCTCGGCCCGCGTGATCTTCACCTTCGACGGCGACTCGGCCGGCCAGAAGGCCGCCCTGCGCGCCTTCGAGGACGACCAGAAGTTCGCCGCCGAGACCTACATCGCGATCGCCCCGGACGGCATGGACCCCTGCGACCTGCGCCTCGCCAAGGGCGACGACGCCGTCGCCGACCTGGTCGAACCCCGCACCCCGCTCTTCGAGTTCGCGCTGCGCCAGATCGTCGTCCGCTACGACCTCGACACCCCCGCCGGCCGCGCCGCCGCCCTGGACGAGGCCGCCCCGATCGTCGCCCGCATCAAGAACAGCGGCGCCCAGCACGAGGTCGCCGTCCAGCTCGCCGGCATGCTCGGCATCCTCGACACCCAGTTCGTGGTCAAGCGGGTGGCCCAGCTGGCCCGGTGGGCCCGCGACCGCGGCGGCAAGGGACCGGCCCCCTCGGGACGCGGCCCGCAGCAGCGGCAGTACGACACCGTCCACCGGCCCGCCGTCTCCGGCCCGGCCCTCACCCTGCGCAACCCCGTCTACGCCACCGAGCGCGAGCTGCTCAAGCTCGCCCTGCAGCGCCCCGAACTGGTCTCCCCGGCCTTCGACGCGTACGGCATCGACGAGTTCACCGCCTCGCCCTACGCCGCCGTACGCCAGGCCATCATGGACGCGGGCGGCGCGGAGTACGGCGTCCAGGACTCCCAGGACTATCTCGTCCGGGTCCGCGAGGCCGCCCCCGACGACGCGGTTCGCGCGATGGTCACCGAGCTGGCCGTCGAGGCGATCATGCGGCGCACGGTCGACGAGAACTACGCAGGCGAACAACTGGTCACGGTCCGCCGCAGGGCCGTCGCCCGTCGGCTCACCGAACTCCAGAGTGTCCTGACCCGCACCGGCCACACGGATCCGGCCCAGTCGGCCGCCGTCCAGAACGAGATGATGATCCTTACCCGCTACGACCGCGCCCTCCAGGACGAGGGCCCCTCCGCCCTCTGAGCCGTGCGCCACCCCTGATCAGCGGTTTCGCGTGCCGCAGGGCCGCGCACGCGCAGGGCGGAGTAACCACCCGGTCACGGACCGGACTCAAAAAGTCACCGCACGCCCCTCGTGGCGGTGATGTGTCGTACTCCACACTGGGTTCCGGTGCCTGAGTCCTCGGAGCGCGGCCGATCCGTCCCCAACGGGTCCCAGACCCCCGCGGTTCCGCTCATCGCGTACGGGACGGACAGCGGCGAGGCCGCCGACTCCGCCCCCGAAGTACCGCTGCCGCCCTCCTCGGCAGCGATCATCCTGGAGGTCGCCCCCGTGCAGACCCAGACCCTCACACAGACCCAGAACAGTACGGACGACACGACAGAGCAGGACGCCGAGCCCGACGTTCTCGTCGCGGTGCCCCCGCAGAACCGTGTCGCGCACCACCCCGAGGCGGAACCGGACACCCCGCCCGCCGAAGTCCTCGCGAACGTGGAGACCGAACCGGTCGAACCGCCCGAGCCGCCCCGCGGCCGCGTCGACACCGGCGGCCCGTCCTCGGACCTGTTCCGCCAGTACCTGCGGGAGATCGGCCGCATCCCGCTGCTCACCGCGGCCGAGGAGGTCGACCTCGCCCGCCGGGTCGAGGCCGGCCTGTTCGCCGAGGAGAAACTGACCAACACCCCCTACCTGGACAGTCAGTTGGCGCTCGACCTGGACCGGCTGGTCGTGCTGGGCCGGATGGCCAAGCGCCGCCTCATCGAGGCGAACCTGCGGCTCGTCGTGTCCGTCGCGAAACGGTACGTCGGCCGCGGCCTGACCATGCTCGACCTGGTGCAGGAAGGCAACCTGGGCCTGATCCGCGCGGTCGAGAAGTTCGACTACGCCCGCGGGTACAAGTTCTCCACCTACGCCACCTGGTGGATCCGCCAGGCCATGTCCCGGGCCCTCGCCGACCAGGCCCGCACGATCCGGGTGCCGGTCCACGTCGTCGAGTTGATCAACCGGGTCGTCCGCGTCCAGCGCCGGATGCTCCAGGAACGCGGCTACGAACCGACCCCGGAAGAGGTCGCGAACCAGCTCGACCTCGCCCCCGAGCGCGTCAGCGAGGTCCTGCGCCTGGCTCAGGAACCGGTGTCCCTGCACGCCCCCGTGGGCGAGGAGGACGACGTCGCCCTCGGTGACCTCATCGAGGACGGCGACGCGGCCTCACCGGTCGAGTCGGCGGCGTTCCTGCTCCTCAGGGAGCACCTGGAGGCGGTGCTGTCGACCCTGGGCGAGCGTGAGCGCAAGGTGGTCCAACTCCGGTACGGCCTGGCCGACGGGCGGCCGCGCACGTTGGAGGAGATCGGGAGGATCTTCGGAGTGACCCGGGAGCGGATACGGCAGATCGAGTCGAAGACTCTGAACAAGCTGCGGGATCACGCCTTCGCGGATCAGCTGCGGGGCTATCTGGACTGAGGAAAGGGGGCCGTTTCCCAACGGCCCCCTCCAGCTAGTCCACCTCCGCCACCGCCTGCGCGAACTGCGCCTTGTACAGGCGCGCGTACGCCCCGCCGGCCTCCAACAGGTCGGTGTGCGTGCCCTGTTCGACGATCGAGCCGTTCTCCATCACCAGGATGGTGTCCGCGTCCCGGATCGTCGACAGACGGTGCGCGATGACGAACGACGTGCGGCCGTGCGCCAGTTTGGCCATCGCCTTCTGGATCAGGACCTCGGTGCGGGTGTCCACCGAACTCGTCGCCTCGTCGAGGACCAGGATCACCGGGTCCGACAGGAACGCCCGGGCGATGGTGATGAGCTGCTTCTCACCCGCGCTCACCCCGCTGCCCTCGTCGTCGATCACGGTGTCGTAGCCCTCGGGCAGGGTCCGGATGAACCGGTCCGCGTGGGCCGCCCGGGCCGCCTCCTCGATCTCGCCCCGGGTGACCTCGCGCGAGGCGCCGTACGCGATGTTCTCCGCGATCGTGCCCCCGAACAGCCAGGTGTCCTGGAGGACCATGCCGATCCCGGCGCGCAGGTCGTCCCGGGACATCGTCGCGATGTCCACGCCGTCGAGGGTGATCCGGCCGCCCGAGACGTCGTAGAACCGCATGAGGAGGTTGACCAGGGTGGTCTTGCCGGCTCCCGTGGGGCCGACGATCGCGACCGTGTGTCCGGGTTCGACCTTCAGCGAGAGGTCCTCGATGAGCGGCTTCTCGGGGTCGTATCGGAAGGAGACGTGCTCCAGGGCGACCCGCCCGCGCAGCTCCGCGGGCTTCGCGCTCGGCATCGGGTCCGCCTCCTGCTCCTCCGCGTCCAGGAGTTCGAAGATCCGCTCGGCCGAGGCGACACCCGACTGCACGAGGTTCGCCATCGACGCCACCTGCGTGAGCGGCATCGAGAACTGGCGGGAGTACTGGATGAAGGCCTGCACGTCACCGATGGACAGCGAACCGGAGGCGACCCGCAGCCCGCCGACGACCGCCACCAGCACGTAGTTGAGGTTCGAGACGAACATCATCAGCGGCTGCATGACCCCGCTGTTGAACTGCGCCTTGAACCCGGCCTCGTACAGCGCCTCGTTCTGCTCGGCGAACTGCGCCGCCGACTCCTCCTGGCGGCCGAACACCTTCACCAGGTTGTGCCCGGTGTACATCTCCTCGATGTGGGCGTTGAGCTTGCCCGTGGTGCGCCACTGCTGCACGAAGTGTGGCTGCGAGCGCTTGCCCACGCGCGTGGCGACGACGAACGACAGCGGCACGGTGACCAGCGCGACCAGGGCCAGCAGCCAGGACACCCAGAACATCATCGCGAGCACACCGATGATGGTGAGCAGCGAGTTGATGAGCTGGCCCATCGACTGCTGCAGGGTCTGCCCGATGTTGTCGATGTCGTTGGTGGCCCGGGACAGGACCTCGCCGCGCTGGCGCTTGTCGAAGTACGACAGCGGCAGCCGCGACATCTTCGTCTGCACGTCCTCGCGCATCCGGAACACCGTGCGGTTGACGGTCCGGTTGACCAGCCGCGTCGCCACGGCCATCAGCAGCCCCGCGATGAGGAACACTCCGACCGCGAACAGCAGGACATGGCCCACTGCGGTGAAGTCGATGCCCTCGCCGGGCGTGAAGTCGGTGCTGCGGAGCATGTCGGCGACCTGACCGTCGCCGCGCGCCCGCATCTGCGCGAGAACCTCTTCCTTGCTCGCGCCGGCGGGCATCTCCCGTCCGATGATGCCCGCGAAGACCAGGTCGGTGGCCTCGCCGAGGATCTTGGGCCCGACCACGTTCAGGCCGACGCTCAGCACGACGCAGAACAGCATCGCGTAGAGGGTCAGCCGCTCCGGCTTGAACTGGGCGAGCAGCCGCCTGCCGGACACCTTGAAGTCGATCGACCGGTTCTCGGGACCGCCGCCCGCCATCATGCGCCCCATGGGCCCGGCCATCAGGCAGCCTCCGCTTCCGTGAGCTGGGAGAGCACGATCTCCCGGTAGGTCTCGTTGTCCGCCATCAGTTCGCGGTGGGTGCCGGTGCCGACGACCCGGCCCTCGTCGAGGACGACGATCCGGTCGGCGTCGCGGATGGTGGCCACCCGCTGGGCGACGATCACGACGGTCGCCTCCGAGGTCTCCTCGGCGAGCGCCGCGCGAAGGGCCGCGTCGGTCGCGTAGTCGAGGGCGGAGAAGGAGTCGTCGAAGAGGTAGATCTCCGGCCGCTGCACGAGCGTGCGCGCGATGGCGAGCCGCTGCCGCTGACCACCGGAGACATTGGTGCCGCCCTGCGCGATGGGGGAGTCGAGGCCGTTCTCCAGCCCCTCGACGAAGCCCTTGGCCTGCGCCACCTCCAGCGCGCGCCACAGCTCCTCGTCCGTGGCGTCCGGATTGCCGTAGCGGAGATTGGTCGCCACGGTCCCCGCGAAGAGATACGGCTTCTGCGGCACGAGCCCGACGGTCTTGGCCAGCAGCACCGGCTCGATCTCGGCGACTGCCACCCCGTCGACGAGGACCTCGCCGTCGGTCGCGTCGAACAGCCGGGGGACAAGCCCCAGCAGGGTGGACTTGCCGCTGCCGGTCGAGCCGATCACGGCCGTCACCTCGCCGGGCCGGGCCACCAGGTCGATCGCCTTGAGCACCGGCTCCTCGGCGCCCGGATAGCGGAAGCCGGCGCCCCGGATCTCCAGATGCCCGTGCCGTCGCAGCTCGCGGACCGGGGCCAGGGGAGGCACCACGCTGGAGGAGGTGTCGAGGACCTCCTGGATGCGCTCGGCGCAGACCTCCGCGCGCGGCACCATCATGAACATGAAGGTGGCCATCATCACGGACATGACGATCTGCATCAGATAGGCGAGGAACGCGGTCAGATCGCCGATCTGCATCCCGCCGCTGTCGATCCGGTGGGCACCGAACCACACCACCGCGATCGAGGACAGGTTCACCGTCGTCATGACCACCGGGAACATCAGCGCGAGCAGGTTGCCCGTCTTGAGGGAGATCTCCGTCAGGTCGCTGTTCGCCTTCCGGAAGCGCTCCTCCTCGTACGAGTCACGCACGAACGCCCGGATGACCCGGTTGCCGGTGATCTGCTCGCGCAGCACCCGGTTCACCGTGTCGAGACGCACCTGCATGGACCGGAACAGCGGCCGCAGCCGCCGTACGATCAACGTCACGCAGATGCCCAGCGTCGGCACCACGGCCACCAGCACCCCGGACAGCGGCACGTCCAGGCCGAGTGCCAGCACGATGCCGCCCACGCACATGATGGGCGCCGACACCAGCAGGGTGAACGTCATCAGAGCCAGCATCTGGACCTGCTGCACGTCATTGGTCGTACGGGTGATCAGCGTGGGCGCACCGAACTGGCCGACCTCGCGCGCCGAGAACGACTGCACCCGGTCGAAGACCGCCGCCCGCAGGTCCCGGCCGAGCGCGGCGGCGGTCCGGGCGCCGTAGAACACGGCCCCGATGTTGCACACCACCTGCGCCAGCGAGATGCCGATCATCAGCGCGCCGAAGCTGAGGATGTAGCCGGTGTCTCCGTTCACGACGCCGTGGTCGATGATGTCCGCGTTCAGCGTGGGCAGGTAGAGGGTGGCGCAGGTCTGCAGGAACTGCAGCAGCACCAGGATGGTGATGGGTTTCTTGTAGGGCCTGAGATAGGTCCGCAGAAGTCGTATGAGCACGCTACGTCTCTCGGAGTCGGCGACGGGGCGAGTGGTTGCCCCTGGCCCCTATCGTCGGACACTCCACCCGTGTTACCTCAACCGATTAAGCCGACAGCAGTGCTCCGTACGGCCTTCCGGGTCCTCGCGGCCACCCGCTCCTACCGGAGTCTTACCTTCCGAGGTCTAGCGGAACGCCCCCGGATACGTCTGCTCCCGCACCGACACGTACTGCTGCCGCACCGCCTGCCCCACCGCCAGCTCCTCGCCCGGCTCCAGGACCTGCGCGGCCGGACCCTGCCACATCGGCGGGGTGCGCGGGTCGAGTGTGCCCTGCGACACCCCGAGCGCCCAGGCCGCCTGCCGGGCGGCACCGATCGCCGCGTAGTCCGCGGGCTGCGGCACGACGACCTGCGCGCCGAACAGCGCGGGCGCGGCGGCCTGTACCGCGGACAGCTCGGCGGCCGCCCCCAGCAGGAAGACCCGCCGCACCTCGACCCCCCGGCCGCGCAGCACGTCGAGCGCGTCGGCGAGCCCGCACAGCATGCCCTCGAACGCGGCCCGCGCCACATGCTCCGGCTTCATCGACTCGCGCCTGAGGCCGGTCAGCGTCCCCGCGGTGTGCGGCAGGTTCGGCGTCCGCTCACCTTCCAGATAGGGCAGCAGTACGAGGCCGTGGGCGCCCGGCGTCGACTTCATCGCCAGGTCGGACAGGCTCTCGAGGTCACCGAGGCTCAGCATCTCGGCGGCCCCGCGCAGGGTCCGTACGGCGTTCAGGGTGGTGACGACCGGCAGGTGCATGCCGGTCGCGTCGGCCAGGGAGGTGATCATCCCGGTGTTGTCGACGAGCGCCTCGGGGTGCACGGCCATCACGGACCCGGACGCGCCCAGCGAGACGACGGCGTCCCCGAGCCCGATCCCGAGACCGAAGGCGGCGGCCATGGTCTCCCCGGTCCCGGCGGAGATCAGCAGTCCCTCCGGGGTCGTACCGGCCGCGTCCGAGGGACCGATCACCTCGGGGAGCATCGCCGGGTGGCCGAGAGCCAGCTCGACGAGGTCGGAGCGGTAGGCGCCGGTGGCGGCCGACCAGTAGCCGGTCCCGGAGGCGCCGCCGCGGTCGGTGGTCCTTCGCACCGGCCGGCCGAGCAGCTGCCACACCAGCCAGTCGTGCGCCTGGAGGAGCACGGCGGTGCGCAGGGCGGCGTCGGGCTCGGTCTTGTTCAGCCAGCGCAGCTTGGTGACGGGCTGCGCGGCCTGTGGCACACATCCCACCGACTGCGCCCACGCCTCGCGCCCGCCGAGCGCGTCGACCAGGTCGGCCGCGGCGACCTGCGCGCGCTTGTCGCCGCCGACCATGGCGGGGCGCACGGTGTTGCCCTGGGCATCCAGCGGCACGACGGCGTTCTGCTGGGCCGACACACCGATGGCCTGCACTCCTTCGAGGAGACCGCCCCCGGCGGCCTCGCCGAGGGACAGGAGCCAGGCCTGGGGGTCGACGTCGGACGGGCGGCCTTCGACCGGGTGCGGCGCGTACCCCTGTTTGAGCACGGCACCCGTGTCCGCGTCGCAGACGACGATGCGAGTGAATTCGGGTGAGCTGTCCAACCCGGCGACTATCCCCATGGCGGAAATTCTATGGGCGTAGCGTCGCGATGGTGCGCGCGGCCGCGGGGGGGGGGGGGGGGGGGGGGGGGGGGGGGGGGGGGGGCGGGCGGCGCGGGGGGGGGGGGGGGGGGTGGCGGGGGGGGGGGGGGGGGGGGTGTTGGGGGGGGGTGGGGGGTCGGGGTGGGCCTGGGCTTCGGG